>DAOUJC010000024.1:0-36779 GCA_034423135.1 Dehalococcoidia bacterium | reverse complement strand
TGTACATCCAGTCCAATATATAGTGTCACCTGGTCCCTCCTTTGCTGTTGGTCTTCTCCCATACAGCATGCAGGAATCAGGTGACTCTTTCATACCATCAGGGTGAGCGGACGGATGCCTCTCCGGGCCGTGAGTCGCCCCAGCCCGCTCGTGGTGAGCGTGTCGAACCATTTGAGCGGGCCTACATACGCCAGTGCCGTTCGCTCATGCCCTTCGACAAGCTCAGGGTGAGCGGACGGATGCCTCTCCGGGCCGTGAGTCGCCCCGGCCCGCTCATGGTGAGCGTGTCGAACCAGATGAGCGGGCAGCGCTCCCGTAACCACTCCTGCGGAAGCAGGAGTCCAGGGGGGCAAGCGGGGGATGGATTCCTGCCTACGCAGGAATGGGGAAGGAACGGAGGATTCCGCTCATGGCAGCACTACCGCTCCCGCGGTTCCCAGCCCAGCTCGTCCAGGCGCTCCTTGACGATTCGCGCAACCTCCAGGTTGCCCTCCGGCGTCAGATGGCCCGTGAGGTCCTCCGCCACCCGAATGTACAGGTCGTCGAATACCCTGTCGAACGAGTTGCGCCGCCTGAACTCCTCCAGCAGGTCCACGTATGGTATGCCCAGCTTCTCGTAGAGCGCGATGAGGTGCGTGTGTGTGGCGTCCTCCGCAGCGCTCTGCCACGCTTCTTCGTTGCGAAAGCCGGTCCCGTGCGGCACCTGCACGATGATCAACCTCGCGCCCGTAGCCTCCGTGGACTCCTGCAGCAGGCGAAGCACGTGCTCGACGACGCGGTCCACGTCCTGGTGATAGCTCTCCTTGATGTCTTCGCCGAACAGGCGCCAGTAGACGCGCGTCAGCCGGTTACGCAGGAACGCGAGAGAGTAGAGCGCCGGCGGGTCTAGCTCTCGGTCGAGCGCGTCGTACACCTCTTGTGGAGGCGGAATGTCGGTATTCGTGAGCCGCATAGTTCCGGCGCGCTCGTCGTACTCGAACACGGGCTTGGAGAAGCCGTAGAAGGGAAGCGCCGTCCTGATGTAGTTGTGGGGAAACGTGCCCAGCAGCACCACGTCGGGGTCGTACTGCTCTCCATATGCCTGGTACTTGAGCACCGCCTGGTCGATGCCGTACCCCACAACGCCCATGTTGAGGACCTCGCCGTTGTCCAGCAGCGTTTCGAGTTGCGCGGGGTAGGTCTCGTCGGAGTCCACGTACGAGCCGAACACGAAGGAGTCACCGATGGCGACCACTCGCAGCACGTCCTCGGCGGGCTGCAGGTCGTAGGTCGTGCTGCCGACGGTCCTGCTCCCGCCCGTGTTGGAGTTGTAGGGCTGGTCCCAGCCGAGGTGGGGGTCGTAGACGCCGCGGCGCCAGTCGAGGTCGCGCGGGTAAAGCTCCAGGAAGCTGCGCCGGTAGAACTCGGCGTCCAGGTCGCGGTCATAGGTGAGGTCGGCGTACAGCTCAGAGGGCTGGGCTATGGTGAAGCGAAGGACCACCTCCAGCACCAGCAGCAACACCAGCAGTGAGCCAACCGACATCGATAGCCCAACGGCGATGGTCTTGAGGGTGTTCAATGAGACGTCCCGTCCGTGGGCCATACACCGGCAGGCAGGTGCGATGCCGCAGGATAGCATTACGCCCGCGCAGTGTCAACGCGCCCCCGAGAAATTGACCGTCACACTCGCAAGTGCTATCATGCGCGCAAGAATCAGCCATTGGCGTTGGCCATGGAGCTCATGGATAACCTAGACCAGATCGGCGGGGAGATATCTACTTGCACCGATTGCGCCCTCTCCCGCAACAGAACCCGCGCCGTACCGGGCGAGGGGCCGTCTGACGCGGATATTGTACTGGTAGGAGAGGCGCCGGGCTTCAACGAGGACCAGCAGGGAAGACCCTTTGTGGGCGCTGCCGGCCATCTGCTGGAAGAGCTCCTCTCGCACGCAGGACTCAGCCGCGGGCAGGTGTTCATCACCAACACCGTGAAGTGCCGGCCCCTCAACAATCGCGACCCGTTGCCTGGCGAGATGGCAGCTTGCCGCAAGTACCTGGATCGTCAGATGGAAGTGATTTCGCCCAAGGTTATCGTGACGCTGGGTCGCTACTCGCTGGCTAGCTATTTGCCGGGCGAGGCGATCGGCAAGGCCAGGGGTAGGCCCCGCAACATAAACGGGACCATCGTATACCCCATTTACCATCCTGCGGCTGCGCTGCGTCAGCATGCGCTCCGTAAGGTCATAGAAGAGGACATGCAGAAGCTTCCGGAGCTGCTCAGGGCGGCGCCTCAGCCCCAGGAGGGGCCGCAGGAAGAACAGCTCAGCATGTTCTGAGGATACACATGGCTCCACATCTGAAGGTAATTCCGCTTGGCGGTCTCGGGGACATCGGCAAGAACATGATGGCCTTGGAGTGCGGTGACGACATCGTCGTCATCGACGCCGGGGTGCTCTTTCCGGCGGAGGACACGCCCGGCGTCGACCTCATCATCCCGGACATCACCTACCTAAAGGAGAACAGCGACCGCGTACGCGCGATCCTGATCACCCACGGCCACGAGGACCACACCGGCGCTCTCCCGTTCGTGCTGCGCGAGCTTGACGTACCCGTCTACGCCCCGCGCCTGGCGGCCGGCCTTATCCAGGTGAAGCTGAAGGAGCACAGGGACACGCGGGACGCCCGGCTGGAGGTTGTGTCTCCCGGGGAACCGGTGGAGTTCGGCTGCTTCCGCGTGGAGTGGTACCCGGTGTGCCACAGCATACCGGACGCGATGGGGCTGGCCATCCAGACTCCCCTGGGGCTGGTGATTCACACCGGCGACTTCAAGGTAGACCACACGCCCGTAGACGGCCCGCCCACGGACCTCAGCAGCCTGGCGGCGCTGACCGGCGACGGCGTGCTGCTTCTCCTGTCCGACTCCACCTACGCGGAGGTGCCCGGCTACACGCCCTCCGAGCGCGTCGTGGGTGAGGCGCTCGACAGGGCGATTGCGACGGCGGATGGACGGGTGCTGGTGGCCACATTCGCATCCCTCATCTCGCGGATCCAGCTTGTGCTGGACGCGGCGAGCAGGCACGGGCGAAGGGTGGCGTTCGTGGGGCGCAGCCTTGTGGACAACGTGAACATGACCCTGAAGATGGGCTATCTGTCCGCGCCGCCGGAGGTCCTGGCGACACTCCGGGAGGTCAGGGATCTCCCGCCGGAGGAGGTGGTCATCATGACCACCGGGAGCCAGGGCGAGCCAACGTCGGCCCTGGTGCGCATCGCAAGCGGGGAGCACCGCGACGTCAACATCATCCCCGGCGACACAGTCGTGATCTCGGCCACGCCCATACCGGGCAACGAGACTGTCGTCAGCAAGACCATCGACAACCTGCTGCGCAGGGGCGCCCACGTCCTCCATGATCGCGTCGCCCTTGTTCACGTCCACGGACACGCCAGCCAGGAAGAGCTGAAGCTCATGATCAATCTTGTTCGCCCTCAGTACTTCGTGCCGGTTCACGGGGAGTACCGGCATCTGAAGGCGCACGCGGCCCTGGCGGGCGCGCTGGGCATTGCCGCGGACAACACATTTGTGATGGAGGATGGGGACGTGCTGGAGATCGGCCCTGACTGGGCAGAGGTGACGGACAGGGTGAAGGCCGGCCCCGTCTTTGTGGATGGCCGACGCACCTGGGGCATGATGAACGGCGTGCTCAGGGACCGCAGGCTCCTCTCGCAGGACGGCATCGTGGTCATGGTGGTAACGCATGACTCCAGGACCGGCCACCTGCTGGGCCTTCCGGAGATGGTCTCCAGCGGCTTCATCGACATGGAGGAGCAGGGCGAGATAGCCGAACTAACCGCGCAGGTGGTGATGGAAGCGATCAATGGAAACGGCGCGCAGCCGATGGACAGGGCGCAGGTCGCCGAGCGAGTAAAGCAAGCGACGGCGGGCTTTCTACGTGAACGCACCGGAAGAAGGCCTATGATCGTCCCAATGGTGAAGGAGGTCTGAGGGGGCCTTTATGAAGCGATTTGCGCAGCGTGTGTGGCAGCACAAGTTGGTATCGAGCGCCGTGATCCTGGCGATCGCGGTCGTGGCCGTCGCGGGGGTCTTTCACGCTCAGATAATCGACGGCTTCGTCAATGCGAGAGACTCGCTTGTAAGGACCTTCGCGTTCGGGTTCTTGCCGACGCTGATATGGGCCATGGCACTTGCCCTGGCGGTCTGGAAGCGCCGGCATTTGCTGGTGAGGCGCTACTGGAATCGGTGGGCCGCTGGCCTCGTGGGCACAATTGCGATGTGGGGCGGCATGGGCTACCTGATCGGCTACGAGGGCATTCTCAATGAGGTGTCGCTGGGAGGCGAGATCGGACTGGCAATCAAGGGCCCGTCCGACATTCTGGGCGCAGTGCGCCTGCTGGCGCTGGCAGCCGTGGCAATCACGATCGCCGCGCCCTCCGGGACGCTGTTTTGGCTTCGCAGGTCGGCCCGGTTTACGGGCATTGCCGCTCGCAAAGCCTCACGCGCTCTGCCGGTAGTCGGGCGAGGCGCTCGCGCCGCGGGCAGGGTTGTGGCCAGTGTCTTCAGCTTCTTGCGAAGAAATAAGCCGGAACCGGCCACCATCTCCGTACAGGAGGCGCCCGTCCCCCGCCAGTCCGAGCGCAGCTCCGCTACGGCGATGCGAAGGCAGCAGGCCATGCAGGAGCTGACCCCGCGTATGCCAAGAAGCCAGAACGGCGACGGCGCCTTGGAGGAGAAGCCGGCTGAGGCTCGGCCGAGGAGTGCTCCAACTGCGCCCGCTCCGCCGCCGGTCACCGCAAGACAGCCGGCACCGGCTTCGGCTATGCCGGAAGTGGAGAGGCCCGCTATTCCGTACGTTTCGCCCGCAGAGCTGGCTCTCTGGGCGCCACCGCCCGTGACGGCGCTCGCGGAGTCCCCAGCCGGAAGCAAGGAGCCCGGCATCGACGCGGAGGCCACGTCCGAGCTAATCGAGAACACGCTGGCGGACTACGGCATCGAGGTGAGCGTGTCTGAGGTGAAGCCCGGCCCGACTGTCACCATGTTCGGTCTGGTGCCAGGATGGATGAGGCGCAACCGCCAGTCTAAGGGCGGCGGCGAGAGTGGTGACGGCGCGTCCGGCCGGAGCGATGACAGCTCGACTCGCGTGAAGGTCGACAACATACTGGCGCGTGAGAAGGACCTGGCGCTGGCCCTCGCGGCCCCGAGCCTGCGAATCGAGGCGCCGATACCCGGCGCGTCGCTCGTGGGCATTGAGGTGCCGAACTCAAAGCCGGCGACGGTCAACCTGCGCGACGTCATGGAGACGGACGAGTACCGCTCGATGCTGGAGCGCTCCAAGCTGACGCTCGCGCTTGGCACCAAGAGCGGCGGCGAGACTGCCGTCGCAGACCTGGCCCGGATGCCTCACCTTCTTATAGCCGGCTCCACCGGAAGCGGCAAGAGCGTGTGCGTCAACACGGTGATCACCTCAATAATCATGCAGACCTCGCCGTGGGAGGCAAGGCTGCTGATGATAGACCCCAAGCGCGTGGAGCTGACGCCCTACAACGGCATCCCCCACCTCATCATGCCGGTGATTGTGGAGGTGGACATGGCGGTGCAGGCGCTGCGGGGCATGATCTCCGAGATGATGGCGCGCTACAAGCTCCTGGAGGAGGCCGGATCCCGTAACATCGAGAGCTACAACCGCGACCGTGCTCCCCACGAGAAGATGCCCTTCATCGTGGTAGCCGTGGACGAGCTGGCGGACCTGATGATGACGGCTTCCAAGGATATCGAGAACTCCATCGTCAGGCTTGCCCAGCTGGGCCGGGCCACGGGCATCCACCTGGTTGTGGCAACGCAGCGCCCCTCCGTGGATGTGGTGACCGGCCTGATCAAGGCCAACTTCCCGGGGCGCATCGCCTTCGCCGTGGCGTCGCAGGTGGACTCCCGCACCATCCTGGACAGCGCGGGAGCCGAGAACCTCCTGGGCCGCGGCGACATGCTGTTCGATCCCTCGGACGCGCCCAAGCCCACTCGTGTGCAGGGCGCATTCCTCTCTGACCGCGAAATCGGCGACATCGTCAGCCACTGGCGAAAGCAGAGCGGCCCGACGCCTCCCCCAATCTCGCTGGAGAGCGCGGAGCCGCCCAGGGAGAGCGGGCAGTTTGACGGAGAGTCCGGCGACGACCTGCTGGACAAGGCGTGGGACTTGGCCACGCAGCACAACCGCCTGTCAACGTCGCTTCTGCAGAGGCGGCTGCGGATCGGATACCCGCGGGCGGCCCGGCTGATGGACCTGCTGGAAGAGGAGGGCGTCGTGGGACCGGGTGAGCCCGGGAAGTCTCGAGACGTGTTGGTGAGCAGGGGCAGAAGCCCCGGCGCGGGAGGATGAGCCTTGGTAAGGAGTCTCGCGGACCGGCTGGCCGGCTTTCTTGTCAGGACTCCCAGCCCTCCAGTCGATGAGCAGTGGCCTCTGGAGTCCTGCAACCACTGCAACGTGTCCCTGGTGGACGTGCCGCTCTACCTGGAGCAGCACGTGTGCCCCACGTGTCGTTTCCACTTCCCCATCCCTGCCAGGGAGCGCATAGCGCTTCTTGCCGACCCCGGCACGTTCCGCGAGAGCCAGCGCTCGATAGTGTCGCTTGGCCTGGCCACGTCGTCGCAGATGCAGCGGCGGCGCGACAGGCGCAGGACGGGTCTCACGGAGGCGGCGATCACCGGCCGCGCTGCTATCGGCGGCGTGCCGGTCATTCTCATCGTCCTTGACTACCGTTTCCTGGGAGGTACGCTCGGCGCGGTGATGGGAGAGAAGGTCGCTTTGGCCTTCGAGATGGGCACTCGCCGCAAGCTGCCCATTGTGGCCGTGGTCACCAGCGGCGGCGCCAGGATGCAGGACGGGGTTCTCTCCCTGATGCAGCTTGCCAAGACGTCCGTGGCCGTTAACCGCCTGAACCGGGAGGGTCTGCCATTCATATCGGTCTTGGCGCATCCCACCACCGGCCAGGCCTTCTCCGGCTTTGCGAACATGGCGGACGTGGTACTGGCGGAGCCGGGCGCGGTTCTTGGGCTGGCGCCTTCCAGGCGGCAGGCGGGCGGAACGAGGAATGCCCAAGCAGCGTGGGCGAGCACGGCGGAGGCCCACCTGGTTCACGGCATGATCGACAGGGCCGTAGACAGGGAGCACCTGCGCGGCCTCCTGGTCAGGCTTCTGAGCGTCATGGCGCCCAAGCGTGACGACGACGAAGACGCAGAGTCTGCGAAGCCGGACGCGTCAGGCCCGGAGAGCGACCGGCTGGAGGAGCTGTGGCCGGCGTCTTGGCAGTCTGTGAGAGTAGCGAAGCGCGGGCAACGTCCCACGTCGCTGGACCTTATACGTCGCGCCATGCCGGTGTTCGAGGAGCTTCACGGCGACCGGCTTCACGGCGATGACCCGAGCGTGGTGGCAGGACTGGGAAGCCTGGGAGGCCGCCCCGTGGCGGTGATTGCCCAGGAGAAGGGCCACGACGTATCAGCCAGGGAACGGCACGAGGGTCGTGCATACCCGGAGGGGTTCCGCAAGGCAGAGCGGTTGATGAGGCTCGCCGACAAACTCAGGCTGCCCCTCATTACGCTCATCGACACACCGGGGCCGAACTACGGCCTGGAGTCGGAGGAGCGCGGCCTGGGCAGCGCAATCGCCTCCGCAATGTCCCGGATGGCGCAGCTCCCGGTGCCCACAGTCGCCGTCGTCATAGGCGAGGGCGGAAGCGAGGGCGCGCTGGCGCTATCGGTTGCGGACCGGCTCCTGATGCTGGAGAGTGCCACCTACGCCGTGACGTCGCCGGAGGTGAGGGCGGCGCTTCTGTACCGAGACTCGCCGCGCAGCAGGCGCATCCCGGAGCCGTTGACTCTCACGGCCCAGGACTGCCAGGAACTGGGCATCATCGACGACATCGTCGCCGTGCCTCCTGAAGGAGGCCGGACCGACCCGGACGCGCTTGCTCTGGCGCTTCGAACGGCCATCGAGGCAGAGCTTGACGTTCTGCAGGAGCGCTCGCCCAGACGCCTGCTCAGGGACAGGTACAGGAAGTACCGCAAGATGGGCGAGTATAGCTCGCACTTCCGGGTTGCCTTGGCGCGGGAGGTCACGCACCTGCAGAGCTACGTTGCGAGCCGGGTGAGACGCATCCGGCGACGGAGGCGACCGTCCAGGGCAGCATTGCCTGCGCCGGACAGCGGCAGTGTGGAGGAAGAGGGCGGAGACTAGCCGGCCAGGTTGGCGGCCAGCGTCGGTTCCAGGGCCGCTGCCACGCTCTCGTACTCCGCGGCGACAAGCGGGCTTGTGAGGACGGTTGGCTTGGACGTGTCCCGGTAGTCGGCTCTGAGATCCAGGCGACCCATGAACGGCAGCTCCATCTCATGCGCAAGTTCCTCGCCCGCGCCGCTGCCAAACACGTCGCCGCTGAAGTTCTCCACCACGCCCAGCACCTTGACGTTCAGCTTGCGGATCATGTTGATGGAACGCTTGGCGTCCAGCTTTGCCAACGCCTGAGGCGACGTGACCACTACGAAGCCGTCCAGGCTGAGCGCCTGCATCACCGTGAGCGGCGCGTCCGACGTTCCGGGCGGTAGGTCAACCACAAGGCAGTCCAGGTCACCCCAGTCGGTGGTCTGCAGGAACTGGTTGATGGCGTTGTGCACCATGGGGCCGCGCCAGATGATCGCCTCCTCCTCGTTCTGCTGGAAGAAGGTCATTGAGATGATCTTCACGCCGTACTGCACCGGCGGGATGAGCATGTCGTCCTGCATGGTTGGCTTCTCGGTGGCGCCCAGGACGCGGCTGGCATTGGGGCAGTCGATGTCAGTGTCCATGAGGCCGACGGAGTAGCCCTTCTGCGCGAGCGTGACGGCGAGGTTGACGGCCACGGTGGTCTTGCCCACGCCGCCCTTGCCGCTGTACACGCCGATCTTGTTGCGGATGCGTGACAGCCTGTCGGTGATCTGGCGGCGCTGCTGCCAATTCCGCTTCATGGCCTCCAGGCGCGCCTGCTCTTGGGGTGACATCTGGCGGGTCATAGGGTCATGTACCTCCGAGCGCGCCCGGGATGGTAGGGCGCAGGTGGCAAGGGAAAGGCCGGAATCTGGGCGATTAGTCCAGCCCCAGCAGCTTCTTCCCGTCCTCGGTGATCATCTCCGGGTTCCACGGAGGGTCGAACACCATATCGACCTCAACGTCCTCCACGCCCTCGATCTCTGCGATGCGCCACTCCGCGTTCTGTGCGATGTAGGGGCCCATGCCGCAGCCGGGCGCGGTGAGCGTCATCTGCACGTACACCTGGCCGCCGTCGAGCTGGATGTCGTAGATGAGGCCGAGGTCGTAGACGTTGACGGGAATCTCCGGGTCATAGACGTCCCTGAGGGCTTCCTTGATGTCGTCCAGTGAGATTTCCTTTGCAGTTGCCATATTGGACCTCGCTTGAGTGTGGGGCTGTGAAACCTCTTGTAGCCGCAATTCTACCAGTGGGCGACGTGAGGTGTCAATTTGGGGGATTGCCGTAGCCCGCCCACCACCGCCATTCCGAGCGGAGCTACCGCCTTAGTGGTCAGCTCTCGGATGGTAGCTCAATGGCGCCTTCACCCCGCTTGGCATGTTTCCCAACTACAACAGGAACACTGTAGAACAGGCCATTCCAGGACTAGAGCCACTCTTTCTTGCCGGTAAGGTAGGTCTGCGCGAAATCTTCATCGGACTTGGTGAGGTAGATTATGCCTTCCACCAGACCAAGTATGGCGGCGGCTATCAGAGCGGTATAGCCAACCGTGTACATCCAGATCCCAATGTAGTAAATGCCGAAAGTTGCCAAAGCCATGAACATATTGGCCAGAATCATGGACAAGACCAAGCCGCCGCCGCCAACCAACAGCTGGAGTTTTGCGGGCCTATTCATGCCTAGGTAGAACTTGTGGACGCCAGCCCAGCCAAGTAAAATCCCCAATAGCCCGGCTGCCAACCTGGTCTTCTCGGTTCCTAATACGCCATCAATCCCGCCAATACCGGAGGCCGACACAGCACGGTAGATCGCTGCGGCATCACTGCCCTTGGCCTCAAAGTCTACCCGCATTCCCCGGTGGGGAATAACCTGATCTTTCCATTCGGCTCCGACGAAGTTATATCTGTTGCCGTCATCTCCCGAGATCAACCCCGAGTTGGTTTGAACAGAATAGTCCAATACCCGTCCGTTCATTTGCTTCTTCCTCTCTTCCCTGAGTCTCCTAGATTATGGCGAAGAGTTGGACACAGGACTTGAGGAGTTGTTCGCTGACGCGATGCAACTATTTTACGCTCTACTGCAGTTCATGTCGAATCAGAGAATTGCCGCCGCCCGCCACCGCCGTCACTCCTGCGGAAGCAGGAAGGTGGATTCACATTTCAAGTGCAACACCTGGTTGAATATCTCAGCCGGGGTCCTGTAGCCCAAGCACTTGCGTGGGGTGTTGTTGTAGGCTTGCACCAGCTGAGTGAACCGGTCCTCAGAGAGGCCGGCCAGGTCGGTCTTCCTGGGCAGTGTACGACGCATCCGCCCTATGGCGTTCTCCACACCTCCCTTCTGCCAGGGTGAGTGAGTATCACAGAAGAAGGTCTGGATACCCATTTCATGGAGTTGGTGGTGTCTTGCGAACTCTGTGCCGTTATCGAAGGTGATGGTCTGGCGCCACTCTGGGGGAAGTGGGGCAAGGACTCTTCCCATAGCCGAGGCTATAGGGTATGACGCCTTGCCCTGTGGCCTGAGAGCTATAAGCATACGTGAGTGGCGCTCGTGGAGGGTGAGCACCGCCTGACCATAGGTGCGGAACAGCATCAGGTCAGCCTCCCAGTGTCCGGGAGTCCGTCGGTTGTCAGCTCCCAGGGGACGTTCTGCAACAGGGCGCCGGTGGGCAATGAAGGATGCCGGGCTGCCTCCCCTGCGACCCCGCCAGCCACGCTTCGACTTCCCACGAGGCAGGTAGTTACGCCAAGCGTAGTCCTTCTTCCTGGCCAGTTGACCATAGATGAACCTGTAGATGCTCTCATGGGATATGACCCGCATACCGGTCTCCAGAGCCAGGCGACCAGACACCTGCTCCGGAGACCACCCCTGTTTGAGTCGGGAGAGGACCTGCTGGCGCAGAGCGCTGTCACGCTCCAGCTTGGAACCACGCCAGCGGCGGGCGTGGGCCTGCTGGTTGGCGTACACTGGCCGGTATCCCATACTCTGTGTGCCATTCCGCTTCAGCTCCCTAGCAACCGTCGATGGCGAGCGATCCAGACCTGCTGCGATTTGACGGACACCCTGTCCCGCGGCTCGTAGACGGGCCATCTCACATCGCTCTTCAATGGTGACATGCTTGTATCTGTTTCCCATGACAACACCTTAGCAAGGTGTTGCACTTCGTTTGTGAGTTTAGGGAATCCAGCCCCTAGCGGTGCGGCTCCGTTCTGGCCGCTGAACGTCTCCTAACAGTGTGGCGCGCCGAAACACGGCCACGGGGTTGGAATGTCCACCGGCTCATTGAACCTGCTGAACGTATAGGTCTGCTCCCGCGTGAAGGCGTCCGGTCCCGTGCCCACGTCAAACCTGGAGACCACCTTCCTCACGAGGCCGTCTTCTTTGCCTACCCAAACCTCTATGGTCTCACCACCGTCTACGCTGCGGGCCAGGAAGCCCTCTACCAGCAACCCGTCAAGCTCGGTGTCCTCAAGCCGTTCCACGGTATCGTACCGCTCCAGGAGACCTCGGCTCTCTCTGCCCGGCACGTCCAGCAGGTCCCATCGGAAAAGAGCGAACTCAAGCGGCAAGAGTGAGCCATCGGGGCCGGACGTATGCCAGTAGGAACCCGTCTTCGACCAAGTCTTGCCATCCACGTAGACGCTCTCAATGGTAGGCCATATTCCACCGCTCATGCTGACGGTACGGTCAGCCTCCAGAGTCATCCAGTAGTGAACCTTATCCGGTAGCGCGACGTTTCCCTCTATTGTGGTCTTCGTCAAGAATCCTGTTGCGATTTCCCCGACCTTTTCCCCAGTGCCGCGCTTGCGAATGATGCAGCGGCGATAATCCCCATCCTGCACCATGCACTCCTCCTCGGTCTGTTCCTTGAATGCGTCCCAGTCCGCGGGGAAGTAATGTTCCGTAATCTCGATGTCAAGAATGCCCAGGTTGGTGAACCTATGCGAGCTCACGCCGCCGGTCTGATGCCCTTCCATGACGACGCGCACGGTGTCCAATTCCCTCACGCCATCGAAGGCGGAAGCAAAGGAGGTAGCGGGGTCCGCGGGACGGTCCGGCCGGTTGTCGAGGGCGTAGAACAGGCCCACAATGATCAGTAAGGCCAGTATGGCGACCGCTACGCCCGATGGCAGATTACGAGAAGCTGATAGGACTCTACCGGCCTGCGCCTCGTACACTTCGCACCCCCACTCTCTCCAGATTCGCCGCCGGCCCAGCCACGAGACATACGGCTGCGGTTCTACGCCACAGTGTTACGAATTACCTAGACGTGCACCCCTACGCCGCATTCTTACCACGGCCAAGTCCCACGCTTACATTATAATGCACCATACGGGCGCTGTCTATCGTTGGAATTCGCTAACGGCGCTCAAGACAGATATGCCCCCCTCCGCTTGCGCGATAATTCACAATTGATGTATCATGTTCCCTCGGAAGTGGATTGCCGGGCAGGCCAACATGGCGGGCGAGCCGAGGGGTAGCATGGCAGAGTCGGGAGGCCGCGAGGCCCTTGCCATCCAAGTCAGTGGCCTGAGCAAGGCTTACGGGCCTCGCTTGGTGCTCAGAGGACTTGACCTGATTCTGCAATGGGGCGAGTTCCTGACCGTCTTCGGCCCCAACGGCTCCGGCAAGACCACCCTCATCAAGGTGCTGGCCACAATAGCACGACCGGACGCCGGCGAGGTGTCGATCGCCGGATTCGACCTGAGCAAGGACGCCACGGCCGTCAGGAGGAACATAGGAGTGGTCACCCATCAGCCCCTTCTGTACGCCGACCTGACCGGCCGCGAGAACCTCATGTTCCACGGCAGGATGTTCGGGCTGAAGAACCTCGACGAGCGCATTGAGCAGGCGGCCGACATGGTGGGCCTGCGCCCCCATCTCGCTCGCAGGGTGGGCACGCTGTCGCACGGCATGCAGAAGCGGGCGTCGCTTGCCCGCGCAGTCCTTCACGACCCGCCCATCCTGCTGCTCGATGAGCCGGAGACGGGGCTGGACCAGGAGGCGCTTGAGATGCTGAGCGCCATCGCGTCCGCCGGTGATAGGGGCAGGCGCACAGTACTCATGGCCACGCACAGCCTGGACAGGGGACTCGCACTGGGCGACCGCGTCGCAATACTCGCGAACGGCCGGATCGCGTTCGAGGAGGAGCGGGCGATGGTGGATGAGGCCACGCTGCGCGACATCTACGGCCGCCATACGAGGGTAGCGCCGTGACTGGGTTCTGGAGCGTGGTCGCCACCATGATGTGGAAGGACGTGCTCACGGAGGTGAGGGCCAAGGAGGTAATCACCGCCGTGCTAACCTTCGCCATCCTCACGCTTGTGATACTCAACTTTGCGGTGAACAAGGAGACGCAGTTCACGCCCATTGTGGCGCCGGGCGTGCTGTGGGTGTCGTTAACCTTCGCAGGGGTGCTGGGGCTGACGCGGACGTTCGCACTGGAGAAGGACAGGGGCAACCTGGAGGGCCTGCTGCTGACGCCCACGGGGCGGGACGCTCTGTTCGTCGGCAAGATGCTCGGCGGTCTCACGTTCATGCTGGCGGCTGAGGCCGTGCTTCTGCCGTTCTTCGCCGTTCTCTTCGACGTGTCGCCATTTCAACCGATGCTGCTGTTGGTGATACTGCTGGCCACGCTGGGCTTTGTGGCCGTGGGCACGCTGTTCTCGGCGATCGCCGTCAACACGCGCTCCCGCGAGATCATGCTGCCGATGCTGTTCCTGCCAATCGTGGTGCCTGTCGTGATAGGCGCGGTGGCGGCTACCGCGGGCGTGCTGGAGGGCAGGTCGTGGGGTGAAATCGCCAAGTGGGTGCAGCTTATAGCCGTTTTCGACGTTCTGGCGCTGGTCTTCTGCGCATTCGCATTCGAGCACGTGATACAGGAGTGATGAGGCCATGACGACGAACCCGCCGGTGAAGAACGCACTGCTCGTGACGAGCGCAGCGCTGATGCTGCTGACCCTCTACCTCGTATTCATCTGGGTGCCCACGGAGCGGAACCTGGGCATCTCCCAGCGAATATTCTACTTCCACGTGGCGCTGGCGTGGGTCGGGTTCTTCGCGTTCTTCTGGGTGCTCGTGGGCAGCGTGGGCTACCTGTGGAAGCGCAGCCGGTCGATGGACCGGCTGGCACATACGTCGGCGGAGATTGGCATGTTGTTCACCACGCTGATGCTGGTGACCGGTATCACGTGGGCCAAGCCCGCGTGGGGCGTGTGGTGGACGTGGGACCCGAAGCTAACCACCTCGCTCATACTCTGGCTCATCTACGCGGCCTACCTGATGCTGCGTGCGTACTCCCCGCCAGGCGACCAGGGCTCGCGCTTCGCGGCCATCCTGGGCATCGTGGGGTTCGTGGACGTGCCCATCATCTACATGTCCGTGGTGTGGTGGCGCACAGTCCACCCGCCGCTGGTAGTTGGCCCCGCGGCTACGGGGGCCTTGGAACCATCGATGAGGGCTGTACTGATGGTGGCGACAGTGGCATTCACCTTCCTGTTTGCGTACCTGCTCCTGGAGCGGCTGTCGCTGCGACGGAGCGAAGAGGAGACCGACCGCGCACGGATGGGCGTCGAGACTGCGGCGCCGGGCTACCGCGCGATGGAGGGCGCATGAACACGATTGGCCGAAAGCTGAGAATCACTCTTGCGGCATTGGCCGTCATGTTGCTCCTTGCGCTGGCGCCCGCGGCGGCTCTGGCCCAGCAGGACGCCGCCGATCCGGACCCGCAAGAGACCGCGGTGAACGATGGCCCGGAGGCCAACCTGCCCTACCTATTCGCTGCCTACACCGTGACGTGGATCGGCTTCTTCGCGTACCTGTACTACCTGTCGCAGAGGCAGCGCAGCCTCCGCCGGGAGGTCGAGGCGCTGCGAGAGGCGCTGGAGGAGCGGGACAGGCGAGACCGCGAGGCCGGCTAGCAGCCGGGGAATCTGCGCGAGATTGCCCGGAATTGCCGTTGACATTCCGCTGCGCGCGTGTTATGGTAGCATACTGTCATTTTATGCTTCATCCTGTGTTCTCCACCTCTGTCCCTGCGACTAACTAGTTGCGATTTTCCCGCGCCCAAGGAAAGGCGGATCAAGTTAACTCACCAGGAGCGTGATTCACAATGGCATCTCTAGCCGTCGTTTCGCCCGGCAGCGTCGTAGCCCCCCTGGACCAGAAGTCGTACGCCAAGATTCCCACCGTACTGGACGTACCGAACCTCATCCAGCTTCAGACAGCGTCCTTTGAGTGGTTCAAGGGCGACTGCCTCCGAACGCTGTTCGAGGAGATATCGCCTATCCAGGACTTCACCGGGGGCCGGTTCGAGCTGAACTTCACCGACCACGTCTTCCATCCGCCAAAGTACACGGAGGAGGAGTGCCGCGACAAGGAGGTCACCTACTCCGCTCCGCTCTACGTCAAGTCGAGCCTTCTGATAAAGGAGACCGGCGAGATCAAGGAGCAGAACCTCTTCATGGGTGACATTCCCATGATGACCTCTCAGGGCACCTTCATCATCAACGGCGCGGAGCGCGTAGTGGTCAGCCAGCTGGTGCGCTCGCCCGGCGTGTACCTCACCGTTGAGCGTGACGTGGCCAGCGACCGCGACCTCTGCGCCGGCAAGCTCATTCCCTACCGCGGCGCATGGCTTGAGTTCGAGACCAGCAACCGGGACGTGCTGTCCGTGAAGGTGGACCGCAAGCGCAAGGCGCCACTGACCACGCTGCTGCGCGCGCTGGGCCTGGTGAGCGAGGACGAGCTGCTCACCATGTTCCAGGAGGTGGACAACGACCCCACGCACCAGTACATCCGCTCCACGCTCGAGCGTGACACGCACGTCCTGAGCCAGGAGGAAGCCCTGCTGGAGTTCTACCGCCGCCTCAGGCCCGGCGAGCCCCCCAACGTGGAGAACGCCCGCAACCTCATGGAGAACCTGTTCTTCAACCCGCGGCGATACGACCTGGGCAAGGTCGGCCGGTACAAGCTCAACCGCAGGCTCGGCATCAACGTTGGCCCGGACCAGCAGAACATCACGAAGGACGACTTGGTGGCCGTGGTCAGGAAGATGATCCTGGTCAACAACGGACACGAGCCGCCGGACGACATCGACCACCTGGGCAACCGGCGGATCAGGGCCGTTGGCGAGCTGCTGCAGAACGGCATGCGCGTCGGTCTGCTGCGCATGGAGCGCGTCATCCGCGAGCGCATGACAACGCAGCCCGATCCCACGCAGGTGACGCCCGGCACGCTGATCAACGTGCGCCCCGTGGTTGCGGCGGTGCGGGAGTTCTTCGGCGGGTCGCAGCTGTCGCAGTTCATGGATCAGACCAACCCCCTGGCCGAGCTCACGCACAAGCGGCGCCTGTCCGCACTCGGGCCGGGCGGCCTCTCTCGCGAGCGCGCCGGTTTCGATGTGCGAGACGTGCACCACTCCCACTACGGCCGCATCTGCCCAATCGAAACGCCGGAAGGTCCCAACATCGGCCTGCTCGGCTCGCTGGCCACGTATGCAAGGACCAACCAGTTTGGCTTCATTGAGACTCCCTACCGAAGGGTGGTCACCGAGGTGCTCAGCAACTACCCTGACCTCCAGGGCCGAACAATCACCGAGGCTGTTGAGGGCGATGAGGGCAAGGTGGTTGCACGCAAGGGCCAGACCGTCTCTGCCCCGCTGGCAAAGCGGCTCGCCGCCCTGGAGCCGCGGCCGGTCAAGGTCAAGCCGTTCGCTTCATCCGATCCGCTCGATATCCACTACCTGGCCGCAGACGAGGAGGAGCGCTTCCGCATTGCCCAGGCCAACTCACCCCTTGACCACAAGAACCAGTTCACCACGGACAGGGTGGAAGCCAGAAGGGGAGAGATATTCACCATGGAGCCTCCAACCAACGTGGAGTACATGGATATCTCGCCCATTCAGATTGTGAGCGTGTCCGCGGCGCTGATTCCCTTCCTGGAGCACGACGACGCCATCCGCGCGCTCATGGGATCCAACATGCAGCGCCAGGCCGTGCCGCTCCTTGTCACGGAGGCCCCGCTGGTCGGCACCGGCATGGAGGGCAGGGTGGCCAAGGACAGCGGACAGGTTGTGCTCACCAGGAACGGCGGCGTTGTCTCAAGCGTGTCCGGCAGCCTCATTGAGGTGACGGACGCGGAGGGCAACGTTGAGTCTTATCCGCTGATCAAGTTCCTGCGGAGCAACCAGGGCACGTGCATCACTCAGCGAGCCATTGTGACCAAAGGCCAGCACGTGGATGCCGGTCAGCCGCTGGCCGATAGCTCGTCAACCGACAACGGCGAGCTTGCCCTTGGCCAAAACGTGCTGGTGGCATTCATGAGCTGGGAGGGGTACAACTTCGAAGACGCGATCATCGTGAGCGAAGACCTGCTGCGGCGGGACAAGTTCACCTCCATTCACATCGAGAAGTACGAGGTCGAAGCCAGGGACACCAAGCTCGGTCCGGAAGAGATAACCCGCGACATCTCCAACGTGGGCGAAGACGGCCTGCGCAACCTGGACGAGTTCGGCGTGGTTCGACCCGGTGCGGAGGTCGGCCCCGGCGACATCCTGGTCGGCAAGATCACTCCCAAGGGCGAGACCGAGCTCACCGCGGAGGAGAAGCTGCTGAGGGCGATCTTCGGTGAGAAGGCCCGCGACGTGAAGGACACCTCGCTAAGGGTGCCCCACGGCGAGCGCGGCAAGGTAATCGACGTGAAGTTCCTCTCGAGGGACAACAGGGACGAGCTTCCTCCCGGCGTCAACACTATGGTACGCGTCTGGATTGCCCAGACCAGGAAGATCTCGGAGGGTGACAAGATGGCCGGCCGCCACGGCAACAAGGGCGTCATATCCCGCGTGCTGCCGGTGGCCGACATGCCCTACCTGGCTGACGGCACGCCGGTTGACATCATTCTCAACCCCATTGGCGTGCCCTCCCGCATGAACCTGGGGCAGCTGCTGGAGACCCACCTAGGCATGGCTGCCCACAGCCTGGGCATGAGGGTGGCGAGTCCCGTATTCGACGGGGCCAGGGATGGGTCAATTGAGGACGGTCTAGCCAAGGCGTGGATGATCCAGCAGTCCGGCGCTATCGAGCCCCAATCCCAGAACGGAGACGCGGAGCCCGACGTGGACAAGCTGAGCGAGTGGCTCACCGAGCGGGGATACGACCCCAGCGTGGTCTTCAGCGACAGTCACCCGGGCGAGGCCAGACAGGCGTGCCTCCGCATCTGGCTGTCGGAGGAGGCCGGACTGGACACCTCCAGCATGACGGAGGAAGAGATGTCGCAGGAGGCACTCAGGCTCAGCAAGGAGACCGGAAAGTCCGCTCCCACGCTGGGCAAGAGCATCCTGTACGACGGACAGACCGGGGAGCCGTTCTTCCAGCCGGTCACCGTCGGCTACATCTACATGCTGAAGCTCATACACCTGGTGGAGGACAAGATTCACGCCCGCTCCACCGGCCCGTACTCGCTGATCACCCAGCAGCCGCTGGGAGGAAAGGCGCAGTTCGGCGGGCAGAGGTTTGGCGAGATGGAGGTCTGGGCCCTCGAGTCCTACAGCGCAGCCTACAACCTTCAGGAGATGCTCACGGTCAAGTCCGACGACGTGATGGGCCGCGTCAAGACCTACGAAGCCATTGTCAAGGGTGAGGACGTGGTGCAACCGGGGGTGCCGGAGTCCTTCCACGTGCTGGTGAAGGAGCTCCAGAGCCTGGGCCTTTCCGTTGAGCTGCTGCACGAGGACGAAGAGCAGCCCATGCTGGCGGAGCCCACCGACGAGCTGACCGTGGACAGTGAAGTCCTCAGCGAGATGGATGCGATGGAGTGGATGATGGACGTGGACGCGGAGCCGGAGGATAGGGTGGAGCTGGACGTCTCATTCCTCACCGACGACAACGAGGACGAAGACATCAGCCCCAGCGAGGGCGTGAATGGCAGTAACGACACAGAGGAGTTGGAGAATGCCCCAGAGCATGGAATTTAACGCAATCCGCATCTCCATAGCTTCCCCGGAGCAGGTGAGGAGCTGGTCATACGGCGAAATCACCAAGCCGGAGACCATCAACTACCGTACGCTAAGGCCAGAGAAGGACGGCCTCTTCTGCGAGCGGATCTTCGGTCCGACCAAGGACTGGGAGTGCTTCTGCGGGAAGTACAAGAAGATTCGCTACAAGGGCGTCATCTGCGACCGGTGCGGCGTGGAAGTGGCTCGCTCCAAGGTCAGGCGCGAGCGCATGGCCCACATCGAGCTGGCAGCCCCGGTGGCCCACGTGTGGTTCTCCAAGGGCATCCCCAGCCGCCTTGGCCTGCTGCTGGACCTGTCGCCCAGGAACCTAGAGCGCGTGCTCTACTTCGCCAAGTACATCATCACGCACATCGACGAGGACAAGCGCGCCGAGGTGCTCCAGTCGTTCAAGGACGCGCTGGCGCAGTCTGCCGAAGCCGCCGCCGCAGCAGCAGCTGCGGAAGCCTCCGCTGAGCAGGCTGCGGAATCAGGCGACTACTCGGAGGACTCCCACGACGCGGGCGGCAGCGACCTTGGCAACACCGTCGCGGGCTCAGACGCCGAGCAGCGGCTGCGCGATGAGGAGATACAGGTCCGCATCGACGAGCTGGAGGGCCTGCGCACCATGCAGCTGCTCACGGAGGCCCAGTACCGCGACCTGCGCGACAAGTACGCCGACGTGTTCAGGGCGGAAATGGGCGCGGAAGGCATCCTCTCCATCCTCAAGAATATGAACCTGGATGAGGAGAAACTGAGGCTCCAGGAAGAGATCGTCACCACCTCCGGCCAGCGCCGCAAGAAGGCGATCAAGCGCCTCCGGGTGGTGGAGTCCATCATCAAGAGCGACAACGACCCGCAGTGGATGATCCTGTCCGTGCTGCCCGTGCTGCCTCCCGATCTGCGCCCCATGGTGCAGCTCGATGGCGGCCGCTTTGCCACCAGCGACCTCAACGACCTGTACCGCCGTGTGATCAACCGCAACAACCGGCTGCGCCGCCTGCTGGAGCTAGGCGCGCCGGAGATCATCGTCCGCAACGAGAAGCGGATGCTTCAGGAGGCGGTGGACGCGCTGATAGACAACGGACGCGTTGGCAAGGCAGTTTCCGGTAGCCACAATCACAAACTCAAGTCCCTGGCGGACCTGCTCAGGGGCAAGCAGGGCCGCTTCCGGCAGAACCTGCTCGGCAAGCGCGTGGACTACAGCGGCCGGTCGGTCATCGTTGCCGGCCCGGAGCTGAAGCTCAACCAGTGCGGCCTGCCCAAGCGGATGGCCCTGGAGCTGTTCAAGCCCTTTGTGATGAACCGCCTGATCCTGAACGGCCACGTACACAACATCAAGAGCGCCAAGCGCATGGTGGAGCGCGTCCGGCCGGAGGTGTGGGACATCCTGGAGGACGTGATCACCCGCAGGCCCGTGCTTCTCAACCGGGCTCCTACACTGCACAGGCTGGGTATCCAGGCCTTCGACCCCGTCCTGGTAGAGGGCAGCGCGATCAAGATTCACCCGCTCGTCTGCACCGCCTTCAACGCGGACTACGACGGCGACCAGATGGCCGTGCACGTGCCGCTGTCTCGCGAGGCTGTGATGGAGGCCAAGCAGCTCATGCTCAGCACTCAGAACATGCTGTCGCCAAGCTCCGGCGAACCTATCGTCGCGCCGACGCTGGACATCGTGTTCGGCTGCTACCACCTCACGAGCGAGGTTGCGGGCGCAAGGGGCGAAGGCTCGCGCTACAACGACTTTAACGAGGCGAGGCTGGCGTACGAGCACGACGTGATCGATCTGCGGGCGCCAATCCTGGTGAGGCAGAACGGCAACGGCGCCGGCGTCGATTGGCTCAAGACCACCGTAGGCCGCATCATCTTCAATGAGGTGCTGCCGGAGGGCATGACCTACCGCAATCAGATCATGGACAAGAACCTCCTCAAGGACCTGGCTGCGGAGTGCTATCGCACCCAGGGCAACGACATCACCGCGGAGGTGCTGGACAAGATCAAGCGTCTTGGCTTCTACTACGCGGGCAAGTCCGGCACGACCATCGCCATCAACGACATCGAGGTGCCCGCGCAGAAGGCGGATCTCATGGCTGCCGCTACGACCAAGATCGAGGGCCTGGAGGAGCAGTTCCAGAGAGGCCTCATCACGGACGACGAGCGGTACAACACAGCCGTGCAGATCTGGACTGACACCAGCGACCAGATGACCAAGGTCATCGAGGAGCACCTGCCGACCTACGGCGGCGTATACCTCATGGCGATCTCGGGCGCCAAGGGCAACGTGGCGCAGATCAAGCAGATGGCCGGGATGCGCGGGCTGATGAGCAACCCTCGTGGGCGCATCATCGAGCTGCCCATCAAGTCCAGCTTCCGTGAGGGGCTCAGCGTCCTGGAGTATTTCATCTCCACGCATGGCGCTCGCAAGGGCCTGGCCGACACGGCTCTCCGCACGGCGGACAGCGGCTACCTGACTCGCCGCTTGATCGACGTGTCCCAGGAGGTCATCATCCTGGAGTACGACTGCGGTACCGGTCTCGGCATCACCATCGAGGCGCATACCGACCGGCCGCTGGAGGCCCCGTTTGCCACGCGCATCGTGGGCCGCACGGCGGGCGCGCCGGTCGCAGACCCGGCCACCGGCGAGATAATCGTGGACAGCAACGAGGAGATCAGCGAGGAGCTGGCGGACCGCATCGTGGAGCGTGGCGTCAGCGACGTCTTCGTCAAGTCGCCGCTCAACTGCGAATCCCGCAGCGGCATGTGCGGCCTCTGCTACGGTCGCAATCCCGCCACGGGCAAGCTCGCCATCATCGGCGAGGCCGTCGGCGTCATGGCCGCCCAGAGCATCGGTGAGCCTGGCACCCAGCTCACGATGAGAACGTTCCACACCGGCGGCATCGCCGGAGTAGACATCACCAGCGGTCTGCCGAGAGTCGAAGAGCTTTTCGAGGCCCGATCACCCAAGGGGCAGGCGTACCTGGTGGACATCGACGGCGTGGTGCAGCGGATTGACGACGGCGACGAGAGGCGCATCAGGGTGAGCAGCGCGGAGGAGTTCCGCGAGGAATACCCGCTGCCCGCCGGATTCCGGCCGCTGGTCGAGAGCGGTCAGCTGGTGGAGGTTGGAGCCGCTCTGGCAAGCCCGGAGGCCCCCGAGGAGAGCGGCGACGCGGAGGTTCCGCAGCCGCTGCCTCTTACGGCACGCGTATCCGGGCGTACCGAGGTTACGGAGGACGCCATTACGCTCGTCTGGGAAGAGAGCGAGGAGAGAGAGTATTCGATACCCGCGGCCGCGCACATCCTGGTGGAAGACGGGGCCACGGTCCGCGCCGGAGACCCCATCACGGCCGGCCCGCTCAACCCTCAGGACATACTGCGCATCCTGGGGCGTGAGGCCGTTCAGCAGTACCTCCTCGACGAGGTCCAGAAGGTGTACCGCTCGCAGGGCATCAGCATCAACGACAAGCACATCGAGGTGATCGTTCGCCAGATGCTCAAGAAGGTGAGGGTGGACCTGCCGGGCGACACGGACATGCTCCCGGACGAGATGGTCGACCGCCTGACGTACGAGGACGCCAACGCCAAGGCGCTTGCGGAGGGTGGCGAGCCTGCCACCGCATCGCCCGCGCTGCTGGGCATCACCCGGGCATCGCTGAGCACCGACAGCTTCCTGGCGGCGGCATCGTTCCAGGAGACCGCGCGCGTGCTCACGGAGAGTAGCATGAACGGCGCCGTCGATCAGCTGAGCGGGCTGAAGGAGAACGTGATCATCGGAAGGCTCATTCCGGCCAATCTCTCCTCGTCGCCTGAGGGGCGGGACCGCCTGGGCTTGGCCGGCGAAAACGAGGACGGTGAGGGCATGGGCCCCTCTCAGCTCACGCTTGAGTCTGAGGCCATCTCGCACGTGCTGGAGTCTGCGCCGGGCGACCTGGAGTTCTGATTGCATGGCGCCGGCCCGCGAGTTGCGCCTGCGCTATAATGGAAGAGTGGGCGGTTAGCTCAGCCGGTTAGAGTGCTGCCTTGACATGGCAGAGGTCAGTGGTTCGAGTCCACTACCGCCCACCACGCCTGACGGTATACAGAACCGTTTTCGAATTGTGGCTGGGCCTGCCAGGTTCACAGCGGTCTGCTACTGCCCAGGACTCGTAGCTAGGTGGTCAAGGTGGCACCAGCGTCGCACGTGTGGCTGAGGGGCCTGTGCTCCTAGCGAGGCACTAGTTCCGCGGTGAGTTCGGAGC
The DNA here is from genome assembly GCA_034423135.1 of Dehalococcoidia bacterium. GTDB lineage: Bacteria > Chloroflexota > Dehalococcoidia > Lucifugimonadales > UBA2985 > JAPPHY01. Next base: position 13,332 of record DAOUJC010000024.1, on the reverse strand, counting down.
CTCTTGGTGGCGCGCCAAGGCCTGTCGGCCTCGCGTCTGCTTCCCCCGCTCATTTCCTTCGACAAGCTCGGGGTGAGCGGTGCCGCGCGCCCTAACCGACGCAAATTGTGGGCCGCCTCCGCACCCCCGTAGGGGTACCCCTGCCGCGCCCCTCGTGTCCGCCCTCAGACAACAGAGCAACCTCGAGGGTTGCCCCTACGTTGGAGGCCCCGCTCACGCCCTTCGACAAGCTCAGGGTGAGCGGACGAGATTAGGCCCGCTCATGGTGAGCCTGTCGAACCATTTGAGCGGCAAGAGATGGCATTGCCTCCAGACTCGGATACGTCCACGTTGTGCGCCCCTGATAATGTCCCCGTAGTCCGCGTAGGGGTGCCCCTTGTGGGTACCCTTTCCGAGTCCGCAGTGTCCGTCCGCATACAGTGAGCCGGGGCGGGACTCAGTCCCGCCCCGGCATTCGTCACGAGCCGCAGGGTCTAGTCAGTGGTGGGTGCGGTGGGGTTCTTGTCGGAGTCGTACTTGCCCGCCTTGTCCCATCCGCTCCCGTTGTCGTGGATGTCCCTCTCGATGGCGTACAGCTCCTCATAAGCCTGGGCGATGGCCCGGGCGACCATCTCGCCATCCACGCCTAGAATCGCGCCGACTCTCTCGCCGTACTCCGCGAACGACAGCCCCTGGGCTTCCACAGACATGGAGTCCGCGTCTTGGTTGCCAACGTCGCCCTGGCCTGAGGTGGGCGCCACCGCGGCGTCCGCCTGGATCATTGCGTCGTGCGTCGCCTGTGCGTCGGTGCCCATAATCTCCGCGACCCTGATCGCCAGATCATCCGGCTCGCCCAAGTCCACGTCCGTGTTCTCGATGCTCAGGGTGGAGACGTCCCCGTCCTTCACCACCACTTCCTCCGCATCAGGGCCTCCGTTCCCGGCCTCATCCCCGTCCGACGCCAGGACGGCGCCGCCGGTTATGGCCGCGGCCAGCAGCCCCGCTAACATCCCTATAGGTATCCACTTCCTCATCATGTCTAGCCTCCTGTCCCTGATTTGCCGAGCCCCACAGCCCTGCTGTAGCTATCACCTTACCGGCAAATCTTTGGGAAACTTTGAAGACCGCCTGAGAAGTCAACGGACGCTCTATATCTTTTCGACCCTCCCCACGAACAGGACGGCCTCAGTCGCCATGTCCCGGATCAGGAAGATGAAGGGCCTGTCCACCGTAACGCTGACCGGGTCCGGCGGCGCGGACTCGATTTGCATCATCACCGCGGTGGCTGCCGCAGCCTCAGTGCCGGCCTCATCCACAGACACGAACGCCTTGTGCACCACCTCCCGGACGAAGAGGCATTCGGGGTCTCCCGCTATACACGAGCGACCGTCCATGCCGGAGAAGTCGGAGGAGGCGCTGTCGAAAGCGTCGGTCATGCCCATGGCCTTGAGGGTTTCGCCCAGCCGGAACTTGGACTCGAACTCGAACCTCGGCAGGTCGAGCGTAACGCGGCGGAACCGGAGGCCTGCGATGACTCGCTCCACCAGGGCCGCGTCCAGGGACTCCTCGAACTCACGGAACCGCCCGCTGTCCGGGACTATGACGGTCATGGACATCTCATGTCCGACGTACGGCAGGTCCACCGCCTGGTATCCGTCGCCCGCTGCATAGCCGAAGTCCTCCGACGTTCTCATCATCGGGACGTCGATGGCGGTGTCGTCCAGAAGGTGGAAGGGGTGCTGACGGGTGCTCGCCTCGTTGAAGGGGTACGTCCAGGAAGCGTTGAAGTAGATGGCGTTGGTCAGCACCATCCGGGTCAGCGAGCTTATGACGTCGGGCGGTATCAGGTCCCTGATCCTGTCCTCCGTGCTCTCCGCAACCCAGTCGTTGATCGCAATCCTGGACTCCTCCGGCGCGGCCTTGAAGTCCGCCGACCTCACGCCCGCTCCGTAGCTCTCAGCCAGCACGTCCAGGAACGCCTCACGGAACGGGTGCCCCTGCTGGCCCCAGACGGCGTTGACGATGTTCAGCTTGAACCCCTCGCCGTCCCGGATCTGAACATCCGTGCCGCGGGAGGCAAGCTCCTGGTCTAGGGCGTTGAACGCGGGGTGAAGCTCGCCCCCAGGCAGGGAGAAGCGGAGCGTGTCCGCCATCTGGCTTGCCGTCCGGCCCTCTGACCCTGCATAGGTCATGGCAAGGGCCAGCGATATGCTGTGGGGCGAGTAGAACAGGTTCCCGTCCTGTCCCCTCAGCGCGTGGTACAGATCGAAGGCGAAGGCGCTGTTGCCATCCACCAGGCCCGCCAGGTCAGCGTTCCCCGCCGACGGCGCGGCTCGCGCCTTCACAGAGCGGATCTCATTCGGTGAGGTTTGGACGGACGGAGCAAGCGTGGCTGCGGGCACCGGACTGTTGGTCGGTACGGGGGTGGGCGGAGCAAGCGTGGCTGCGGGCACCGAGCTGTTGGTCGGTACAGGGGTGTTTGCGCCGGCGGTGGTTGGTGTAGCCGCGGGCGTTGTCGGCGAGGACGGCTGTGGTTCGTCGCCGCATGCCGCAAGCAGGGCGGCGGCCGCCACGCACAGGATCACGGCGATTGCGGCGGTCCGCGCCGGCCGCCTCGGCCTGCTCACGCCGGCGATGCTCTCATTCATCTGCCACCTCCATTGGGCCCCCGCTTCAGTTGTTTCCCGGTTCCGGGGGTCTAATGGAGTATACCTGTGGTCGCCGGAAACGGTTCCATCACCTGAACAGATACCCGGCGCCACACTCTTCCCCGGAAGCCATGTTCAGTCCGACTCGCGCCAGAGCCGCCAGCCGGTGGTGGCCAGGACGAGAGGAATCAGAACGGCGATCATCATCCAGACGACGTCCGAGTGGACGCTGACCGATTCGCCCTCCTCCAGGGCGAGCAGGTGGACCCAGTTGCGGAAGAACCAGACGGCCAGTGCGGCGTTGGCGTAGAAGAGGGCGTGTGCGCCCAGCCGCTGCACGATGTCCGACCCGGATCCTGCCTGCGCCCGCACGTGGCCGAAATTGGCCGCCAGCGCGATGAGTATGGCCGCGGCGGAGATGATGTTGAAGACGGTCCAGATGGGGCCGGCGTCGTAGAGGGTGTCGAAGGTGAAGTGCGCGGTGTACACCGCCGAGTACGCCAGCATCAGCGCGCCGGTTATTCGCAGCATCATTGCCATGCCCATCCTCCACAGGTTTCCAGTGTAGTCTTGCGACCGCTCGTGACGGCGCTGCCGATCCTGGCCGCGGCACTCATTACGCGGCCTTGTGACGACAGCCGATGATCCAGGGGCCTTGTCGGAACCGTCACTCTGCGTTCCACCGCCTCAAGTGGTTCCCTTCGGCTTCGCTCAGGGTAAACTCTCGGTTCATCATGAGCGGGCAAAAGGATGTCCCCATACGGGCGCCCACGCGCCGCCCGCAGAGCGACGCTCCGTCAGTTTGGGTGCTTGCCCCAGGCGACAAACTGGCGCACCGCCCGCACCACCGTCGAGTGATTCATTCCGGCAAAGTGCGGCGCGATGATGTCGGTGAAGAACTCAAGCGGCGGGCTCATCATCCGGTGAATCCCGCCAGCGTCCTGGTAGTCCCAGTATACTCCATCTGGTGACCGCAGGGAGACCTTGGCTCCTGTTTCATCCGAAAACTCGCTGTCGTTGAAGGCCTCCAGCAGCTCCGGTACTGTCAGCTCCAGGTAGAGGGCGCCGCCCGGAGCCGTCCAGCGGACCAGCTTCTCCACCAGATCGCGAATGGCGTCCTCGTCGTTCAGGTAGGAGTAGGCGCTCCAGAAGTTGCTCACCAGGTCAAAGCGCTGGCCGTCGGGAATCTCGTAGTCGGTGATGTCGGCCTGAATGAAGGTGACGCCGGGGTTGTGCAGCCGCGCCTGCTCCAGCTGGGCCGCGCTCACGTCGATGCCCATCCGCCGGTGTCTGGGAAACTGCGCCAGGTGCCACCCCTGCCCGCAGCAGGTGTCCAGCCAGTTGCCCAACGGCTTCAACAGCCTGCTCAGCAGCGCAACGTTGCATTGCAGCTTTGGCTCCCACAGCGAGTGATCGATGTAGAGCGCCACATACGGCCGAACATAGCGCTCGCCGTAGATCTCGTCAGACGGGGCGTTCTCGTTCCCCGGTGTCGGTCGGCCCAACTGATCACCTCGATGCGACCGAGGAGGCCGTCCTCTTGGGGCCGTGGGATTCGGCGTTAGCCGGGGCAATTATGCCGGATTTGGCGGCATATCACAATAAGTCACTGAAAAAGCGCCCATAGGTCACACCAATATCATTCGCGAGGTGATATAATGCCAAGCAAGTGTCTCCGGGCGGCTTGTTCGCACGAGCGACGCTGATAGTGGTAATTCTGTCTTAGAAAGGAGATACGTAATGACAACCATAACTGACTTGAAGACAGAGATTCTCGCCAAGGCGGTGGAAGATAGCGACTTCCGGGCCAGGCTCCTCGCAGACCCCAAGGCCGTTGTCTCCGCCGAGACCGGCGTGGAGATTCCCGAGTGGTACAACATCGAGATTCACGAAGACACCGCCACCGCCGCTCACCTGATCCTGCCCCCCACGGACAGGCTTACGGAGGCCGATCTGGCACTCGTCTCCGGAGGAGGCGGAGCCTATGCGGGTCAAGGGATCTGGGGGCCCGGTTCCTGATCCTATCCCCCACGGCTGAGCCTTCGCTGGCCAATCCGCCAACTGTCGCAGGCGACACCGATGCCGGAATTCTGGGGGCTTGGTTAACAGGCATGCCATCCAGGATGACTGGAAGGCGAGGAGATGCGTTTCAAGAGTTTGGGCTTGGTTTGGCAAAATAACGTTGGAGGAAATTGTCTTCAGGAGGCAAGTATGACCGCCGCAACGGAATTGAAAGACCAGTTGATTGCCCGGGTGTTTGAGGACGACGACTTCCGCACCAGATTCTTGGAGAACCCGAAAGCCGTCATCTCGGCGGAAACGGGGATTACTATTCCCGAGAACTTCAACGTGATGGTGCACGAGGACACTGACGACACGATCCACATCGTGTTGCCCTCCTCGTCCGAGCTCACCGAGGAGGAGTTGAAGCACGCCGCTGGCGGCTTATATTACGGCTGGTAGCAGCTGCTTGTATGGTTGCTCTTGCCGCGATGGAGAACCTGGTGCCTAGTTGCCCCGTTTCTTTGTAAGGAACCTGAACTCTTGGGGTTGGGGCTGACACTGTCCCAGGTGGGTTGCCATTCCGGTTTTGGTTCCCGCGTCAAGGCCGATAGCGCACAAAACCCGGGTTTAGTATTCCCTTGGGATCGAAGGCGCTCTTCCACTCCATGATCCGCGGCCACAAATCTCCGTAGTGCTCCTTCCACTGGACGTGGTCATAGTCAACCCAACCGGACAGGTGGCGTTTCCCTCCCGCTTGGGTCATCCGGTTGCCCGCTTCCTCCAAGACTGGCAGCGTCCTCTTGAGGCTGGAAGGCGGCAGGTCTGGCAGTATTGAGAATCCCATCAGGAGGTCTCCCGCCGGGTACGCAATCATCGGAGACCGGAGGCGATCCCGACGGAAGGGGGCGAGCAGCACGATGCTGTGGAGCGCAATGCTTGGGGGAAGACCGCTTAGGACCTCTAATACACCATTTGCCGCGTTCTCCCAGGGGAGGAACGCCTCCACGGCAGGATGTGCCAGGGTCCGGTCATCGAAGGGAAGAGTTACCCCTGGCAGGGGTGAAGTTGGATCGATGAACTTATCAATCTTAGCGGTATAGCACCCGAGGATCCTTCCGTGTGAAATTCCACTCAACATCTCCGCCGAGGCTGCCTCATCTGGGGCGCTGTCGAGTTCCGCCGTTAGATATACTTGATATAGTATCCTGGTGAAAGGCGTCTCTCCGGCGAGCAATCGCCGGAAATCCCGCACCATCGGCAGGCAAATAATCCTAATATGTTGAAAGTGATCCCGAGAAACGATCCTCGCCATGTCTAGCATGAGGGCTTCCACATCGTCGAATTCCACCTCGCAAACCCACAATTCCGGCGGCGCCTTCCGCAGACGGATCCGCGCTTCCGTAATTGCCGCAAACTGACCCAATCCACCGCGCGCGCAGTCGAACAGGGCGGTTTGGGCTGAGGGTGAACAGCGCAGTAGCCGCCCCTCGCCGGTTACGACCTCCAACTCTGTCACGTTGTCCGTCTGCGCACCGTAAAGGTGTGAGGCAGTGCCATAACCTCCCACGGAGATTGTGCCGCCGACAGTCGCCCCCAAGCCGGTGGTTGTTACCATCGGCATGTACCCATGGCTGAGGACGCGGTTGATCAGGTCCCGCCAAAGCACGCCGCCTTGTACGCGGACAGTTCCATCCTCGATGTCGCCGATACGGTCCAGCCCTTTCATGTCCAGCACGATGCCGCCATCGCTAAGCGACTGCCCACCTTGGGAGTGTGCCGCCCCCTGGAAGGAGACTGGGCATCCCCATCTCCCGGCCTTGCGGATGATCTCCGACACCTCTTCTGCCGATGCTACCCGCGCCACCGCCTGGGGCCGCTTGTGGAGAACGCGTCCAAAATCGAGGCTGACGGCCTCCAGGGACTCCGCGTTCGTGTCGAAACCGGACAGGTCCATACCGTTACGGGGCGGTGGCCATTTGCTGTACTAGTTGCAGCGCCATTGTGCCGGCGTAGGCCTTGGCGGCGATGGCCCCGCGATCCACGACAACCTTTACGTGGTTGATGCTCTGCTGGGTCTTGTACACCTTGCCCTGGTCGAAGACCTGCTCGACCAGGGGCCATGCCTTCAACCCCCTGGCCTTTTCTGGCAGGCACCAGCCTCGTTCCTCCAGCCGGTCGATTAGGCTGCTCCACCCGGCGCGGTCCAGATCGTGCCACTCCGAGGGACGGTAGAACTCCAGCCCCAGCCGCGGGGAAGCGCCCTGTGGAGTTACGTCCACGCTCAGGACAACGCCGGACCTGGTCAACCCTGCCATGCTGCCGCAGACGTGGGCGGCTTCCGCCTGGGAGCCGGGCCACTGGATGCGCTCCAGCAACGCCGCGGCGTCTTCGGCGGAATGCGTTTGAATGATCAGGCGGACCGCCCGCTGGTCACGGCCCGGCATGATTCCGGCTTGGGAGACGGAGCCTAACTGTGGCAGCGCCTGGTAGACCCGCAGCATCTCCCGCAGCACGTCGGCGTCGGGCGTCCGGCCGGAGACTGCCCACAGCGCGGCTGCGAGACGCTCCGGGTCGCCGAACAGCTTCTCCCTGATGGACTCATCCTTCACCTCGCCGGTCACTATGAATATCCCGGGAGGGCGCGGCTGAGCCCCCGTCATCCCGACAAGGTCATACTCCAGTATCAGCCCTCCACTGCCTTGGGCGAGCAGCCCCTGCGGGTCGCTTGCCTGTTCGGCGAGGAACGACCCCAGCGCGGCCTCCGCCGACTCCGGCGGGGCAAGCTCGCCCTTGCGGACGTAGAACCCGGCGAGAGGACTGCCGGGGCTGGGCACCACGCAGAAGTCCGCCGCCGGTTCGGGGTCGCAGAGATCAAACTCGAAGCCGAAACGGTGGTCGATCACGTGGATGGGCAGGCGATGCGCCAGCGCCATCAGCCGCTCCCAGCCTGAGCCGTCTACCAGCTCGGAGGGGAACAGGCTCCTCAGGTCCGCCAGGAACTCCCCAAAGGAGCGGTCCGCCGGCTCTGTCTCTAATTCCTTCACGGAGTCCTCTTCGGTTATCATTGGCCTTCCGCCTTATGTCCTTCGCCTATCGGGTGAGATGGGCGACTCACGTCAGCTGTCGCCTGACCAAGTCCCGGAACACGCCTTCCTCTTCCATCAGCTCTTCGAACGTTCCCTCCTGGACTACCCGACCGCCCTGCAGCACGTAGATTCGGTCGGCTCGCCGGATGGTGGAGAGCCGGTGGGCGCTGATGATGCGGGTCACTGAGATCTGCTCGATCTGCTCCATGATGTCGGCCTGCGTCCGGTTGTCCAGCCAGTTGGTCGCCTCGTCCAGCAGCAGCACCTTTGGGCTGCGGGCCAGGGCTGCGGCCAGCATGAAGCGCTGCACCTGGCCGCCGGAGAAAGCCGCGGCGCTCTCGCTGCTGACGGTATACATGCGCATGGGCATTGCCGCGATGTCGGCGTCCACACGGGCCAGCCGGGCGGCCCGCCAGGCTTCGTCCTCGCTCAGCTCTCCGTCGATGCCGATGATGTTGTCCAGCACCGTCTGGGGGCGCAGGTGGGCGTCCTGTGGCACAGTGCCGATCTTGTTGCGCACCGAGCTCCAGTTGAGCCGGTTCAGGTCGTGACCGTCGAAGTAGACGGCGCCAAGCTGCGGCCTCTCCAACCCCAGGGCCAGCCGGAATATGGTGCTCTTTCCCGCGCCCGACTCCCCGACCAGTGCGATGAACTCTCCCGGCAGGGCGTGAATGGTGACGTCGTTCAGGACCAGCGGCCCGTCGTCGGAGTAGCGGAAGCTCACGTGATCCAGCAGCACCTCGCCCTTCAGATCAGGCGCGGGAAGGTCCGAGGCGAGGTTCCGCGGGCGCTCGGTGAGGATGGGTTGCACCTGCTGCACGGCGGGGAGTATGGCTGCGACGGCGGAGAATGCGCCGCCAAGCTGGACCACCGCGCCGTTGAACACCATGAAGGCGGCGTACACCACCAGGAAGCTGCCAACCGCCAGGTCGTCACCGCCGACAGTCAGGGCCAGCGCGAACAGCGCCGCGCTCGCGAACAGGGGCACGGCTGCGGTGAAGGCCATCAGGTGCTCCTGGTACGTGCCCAGCTTCATCTCCGTCTGCTTCAGCTCCCGGTACCCGCGGGCCCACATGATGAAGGCCATTCCCTCCGCGCCCGCGGTCCGCAGCTTGGCCACCCCGCCTATCAGCTGGAGCAGCGTCCCCGTCAGCTGCCGCGTGACGGCCAGCCGCCGGCGATGGTAGGGCGTCTGCATCAACCCCAGCGCGAGGGTTATGCTCAGGGAGATCAGCCCCAGTGCCAGGCACAGCCAGCCAAGGGCGGCGTTGTAGAGGAAGAGCAGGGCGAAGGTGGGCAGCAGGAAGAGGACCGACAGCATCGCGGCCACAACCACGCCCGATACCTTGTCGCGCAGCTCATAGAGCGCCATGGCCCGCGTGGCCAGGTCGCCGGCGGTGAAGCGTCGGAAGAAGCCGGACGGCAGGTCCAGCATACGCAGCCACAGGGCCGCCCCTGCGCGCGCAGCCATGCGTCCCTCCAGCCGCATCAACGCCGTGCCCTGCATCATCTGCAACACTCCCAAGAGCAGCGCGATCAGCACTGCGCCCAGGGTCAACGCCACCAGCGTCTGCAAGGAGCCGGAGGGCAGCGCCTGCCCCACGAAGGCTCCCAGCAGCACCGGGGGAACCAGCATGGCTATGCCCGCAAGCATCCCGGCCGCAACCAGCCGGGCCATGTCTGCCCCCGCACGGTGCAAGGCCAGCCCGGACAGCTGCCGTGCCTTGACCGGGCCGTCGTCGGGCAGCGGACAGTAGAAGAAATAGGCCTCCTGCTCCAGCGACTCGGCGCGATTGGCATTGACCTGCCGAACGCGGCCGGACTCCGGCTCCACCATCCGGTAACGTCCCATGGAGCCGGGCAGCAGTGCGACGGGCGCGCCGTCGTCCCTGCGGATAGCGAGCATCGCGCCGCTGTCACCCAGCCACCAGCGTTGCTGCCGGCGCAGAGCGACGCGTCTCATACGCACTCCGGAGGCCATCAGGACGTCGGCCAGCGTCGGCTCCTCGGCGTCGGCCCCAGGGCGCTGCGCCCTGCCGTGGGGCATGTGGAAGGCGATGCCCTCGTGACGCCCGACCAGCTGCAGCGCCTGCGGGAGAGCCAGGTCGTCTCCATCCAGTCGTGCGCTCGGGTCCAGCACTCCGAAGAGGCGACGGCGCGCGTTCTGCTCACCCCTTTGGCGGAATTCGGCGGTGCTCGTTTGCAGGTTGGCGACGTCGGTCAGAAGCAGACGCCTGTTGAGGTCATCGGCGCTCAGGGCCATGTCGTTGAAGTTCGCCAGGGCGGACATCAGACGCCCCTCGCCGTGGAGATCCTGCGTGGCGATGCAGCGCACACTGGCGCTCCTCGACAGTGTCACCCAGCTTGTGGGGGTGACCGGGACCACCCCGGGGCCGTCCGGGTCGCCCTCCTCGGTGCCCAGGTACGTCAGGCTCGTGTCCCCGCCGGACATCCACACTACGCCGCGGCGCGTCGACAGCGTCTCCCCGGCCTCCACCGGCTGCTCCACCGCCTCAGCCAATAGGAGCCGGTCGATGCGCGGGCGGTAGGTGAACTCCCGCGTCACCGCCTCGGAGACCTCGGAGACCCAGGCCTCTACCTGCTCGACGACCTGTTCATCGCACCCCGCGCCGTCGAGAGCGTCCAGAGGCATCAGGCGCAGCGCGGAGCCGGGGAGTCCCTTGGCCACCAGCACCGTGCCGGTCAGGCCCTCAGCGGCAGGAAACAGCAGCCTCCCGGCGCCTGCGCGCAGTAGATGCTTGAAGTCGGAGGGCACGCCGTCAGCCCGGAGGCGTGCCGCGAACACGTCCACCGACCCTTCGGCCACGAAGCACAGGACGCCGGGGTCGGAGAGGTGGATGGGGCGGTTGGCTCCCCCGGCCACCGGCTCGCCGCGGGCGGCCGCCAGTTCGGCCAGGCGACCCGCGCCCGGCGCTCCACCGGCATGTTCCGAGTAGATGCTCATTCCGTCTCCATCAGGTGGCGGTAGAGGCCGTCCTGCTCAGCCATCAGCTCAGTGTGCGTGCCCCGCTGCACCTCGCGGCCGCCCTCCAGCACCACGATCAGGTCGCAGTCGCGGATGGTGCTGAGGCGGTGCGCCACGATCAGGCAGCTGCATCCGCGCCGTCGCAGCGCGTCGTCGATGCGCACCTCGGTGATCGGGTCCAGCGCGCTGGTGGCCTCGTCCAGAATCAGCAGGGAGGGATTCCCCACCAGTGCGCGGGCGATCTCCAGGCGCTGGCGCTGGCCGCCGCTGAAGTTTCGCCCTCCCTCATCCACGGGCGCATCGTAGCCCTGCGCCCGCGCCATGATCTCATCGTGGATGGCTGCGTCGGTGGCGGCAGCCACCAGGTCTTGCTCGGGGATCTCGGGGTTCCACAGGCTCAGGTTCTCCCGCACGGTCCCGGCGAACAGAAATACGCGCTGGTCGACCATGGCCACTGAGCTGCCGAGCAGGCCGCGGGGGATATCGGAGCGCGCGTGGCCGTCCAGAAAGACGCCGCCGGACCAGGGTTGGTGTACCCCTGCCACCAGCAGCGCCAGCGTCGACTTGCCCGACCCGGTGGGACCTACAACGGCCACACGCTGCCCCGGCTCGATGGTCAGGTTGAAGTTCTGGAGCATCGGTTCCCGGTTCGCCTTGTGGCCGAACTCCACGTTGCGCAGCTCAAGCTGCCCGCTCAACCGCACCGTCCGGCTCAGGGCGGCGCTGCTCTCGGAAGGCTGCTCCCCACCCTGCTGAAAGTATGCGTCTTCCGGGGCGTCCAACACGTCTTCGAGCCGTTGCAGGTTGGCCTCCAGTACCTGGAACAGGTCGGCGAACAGAGCGAAACGGCCGATGGGCAGCAGGAAGTACGTCGCCAGAACGTAGCATCCCATCATCATGCCCAGGGACATTTCGCCCTCCATCACGCGCCAGCCCGCCACTCCCAGCACGACGGCGTTGCCCAGAATCATGAACACGCCCGGCAACGCTCCCATGAGGTGCCCTATCTCCGCGAAACGCTGGCGGGCCAGCAGTTCCCGGGCCTGGTAGCCGCTCCAGTGGGAGAAAAACCCGATCTCACCGGATGTCGCCTGCAGGGTGTCTATGTTGAGCAGCCCGTACATCCCCACGCCCTGCAGCTTGCCCTGCTCGCGCTGCAGACGGCGGTTCTCGCCCACACGCCCCTGGGTGAGCAGTCGCATGACATACAGGTTGACTGCGCCCAGCGCTGCGACCGCCCCCGCCAGTATCGGGTCGTACAGGAATAGGAACAGCAGGAACACGGCGCTGGTCACCAGCTCGATGAACACCCCGACGAACTGCGCCGTCGCCACCGTGGCGATCTGGTCGATAAGCTGGATCCGGGAGGTGAGGTCGCCGCCGTAGCGGTTGGTGAAGAATCGCATCCTCAGACGGAACAGCCGCCTGATGAAGCGGTCTGCGTGGTCAACCGAGAGCCGCACCGCCAGGAGTCTGAGGCAGCGATGTCGTAACCAGGTCAGCAGGTAGACCAGGCCTCCCGCCAGGGCCACCCCGCCGGCCAGCGCAGCTCCCCACTGGGGCTCCTGTCCGCTCAGGACATGGTCGACGAAGACGCTCAGCAGGAACGGCAGGGTGGCGACCGGGAGTGACAGCAGCAGCCCGCAGAAGAGCGCGAACCCCAGCGGCCCGGTCACGTCCGAGAGCCAGGGCCACAGCTTGCGGACTACGCCGGGACGGGATCCGCCGGGGCGGAAATCCGGTCCGGCCTCAAAGCTCAACGCGATGCCGGTAAACCCCTGGTCGAACTCCTCCGCGGTCAGCACGCGGTGGCCGTTGGCCGGATCGTTCACCAGGTAGTTGCCGCCTCGGACTCCCTCCAGCACCAGGAAGTGATTGAACTCCCAGAAGATGATGAGAGGCATGGTCATGTTGTGGAGCTGTTCCGGTTCCCGTCGCCAGCCCTGGGATTCCAGTCCGTAGCCGCGTGCAGCGCGCGTGATGTCGGCGGCGTCGCAGCCGTCCCTGTTGACGGCGCACGCCTCGCGCAGCTCTTCCACGGAGACCCAGCGTCCGAAGTACGCCAGAACGATGCCAAGGCAGACGGCTCCGCACTCGGTGTCTTCCATCTGCAGCATCAGGGGCGTCCGCGCCCGCCTGGGCCTGCGGCGCGCACCCATCGTGGACGTAATCCGCATCAGTTGCCGCCTCCCGGCGCCAGGAGAGACAGGAATGAGCTTCGTCCCAGCACCACGCGCAGCGACCCCATGGAACCGTCCGCTACCGCATCACTCACGCCGGGGCCTTCAAGCCTCACCAGCACCAGATGGGACCCGGCCGGAGCCGACATACCCAGGCCCGCCAGCCACTCCGGCGGCTCGACGGCCCGCTCCGAGACGGCGGTGACCTCCGCCTGGTAGATGACGGCCTCACGGTTGCCACGCGCCACGCTGACCTGCGCCGTGTTCCCCGCCTCAATGCGTCCTGCGTCTGCGGACGGCACCAGCGCAAGGGCCTCCGGAGGGCCGGAATCCACAGCCCGCACCAGCGCCACCGGCTCACCGGCGCTAACGGGTATCCCAGGCGCGAGACCAAGCGTCATGATATCGCCCCCGGTCACACTGACGACATCCCCCCCCCCCCCCCCCCC
>DAOUJC010000023.1:0-25160 GCA_034423135.1 Dehalococcoidia bacterium | reverse complement strand
GGGGGGGGGGGGGGGGGGGGGGGGGGGTAACGGGCATGACCGCCCTCAAGAGGCGGCGCTGCCGGTCCAGATTACGCCGGATGATAGACATGGTAACACCTCCCGTATAGGGGTAGACTCGATAGGTAGCGTACCACACGCGTGTGACATTCCCGTGACTTTTCAGTCGGATTTTTGTGACCTTCTGTGATTCTTGGCCAGCGCTGGCATGATTGCGCGGGGGCGCCCACAAGGGACGCCCCCCGTATCGAGTACGGGGCAGGCTCTGCGGGGAGATGGTCATCTCTTGCCCGCTCACGCCCTTCGACAAGCTCAGGGTGAGCGGACGGGATTAGGCCCGCTCGTGGTGAGCCTGTCGAACCATTCGAGCGGGCCTGAAGCGGAGCCTTTGCGTAACCTCAACTGTGGGGCACACTTTCTCCGTCATTGCGGCGGAAGCCGCAATCTAGGAGGGGATGGATTCCCGATCGGGGTCGGGAATGACGGAGGGGGAAGAAGAGGGATCACCCCCACTCTAACTCTCCCCCATCGAGGGGGAGAGAATTTGCTCCTTCCCCCCTTGTGGGGGAAGGTTGGGATGGGGGGACTGGATTGCGGCTTTCGCCGCAATGACGGACGAGACGCGGACCTGCCCAACGTAGGGGCAACCCTCGTGGTTGCCCGGTTTCATGTGGGCGCCCACAAGGGGCACCCCTACGGGACATCCTTTTGCCCGCTCAAATGGTTCGACAGGCTCACCATGAGCGGGCGAGGAGCATGAGCGGGCCTAATCCCACCCGCTCACCTTGAGCTTGTCGAAGGGCGTGAGCGGGGGCGCGCGCCTCCCAGGTAAGGTACGCAATCATCGGTCGCGAAGCGTCACCCCGTACCCGGGAACACCTCCGCGAGCCGCGCCTGCCTGTAGTCGAAGATCCTCCGTAGCTCCCCTGCGACGAACAGCCGGTTGACCAGCGCCCCTCCGAGCACTCCGTAGTCCACGTGGTCGGTCACCAGCGTGCCGTCTGGCCTCTCCTCGAACGTGTGCCGGTGTATCCAGAACCTGTACGGGCCGCGGCGCTGCTCGTCGCAGAAGGCATATGGAGGCTGCCACTCCGTGATCTCGCTCCGCCATGTCATCGGTAGCCCGCGCAGCCTGATCCTGTACTCGATGATGGTGCCGACCGCCATCTCGATGGGCAGGGGCGTCAGGATGTTGAACCCCAGCCAGGGAGGTGTAAGCAGGTCTAGGTTCTCGGCCGAGGCGAAGAACCGGAAGACCTCCTCGATGGGGTAGCCTAGTAGCTGTTCCTGGTGAAACTCAAATGACATGGTTGCTTTTCTTCCTGAGTCGTTATGTCCTGGTGCGTACAGGCTTTGCATTCTAAACCACGCAGAGTGCCTGCAAAAGCCGGTTAGCGCCGCGTCCTTTAGGCCAGTGCGAAGCTGTGTGCTATACTGGGCTGTCAATCTGACTTGATGGTGTGACTAATTGACCGAGTACCTGGCCCGCATCAGCGCAAGAAGGCCCATCCTCACCATTCTCCTTTGGGTGCTGGTGGCCGTTGTAGGTGGATTGATGAGCGCCAGCCTGCTGGACAGCGCCACCACCACCGAGCTGCGCCTGGGCGGCAGCGCAGAGTCGGAGCAGGCAGAGACGCGCCTGGAGAGCCGGCTGAGAGGCCCCAGGCCCATCATCGAGACGGTCCTCTTCCGCTCGGACTCGCTGACTGTGGAGGACGACGCCTACCGGCAGCAGGTTGAGTCGGTCTACGAGGAGATAGCCTCCCTTGGCGCGGACAGCGTAGCCGAGGCGCAGCACTTCTATCAGGACAGCAACCCGTTGCTGGTGTCCGCGGACCGCCGCACCACGCTGATCCCCCTCCGCATGACCGGCGACCTGGCGCAGGCCGAGAAGAACGTCGAGCACATCGTGGAGATCGTGGAGCAGGCGAACGGGTCTGACGGAGTCGAGGTCTACATCGTGGGAAATGCCAGCATAGCCCTCGAGAACAACGAGCTGGCCCGCCACGATCTTGAGCAGGGCGAGCGCGTGGGTGTGCCGGTGGCCCTCCTCATACTGATTGCGCTCTTTGGGGCCATTGTGGCAGCGCTGCTTCCCATTGGGCTGGCCGTCATCTGCATACTGGCGGCGTTGGGGATGGCCGCGCTCATAGGGCAGGTCTTCCAGCTGGTGTTCTTTGTGACCCTGTTCATCACCATGATCGGCCTGGCCGTGGGCATCGACTACTCGCTGGTCATTGTGTCCCGCTTCCGGGACGAGATGGCTCGTGGGCTGGACAGGTACGAGGCCACGTTACGGGCGGGGGCCACTGCAGGTCGAACGGTGCTGTTCAGTGGCGTCACGGTGGTCATCGCTCTGTGCGGAATGTTCCTGGTGCCCTTCCTGTTCTTCCAGTCGCTTGCCGTTGGCGCCATCCTCGTAGTGGTGGTGAGCATGGCCGCCACGCTAACCCTGCTGCCTGCCGTCCTGGCACTTATGGGGCCGCGAATCAACATGCTTTCGGTGCCGTTCTTCGGCAGGGCCAAGCCGGAAGCGACCCGCGAGCCTGAGCACGGGTTCTGGGAGCGCATAACCTATTGGGTGATGCGCTTTCCCGTGATCAGCGTGCTGGCGGTGGGCATACCGATGCTGATCGCCTCATACTTCTACTTCGACATCAAGACCGGCCTCAGTGGGGTGGACGCACTGCCGGAGGGCGCGCAGACCAGGGACGCCTTCTTCGTCATGGAGGAGAACTTCTCGTTCGGGCTGATCAACCCCACGGAGGTTGTGGTTGACGGCGACGTGAACAGCCCGCAGGTGCAGGGCGCGATGAACGCGCTCGCGATCGCACTCCTTGGCGACGATGCCTACCAGGTGCTGCCGCCGGACCCACTGGGCAACCCGCTGGTGGTGTGGACGCCCAACGACGCTGGAGACCTCGCGTTGCTGACGGTGATCCTCCACGGTGAACCGAGCAGCCAGCCCGCGGTGGACGCCGTGAACCGCCTGCGCGACGTGCACATTCCAGCTGCCTTCGACGGCACAGAGGCGGAGGTCTTCGTCGGAGGCGTCTCGGCAGTCACCGCGGACGTCTTCGAAATAACCGACAGCTACACGCCAATCGTCTTCGCATTCGTGCTGGGCTTCAGCTTCCTCGTGCTGATGCTGGTCTTCCGCTCCATCGTCATCCCCATCAAGGCCGTTGCCATGAACCTGCTCTCGGTTGGCACGGCCTACGGCCTGCTGGTGCTGGTGTTCCAGAAGGGCGTGGGCACGGACCTTCTGGGTTTCCGGCATACGGAGTCGATAGACGTGTGGATACCCCTGTTCCTGTTCTCCATACTCTTTGGCCTGTCCATGGACTACCACGTGTTCCTGCTGAGCCGTATACGAGAGCGGTACGACCAGACGGGCAACAACGCGGAGGCCGTGGCCTACGGGCTGCGGTCAACCGCCGGGCTGATAACGGGGGCGGCGCTGATCATGGTGGCAGTATTCGGGGCGTTTGCTTCAGGGGATACCATCATCAACCAGCAGGTGGGCTTTGGCCTGTCCGTGGCCGTGTTCCTGGATGCGACGCTGGTGCGCTCCATACTTGTACCTGCTACAATGGAGATGCTGGGGGCGCGGAACTGGTACCTGCCGCCGTTCCTCCGATGGCTGCCGGACTTGAGAGTGGAGCCGGCTGAGGAAGACTAGCGGCTCGCTGCGCTACACCCGATCAGGGGCCCATAGATGCAACTTCCAATTGATTACGTGCCGGGCTACAATGCGGCCCGCGTATTGGATCCCGCGAGGGCGGACAACTACGTCAAGCACACCCTCATCGGCGATCCGGAGGCGGACGCCGTCATGGACGAGCTGTGGCGCCTGCATCCCCGCACTTACTTCCAGTTGATCCAGGCCTGCATGGATGAGGACGAAGAGGGGATGCGCGCCGCTCCTCCTCTGCTCAGGGAGTTCTTCGAGAGACTGGAGACGCCCCCGGCATGGGTCGACCAGAGAGCGTTCCACCCGGGAGTGCGGATGTTCCACCGAAACTCAAACCTGATACTGGCGGCGTTCGTGGGCGGTACGCTGGTTGAGGGCTTTGCCACCAACATCGCCAAGTCATTCTTCATCACGGGGCGCGTGCGAGACCGGGGCGTGCGGCGCCTTCGACAGAACAACCGCCACCTCATCGAGATCTTCATGCCAGGCGGCCTGGAGAGGGCCGGAGACGGTTGGAAGCTGTCCGTCCGAATCCGACTGATTCACGCGCAGATCAGGCGGCTGCTGAACGATTCTCCGGAGTGGGACAACGAGTCGTGGGGGATGCCCATAAGCGCGGCTCACGTGGGCTTTGCCGTCACGGCGTTCTCGGCCAGGTTGCTGGAGCACATGCGGAGGCTGGGCGCCGTCTACAACGACGAGGAGAGCAAGAGCTTCATGGACGTGTGGCGGTACACCGGCTATCTCATGGGCATTCCTGAGACCATCCTCTTTCGGGACAAGGAGGACGCGCTGGAGCTGTTCCGTATAGGCCTGGCGTGTGAGCCCGACCCGGAGATGGAGTCCGTCTCCATGTCCAACTCGCTCATCAACTCCGCTCCGTTGATCATCGGGATCGACGACCCGAAGGAGCGGCGCAGCCTGGCGACCTACGTGTTCCGAGCGTCGCGCTCTCTCATCGGCGACTGGATGGCCGACGCGCTGGAGTACCCCCGTAGCTCGTCGACCGGATTCCTCCGCCTGTTCAGGCTGCAGCAGCGCTACTATCGACTGCGTGCAAGGCTGCTCCCGCGGAGGTCGAGCGACAGCAACTTCACCCGGTTCACGTCTCTGCTCCAGGCTTCCGCCTTCGATGAGGCGGGCATTAGCTACCGCCTGCCCGACCACGTGTACGCGGAAGAGTCCAGCAACTGGTGAGCACGCCCACGAGCTGATGCCTCCCGTTCCCGCTCGTGGTGAGCCCGGTCGAACCATGAGAGGATGAACACGAGCGCCGTCTCTCCGCTCGCGCTTCGACAAGCTCAGCGTGAGCGGGATTGGGAGGCGCCGCGCTACTCCACCATCTCCAGCGAGGCGTAGCTGTACAGCAGCCGCTTGATCCCCGAGCTGCCCTTGAATGCCACGGTGACCTCGTGGTCGGTGCCCGACGGCACGCAGCTCACGACTATCCCGTCGCCGAACATGGCGTGCCGGACGCGCTCGCCTGCCCTCAGAGGCGGCTCGCCGGGCAAATCCGCGGCCTCACTGCCGCCGGTTGACCGTCTTGCGCCAAGCGGGGTGACGGCCGTGCTCCTGCGCCCCGCCATCGACAGCGACGAAACCAGGTTCTGAGGCACGTCCGAGAGGAAGCGCGACGGCCTGCTGGCGCCCGAGCTGCCCCTGAAGTCGCGGCGGAAGGATCGCGTGAGGTAGAGCCTCTCCTTGGCCCTGGTCATGCCCACGTAGAACAGGCGACGCTCCTCCTCCATCTGGTCCGGGTCGTCGAAGGAGCGGATGTGGGGCAGCATGCCCTCCTCCAGCCCGACGATGAACACGACGGGGAACTCCAGCCCCTTCGCCTGGTGCAGCGTAATGAGGGTGATGGCGTCCTCGCCCTCCTCCAGCGAGTCCACGTCCGACACCAGCGCCGCGCCCTCCAGGAAGGCGGCCAGCCGCTCCGACGGCTCCATAGGCTGAAACTCGCGGGCCGTAGCTCGAAGCTCTGCGATGTTCTCCAGCCGCTCCTGGCCCTGGTCACCCTCCTCACGCAGGTGGCTTCGGTAGCCCGTGCGCTCCATGATGGCGTCAATCAGCTCCTCGACGGGCAGGCTGCCGGCTGACTCTATGAGGGCGTTGATGACGTACAAGAAGCGCGGAACGGAGCGCCCTGTGCGGGAACCGCGGTTCCGTCCTGCCTGCTCCTGCTCTTCGGCCATGAGCTGCGCGGCCGCGTAGACCGGGATGCCCTGAACTCGCGCATCGTGCACCAGTTGCTCCACCGTGCGCTGGCCTATGCCCCTGGGAGGTACGTTGATAATGCGCAACAGGCTCACGTCGTCGTAGGGGTTCTGCATGACTCTGAGGTACGCGATGACGTCCTTCACCTCGCGGCGCTGGTAGAAGCGCACGCCGCCGATGAGCCGGTACGGGATGGCGCGGCGGAGGCAGCCGTCCTCCAGGGCGCGGGACTGTGCGTTCACGCGGTACATCACGGCGCAATCGCCCAGCTTGTGACCCGCGTCCCTGCTCAGGCGCTGGATCTCGCCGAGCACCTGCTGTGCCTCCTCCTCGGGCGTGTACGCCTCGCCGACGAGCACGGGGTCGCCGCGGCCGTTGGTGGTGGTGAGCGGCCTTTCGATGCGGCGATTGTTGGCGGCGATCACGCCCGTGGCCGCATCCAGGATGGTGGAGGTCGAGCGGTAGTTCTCGCCCAGGGTCACCGTGCGGGCGTCCGGGTAGTCTCGCTGGAATGACAGGATGTTGCGTATATCGGCGTTGCGCCAGGAGTAGATGGCCTGGTCGGGATCGCCTACCACGCAGATGTTGCGGTGCTTGCCGGCCAGCTGCTTTGCGAGCGCGTACTGCGCCACGTTGGTGTCCTGGAACTCGTCGATGAGCAGGTACTCGTAGCGCGAGCGGTACTTGTCGAGCACCTGGGCGTTGTCCCTGAACAGCAGGTAAGCCCTGAACAGCAGGTCGTCGAAGTCCACGGCGTTGTTGCGGTGGAGCAGGGCCTGGTACTGCCCGTACACATTGCTCACAATCCCGTCGGCGAAGGTGGAGCGGGCGGCCACGAGAGCCTCAGGCCCGACGAGGCTGCTCTTGGCGGCGGAGATCGCGGAGAGGACGGAGCGGTTCGAGACCCGCTTGGGGTCGATCTCCAGGATCTCCATGGCCTGCTTGACCGCGTCCAGCTGGTCCTCCTGGTCGTAGATGACGAATGTACTCTCCAGTCCCGCGTCCGGGGCCTCTCGGCGAAGAATCTGCGCGCACAGGGCGTGGAACGTGGACACGGTGAACTCGTGGCGGTAGGGCCACATGCCCGGCAGCAGGGGTGATGCGGGATCGTGCTCGCTCCTGCCGAAGAGACGCTCGCGCATCTCGCGCGCCGCCTTGTTGGTGAACGTGACGGCTGCCACGCTGCGAGGGCTCACGTCGAGCGACCTGATCATGTAGGCGATGCGGTGCGTGATGACGCGGGTCTTGCCGCTGCCCGGCCCGGCGAGGATGAGCAGCGGCCCGTCGACGGATTCGACGGCGTCACGCTGCGCGGGGTTGAGGTCCTTCAGGAGGTCTGTGGTCACGTGAGGATTATACACTGTGGGTGCGGCCGTGGGGATGGGCCCCCGCTTTCGCGAGGGCGACGGGACTAGTTGCGGGGCGTCCGTCCGCTAACTTCCATCTACTGCGCTCAGGATGAGCAGACGCGTGATGTATACTGGCGCCATGTTGCTGGTCGCAGATTACAGTCAATCCCGGGACGATTGGGGTCCCTCCCCGTGAGGCTGTACACAATCGGCTTCACCAAGAAGTCGGCCGAGGACTTCTTCGATCTGCTGTCGGCCTCCGGCGCAAAGCGGCTGGTGGACATCCGCCTCAAGAACGTGTCGCAGATCGCCGGGTTCGCCAAGCGCGACGACCTGGAGTACTTCGTCGGCAGGCTCTGCGGGATGGAGTACGTGCACATGCCGGAGCTTGCGCCAGACGCTGAGCTGCTGGACGACTACCGGAAAAAGCGCATCGACTGGCCCGCGTACGAGCCCCGGTTTCGGGCGCTCATGGACGAGCGGCGCATCGGGGAGCCGCGGCTGAGGGAGGTGCTGGACGGCGGATGCCTGCTGTGCAGCGAGCCCTCGCCGGAGCGATGCCACCGGCGGCTGGTCGCCGAGTACCTGTCGCACAAGTGGGGCGACGTGGAGATCGTGCACCTGACGTAGGCGCGGCATTCGTGTTGACAGCTGCCGTGCCAGACATTACATTACGTGGGCGCGTCGCCTGGGCAAGCCCCAAGGCGATCGAAGCGCGGAGGACCCGTGCCGATATACGAGTACCAGTGCGTCACCTGCGACCATCGCTTCGAGCTGAAGCAGGGCTTCGACGCCGAAACGACGGCGCCATGCCCCACCTGCGAGTCGTCATCTCGCAGGCTGTTCCACATTCCCGCCGTGATCTACAAGGGCAGCGGCTTCTACACCACGGACTACGCCCGGAAAGGCCAGCCTGTCTCGGACGGCGGCGACTCCAGCAGCAGTGGTTCCTCCTCGCCGGCGGCGAAGGAGACCTCCGCCAAGGAGGACTAGCCGGAAGGCGGCTCGCATGCGCGCCCTGGTGCAGCGTGTGGCAGGCGCATCGGTCAGCGTCGAGGGCGACGTGGCGAGCATCGGTGGCGGGCTGGTGGTGTTCGTGGGCGTGGGCCGCGAGGACGACGAGGCGGACGCTCGCTACGTGGTCGAGAAGGTCGCCAACCTCCGCATATTCGAGGACGACGACGGCCGATTCAACGTCTCCGCGCTCGACGTATCGGCCGAGCTGCTGGTCGTAAGCCAGTTCACGCTGTACGCCGACGTGCGTCGCGGCCGCCGGCCATCGTTCACGGAGGCGGCGGCGCCTGAGAATGCGCAATCGCTCTTCGAGAGGACGGTCGAGCTGTTCCGCGAGACGGGCCTGCGCGTGGAGACCGGTCGCTTCCAGGCGCGCATGATGGTGGAGCTGCGCAACGACGGCCCGGTCACGCTTATGGTGGACAGCGCGGAGCGTCACCGGCCGCGCAGAGGGTAGGTGTCTAGCTACACTTGTAATGTCCTTCCCACGCACGCCGCTTGACAACAGTACAGCGTGTGCTAGACTACCACAGCCAAGCACAGGCAAGAGCAAGCCAAAGGCTGGGACGGAGAGGAGTAGGGGGAGCGCCTCCATCTAGCGAGTCTGGTACGGTGGAAGCAGACGTGGCAGGCACCTCCGAACGTAGCTCCAGAGCCGCCGGAAGAAAGCCCCGCTAGTCCGGGCAACTAGAACCGGCCGGGTTCGCCCCCCGTTACAGAGGGCAGGGCGTGATGGCGCCCACAAAGCGTCCCGATGTAGGTCGGGGAATAAGGGTGGTACCGCGGGAAACGTTCCCGTCCCTTGGGGCGGGAACTTATTTTTTGGTCGAACGGGCCTAGGGAGGTACGGAGCATGAAGCTGACGGGTGGACAGATAGTTTGCGAGAGCCTGATGATGGAGGGAGTGGACGTGGTGTTCGGCATCCCGGGCGGCGCCATCCTGCCACTCTACGGGACCTTCTCCCAGTATCCACAGATCAGGCACATCCTCACGCGCCACGAGGAGGGCGCGTCCATGGCGGCAGACGCCTACGCACGGATCACCGGCAAGGTGGGCGTGTGCATGGCGACGTCCGGCCCCGGCGCAACCAACCTGGTCACAGGCATCGCCACAGCGCAGATGGACTCAGTGCCGATGGTGGCCATCACCGGCCAGGTGGCGCGGCCTGCTATCGGCAAGGACGCCTTCCAGGAGACCGACGTTACGGGCATCACCTTGCCGGTCACCAAGCACAACTACCTGGTGATGACGCCGGAGGAGATCGCTCCCACCATCAAGGAGGCCTTCTACATCGCCAACACCGGCCGGCCCGGCCCTGTGCTCGTGGACATACCCAGGGACGTGTTCCAGCAGACGGCGGAGTTCACGTACCCGGAGACTATCGACCTGCCCGGCTACAAGCCTGTCATGGACGGCCACCCCTCGCAGGTGCGCAAGGCCGCGCAGCTCATCAACGAGTCGAAGAAGCCGATCATCCTGGCGGGCCACGGCGTGATAATTTCGCGGGCGTTCCAGGAGCTGCAGGAGCTCGCAGAGAAGGCGCAGATACCCGTCATCACCACGCTGCTGGGTCGCAGCGCCTTCCCGGACGCCCACGTGCTGTTCGTCGGTATGCCTGGGATGCACGGCGTAGCCTACGCAAGCCTGGCCATCGACGAGGCGGACCTGGTCATCGGCCTTGGCATGCGCTTCGACGACCGGATAGTGGGCCGCGTGAGCGACTTCGCTCCCAACGCCAAGGTGGTCCACGTGGACGTAGACCCCGCGGAGATCGGCAAGAACGTGCACACCGACGTGCCGGTTGTGGGAGACCTGGCGCGGGTGCTGAGACAGCTCAACCCCATCGTGGAGCCGACAACGCACGTGGACTGGCTCCAGCGGATCGATCAGTTGAAGGCTGAGCACCCGTCGCTGCGCATCCGCGACACCAACAAGCTCCTGCCCCAGCAGGTGGTGCGCGACCTGTGCGACGCTACGGACGGCAACGCCATCGTGGTAACGGGCGTGGGCCAGCACCAGATGTGGGCGGCGCAGCACTACGCCTGCCGACAGTCCAACTCCTTCATCACGTCCGGCGGCCTCGGCTCGATGGGCTATGAGGTGCCCGCGGCGATGGGCGCGCAGGTGGCGAGGCCCGACCGCGTGGTCTGGTCTATCTGCGGCGACGGCGGCTTCCAGATGACCATGAGCGAGCTGGCAACCATCGCAGAGAACAACCTGCCGGTGAAGTTCGCCATCTTCAACAACGGATACCTGGGTATGGTGCGCCAGTGGCAGGAGTTCTTCTATCGGAAGGACTACTTCGCCACGCACTACACCAACAACCCGGACTTCGTGAAGCTGGCGGACGCATTCGGCATCAAGGGCATTCGTGTCACCGAGCGTGGGCAGTCCATGGACGCCATTCGAGAGGCGATGGCCCACCCCGGCCCAGTGGTGGTGGACTTCGTGGTCGAGGAGGAGGAGAACGTCTTCCCGATGATACCGGCTGGCATGTCCACGGCGGAGCTGCTGGAGGAACCACTCACGGAGGAGGCGAGGTCGTAGTCATGGAGCAGCATACAATCGTTGCGCTGGTGCAGGACAAGCCCGGCGTGCTCAATCGTGTGGCGAGCATGTTCCGCCGCCGCGGGTTCAACATATCCAGCCTGGCCGTCGGGGTCAGCGAGACCAACGGGTTCTCGCGCATGACCTTTGTGGTGGACGGAGACGACACTACCGTGGACCAGGTGACCAAGCAGCTTTACAAGCTGATAGACGTGGTGAAGGTATCGGACATATCCCGCGAGGACGTGGTGCTCCGCGAGCTGGCGCTCATCAAGGTGCGCACCACGCCGTCCTCTCGCCCGGAAATTCTGCAGCTGGCGGAGATATTCCGCTCCAGCGTGATCGACGTGTCCCAGGACTCGATCATCCTGGAGGTGACGGGCGACGTGGAAAAGGTGGACTCGCTCATTCGCATCCTGAGGCCGTTCGGAATCCGGGAGGTCATGCGCACCGGGCGAGTTGGCCTGATGCGCGGCATGTCCAAGTCGCTTGCGCTGGATACCGTGGGCCGCCCAGGTCGCGCCAACGGCAGGCCCGCAGGCCGAGGGGTCGCGGTCTAGCGCTCCGGCGCCTGACGCCTCCGGCACTCCGACCGCCTACCCAAACTGAAGCAAAGGAGCCAACCAACATGGCCACCATCTACTACGCGGACGACGCAGACCTCTCCCTGCTGGACGGCAAGACCGTAGGGGTCATCGGTTACGGAAGCCAGGGACACGCCCACGCGCTGAGCCTGCACGACAGCGGCGTGGACGTGGTCGTCGGGCTGTATGAGGGCAGCTCCAGCTGGGCGAAGGCGGAGGAGGCCGGCCTGCGCGTGGCCACCGTCGCGGACGTGGCGCAGCAGGCGGACATGACGATGATGCTGGTGCCGGACCACCTGCAGGCCAGGATTTACCGCGAGTCGATCCAACCGCACCTCGTGGAGGGCAAGACCCTGATGTTTGCCCACGGGTTCAACATCCACTACGGGCAGATCGCTCCGCCTGAGAACGTGGACGTGACGATGGTAGCGCCCAAGGCGCCCGGCCATCGCATGCGGGAGATATTTGTGCAAGGCTCGGGCGTACCCGGCCTGCTGGCCATTCACCAGGACGCCTCCGGTCAGGCCAGGGATTATGGACTGGCATACGCCAAGGGCATCGGGTGCACGCGCGCCGGAGTGCTGGAGACGACGTTCAAGGAGGAGACTGAAACGGACCTCTTCGGCGAGCAGACCATCCTTTGCGGCGGGGTCAGCGCCCTCATCAAGGCGGGGTTCGAGACGCTGGTGGAGGCCGGCTACCAGCCGGAGTCCGCGTACTTCGAGTGCCTTCACGAGCTGAAGCTCATCGTGGACCTCATCTACCAGGGCGGCCTGGGCTACATGCGCTACTCCGTCAGCGACACGGCGGAGTACGGCGACTACAGCCGCGGCCCTCGCGTGGTGGACGACCACGTCAAGGAGAACATGAGGCGAATCCTGGAGGACATCCAGAACGGCTCCTTCGCCCGCGAGTGGATCTCGGAGAACGACGAGGGGCGGCCGCGGTTCAACGTCATGCGCCGGGAAGACACCGACCACCCGATTGAGAGCGTGGGCAAGTCGCTTCGTGAGATGATGGGGTTCCTCAGGAGCTCGTAGTCTGATATAATGGCGCGGCTCATGCGCAGCAAGACCTTTTCTTCAGAGGTATCAAGCGTGGTTCGCCACAAGGGACGGCTCATGGCAGGGGTCGTCTCGGCGGACCGCGTTGTCCTTTAGCCCCCCTCAAGCAGCTTCCCCACTCGGAACCAATGCACTGCGTGCCACACGCTCCACTTACGGGGATGCCGGTATGCGCAAACGCCCCGGCGAAAGCCGCATCGGAGCGGGCCGCAACAGACAAAGGAGTACCCAAGCAATGCCTGAGGACAGGGTAACCATATTCGATACCACGCTGCGCGACGGTGAACAGGCCGCCGGCGCAGCCATGACCCTCGAGGAGAAGGTGGAGATCGCCCGTCAGCTGGAGCGGCTGAACGTGGACGTGATAGAGGCGGGGTTCGCCGCCAGCTCCCCCGGAGACTTCCTGGCAGTCCAGACCATCGCGGGCGAGATCCGCACGCCGGTGATCGCCTCGCTGGCGCACGCCAACCTGAACGCCGTCGACCGTGCGGGCGAGGCCCTCCGCGGCGCTGAGAAGCCCCGTATTCACGTGTTCCTCTCCAGCTCCGACATCCACATCATGCACCAGCTTCGCAAGAACCGCGAGGAGGTCATGGAGATGGCCGTGGCCGCGGTGGAGAGGGCCAAGAGCTACTACGACGACATCGAGTTCTCGCCGATGGACGCCACGCGAACAGAGCCGGAGTACCTGTACGCCCTCCTGGAGGCGACGATCAACGCCGGCGCCACAACGGTCAACATCCCGGACACCGTGGGCTACACCATCCCGGAGGAGTTCGCGCGGCTGCTCGTGGGCATCCGGGAGAACGTCCCCAACATCGGTGGGGTGGTCATGTCCGTTCACTGCCACAACGACCTGGGTCTCGCCGTCGCCAACAGCCTGGCCGCCGTGAAGGTCGGCGTGAGGCAGGTTGAGGGGTGCATCAACGGCATCGGAGAGAGAGCCGGCAACGCATCGCTGGAAGAGGTCATCATGTCGCTGGCCACACGCAGCGACTACTTCGGGGCCGGCGTGGGCATCGACACGACACAGCTGTACCGCACAAGCCGCCTCGTGAGCGACATAACCGGCTTCTCCGTACAACCCAACAAGGCGGTCGTGGGGCAGAACGCCTTCAGGCACGCATCCGGCATACACCAGGACGGCGTCCTGAAGGAGCGCGCCACTTACGAGATCATGGATCCGCAGTCCATCGGCATACCCAGCAGCAGCCTGGTGCTGGGCAAGCTGAGCGGCCGCGCGGGACTCCGCTCTCGCCTGGAGGAGCTCGGCTACCACCTCACGCAGGATGACCTGGACCAGGCGTTTCAGGACTTCAAGGAGTTGGCGGACCGCAAGCGCGAGGTCACGGACAGGGATCTTGAGGCTCTGATGAGCGACCGGCGCAGGTCGGACGTTGAGCTGTACAGCCTGGACCACGTGCAGGTGTCCTGCGGCGACCACGAGATTCCGACGGCCACCGTGCGGCTGATAGCTCCGAGCGGCGAGATTATGACGGACGCCGCCACGGGTACCGGCCCCGTCGACGCCGTCTACCTGGCGATAAACCGCATCCTGCGCGTGTCCAACACACTCAAGGAGTTCTCGATTGGCGCCGTCACCGAGGGCACCGACGCAATCGGAGACGCCACCATTCGCATCGAGAAGGGCGGCAAGGTGTACACCGGGCGCGGCTCCTCCACGGACATCATCGTGGCGGCCGCCAAGGCCTACCTCAACGCCCTCAACAAGCTGATGACCATAGAGGGGGTGCCAGAGAGCGAGGCAACCGCCACGCACGCCTGATCACTCTCCGACTCCACACTCTGAGCGCTACTCTAAAACAGCCGACCGGAGGAAAGCCGACATGCCCAAGACCATGTTCGAGAAGATATGGGACAACCACATTGTCCACGATGAGGCCGGACAGGCCGCCATAGTCTACGTAGACCTGCACCTTGTGCACGAAGTCACGTCGCCGCAGGCCTTCGACGGCCTGCGTATGGCTAACAGACAGGTCCGTCGCCCGGATCTGACTGTGTGCACGGCGGACCACAACGTGCCCACCTCCGACCGCTCCCTGCCCATCGTGGACGAGACCTCGCGCAGGCAGGTGGAGGCCCTGACCAACAACTGCAACGAGTTCGGGCTGACCCTCTACGACATGAACAGCCCCGGCCAGGGCATTGTCCACGTGATAGGGCCGGAGCAGGGCTACACGCAGCCCGGCAAGACCATCGTCTGCGGCGACAGCCACACCGCTACGCACGGCGCCCTCGGCGCTCTGGCCATGGCCATCGGGACCACCCAGATCGAGCAGGTGCTGAGCACCCAATGCCTGACCCTGGCGCGGCCCAAGACCATGGAGGTGCGCGTGGACGGCACGCTGCCCAACGGCGTCACGGCCAAGGACGTGATCCTGGGCATCATCGGCCACATAGGCGTGGACGGCGGCATAGGTCACGCCATCGAGTACACGGGCGAGGCCATACGCAGCCTTTCGATGGAAGGACGCATGACGGTGTGCAACATGTCCATAGAGGCGGGCGCACGCACGGGCATGATCGCGCCGGACGACACCACGTTCGAGTACGTGCGGGGCCGGACGAACGCGCCGCAGGGCGAGGAGTTCGAGAAGGCCGTGGAGCGATGGCGTGCCCTGGCATCCGACCCGGACGCCGTCTACGACCGCGTGGTGAAGATAGACGCAGCCAGCCTTGTGCCGTACGTGACCTGGGGCACCAACCCCGGCATGGTGGTTCCGGTCACGGGCCGCGTGCCGATCCCCTCATCCTTCGAGACTGACCGTGAGCGGTCCGCCGCCGAGCGCGCGCTTACGTACATGGGACTGGAGCCGGACACGGCCATACAGGACATCCGGCTGGACAACGTATTCATCGGCTCGTGCACCAACTCCCGCATCGAGGACCTTCGGGCCGCGGCGGCAGTGGTGAAGGGCCGGAAGACTCACTCGGACGTTTACGCGATGGTGGTGCCCGGTTCAACGGCGATCAAGGTGCAGGCCGAAGCCGAAGGGCTAGACCGCGTCTTCAAGGACGCCGGCCTGGACTGGCGGGAGGCCGGCTGCTCCATGTGCCTGGGCATGAACCCGGACATACTGCAGCCGGGACAGCGCTGCGCCTCCACCTCCAACCGCAACTTCGAAGGGCGGCAGGGCCCCGGAGGCCGCACGCACCTCGTGAGCCCGCAAATGGCCGCCGCCGCCGCAATCGCAGGCCACTTCGTGGACATCCGCGAGTGGGAGCTGATGTCCTAGACAGACCGCAAAGGAGCACGTCATGGAGCCATTCGAGAAGCTGAACGGAGTTGTCGCAGCCCTGGACAGGGAGAACGTCGACACGGACCAGATCATACCCGCCGTCTACCTGAAGCGCATCGAGCGCACGGGCTTCGGCCCCTTTCTGTTCTCGGCGTGGCGCTTCCTGCCGGACGGCCAGCCCAACCCCGACTTCGAGTTGAACATTCCCGGCTACCGCGGCTCCACCATCCTGGTCACGGGCCGAAACTTCGGCAGCGGCTCCTCCCGTGAGCATGCGCCGTGGGCGCTTCTGGACTACGGCTTTCGTGCGATCATCGCACCCAGCTTCGCCGAGATATTCCACAAGAACTGCTTCGACAACGGCATTGTGCCGGTGCACCTGCCGGAGGACCAGGTCAACCTCATCATGATGAAGGCCAAGGAGGAGCCTGGTTACCGCCTGACTGTTGACCTGGAGACCTGCCTCCTGACCGACGACGACGGCCTGTCGATTCCGTTCGTGGTGCATAACGATCCGCAGACGCACGAGTTCCGGCGCAACTGCCTGCTGAACGGTCTCGACGACATCGGTCTGACGCTCCAGCACGAGGACAAGATCGCCGCGTACGAGGCGCAGAACATACCGCGGCCTGCGGGCTAGCGCGCCCGCGCTCGCCTATACGTCCCAGCTGGGCGGTCACCTCAACCGCTGTGAGACTGTCCCCAATATGCCCCACATCCCGATATGGAACCGAAGTCCATGGGCGGGATTAGAATGCCGCCCACCAATCTTGGGCAGGTCTATACCGGCGATCCGACTTTGAAGACCTCTGACACAATCTACCCCCTCAGCGCGGTTCGCGCGCTTGCCCTGCACACCCAAGGCCTGACGGCGCCGCTTGCCGGGAGACCCCGGCCTGATATCGAGGATGTGTACTCCGCGATTCAGCGCGTGGCATGGGTCCAGATAGATACCCTCCAGGTCGTCCAGAGGGCGCAGTACCTGACGCTGTGGAGCAGGCTTGGCTCTTACGACACCTCCGACTTCGACAGGCTGCTGTTCGATGATGGGAGCACCTCGCCCGACAACGGGCGGCGGCTGTTCGAGTACTGGACACATGCCGCCTGCATCATCCCGCTGACCGAGTACCGCTACCTGATGCCGATGATGCGCAGGCACGCGAGCGGCGGGGCGGGCTGGCGTCGGACGTGGGCGACCGACCCGGAGAACGCCAGGCTGCTCGAGACAGTTATCGAGCGGATCAGGGACGAGGGGCCATCACGTCCGGTGGACTTCC
Organism: Dehalococcoidia bacterium; assembly: GCA_034423135.1. GTDB lineage: Bacteria > Chloroflexota > Dehalococcoidia > Lucifugimonadales > UBA2985 > JAPPHY01. The sequence goes on along the minus strand of DAOUJC010000023.1, from coordinate 8,153 downwards.
GCACCGAACGCAAGAAGCAGGGCACGTGGTGGAACTGGGACGAGGCCAAAATCGCGCTCGAACACCTCTACAACGTGGGCGAGCTTGCGATCTCGAATCGCGTCAACTTCCAGCGAGTGTACGACATCCTGGACAGGGTGCTGCCCAACTGGGTCGACAGTACGGAGCCGACAGAGGCCGAGGCGAACACGCGCCTGCTCGAACTGTCTCTGATGGCGCTTGGCGCGTGTACACCCGCGCAGGTCGGCGACTACTTCCACATGAAGCGCACCGAGTCCAAGCCGTTCGTCGACGCGCTTATCGCGGACGGGACATTCGTCAAGATCGAGGCGCAGATAGCGGACCGCAGCGCTCAGGAGCTTCTCATCCACAGGGACAACCTGCCTCTGCTGGAGCGGGCGGCGGACGGCGATCTGAAGCCGCTCCGCACCACGTTCCTCAGTCCGTTTGACAGCCTCTTCTGGGCCAGGGACCGCGACATGGACTTCTGGAAGTTCAATCAGGTGCTGGAATGTTACAAGCCGGCGCCCGACCGGATATGGGGCTACTTCTGCCTACCGATACTCGACCGGGACCGTCTCGTTGGGCGATTCGATCCAAAGATGGAGCGCTCGACTGGCGTCCTCCGTATCAAGAAGCTCCACCTGGAGCCCGGTGTCAGGACGAGCGCTCGGCTGGTGTCATCGGTAGCCCGCGCCATGCTAGATTTCATGAACTTCCATGACGCCACCGACCTGGTCATAGAGCATAGCGACCCGCCTGAGTTTGGCGAGAATCTGCTCGCCGCGATGTGAAGATGTTCCCTTTACGAAGACCAGGTGAACCTCATCATGATGAAGGCCAAGGAGGAGCCGGGATACCGGCTGACCGTGGACAAGATCGACCCTTACGAGGTGCGCAACATACCGCGGCCTGCGGACTAGCGCGCCCGTGCCCGCCTACACGCCCCAGCCCGGCGGCAGGTAGTAGACCCTGTCCATCAGGCGTCGCTCAGTCTCCTCGACCAGCGTGTCCGCCCACGACCCTCCCAGGCTGCCCATCAGCCTCGCGCGCAATGGCCTGCGGGCCCGCACGTACTGAGGCCGCTCCGGCACCGGCAGGCCAGCCAGCCCGGCGGCCACCTCGATGGCGCGGTCCAGGTCGCCAAGCTCGTCCACCAGGCCAAGCTCAAGCGCGCGCCGGCCCGTGAACACCTCGCCCGTGGCATGTAGCCTGGCCTGATCGTCCGTCATGCCTCTGGCAGTTGCAACCTTGGCCACAAACGAGTCGTAAAGCTCATCGACTAGCGCCTGCATCCGCGCCTCCTCTTCGGGCGTGGGCTCGCGGTAGAACGCGCCCATGTCCTTCATCGGCGCGCTCTTGCTGACCGATATGGATACACCCATCCTCTCCAGCAGCGACTGGAGCACTGGCCGGGCCGAGATGACGCCTATGGAGCCGACCAGCGACCCGGGCATGGCCACCACATGTTGCGCCGCGCAGCTGGCCATGTAGCCGCCGGAGGCGCCCATACCGCCAATGAATGCGACCACCGGCCTGGTAGCCGCGACCTTGGAGAGGCTCATGTGGATGTACTCGGAGTCCATTGCCGACCCGCCGGGCGAGTCGATGTCCACCACCAGGGCCTTGATGGCGCGGTTGCGCCGGATGTCGTCGAAGATGCGGCCGTAGACCGACCTCCGCACTGAGCTTCCGATGACGCCGAATAGCTCCACGACCGCTATGCGGCTGCGTCGGCGAGCGATGATCATGGCGAGTGTCCTTCCTGCGGGCAGTTGGCGTGCGGTTGTGCCCTGCGAGACTGCGGGCAGGCCCAATTCTAGCCGCAATAGCCCGGCGGTACAACGACGCTTTCCGCTAGACGCTTAAAATAGAGGACCGCAATGGTATTGGGTGATGCTTGCTTGTCCCTACGTCCAGAACTTCCACCACGACCGAACAGGCCCTAGTCGCTCACCTAAGAAATCTTCCAGGCTCTTGCGGTTCAACACTGTTCTGTTGCCGCTGCTGGCATCTTCATCAACTAGAGTAGATGGAACATCCTCCCAGTCGAATCCGCGTCTCCCGAAGGCATCGCGTTGTTCCCACACGATCACTCGATTGCCATCCACTGTCCAACCGTTCGCGGATTCGCCCTCGCTCTTGGCGTATGCTGACTCCCTGAGTACGCCCAAGAGCCGGGCCTTTACCCGGTCATAGCGCTTTTCAGCGTAGTCCACCCAAGTTGTTCTCCGACACCACATTGGCGGAGTGCCGTCTGCTGACTCCGCCAGAATGTTCGCTAGAACTCCCGATGAAAGGGCGAGCCAGTCTTCAGGTAACCGTTCTTCGTCGAGCCGGTCCATTACCTCAACCAAGTATCGCCGGTATATGTGGCCAGTCAAGCCGCGTCGAATCTCCTGAACACGGCCCTGAAGGCTTTGCCTCAGCCCTTCAGCATGGGGTGGCAAGGCCGTGGTTGTGTATACCATCATGCTGCGCTTAACGATCTCGTCAGGAAAGGACTGAGGCTCAGCGTTCATGGACAGGATGAACCCGGGATATTCCGAGACGCCCGGCTGGAATTCTCCTTAATCATGTCTCGGCCGTGACGATTGAACGCGGGGCGCCCAATATCATCGAACACCACCGGAAAACGCTTGTAGGCATGCTGCAACCCACGCAGTTGGGCCGTTGTAAAGCTGCGCTTGTCCACTGGGTTCGAGAACCCGAACATTGAGGTCATCAGAGTATCTACAAGGCTGGTCTTGCCACAGTGGGCCTTGCCGAACACAATGGCGAACGACGGGTAGCGGATTACGTCGCTGTCCTGCAGTAGGGCTAGGGAGCGTAGGTCACAAATGAAGGGCGAGAAGAACAACCATGACGTCAACGAGAAATAGTCGCGCTGGAGTCTCTCAACATCTCCCTCAAATGCACCTTCGTAGTTCCTGAAATAATCCAGCAGGAGTTGGGAATCACTCTTCACCAGCGAGGCATCCCACTCCAGTGAGAAGGCCTCACCGGACAGCAAGGCCGTGCGGTTTACCCTGTCGATAGAAAAGTAACGACTGTCTGCCTCCTCAACGGACTTGACCAAGCGTATCCTGCTAATCACTCGCTTGATCTCGGGGGTAATTGTCTGTTTACCATTGCGAACTGGCGGTAGAGCTCCAGAAATGCGTGGCCCCCATACTGCTGCGACCTTCTCGATGCGCTCAATTTGGACCGGGTAAGACACTTGAGAATCAGGAGCAGTCGGCGCTTCGATTACAACCGTGCCTGTGTCCACCATGATTGGCGTATCGGAGACCTCAATCTCCGCGTTGATTATGCGCTCTTCCGGCAGCGGCACTTCGTCCGAAGCGGAGTCTCTGATGGCATCAAACATCAGGTTATAATGGTTCCACGCTGCCTCGTCGTTGTCAAAGACGACCAAGGTTTCGGGTTGCCTTCCAGAGAATGCTTGCTCGGACAAATTGGCGGAGCCAACAATTACGCGCCGGTCTCCGTTCTTTGCTGAGAGAAGGTACAGCTTCGCGTGGGCAATCGACTTTCTTAGGACCCTAAAGTGAGCCTGCCCAGCATGAACCTTCCCCAGTATGCGGACATGACGTTCGTCCTTTAGCCCCATGATCGCGGCCCTGGTATCCCCGACCACTACCTGCTGGAAGGCTAGGATACTCCTGATCTCGCGTAGAGTACCTTCGTATCCGAACACGCACTCGAAGGTCTCGAAGGAATAGTTGTCCAACATCCTGACAATGGCGTTGGCGCTTGCGGAATATGTGAGCACCCGCAAGCTGTCATAGCCTTCGAACAAGTCCCAACTGAACCTAGACTCACTATTGAAGGTGGCTCGGACAACTCGGAGACCGGTGCCATCATCTAGCTCAAGAGCGGACTGAGTAGCGGATTCTCCGTTGGCATGTGGCGTTAGCGGGTTCACGGTATCCCCTTGAGGATAGAGCTTGAGTTCGGATCCGGTTTCGCCATTGTATTCTCCAGGCAATCTGCGCGCAACGCCGCTTTCCTCGCAAACGCTGAAGCAAAGCTATTGACAACGGCTTTCGTCGCCCAATATCATCCTGCCGTGGGGTGGATAGGGGGTGGACCACCGGTTGCCCGCGCATTCCCGGCGCTTCCTCTTGCAGCCGAGCACTATTGCTCCCAGCCTCCGCTGACTATGACCGAAATCAGGGGCGTAATACATGAGCATCACCGGCATGGTTCTGGGCATCGTAGCGGTCACCTTGGCGTGGATCCCGCTTATCGGCATAGTCTCCATACCCCTGGTGCTCGTGGGAATGCCGCTCTCGATTATCAGCCTGATCCAGAGACGGCAGAGAGGCATGGGCATTGGGATGTCGGTGGCCGGGATCGCCACCAACTCGGTTGCCCTGCTGTTCATAATCATGTATATCTTCCTATTCGCAGCGGGTACCACTACGGAGACTACGGCCTCATTGTAGGGTCTATGCGAGACGTCACTTCAACGGCGCTGAGCCTGCGGAACCCCAGTGTGACAGAAGTGCCGCACGGCGGACACGCCGGTGGAACGCGCTCCGTGCCGCGCCGGAGACAGCGTCCGTGACCCGGTACGTGTTCGTGACGGGCGGCGTTGTAAGCTCCGTTGGGAAGGGCATCGCCGTCGCCTCAATCGGGCGCATCCTGAAGAGCAGGGGAATCTCAGTCTCGGTACAGAAGCTGGATCCATACCTGAACGTTGACCCGGGCACCATGTCGCCGTACCAGCACGGCGAGGTGTTCGTCACGGACGACGGCTCGGAGACCGACCTGGACCTGGGCCACTACGAGCGGTTCATAGACGTGCGGCTGACTAGCTCGTCCAACGTGACCGCCGGCCAGATATACAGCTCCGTAATCGCGCGAGAGAGGCGCGGCGAGTTCCTGGGCGGGACTATTCAGTCGGTGCCCCACGTCACCAACGAGATCAAGGCCTGCATCAAGAAACTGGCGGACGAGACCCAGGCTGAGGTCGTGGTGGTGGAGGTCGGTGGCACTGTCGGCGACATTGAGGGGCAGCCCTTCCTGGAGGCCATTCGCCAGATGCGGAACGACGTCGGGCGTGGCAATGTCTTCTACATCCACGTCACCTTCCTGCCGTTCATATCCTCCACTGGCGAGCTGAAGACCAAGCCCACGCAGCACAGCGTGAAGGAGCTTCGCAGCACGGGCATCCAGCCGGACGCCATCATCTGCCGCAGCGACTTTGAGGTATCGGACGATATCACGGCCAAGATATCGCTGTTCTGCGACGTGCCGACGGAGCGGGTGGTGCCCCTGAACACGGTCGCCAACGTGTACGAGGTGCCCATGATATTGGAAGAGGCAGGCCTCGCCGACCAGATCCTCCAGACTCTGAACGTGTCCTCCCCGGGCGGCGACATGACGGAGTGGCGCGACATGGTGGAGCGCATGAAGGGCCTCAACAACCCATTGCCAATCGCGGTTGTCGGCAAGTACGTAGACCTGCCGGACTCCTACATCTCCGTGAGGGAGGCGCTGCGCCACGCCGGGTTGCACCACGGCCGCGAAGTGGCAGTGTCGTGGGTGAACTCGGAGGACATAGAGCGCGACGGGCCGGAGGAGTACCTGGGCTCGACGAGCGGCATAGTGGTGCCGGGCGGCTTCGGCCCCCGCGGCATCGAGGGAATGATCCAGGCGGCCCGATACGCTCGGGAGCGGAAGGTGCCCTACCTGGGCCTGTGCTTGGGCATGCAGCTCATGGTGGTCGAATTGGCGCGCTGCGTTCTGGGGGACGCTGACGCAAACTCCACCGAGTTCAACGAGAACACGCCCCATCCCGTCATTGACCTGATGCCTGACCAGCGTGCGATTCGCTCGATGGGAGGCACCATGAGACTGGGTGTGTATCCCTGCCAGCTGGTGGAGGGAACCCGCGCCGCCAAGGCATTCGGCGTACCCGAAGTGAAGGAGCGGCACCGGCATCGTTTCGAGTTCAATAACTCGTTCCGCGAGCTTCTCCAGGAGGGCGGGCTGATTGCGAGCGGCCTGTCGCCGGACGGCAGCCTTGTGGAGGTCTCCGAGATCGTCGATCACCCCTTCATGGTGGGCGTCCAGTTTCACCCGGAATTCCTGTCGCGGCCCACGAGGCCTCACCCGTTGTTCCGCGAGTTCATCGGCACGGCCAAGAACGTGCTGAGGGAGGGCGCCCAACCTCCACTGCCCATGTTCTCCCGGCAGGCTGAGTCTTGACGCCCCAGGCAAGTGGCTGGACTAGCTTGATTGAGTGTGTTACACTTGAGGAGCGTTGGAGGCGGCAGCCCCCTGGAATCACCGAAAACTCATGCCCAGCCCCCGCGCGATCCCTTCCCCGCAGTGCAGATGACAATCCCCGCATTATCACCGGGCAGTTGGCTCCGATTCCCTGGCATGTCGTCGCGGGCAGTGCACGCGTAGCAGTCGTGGTCGCGCACAGCAGCAAGCCGCACCTGCGAATCGGTCCGGGATGAAAGCCCGTCAGAAAACGCAACCAACTGTGATGAAGCCATCCGGCCATCGCCCCCAATCATCCCCACGTAGGGAATCTACGGAGAAAGCCATGAACCTCACCGAGCTAGACGGAAAAAACAAACAGGAACTGCTGACCCTGGCAAAAGACCTGGGACTGGAGAACGGCCTGGCCGCGCTCAACAAGAGTGAGATAGTGTTCCGGATGATGCAGTCGTACGCAGAGCAGCAGGGCTACATTCTGGCCGCCGGCATCCTGGACCTCATCAACGACGGATACGGCTTCCTGCGACAGCCCAACCTCAAGCCCAGCGTCAACGACGTATACGTGTCGCAGTCGCAGATCCGGCGCTTCGCACTGCGGACGGGCGACCAGGTGATGGGTCAGGTGAGGCCTCCCAAGGACGGCGAGAAGTACTACGGCCTGGTGCGCGTGGAGGGCATAAACGGCCTGGACTCGGATGCGGCAAGGGCAAGGCCTAACTTCGACAGCCTGACTCCCATCTTTCCGAACGTCCAGCTGAAGCTGGAGACCACCAGGGACAACCTGTCCGCCCGCCTGATGGACCTGCTGTCCCCCATCGGCCGCGGCCAGCGCGGTCTGATAGTGTCTCCTCCCAAGGCCGGCAAGACCACGCTGCTCAAGCACATTGCGCAGGGCATTGCGGTCAACAGTCCAAGCGTGAATCTCATGGTAGCTCTCATCGGCGAGCGACCCGAGGAGGTTACCGAGATGAAGCGCTCCATCGACGGCGAGGTGTTCAGCTCGACCTTCGACGACCCGGTGGAGGACCACTGCCGCGTCGCCGAGCTTGCCCTGGAGCGGGCCAAGCGCCAGGTGGAGTGCGGCAGGGACGTGGTGATACTGCTGGACAGCATCACCCGCCTTACGCGTGCGTACAACCTCTCGCTGCCCACTAGCGGTCGGACGCTCTCCGGTGGCATCGACCCAGTGGCGCTGTACCCGCCCAAGCGCTTCTTCGGCGCAGCGCGCAACACCGAGGAGGGAGGCAGCCTGACCATTCTTGCCGCCTGCCTGGTGGACACGGGCAGCCGCATGGACGAGGTGATCTACGAGGAGTTCAAGGGCACCGGCAACATGGAGATCCACCTGGAGAGGAAGCTGGCGGAGCGACGCGTGTTCCCGGCCATCGACATACAGCGCAGCGGGACTCGCAGGGAGGAGCTGCTGCTGGGCGACGACACGCTGAAGCAGGTGTGGCTGCTGCGGCGCATGGTGGCCATGGCAACGTCAGGCTCCATGGAGTCCACGGATGCAACCGAGAAGGTCATGGAGCGCCTGAAGAAGACCAATACCAACAAGGAGTTCCTGACCACCCTCACCAAGGACATGTAGCCGCGGCGGCCCCGCACAACGAGGGGCGGCGCCCCTGGCCGGGCCTCCATTCCCCAAGCAGTACCTCGTCCGCCGCTCTTCCTGTGAGATCAGGACTCCGCCCTCCGGTGGAACGTCAGCGGCGTGGAATCGCACTCCTATCCCCACGCGCTAACCTCCCAGGGCGCCGCCGGATACCTTGCGTGACCTGTGTCTAAGGCACGTAGCAGCGTCATTCTTGTATGTGTCAGCTAATTCGTTGACAGATTTTGCAGGGTCTGTAGTGGGGTCTTGCCGCCGAGGCCCTGGTGGGGTCTCTCGGTGTTGTAGTAGAGGAGGTACT
>DAOUJC010000022.1:0-73396 GCA_034423135.1 Dehalococcoidia bacterium | reverse complement strand
AGTACCTCCTCTACTACAACACCGAGAGACCCCACCAGGGCCTCGGCGGCAAGACCCCACTACAGACCCTGCAAAATCTGTCAACGAATTAGCTGACACATACAAGAATGACGGATTCTCGTGACTCCCAACGCAGTTACGCCAAAGTCCCCGTAGGGGTGCCCCTTGTGGGTACCCACAGGAGACAAGTCACGCACCGCTCGTGACCTGGGTCGTTAACGCGTCCACGCCGTGGGACCTCTGTGGCCCACGGCGTGGAATTGCGTCTCAGGAGACGGATCGAAGGGTCATCGCGAGTTCGACTGAGAGCTCACTTCAGCCCTCCAACGATGCGCTCCACGTTGGCTCGGAACATGAGAAGGTACGTGTCGGCGCCGCTGCCTTCCGCACCAAGGGAACCCGAGTAGAGCTGGATCAGCGACGCGCCGGTCTCCGCAGCAATGGCTTGCGCCAGCCTCTCGCTGACCGTCGTCTCGCCAAACACTGCCGGGATATTGTGCTCCCGGACCACCTCCACTACTCCCGCAATGTGCTCCGCAGAGGGCTCCACCTCGGTGCCCAGAGACGGAATCACCAGCCCGACTACCTCGAATCCGTAGAGCTCTGCGAAGTAGGAGAGGCTGTCGTGCGACGTGACCAGCAGCCTGCGCTCCTGCGGCACCGCGCTGACCTGCTCCTGGATCCAGGCGTGAAGCTCGTCGAGCTGCTGCTTGAACTCTGAGGCATTCTGCTGGTAGGTGCTCGCGCTGTCGGGGTCTACGGCCGAGAGCTGAGAGGCTATTTCGTCCACTGCGACCTTCACCCGGACCGGATCGAACCAGAAGTGAGGATCCAGAGAGCCGTGGTCGTCGTGGCCGTGCTCATCCATGTGGGTATCCTGTCCACCCTCGCCTTCATGCCCGTGTTCGTCGTGTTCTTCAGCCTCACCCGTGATCCCGACGAACGCCAGGCTCGACGGCGCACCGCCGAGGTGCCATTCCTCCTCGATCTCCATGTGTTCGAGGTGGACCCCAAGGACATGACCGCTATTCGGGTCGGCGACGTAGAGCCACTCGCCAACGCCGATCATTTTGGGCGAAGGACTTCCGAACACAATCTCGAACGGGTCGACCAACTGCACGGACTCGATCAGCTCGCCATCGTGAGCGTCGAATGCGCGCAGAACGCCGTCAGCTGGGAGGATGTAGAAGGTCTCGCCGTCGCCCGAGAACGCGCCCGCAGCAATGGGCTCAGGGAACACCTCGTGCATCTCGCCGTGGTCGACGTCTATCAGCCAGATGCCGCCCTGCTCACAGCACTGGCCGTCGGGGAAGAGGGTCGCAGGGCCGAAGAAGGTGTCGCTGCCATGATGACCGAAGAATTGGCCGATCGCGAACTCTCCAAATTCACCCGTCTCCTCTGGATAGGGGATGAGCTCATGCTCGTACCCGCCGTCGTGCTCGTGCACCAAGAGCACGCCGCCGAAGCAGCCGAAGACGACGCCGTGTGCGTTGTGCGATTCGCCGTGCAGGCTAGGGCAGGCGCTGTTGGCTGCGTCGTAGACGACTTCGTTGTCGAACGTGTGCACTTCGACGCCGAGCGGCAGGCAGTCGGGTGATGGGACAAACTGGGTGCACGCCGGATTGTTGGTGCTGAGGATGACGTGGTCATCGGAAACGACGACCGCCGCGCCATGCTGTGGTCCGGCCTCGAGCTCGACTGGTTCGTAATCGCCCTGCGTTTCGGTCAAGTCATGCTCGTTGATCAAGATCACGTGACCGTGGGCGTCGGTGAAGATCGCAGTCCAGCCGTGACTGTTGACGTAGTGCACCGGCCACTCTTCAGCGATCTCCAGTGAGTGGCGGGTGACCGGATTCTGGACAAGGTCGTGGTGATCGCCGTGCTCGACGAGGAAGACGCCGCCGTCGAAGACGTGGATGCGGTCGTCGTTGCCCTCCGGCCCGCGGGCGAGGACGATGCCGTAGCGGTGGGTGGGGCTGGGGTACACGGTCGCGCCGGGCGCGGCGACATCGAAGATTCCGATGTCGACTACGTCGGTGCTGAGATCGATGACGGAGAGGTGCGAATCCACCGCATCCGCAACGAGCAGGCGCCCTACCAGCTCACCGTGTTCGTCGCCGCCCTCATCCATGTGGTCGTCATGCTCATCCATGTGCTCGCCTTCACCGTGATCGTCATGCAATTCCGCGGTGGCGAACTCCAGGGGATCGACGCCCTCACCTAGCGCGACCATCGAGTCTTCCGCGCTGGCATTGTGCAGTAGGTCTGCCAGCCAGTCGGCCTCAAGGCCAAGGCCGATGGACAGTACAACGTCCGCGTCCGCCACCCTGGCGACGTCCTGCGCCGTTGGCGAGAAGTTGTGCGGGTCGCCGCCCGGCGGCAGCAGGCTGAAGACCTCTACCCGGTCCCCGCCTACCACCTTGGCCCAGTCGCCCACAATGTTGGAGGTTGCCACCACCTGTACCGGCGGACCTGAGGGCGTGGCCGTCTCCGCTGGTGGAGGTGAGTCCGTGGGTGTTGGCTCAACAACAGCAGTATCAGCAGTAGCCGCCGGGGCGCTGGTTGACGTAGCGGTAGGCTGTGCCTCTTGGGTTGGCGGCACAGGCGTTGGGTCTTCGCTCGAGCAAGCAATCAGAAACATCAGGGCGAACAGGACAAAGCCCAACGCCAGCGTCTGCGCCAGACGCCCCGGATTGCCGTTGCGGTATCGTATCACTTCCATCGATCGTTCTCCTTGTGCTCAAGTGTGGCTAGACTGACCTTTTCGCGACCTGGCCAGGCGCCCCGGCCACGCCGCGACCGGCGCGCGCGTGGTGGGCCAATGCACTGAACTTCGGTCGATTGCAGCAATTGAGGTTCCGCTACTCGCCTTGGCCTACCGGACAGCGGTCACAGGCCACATAAAGCTCTATTCGGTGGTCCACGACCTGCCCGGGAAGATCGGCGCCGATGGATTTGAGCAACTGATCGACTGCGTCTGCCCTGAACTCCTCCACAGCGCCGCATCTGACGCACACGTAGTGGTGGTGATGGTGACCGGACCGGGTCACGCTGTACACCCTGGCTCCGTCCATATTGGACAGCTTGCAGACCAGCCCAACCTCAATAAAGAGTTTGACGGTGCGATACACCGTGGCCCTGCTGACCAGAGGCAACTCATCGTTGAGCGCCTCAATGGTGAAGCCTGTGTTCTTCTGGCCCAGAAGACCGGCTATTGCCTTCCTGGGAAGAGTGATCCTGTAGCCTTGCTCTACGAGTGCGGACTCCAGATAAGTAGGCTGTGTGTACTTCCCCATGATGGTACCTTATCTCAATAATGACTGCACAGCAAGCCCCGGCCTTGCTTTCAATAAGCGACACACGATATCAAAGGATACATTGCTTGTCAATAGGCGGAATCCCGGCTTGGAGGTCCCGGTCGTTTGTCCAGCGTTGCACGCGGGACTGGCTAGACTTCAAGGCAGCTGAAGGGCATGGCCAGCGGTGTGAGCTGCTCCGTTCGGCGGCGCAGGGATGCGGCTGCCGGCGGCCTGGGAGGCCATAGACCATGAGGTGGCCGCGTCAGGCGAACGCTCCCATAAGCCCAGGCTACTCACCTATGACTCCGCAATGCCGTACGCCCGGGCACACCAGGCTTGACACAATCAAGAACGTTGCGGTTCACGTCGAACCCGAAGGCAGCCCTCATCTCTGCCGCATCTGCAAATGCCGGCAAGTTCACCGGACGCGGAACAGAGACCCCGGTCCAACACTCCCCTAGGGCGTACCTTGAGCGTCCGGTTGGTCGTTGTAGTATCGCGACGAGAACAGCAGCCCGTCGTAGCGGATGGCCCACGTATGAGCGTACAGCGTCTCCGATGACCTGGTGTTTGGGAAGATGGAGCTGACCCAGTGGCCCTCCTCCGTGGCCGAAGCTATCTCCTTGCCAATCTCCCGAGCGCCGCCCGCACCGAGGACCTTCAAGTCGGAGCCCACCAGACTCGGAGTCAGGAAAGCCACAAGCACCGTGTCGTTCTCATCGGCCAGGGTCAGGTTCCACTGTCCGTCAAGGCCCTCCGCGCTGCTGTAGTGGGCTATGGTGGCGTCCAGCCCGTTGGCCTCGTAATACTCGATGGCCTTCTGCACGTACGCTTGGGTCTCGGCCGCCGGGTCTTCAACCTGCACGTAGTAGCCGGAGGCAAATAGCATCCCGTCGCGGCGCACGGCGTAGCCGACCTTGGGGACTTCCCTCAGCGTCACGGGATGTGGCCACAGGTACTCCACCCACACGCCTTCCTCCGTGGCCTTGGCCAGCTCCTTGCCGAGCTCGTAGCCGTCGGAACCCACCACGTCCTTGATGTCCGTGCCTATCAGCAGCGGCAGCAGGGGATGGACGTGATAGACGTCGTTCTCGTCGGTGGCGAACAGATACCACTCACCCTCAAAGCTGGCGACGCTGTTGTAGTAGTTGAGCATGGATTCCAGGCCTTCGCTCTCGTAACGCTCGATGGCCCGCTCCACGTACTGCAAGGTGTAGTCCCTCGGGTCGGCCCCCTGCCAGGGCGGAGCGCCGGCCTCCGGCCCGCCGGCATAGTAGCCTGATGCGAAGATCAGCCCGTCGTGCCGGACGGCCCAGGTGACCTTCTGCTGCTCCACCCGTGATACGGGATGGGGCCACAGGTACTCCACCCAGATGCCGTTCTCATTGGCCTCTGCTATCTCCTTGCCCAGCTCCTGCCCATCGGAACCCACAACGTCCTTGATGTCGGTTCCTATCAGGTGCGGGAAGATGGGGTGCGCAACGTAGATGTCGTCCGCGCCTATGAGGAACAGGTAGAACTGGCCGTCAAGGCTGTCCTGGCTGTTGTAGTGGGCGATGGTAGCGTCAAGACCTTCCTGGTTGTACTTGGCGATGGCCGCGTTTACGTACTCCCTCGTGGAAGCCTCCACGTCTTGCGTCAGGGCGGAGTGGGAGGTCGCGAATACGAGACCGTCGTGGAGAACGGAGAGAATCCTGCGTGGTTCTTCCTGTCTCGTGGTCCGGTTGACGCCGCGCCTCGTAGCCCAGAGTCCGTCTGCGGTGGCGTCGTTCATCATCAATTGGAAGGCAGTGAACCTTGACCCGGGGCCGACGTACTGCCCCTCCAGGGTGCGTATTGCGTGATAGACCAGCAGCAAGCCCTCATCCACGTCGATGAGGATCAGCGACCGGTCGTTTTCGACGCTCTCATCTGGCCGATATTGCGCGACCGTGGCTTCTAGGCCGTTCGCCTCGTAGAAGTCTATGGCCTTTTGCACGTAGGCGCGGGACAGCGCTTCATCATCCACTGGTACCGGCGTCGGGGTTGCAGTGGGCTCAGGGGTTGCTGTGGGTTCAGGTGTCGCCGTGGGCACGGCGGTGGCAGTGGGCGCGGGAGTCGCCGTCGGATCATCCTGGCAGGCCATGCTCAGAACGACCACGGCAACCAGGGCAAACAGCAGTATCGGCAGCCTTGCGCCGATCGGCGACCGCCGGGCAACCCGGCCCGCCTGCGAATTCCCTGCCTTCTTTCCCCGGTCAGTTTGCTCTGTCATCTCTATCGTGCCCTGCCTATCTGCGCCGCTTCAACGCCTTGTATCAAACTGCAATGCATTATACTATGTTGCTTGATATTGACAACCGCAACGCTGTGGACATTCTGTATCAATCCGGCCTGAATGTCACCACTGTAGCACCTCTGTGTCAATACACCGGTCCAATGGACGGGCAGGGAGGGAAGGCTGGATACAGGTCGCCTACCAACTGAAAACCTGGCGGATTCGGGAGAGGCCGCTCCGTTGGGCAAGGCAGCTTCTTCAGGTAATTGGGCTTGGGAATCTTCCATCTCGTTTAGAATAGCCCAGAGGTGAGCTGAAATTCGCTACGAACCGGACGAGAAGTGCCCGCCGCTGGTGGCGGCGACTTCCGCGTTGCAGATATCCCTACCCAACACCATTGGCCTCATCATGCTGTCTGCGCTTGTGGTGCGGGCTTCCGACGATTCTGAGGCCTACCTGGGGTGGGTGATATTCACCGCGCTGGCAGTCTCCGGTGCCAGCATGATGTTGTACGCCCTGCGGTTCCCGCATCTGGGTACGGGGCGGCTGGTTGTTACCAACTTCAACGTTCCGTTCCTGGCGGTCTGCGCCCTGGCGCTTCAGGCAGGCGGCCCGAGCTTGCTGGCGAGCCTGATGGTGACTTCCACGCTGGCGCAGTTCGTCTTGACCCTGCGTCTGGCCTCCCTCCGCCGGATATTCACCTCAACGGTGAGCGGAGTGGTGGTCATGCTGGTGGCGGTTTCCGCCGTGCCCTACATCATAGGTGGCACGGTCATAGTGCCGGAAGGCGTGTCGACGACGCTCTTTCTTGCACCCGGAGTGGTCGCTCTGGCAGTGGGGGTTGTGATATCACTTCACGGGACGCCGCTGTGGCGTATGTGGATACTGCCGGTCATGGCAGTAGCAGGTCTGATAGTAGCCGCGCCGCTGGGCTTCTACGACTTCGGCTCCGTAATCGACGCTCCGTGGGTGAGCTTGCCGGGCTTTGGCTGGCCGGGGCTGGACCTGTCGTTTGACGCGGACTTCTGGGCGTTGCTTCCGGTCTTCGTGTTTGTGAACCTGACAGCCTTCATGAAGACGGTGGGAGACCTGCCGGTGATCTACCGCGCTTCCTACCGGAAGCCGACGGCGCTTGACTACCGATCCGTCCAGGCTGGACTGTACACGTACGGAATTGGCACCCTCTCTTCCGGCCTCCTGGGAACCATCCCAGTGGCCGCGCCCTGGGCGGTCACCGCGGTTTACATCGGCTTCACCGGCGTCGCCGCCAAGAGCGTCGGCATCTACCTGGGACTGATGACAATGGCGGTTGCACCCTTCTCCAAGCTCCTGGCCATATTGGTCGCCGTTCCCAGCCCGGTGGTAAGCGCGATATACGTCATCATCTTCGGCCTGCTCTTTGTAGAGGGCGCAAAGACTGTCTTCGGGGGCCTCTTCACCGGCCAGGTGGACCAGAAGAAGTCCACCATAACCGGCCTTTCAATGGTGCTTGGCCTGTCCGCCGGGATCTTCAGCGGACTTGCGGAAGGCGTTACCAGCCAGCTGGTGGGGAACACCATCGTGGTAGGCGGTATTGCGGCGATTGGCATGACCCTGTTGACTGAGCTATCGAGCTTTCGCAGCAGGCGCCTGCGGGCGGAGCTGTCCGAATCTTCCCTGCCGGCCCTCGACGAATTCCTCAGCCAGTTCGCCGACAGGCATTCCTGGACAGAGAAGGGGGGAAACCGTCTGCGACTGGTTGGGGAGGAAGTGATGCTGAACTTGCTGGAAGAAGAGAAGGGCGCACAGGCGGAGCAGAAGCGCAGGCTGGTCGCCACCATTCGCCCTGAGGCCGGCTCAGCCGAGCTGGAGATTGTGGTTGCTTCGGACGCCGCCGCCCAGGGGAACATCGAGAACCGCATGGCGTACCTGGACGATGGACAGGCGCTGGAGGACGATAGGGGAATGTCCATTCGCATCCTGCGCCAGTACGCCTCATCGGTTCATCACCGCCAGTACTACGGCATAGACATTATCAGCTGTCGCGTGGACAAGTAGCGGGGCATGGAGGGTTGTCCCTACGTTGGATGGCCATGACGGCGGCCACGCGCCGTGCCTGCGCGCGGCCCGCTCACGCCCTTCGACAAGCTCAGGGTGAGCGGACGAGATTAGGCCCGCTCAAATGGTTCGACAGGCTCACCATGAGCGGGCAAGAGATGGCACGCCCGCGCGTCCCTTCCCCCATTCAGGCCCCCCATCGGCGCGCGGGGCCTTTGGCATTGCTCCGAAACTGCCGGTTGTCGTAAAATATTAGACGTAGAGGAGTGCCTTCAGAGGTAGGTGATAATATATGGCCACGCCTGTCCGACGTTCCCGCGAGGAGACGGCCCGAATCGGGAAAGAGATCTACGAACGGGACATTAGGCGTCTCGTTGAGTGGGACCACTTTGGAGAAGTCGTCGCCATTGACGTCGATAGCGGAAGCTATGCCCTGGGCAAGAATGCCATTGACGCATCCGAGAGGCTGCGTAAGCACAGTCCTGACGCCCAAGTCTGGCTGATGCGAGTGGGACACCGAGCTCTGTACCACTTTGGGGCAGCTCTCTGCGGAGGACCGGGTGATAGAGGGGGCCGTCAACGCCAATCTCGAAGCCGTTATACCCCTTCCTCTCCGGGACTCGTCTGGGCAGACGCGGGAGGTCGAGGCCGTAGTCGATACCGGCTTCAACGGCAACCTGACCTTGCCGCCGATGCTGATGGAGGACTTGAAACTGGCTGTAGTAGGTGATGGCGAGGCGGTTCTGGCGGATGGCAGCCAGGCAACCTTCGACGTATACGGCGTAACGGTGCTCTGGGACGGCCGGCCGATGTACGTCGAGACTGGGGCGGTTGGCGTGGACCCACTGATCGGCATGGCCCTGCTGGAAGGGCACAACCTGAACATCGACGTGGAGGACGGCGGCCGCGCCATCATACAGGCCAGGGAGTAGCTGGTCTCCACCATTCCCTGCTCCGCATCGACACGCGCCCCCGCTCACGCCCTTCGACAAGCTCAGGGTGAGCGGACGAGATTAAGCCCGCTCGTGGTGAGCCTGTCGAACCATGCGAGCGGGCCTTGGGGGCGTGAGCGGGGGTACATGCGCCTGCAGGACACTAGTCACGCGCTGCCGGTGACCTGCACGGTGACGATGTCCACGCCGTGGAACTTCTGGTGGCGCACGGCAGCGGCATGGTGCCTCAGCAGCCGGAGCGATAGATCATCGAAGGTCTGCACGGCGGCCTCGTCGCTCAGGTAGGCCAGCTGGTCCTCCACGTTCTCCTGTCTCGTCGTGGCAATGAACTCAAGCTCCACCATCGTGCCGTGCGGCCTTGCGTTGATGATCAGGCGTGCAGGCACCGAGTCCTCGTCGAAGTCCTCCTGCATCTGCAGGCTGGCCAGCGTTTCCTCACCGGCGGCGCGCAGCCGCAGCGTGGAGGTCTCGTTCCAGCCGAGCCTGACAGCCAACCCGCTCAGGAAACTGTCGATGGCGGGCAGCGACTCCATGTCCATCGTGGTCTCCAGGCGCGAGCGGCGCGATCCCGTGGCCTCCAGCGCAAGCGTCATGCCGATGGCGACCACTGCGCCTATCGTGACACCGTTGCCGACCAGCCCGCCGACGTCGTCGCCGAAGAGGTCGCGCATGATGTCGTGGTTGTGGAGTCCAAGGCCCAGCGCGCTTGCGAGCGCGACCACCAGTACGCGCCGGGAATCGAGGCCGTCGCGCAGGATCGTCTGCCAGCCGCTGACAAAGAGCATGCCCATTGCCAGCATCAGGTAGGCGCCCAGCACCGGCCCGGGAATGGTCAGCAGGACGGCCGCGAGCTTGGAGAACAGGGCAAGCGCCAGAGTGACGACGGCGACACCTATGCCGACCCTGCGTGCCGCGACGCCGGTGAGGTTGATGAGGGATAGGCTGAACGAGGAGTAGGACATCGGCGGCAGCGTACCCGTCAGGCCCGCGAGGAACATGCCCACGCCGTTGACGCTCACCATGCCCTGAATCTTGCGGAAGTCTATCGCGCGCGGCCTACGTCTTGACCCCTGCTGGATCGCAACGCCGTCGCTGATGGTCTTGATGCTGATCACAAGCGTGAGAATCGCGAACGATGGCAGGAGCGCCCAGAACTCCGTGCTAGGCGTGAGGTCCAGGCTCAGCGCCGGAAACTCAGGTATGCCGAACCAGCCTGCTTCGGCGATCTTGTCCCCGTCTAGCAGGCCGAACGCGGCGGCGACTGCGGTCCCGGCCAGGATGCTGATGAACGGGCCTGCGAGACGCCAGGCTCCCCTCGCTCGCAGAGTCACGATCACCGACACGAGCAGCGTCATCCCGGCGATGGCCGGGCCGGACACCGGAGGCGCGCCGTCCGGCAGGTCCTGCACGCTGTCGAACGCGATGGGCAGCACGCTGACCGCGATCAGCATGGTCACCGTTCCCGTGACCACCGGCGTGAATATCCTGCGCAGCGTTGGCATCCACCAGGCGAGCGCAACCTGGATGACGCAGCAGACGACCAGCAGGCTCGCAAACGTCGATGGCCCGGCCGAGGATACGGTCGCCACCATGATTGCAATGAACAGGGCCGCGGGGCAGGTGAGGACTATGTGGCCTGCGCCGAACCGCCACGCCTGGAATGCCTGCAACGCCGTTATAGCAGAGGTGATGAGCAGCGCGGCGAAGATGCTCCAGGTCAGGTAGGTATCGTCGAGCCCGGCAGAGCGGACCGCGACCGCCACGTTCAGCACCGTGGGCGCA
The DNA here is from genome assembly GCA_034423135.1 of Dehalococcoidia bacterium. Lineage (GTDB taxonomy): Bacteria > Chloroflexota > Dehalococcoidia > Lucifugimonadales > UBA2985 > JAPPHY01. The sequence goes on along the minus strand of DAOUJC010000022.1, from coordinate 63,068 downwards.
AGCACGAGCGCGGCGCCCTGGAATCCGACCACCAGCGCGGTCGATAGAGGACAGGCCTCCTCGGGTTCAAGTCGGATGGGCTGTTCGGCGCTCCTGGCAGTCAATCTACCAGCTTACCTCCCCAATTGGGCGGGACCACTGCGATTCTACCACAGGCGCACTGTCGCCTCAGTAAGGCCGTTGCGCTACCTCTTCCCCTCGAAGGCGGAAGATTGAGATGGGGGTGAAAGGCGCCCAACGTCCAGCCTCCCCTGGATTCCTGCCTGCGCAGGAATGGGCGGTCGACGTGATGCCGGCTACATCTACCGAACCACCCCTGTGCAGGCAGGGGTCTATCTCCATGAATAACCTCTTCCCCTCGATGGGGGAAGATTGAGATGGGGGTGAAGGCGCCCACTGCCCAGCTGCATGTTCTGGTACACGCTCTTGCCGGTTCCCGCCCAGTCTCGTGAGGTGGTCGCGGCGCGGGAGACTGCTCGTACGATTTGCCCTCTCGCAAGAGTGCGGGGCTTTGCGCCGCATTGCCGCCGCACTAGAATACACGGTCAAATGAGAATGTTCGGCTTCCTCCGACCCAGCCCCACGCTGACCGAGCAAGAGGTGCTACGGAGCCTCCGTCACTTGGTGTGGGAGAGCGTTGCCTCCGGCGTCATGTTCAGCCTGGGCAGCGGGGGCTTGATGGCGGCGTATGCGCTGGCTCTGGGTGCGAACAACCTACAGGTAGGTCTGCTGGCTGCGTTGCCATTCCTGTCCCAAGTCTTGCAGATTCCGGCGATCCTTGCAGTGGAGAGGTTCCGGAGACGCAAGGCTATGGGCATTTCCGCGCTGCTGCTCTCCCACCTCATGTGGGTTCCCATTGGCGCAGTGCCGTGGTTGCTGGACACCCCCGGCTCAGCGGCCGTGACCGCGGCTATCCTGATGATGGCTGTCAGGGGAATCTTCGCCCCCGTATGGACAACCTGTTGGACCAGCTGGGTTCGCGACCTAGTCCCAAGGGAAGCTATGGGCGCATACCATAGCCGCCGTCAAGCCTACATGACCGCCTCCATCGCCGTGGTTGGCCTGGCCGCCAGCTTTCTCGTCTCATGGTGGGAAGGAAGGGTGCCGGAGGAAGACGCGGTACTGGTCTATTCCTTCATGCTCATTGGCGGAGTCTTGGTGCTTGGTATTTCAAGCGTGTTCCACGCCTCTCGGATCAGCGAGCCTCTCATGCCTGCCGCTTTCGAGGAAAGCGGCTCAGCTCTTTCACTATTGCTGGAGCCTTGGCGTGACAGGAACTTCTCCCAGCTGCTGCGCTTCCTCTTACTATGGAACCTGGTCCTGTTCCTGGCCTTCCCCTTCTTTCCCGTTTACATGCTCACAGTTCTCGATCTGGAACTGCCTGTTGTAATTGCATTCACTTCCCTTAGTCTGGTCACAAACGTTATGTTCGTATCGGTGTGGGGGTCTATGGCGGACCGCTTCGGAAGCAAGACGGTCATGTCCCTGTCTGCCTCCCTCTATCTACTGGTGATTCTGTGTTGGATCGTTACCGGCTACCCGGAGTCAAGGGCGATTACACTGGCGTTGCTTGCCGTGCTGCACGTCTTTATGGGCATTGCCGCCGCAGGAGTGACGCTCACTACTGGAACGATTGCATTCAAGGTCGCACCGCAAGGGAAGTCGACACCGTATCTTGGTGCCGCCAGCATTGCCACCTACGTAGGCGCTGGAGTCGGTCCTGTCCTCGGTGGGCTCGCGGCCGATTTCTTTTTGGTACGATCGTTGGAATTGAACTTGGTCTGGTCCTCTCCCAATGGTCTTACACAACTGCCCGCGCTCTCCCTGTCCGGCTACGAATTCCTGTTCGCTATCGTTTTCCTGTGCGGCCTGCTCACCCTCAATCTGTTGGTGGCGCTTCAGGAGGAAGGCGCCACGGACCGGTACATTGCCTTGGGCCAACTGGTTGAAGGGGCCAGCCCGGTGGCCCGTGTGATTGCTTCAACACCCTTCCTTGGCCCAGCGGCGGCGTTCTCTTACGCCTACATCAAGCGATTGCCTGGGGCAGATGTCGCCATGGGTGTATCGGCGTACCAGCTTGCGGCGTCCACCCGAGCGGCGGTAACGTCAGTGGGCCGGGGAAGGATCTTGGTGCAAGAGGTCGCTCATGCTGTGGGTGAAGCGGTCGAGGAGTCTATGGACGATGTTGGAGACTTCGCCGAGCACGGCCTGGAGCTTGCCCGACACGCAACACGCGGCGCGGTTCACGCGGGCGAAGACCTGGCGGATCAGATGGGCCGCGCCACCCGTGGCGCCGTGCTGGGAACGCTGCGCACGCTGTCAGAGAGACAGGTGCCCCTACTCGACGCGCTGCACGGCGCAGGTTACGGTGTGGTGGAGGGTGCGCTGGAGAGCTGCTTCAGCCCCGGCGAGGCGACGGTCGAGGCGGTGGAGGCGGCGAGGCAGGCCGCCAGGGAGCTGGGCGTCTCCCCAGAGGCCGCCGATACGGCGCTGGCCGCAGGCATGCTGGAGGCCGCCGAGGCAGCCGGAGAGGAGGCGCTGCTGGAGGTACGCGATGCGTTGCCGGACGAAGTGGCCGAGATGGCGAGCCAGCCTGCGTCCGATGCCGGGCCTGCAGAGAAGTGAGGATGCCCTCCTCCGGAGTCGCCTGTGCGGCTAGACTGACCTGGGGACACCTGCATTGGAGTCTGCGTGCTGGATGGATTGCATCTTGAGTCTTGTGCGGTTCTCTGCAGGGCCTCTCCGTGCTCAATAAAGCATCTCGTCCGGGGAGCCTAATCACTCTCGAAGGAAAGCGAGTAGTATTGCGTCAGCGAGGTGCTTTGCGCCGCATTGCCGCCGCACTAGAATACACGGTCAAATGAGAATGTTCGGCTTCCTCCGGCCCAGCCCCACCCTGACGCCTCGCGAGGTGCGTTTCAGCCTGCGCATGATGGTCTGGGACGCCCTGACCAGCGAGGCATTGGCTACAATCCAGATCATGGGGTATCTGGCCGCGTATGCGTTGGCCATGGGAGCAAACAACCTGCAGGTTGGCATAGTCTCGGCGGTGCCTCTGGCGTCTCTGGTGGTGCAGCTGCCCGCCATCCTGCTCATCGAGCGGTTTCGGGTTCGAAAGGCGATTGGGCTTCCGGCGTGGCTGTTTGCGCAGCTGCTTATGATCCCGATTGGCGCGATCCCATTCTTCCTGGATGTCCCAAGTGAGCTGGCGGTGCTGACCTTGATATTCCTGCTGGCGTTCCGCGGCCTGTTTACGCCGTTGTGGATCACGGCGTGGATGAGCTGGATGCACGACCTGGTCCCGCGCAGGCTTCTTGGGGGCTACTACGGGCGCAGGCTGGCTACCAGCACAGCGGTGCTGGCAGTGCTGGGGCTTGGCGCGAGCTTCTACATCAGCTGGTGGGAAGGCCAGGCGCCGCCGGGACAGGAGGCCTATGGATACTCGTTCTTCTTCATTGCGGGGGCGCTGACGCTTGGCATCATTGGCCCCTTTATGGTGGCCCGGGCCAGGGAGCCGCTGATGCCGGCCGCCCCTGAGGTGAAGGAGTCGCCCATCTCAACTCTGACCGAGCCGCTGCGGGACAAGAACTTCTCGCACCTGCTGCGGTTTCTGTGGGTGTGGGGCGTGGCGTCCAACATTGCCATCCCGTTCTTCGTCGTGTACATGCTCACGGACCTGGAGTTGGAGTTGCCCGTGGTCATGTCGCTTGTGGTGCTGAGCAACATCACGCACGTGCTGTTCGTGCGCGTCTGGGGCCCGATGGCCGACAGGGTCGGGAGCAAGACCGTGATGTCCCTTTCGGCGTCGCTGTTCCTCCTGGTGTTTCTGGGTTGGGTATTCGTGGCTCACACGGAGAAGCACGTGCTGACCATGCCCCTTCTGATCGTACTGAACGCGTTCGTGGGCATTGCGAGAGGAGGTGTGCTGCTCACCGTAAACACGCTTGCCCTCAAGATTGCGCCGGACAACAAAGCCACAGCCTTTCTGGGTGTGGCCGGGATTGCGGCGTACGTCAGCATGGGCATCGGACCGATAATCGGAGGCCTGCTGGCGGACTTCTTCTCGACGAAAACGCTTCGCTTCGACCTCACCTGGATTTCGCAGACGGGAGCGGTGGAGATACCCGCGCTGCAGCTCATCGGCTTCGACTTCGTTTTCCTCATAGCGTTCTTCTTCAGCCTGCTCTCACTGAATCTGCTGGTGGCGCTTCGAGAGGAAGGCGAGATCCCGCGCGAGGTCGCTCTGGCGGAGCTGCTGGCGCACGCGACGCCTGCAAGGCGGGCCCTCACCTCGCTGCCCGTCATCGGCTCTCTGACATCCAAGTCCTACGGGTACCTCAAGCGGCTGCCCGGCGCGGACGTGGCTCTGGGCGTGACGGCCTACCAGCTTGCCGCGTCGACGCAGACGGCGGTTACGTCGGTGGGCCGCGGCCGTATCCTGGTGCGAGACGTCGCTCATGCAGTGGGCGAAGCAGTGGAGGAGGCGGTGGAGGACGTTGGGGACTTCGCCGAGCACGGCCTGGAGTTGGCCCGGCACGCAACACGCGGCGCCGTCCACGTGGGCGACGATCTGGCCGACCAGATGGGCCGCGCTGCGCGGGGCGCCGTGCTGGGTACGCTGCGCGCGCTGACGGGGCGGGACGTGCCCTTCCTGGACGCTCTGCACGGCGCGGGTTACGGCGTGATTGAGGGTGCGCTTGAGGGCGGTCTCAGCCCCGTCGAGGCGACGGCCGAGGCGTTTGAGGCGGCCAGGCTGGCCGCCAGTGAGCTGGGAGTCTCCCACGAGGACGCCGAATCGGCGCTTGCAGCAGGTATGCTGGAAGCCGCGGAAGCAGCCGGAGAGGAGGCGCTGGTGGAGGTGCGCGAGGCGCTGCCTTCGGAGCTGTCAGACATGGTGAACGAGGCGGCGTGGGAAGCTCGCGAGGACTAGCGCACGAACGGCGGGGATTGAGGTCATGGCATACGCCCGAATGGCCGCGGGCAACCGAATTCCTTGACACCCAAGATTGCGTGCTCGTATCATGAGTTACGAGGCGCGATACGGCGAGCGTGTGAGGGCGGGTGGATCGTGCCTTGTCTGCTCGCACGGGCCATTAGCTCAGGTGGTTAGAGCGCGGTCCTGATAAGACCGAGGTCCCTGGTTCGAATCCAGGATGGCCCACCAGACTTGATGAAAGTAAGGACCTTTCGCTTTGGATTCTTCGCGGCGCTCAGGATGAGCGGTGTCGCGTGACTCCAGACGCAGTTACCCCGATGTCCCCGTAGGGGTGCCCCTTGTGGGTACCCCTGACGGCGTCCCTTGTGGGCGCCCGCAGGAGACAGAGCAACCACGAGGGTTGCCCCTACGTTCGGTCAGGCTGAGGTTAGAGCAACGACGTCCTGGTCCAGGTGCTCCTTGATCAGCTCGTTGGCCTGGCTGATCGCCTGGTCAAGGGCGTTGCGCACGAATTCCGGTTCACCTTGGCTGACTCGGAATACCAGCCATTGCTCCCGGTCGCCTCGCACTATGAACTGGACATCCTTCCAGCCCTGGGCCAGCTCCCTCAACTGATCCAGCACCCGGTCCCACTTACGAGGACTGGTCACCAGGCAGAGGACGTAAGCCGTTCCGCCGGTGATCTCCCACCAGTCGGGCGAGTCCGGGTGACCTTCACAGGATGTGAGAGTTTCCACCAGGTCGGTCTGGTTCAACGTCCACACCAACTCCCTGATCCCCGGCTCCAGCTGCTCGTAGTTCAGGAACCAGGGGTGCATCGCCTGGGAATTGGGGAAAGTCGTAAGGAGAACCGCTCGTTTGAACCACCACATAATGCCTCCTCGGTATCCCTCAATCTCAGGCGCTTGCCAGGCGTCGTACTGTTGTTTGCCGTTCTTCCGCGCTCCGATACGTTGCCCGATGCCGCACTCCGGCCCTTCAGCCAAAACTCGGCAATATACCCGTAGCCTGAAATGTTGTCAAGCGGCTCGCGTGTTGCGTGTGGAGACCTCCTCGACTATACTGAGCTTGCTGAACTCAGAGCGCTCTTTCACGAAAGGTCGCACGCCATGATGGTCGAGTTTGTCGGGTTCAGAGGTCCAGCGTGTCTGCTCCAGGCTAGCGGACGTGTCAACGTTCTCAACGCCGACGCGTTCGAGGCCCGTGCCATGAGAGCGATGGCGGGCACGGACTGCGACGTTATCATAGACGCCTCCAGGCTCACCTACCTCAGCACCTCCGGTCTGCGTGTGTTCCTGCACGTCTGGCAGGAGCTGCAAAAGAGGAACCGCAACCTCTACATATGCGCACTCCAGCCTTACATACGGAACGTGTTCGAACTAATCGGATTCGACAAGCTGATACCCCTGCAGTCGGACGTCGACTCCGCCCTTGCAGCCTCCGAGAGCGGAGGCTAGGCGCACCGCACGCAGGGGTGACGTAGGGCCTGCCCGCACTGCCGCGGCCGAACTCAGTCGCCGGATACGGATTGCTCATCTTCGCTGAGGAACGCCTGGCCGAACATGGCGTTGACGATCCGGTGGATGCGGAAGGTCGCCGCAACCAGCAGCGCAACGATTCCCACGATGATCAGAAGCGACAGCGGCGCGCTCAGGCTTCCCAGCTCCAGCAGCCTTGAGACCATGGGAATGCTCCATATCCCCGGCACTGCCAGCAAGGGAATCAGAGCGGTGTCGCGGAACGCCATTCGCAGGTTGCCGCGCGTCCAGTTGTCCGCCACACCCAGGTAGCCGGGCAGCCTGAACGCCACCAGCGTATCGGCAAGGTTTCGCAGCGCCCTCCAGATGGCGAGTCCCGGCGGTATGCAGAAGGCCAGCACCGCGCTTCCTATCAGGAGCCCCAGCATGCTTTCGCTGAGGCGGACCGTGGAGGACAACTGGCTGGTGAGATTGACAAGACCTGTGCCAATCGCCAGGACAATTCCCACTATGCCCAGGTCGAGCATGATTCGCCTGGTGCTGTGCTTGATCAGCGTGGCCCTGGGACCGCTGAACCGGAAGGCGCCCCGGTGTGTTGCCAGCAGAAGGACCAGCTCCTTGGCGTATTCCCGGACGAACCGGGGCGACCACCGCCGGATGAAGTTGGAGATGGGGTCGGTGGCTCGGAACAGGAAGGGATAGATGAGCGCCGTTATGGCCGTGACCCCTGTGACGACCGGGAACATGAAGCTCCCAATCGCGCCAAAGGCGGCTCCGGTCTGGACCATCGCCAGCGAGAATTCGCCCATCTGCGGCATGCCAAGCCCCACGCTCAGCGACACCCGCTCGTTCTCCCCGGATATGAACGTCCCCAGCGTGTCCGCGACCACCTTCCCAACCACGAAGACGGCAGATACGATCAGGATCGGAACGATGAAGTCGCCTACCAGAGAGAGGTCTATCAGCATGCCTATGGAGACGAAGAATAGCGAGGCGAAGAGCGTGCGCACGGGGCCCATTGCCCGCCCAATCCGCTCCGCGTGGTGAGAGTCTCCGAGGACGGCGCCGATGAGGAAGGCGCCGGCTGCCCCGGACAGTCCAACCTGCTCGGCCGCTAGCGCAATTCCGAAGCACAGCGTCAGTCCCGCAATGAGCAGGGTCTCCTCCGACCTGAAGCGGTCCACGAAGCTGACAAGCTTGCTGGCGAACGCAGCGCCAAGTACAAGGGCCAGGATCGCAAAGGCCACCAGCTTGATGACCACAGGGCCGATTCCGGCGATGTCTGCCTGGCCGGTGCTGGCCGCTCCGGCAAGTACCGAAAGCAGTACCACCGCGGCAAAGTCCTCGACCACCAGGATACCGACGATCAGCCGGCCTCGCGTCTCCAGCAGCTGCCCAGACTCCCGCAGCATGGTCATCAGAATCGCGGAGCTGCTTATGCTCATGGCGGCTCCAAGGACGATGGCCTCAATGTCGGTCCAGCCCAGAAGCTGGCCTATCTCGAAGCCGAGAGCGAACATGACCGCCATCTCCACTGAGGCGATCAGTATCACCCTTGCTCCCACCTCGCGGATGCGCCGCCAACCGCACTCCAGGCCAATGCCGAACAGCAGGAGCACAAGGCCAAGCTCCGCAAGCAGCCCTATGGTCTCCTCGTTCTGCACTGCCCCCAGGACCGACGGGCCAATGAGCACACCGACGCCCAGGTAGCCGAGGAGAGGGGGCATCCTCAGCGTGCGAAGCAGCAACATGGCCGCTCCTCCGCACGCGGTGATGACAGCGAAGTCGCGCAGCAGATTGGCCTCACCATCTACGGTGGCCGCTGCGAGGCTGAAGGTTGCGCTTTCGATCATGACAACCGGCTTGAGTGGTGCATCAGACCGACGCCGCCGCCGGCCGGGGTGAGGAGCCTAACGGAGGCTTCTGAAGTACGGATGCGTGGCCCGGAAACCGGCGGCCCGTCGAGCGGGTGGGTACGGGGACGTAGAAGCGTGGCTGGGGTCAGGCGGGAGGACTTCATTGGTGAGCGGGCATCAACTTTTGCCGTGTACCGTCCTGCCTGCGGGAGGTGACGTGAAGCTATTGGGTCACTGCTCAGATTATCATATTTCAGTCTCTCACGCTACGAACCGGCTGCGCGCCTGCGGGAGAGCGCAGTGGGTGACCCTCCCGTTGGTCCGCACCGCCATCTGCTAGAATGCTCGCATGCCCAGCTACGGGATCACGCTCCTGTCCGGTGGACTTGACTCCACCACGGTCGCGGCCTACGCCAAGGGCCGAGTCGATAACCTGACGGCGGTCACGTTCAACTACGGCCAGACCCACGCCAGGGAGGTGGAGTGTGCGGCGAGCATTGCCGGCATTCTGAGCATTGAGCACACTGTGCTGGACATTTCCTTCCTCTCGGAAGTGGCATGGTACTCTGCGCTGACCAGCCCGGAGCAGTTCCAGGTGCCGTCTGAGCGTCCAGGCGAAGAGATTGGTCACGGCATTCCGATAACCTATGTCCCGCTGCGCAACACGATCTTCCTGTCGCTTGCCGCCGCCTACCTCGAGAGCCGAGTCCTGCACGCCATCGAGGTCGAGGGCGTCGATGCGGCAGACGTGGCGGCCTGCGTGTACATGGCGCCGAACGTGCTCGACTACAGCGGCTACCCGGACTGCCGCCCCGAGTTCTACGAGAGTATGAGGCACACCTTGGAACTGGGCAGCAAGCTTTGGACTGAATACGGGGTGCCAATCAACGTCGAGACGCCCATAATCGACATGTCGAAGGCCGAGATTGTTGCGTTCGCCAACAGGCTAGGAGCGCCGCTGGAGCATACGTGGAGCTGCTACAGGGGAGGCGACGTCCCATGCGGCTCGTGCGACAGCTGCATCCTGCGCGCCAAGGGGTTCGCTGAGGCGGGCGTTACCGACCCGCTGCTCGTCAGGCTGGGTCGGGCCTGAATCTGAGCCTGTAGCGGGAACCTTGCGCTATAGGCCGGAGCCGGGTGCAAACTGCGCCCGGCTCCAACTGTACCGCAAGTGGAGCTCACTTGAGCTTTGGGGTGGTCGCCGCGAGAGTTAGCCCTCCGGCCAGCCTTCCGGAATCGTGTTGTCTGCCAGCGCCTCATTGATGGCGTCGGCCGCGTCGCTGGTGACCCAGGCGCTCCAAACGCTGGAGTTCTGCTTCAGCCACCACAGCGCAGCGTCGTTGATGCTGGCGTCGGAGTTCTCGTTCTGCCAGGCGGCCACCTCGCTGAACCTATCGATGTTGAAGCCCCAATTGCCCAGCATGTCGATGACCTCGGGCGCTCTGTCCTTCAGCTCGGTGTTCATCGCGATCAGGATAGTGGCTTCCTCGTAGGCGCATGCCTTGGTGGTTTCCCAGCACTCGGCGCTGAACGCCGGCTCCTCGAGCCGCACGAGGTCCAGCAGCAGGGCGGGGTCGTTTGTGCCCCACTGGTAGCCGAGCCAGGGTTCCTGCTTCTCATAGGCGCCGTACAGATCGGCATTTGCGGCGGCGCCGTCACCGGGGTTCAGTATGTGCACGTGGTCGGACAGCCCGTAGGACTCGATCTGCTGCGCGTTGACCTCCTCGCAGGCCCAGCCAATCACGCAGGACACCAGCCTTGCCTTGCCGCCCGTCTCGGCCGTGGCGAAAAGCGCCTTGTACTCGTCGTTCTTGAGGTCTTCTATGCTGTCCAGGTCGGGGTACTGCTCCTGGAGGTAGGCGGGTATGACGAATGCCGACTGCCAGTCCTTTCCAAGGCTCTCCCCGATGGGCTCAACCTCACCGTTGTCCACGGCCTCTGTCCATGCCTCCAGCTGGTTGGGCAGCCAGATCTCCATGGTCACGTGCGTGTCGCCGGCGCGAAGGCCTTGGAGAAGAGGCAGCGTGGCTCCAAAGACAACGTCCGTGGGATAGCCGTAGCCCTCCTCCACTATGTACTGGGCAATCCTGTTCTGGACCTGGGCGCTCGTCCAGTTGAGATCGCTGAAGACGATGGGCTCCTTTTCCTCTGCACAGGCCACCGCTGTCAGAAGGACCAAAAGCGATGCCATCAGGGCCAAGATTCCGAATTTGGCTTTCATCTCTGCACACCTCCACAGGCTCAGCATTCTTGCGCCTCCCAGGGCAATCCAACAACCCATCTTACCACTGACCTGTTATCAATTCCAGCGGCCGCGCCGCATCACGATGATTTGTGGTACAACTATAGGGACACGCGCGACACGTCCGGCAGCGGGAGGATTGCTGACATGAGCTCTGAGAGTGCACTGATCGACGTCGAAGGCTTGTGGAAGGTCTTCGGCGACAGGCCGGATAGGGTATTCCAGCCTGAGTATGTCTCGATGAGCCGCGCCGAGATTCAGGAGGCCCTGGGCTTGGTAGTGGGCCTGAGAGACGTCTCATTCAAGGTGGATGCCGGCCAGATATTCGTTGTGATGGGCCTGTCCGGCAGCGGCAAGTCCACGCTGGTGCGCTGTCTCATCCGGCTCATAGAGGCTACGAGCGGGCAGATTCGCTTCGACGGCGAAGACATCTGCAAGTTCTCGCCCAAGGAGCTTATGCAGTTTCGCCGGACCAGGATCGCTATGGTGTTTCAGCACTACTCTCTGCTTCCCCACAGGAACGTCCTGGACAACGTGGCGTACGGCCTGAAGATACGAGGAATGGGCAAGGTGGAAAGGTACAGGGCGGCCCGGGATGCCATCGAGGTCGTGGGGCTGGGGGGCTGGGAGAGCTACTTCCCGCGTGAGATGAGCGGCGGAATGCAGCAGCGGGTCGGGTTGGCGCGGGCCTTGGTCATGGACTCCGAGGTGATACTCATGGACGAGCCATTCAGTGGTCTCGACCCCCTGATAAGGAGGGAGATGCAGGACCAGCTCATCACCCTGCAGATGAACCTCAAGAAGACCATCGTTTTCATCACTCACGACCTGAACGAAGCGCTCAAGCTGGGCGACCGCATCGCGATCATGCGGGACGGCGAGATCATCCAGGAGGGTTCGCCCGAGGAGATCGTGATGCTGCCGACGGACGACTACGTCATCGAGTTTGTGCGAGACGTGTCCAGGGCCAAGATCATCCGCGCAAAGGCGATCATGCGAGAGCCGGAAGTGGTGGTGTACGAGCGGCAGAACCCGCGCGTCGCCCTGCACGCCATGCTGAACTACGGCATCGATTCGGTGTTCCTCATCGCCCGGGACTTCACGCTTCGCGGGATACTCACGCGAGAGCTGGCAAACGCGATGGTGTCCGAGCATAGGGAAAACCTGGAGGGCGCTCAGGTTGTGGAGGCGGTGACAACCGACCCGGAAGACCGCATCGAGGACATAGTGCCGAAGTCCGCCCAGTCCGAGTATCCGATCGCGGTAGTGGGCGAAAACGGCAGCCTGCTTGGGGAAGTGCCCCGCAGCGTACTGCTGGCGAGCATCTCCGAAAACGGTTAGGAGTACTGACATGGCACAAGAACAGAGTGTTCAGTCGAGCGGAGTCGATACGCAGACAAAACAATCGGAGTGGAGCGTTCGCTCGTTGGTCTACAGCTGGGGCATAGGACTCGCGGCTGTGGTGGTGGTGTTCGCTGTGAGCCTCCTGGTCTGGGGGCCGGAGATGGAGTTTCCGACCACCGTGTCCAGCGACGAAACTGGTGGAGTCACCCTCGACAGGTCGATAAAGGACGTTACCACAGGCACAATCGATGACTCGGTGGACTGGATTACGCTGAAGGGCGCCTGGCTGTTCGACGGGATAAGCACGGCGGTAACCTATGCGCTGATCAACATAGAGGCGGTCCTCAAGTGGATGCCCTGGCCCGCAGTCGTTGCGGGGCTGGCCCTGCTCTCATTTGCCGTGGGCCGTTGGGGTCTCACGGCCTTCGCGGCGCTGGCCCTGCTCTTTGTCGGGTTCATGGATCTCTGGGAGAACATGATGGACACGGTGGCGCTGATGGTGGTGGCGGTGGTCATTGCAGTAACCGTTGGGCTGCCGCTTGGCATCCTGGCTGCTCGCAACCGCACCGCCGACTACCTCTTGCGCCCCATCCTGGACGGGATGCAGACCATGCCCAGCTTCGTCTATCTGCTGCCCGGCATTCTCTTCTTCGGGCTGGGCAAGCCGGCCGGAATCTTCGCTACCATCATCTACGCCGTCCCGCCGGTGATAAGGCTGACGAACCTGGGCATTCGCCAGGTGTCCGCGGAGACGGTGGAGGCTTCCCGATCCTTCGGCGCGTCGCCGTGGCAGTTGCTGACCACGGTGCAGATACCCATGGCGCTGCCCACGATCATGGCCGGCATCAACCAGACCACGATGATGGCGCTGGCCATGGTCACCATCGCGAGCATGGTTGCCGCGGGCGGACTGGGAGACGACGTGCTGCGAGCGCTGCAGAAGAACCAGTCGGGCAACGGGGCTATCGCCGGCCTGGCCATTGTGTTCCTGGCCATCATCATCGACCGGCTGACGCAGTCCGTGGCCGCCCGCAGGCAGGACAAGATGAGCGTGGGCTAGCGGCGCGGCTCCTCTGCCCCCTCGCCGCGAAGGGCACGCTTCCTTGCCTGCCGAATTGAGGCTTGCTATACTAGCGCCTGCCCGCAAGCGAAGGGCCTCGAACGCTCATGGTCAACGGAACGAAATACGAGACGGTCATCGGTCTGGAGGTGCACGCACAGCTCCTCACCATGAGCAAGATGTTCTGCGCCTGCCCCGCCGAGTACGTGCAGGGCGCGCCCAACACCGTGGTCTGCCCCGTGTGCCTGGCGCTGCCCGGAGTGCTGCCGGTAATCAACCGTCGAGCGGTTGAGTGCGTGATCATGACCGGCCTCGCTCTCAACGCCTCCATCGCCGGTACAACCCAGTTCCATCGCAAGAACTACCCGTACCCGGACCTGATGAAGGGCTACCAAATCTCGCAATACGACGAGCCCATCGCCTCAGACGGCTGGCTCACAATCGACGTGGACGGGGAGCGCAAGCGCATCAGGATCGCCCGGGTGCACCTGGAGGAGGACGTGGCCAAGCTGCAGCACCGCCAGGATGCCGGCGGCGAAGGCTACAGCCTCGTCGACGTGAACCGGTCCGGCATACCGCTAATGGAGACCGTGAGCGAGCCGGACATGCGCTCGCCGGAGGAGGCGCGGCAGTACCTGATGAACCTGCGCGCCATCCTGCAGTACCTGGGCGTGTCCACGGGCAACATGGAGGACGGCAGCTTCCGGTGCGACGCCAACGTGAGCATTCGCCCCGCGGGCAGCACCGAGCTGTTCACTCGCACCGAGATCAAGAACATGAACAGCCTACGCGCCGTCTTTCGCGCCTTGGAGTATGAGGTGGAGCGGCAGACGAGGGTAGTCGAGGAGGGCGGTCGCGTCGTGCAGGAGACCCGTGGCTGGGTTGAGGAGCGCGGCGTGACCATGCCGCAGCGCACCAAGGAGTTCGCGCACGACTACCGCTATTTCCCGGAGCCGGACCTGCCGCCACTGTCGGTCAGCCGGGAGTGGGTGGAGGATCTGAAGTCGTGCCTGCCGGAGCTGCCGGGCGCGCGCCGCGACCGGTTCGTGAGCGAGTACGGCCTGTCCGCGTACGATGCGGGCCTGCTGACCGCCACGAAGAATACGGCGGACTACTTCGAGGAGAGCCTGGGCGCGGGCGGTTCAAGGCAGGACTCTCTGTCCGCCAAGGCCAAGGCGATCGCCAACTGGATGATGGGCGACATGGCCGGCCTGCTCAACGCATCCGGCATTGAGCTTGAGGAGTCGCTGATCAGTGCGCAGGCCCTGCGCGACTTCACCGACCTGATCGACTCGGGCGTGATCAGCGGCCCGGCGGCCAAGGCCGTGTTCGAGGAGATGTTCAGGTCGGGACGCGGCGCGATGGTCATCGCCGAGGAGCAGGGACTTACGCGGCTGAACGACGACGCGCAGCTGATCGAGGCTGTGGACATGGTAATTCGCAGCAACGAGCAGGCTGTGCAGGACTACCTTGGAGGCAAGGAGACCGCAATCAAGTTCCTCTTGGGTCAGGTGATGAAGGAGACGCGGGGCAGGGCCAACCCCGCATCCGTGACCAGACTCCTGGAGGAGAACCTGAAGGCCGGAGCTAAGGGATAATGGACGCATTCTTTCAGACCGCAACTATACTGGTTTCCATACTTCTGGTGGCCATCATCCTGATTCAGGTCAGGGGTCAGGGTTCGGGATTCTTCGGTACGGCGCAGGCTTCGTTCCGCACGCGCCGCGGAGTGGAGAAGACGCTGTTCCAGCTCACGATCGCGCTGGCGGTCGTGTTCACGCTTCTGGCGATTCTCAGCGCCGTGCGACCCCCGTTCATATTCTGAGCGCCCGCGGCCGCTGGAGAGGCCACCCCGTGATCACCCTCCTCACCGACTTCGGAACGCGCGATTCCTACGTCGCGGAGATGAAGGCGGTCATCCTCCGCCTGAATCCGCGGGCCACTATCGTCGATATCACGCACGAGGTGGCGCCGCAGGCCGTCGCGGAGGCAGCGGTGGTGCTTGGCCGCGCGTTCAGGGTATTCGCGCCGGACGCAGTGCACGTAGCAGTCGTCGATCCGGGCGTGGGCAGCGACCGCAGCGCTGTCCTCCTGGTGACGATGGAGGGCCGTTTCCTGGCGCCGGACAACGGCCTGCTCACCTACGCGGTGAGGGAGGCGACGGAGTACGAGGGGGCCATCGCCGACGCAGGCTTCCTGCAGGCCGTGTCGATGCCCGTGCCCGCCGGGTGCGCCGCCTACCGGCTCTCCAACGAGGCGCTGTGGCGCAAGCCGGTCAGCGACACGTTCCACGGAAGGGACGTGTTCTCGCCCGTGGCGGCCCACCTGTCGCTGGGCCTGCCGCCTGCGGATGTGGGCGAACCTGTCGAGTCGTTGACGTGCCTCAGCATCCCGCATCCGCGCCGGCGCGGCGATGAGATTGCAGGACACGTGGCGCACGTGGACAGGTTCGGCAACCTGGTGACGACGATTGAAGGAGCGGCCATCGCGGGGCGAGACGTGGGGGTGACGGTGGGCGGTAGCCGCGTTCGCGGGATCAGCCGCTCCTACGCTGAGGGCGGCGAGCTACTGGCGATCACCGGCAGCGGCGGCAGCCTGGAGATTGCAGCGCGTGACGGCAGCGCCGCCGATGCGCTGGGCGTGGGCGTTGGGGAGTCCGTGGTGGTTACGCTGTAGGGGGGCGGCGCAAGAGCCTTCCCCCTTGATGGGGGAAGGTTGGATGGGGGTGACTGGAAGGTAGCCCGCTCATCGTGAGCCCCGTCGAAGCATTTGAGCGGGCACTGGTATGCTACTGCCGTCCGCTCATTCCCTTCGACACGCTCAGGGCGAGTGGACTGGACACGGTAGCCCGCTCATGGTGAGCCCCGTCGAACCAAGTGAGCGGGCGGGTCTCCCCCGGCCTATTCCGCCGCCCTCTCAGTCAGCACCACTGCCGTGCCGTAGACCAGTATCTCCGACGCGCCGCCCATGATTGCCGAGGTCATGAATCGCACGCCTACAATGGCATTCGCGCCCATCTCCTCCGCCTCACGCGTCATCCGGCTGACAGCCATCTGACGGGCCTCGGAGAGCAGCCTCGTGTACTCCTCGATCTCTCCTCCAACAACGTTGCGCAGCCCGGCCATGATGTCCCGCCCCACGTGCCTTGCGCGGACGGTGCTTCCTCTCACCAGGCCAAGCACCCGCTCGATGCTCTCGCCCTCGATATCGTCGGTGCTCACCAGAATCATCGGTCAACCTCCTCGAACCGCTCGCTCTTGCTCGTGCGGATCCTGTCCACGACTACGTAGCAAAAGAGTATCGTAAAGCCGATTGCGATGGCGGTAACAGCCAGCCTGATGATCAGCGGTATGTCATCCGCGCCGACCAGCGCAGGAAAGATGTTGTAGGCGCCATAGCCCACAATGACAAGTGCGCCGCTGATTATCAGAAAGGCCGCAAGCTTCTGGACCAGTGAGCCCATGAGTGCCTCCTAAAGCCCCAGTCTTCCAGGGTTCATTATGCCGCGAGGGTCCAGGACGCGCTTGAGCTCCCGCAGCGTGTGCATCCCGTCGCCGAGCTCGCGGCCCATGAGGTGCGACAGCCTCGTGCCGACGCCGTGCACGTACTCCATCGAGCCACCCATGTCCTGCGCCAGCGACAGCACCTCGTCGACCGCCTCGTCGAGCCTGCCACCGGTTCCGTTCTCTTCGAGGCCGACGTCCACCAGCACCACGGAGAACAGCTCAGGCTGTGTCCACAGTGCGTACTCGCGAATCTGGAGCCCGGCGCGGTCGGCGATCTGCTGGCATCGGCGGCGGTACTCCGGCACGCACGAGGCCGGAATGGCGACATGCGGGTAGGCGCTGGTGCGGGGCCAACCCCTGCTTGCAGGGCGCACCTGCACGGGCGCGTCCAGGAACCGCTCCTTGTAGCGGTAGGCCGAGTCGTGGCGTCTGGCCCAGTACTCAAGCGCAGGCTCAGGGCCGATGTCGCTGCCGCGGCAGGCACTGCAAATGCGCGCGGCGCGGGCTACCTGAGCCTCCACCTCCTCCGCGTACCCTTCGAACACCATGTACAGCCAGGTCTTGAACAGCGGAGTGCGGCTAGGAGCGCCGACTCGCGAGTCGTCCGGTTCCTCGGTGAGGTCAACGAGCGCAGGCCGTAGACCGATGGCGAACATCTCCAGCATGGCGTTGTAGCCGTCCTCGAAAGTCGGAAAGTCGAAGCATCGAAACTCGCGCGCCTCCGGTTCGCGGAACACCCTGAGCGTGGCCTGCGTGATGACGCCGAAGACACCCTCCGCGCCGATGAACAGGTGGTGGAGCGCCGGCCCAGCCGAGGTCTTGGGCACGGCGCGTGTGCGTATGGTGTCGCCCGTCGGCAGCACCACCTCCAGCCCCAGCACCTGCTCGCCCATTGAGCCGTACCGTGCGGCGCGATATCCGACGCCGTTGGTGGATATTGTGCCTCCGATGGTGGCAATCGGCACCGAATACGGATCGTGTCCTATGAATAGACCGTCGCGGGCCAACGCATCGTTCAGGTCGCTCAGCACCACGCCTGCCTCCGCGGTGGCCGTCCGAGCCGCGGCGTCCACGCTGAGGATGCGGTTCATGCGGCACATGTCCACGGCAACGCCGCCCTGCAGTGGCGTGATGGCGCCTGCGACTCCTGTGCCGCCGCCGAAGGGCACCAGGGCGAAGCCCTCCCGGTTTGCCAGCTTCACAAGCTCCGCGACCTGCGCGGTGGAGCCTGGACGCGCAACGGCAAAAACCCGCGGCGCCTGCGGGTCCGGCGCGCCGCCTCGCCACCGGCCAAGTGCGTCCACGGAGTAGTAGTTGAGCGAGGGGCCGTCCACCAGCACGTTCTCAGCCCCTACGATCCCGCCGATCGCCTCAACCACGGGTGTGTGGACGGACGCGGCGTCCTGCGGTGGGCTGCTCATGACTGACAGGCCGTGCGAGGGCGGGCTAACGGAGGCTCTTGAATCGCCACTTTGTGCCATCCGGCGTGTCCTCCAGGGACACTCCCAGCTCATCCAGCTGGGTTCGTATGGAGTCGCCCAGTTGGAAGTTGCGTTCTGCGCGCAGCCGCTCGCGGGTCTGCACCAGCAGGTCGATGAACGGGTGGGCGTCGTTGCGATCCTCGCCCGCCGGTTCACGCATGGTCAGGCCGAGCACGGAGGCCAGCTCGCGGAGGGTTGTCTGAGCGCTGCTCACGGAGTTTCCCGCTTCCCGACGCCGGTTGATCTCGCGCGCCATATCGAACATGGCGGCGAGAGCCTGGGGCGTGTTGAGGTCGTCGTCCATGGCGGCGATGAAGCGGTCGCGGAACGCGGACGCGTCCACAGAATCGGCGCCGTCAGCCTCTGGCGCGGGTCGGAGTGCGTTGCGGAGCCGCTCCAGCGCTCTGTCCGCCGCTGCCACGCCTTCGTCGGAGAAGGTGAGCGGGCTGCGGTAGTGGGACGAGAAGAAGTAGAGGCGGAGCGTGTCCGGGTTGTGCTGGGCGAGGGCGTCGCGGCAGCTTATGAAGTTGCCGACGTGGCGCGACATCTTCTCGGTGTCGTCCTCGGAGAGGCGGAGCAGCCCGTTGTGCACCCAGAACTGGACGAAAGGCGAGAGGCCGGTGTACGTCTCCGACTGGGCTATCTCGTTCTCGTGGTGGGGGAAGATGACGTCCTGCCCGCCGCCGTGGATGTCTATCTGTTCGCCGAGCAGGCTGAGCGACATGGCGGTGCACTCGATGTGCCAGCCGGGGCGTCCGGGGCCCCATGGCGTGGGCCATGAAGGCTCGCCCTCCTTGGATGCCTTCCACAGGGCGAAGTCCATGGGGTCTTCCTTGCGAGGGTCTATATCTATGCGTGAGCCTGCCCGCATCTCCTCCATCGGTCGCCGCGAGAGGCGGCCGTAGCTCTCGAAGCCTCGAACCCTGAAGTAGACGTCGCCCTCCACCTCGTAGGCGTGACCCCGGTCGATGAGGTCGGTGATGATCTCGGTCATGCGCTCGATGTAGTCAGTTGCTCGCGGGTACTCGTGGGCGGGCTGCACGCCCAGCGCCTCCATCTCCTCCAGAAACCGGGCGATGTACTGCTCTGAGAGAGCGCCGATGGTGGTGCCGTCGTCCTGCGCCACCTGAATTATGCGGT
Source organism: Dehalococcoidia bacterium (assembly GCA_034423135.1). Classification (GTDB taxonomy): domain Bacteria; phylum Chloroflexota; class Dehalococcoidia; order Lucifugimonadales; family UBA2985; genus JAPPHY01. Next base: position 44,025 of record DAOUJC010000022.1, on the reverse strand, counting down.
CCTCGATGTCAGTGAAGTTCTGGATCTGGCGCACCTTGTGTCCACGGTATTCGAGGTAGCGGCGCAGCACATCGAAGAAGAGGTAGGAGAGCGCGTGGCCGATGTGGCAGGGGCCGTACAGGTTGGGGCCGCAGACGTACATCGTGACTTCGTCCGAGCGAGGTATGAACTCACGCTTCTCGCCGGACAGCGTGTCGTAGAGTCTCATGCGCCGTCCTCGATTGTGGCGATGGCCAGAACTGCGATGCCTTCGCCGCGGCCTGCGAATCCCATGCCGTCCGTGGTTGTGCTCTTCACGCTCACCTGCTCAGGTGTCAGTCCCAGGCAGCCGGCGATGGTCTCACGCATGCTCCTGGAGTAGGGCGCCAGCCTTGGGCGTTCGGCGATTATTGTAGCATCGAGGTTTGACACACGCCACCCTTGATTCGCGAGGAGCTGTGCTGCGTGTGCCAGGAATATGAGGCTGGACGCGCCGCGGAAGCGCTCGTCGCTGGACGGGAAGTGCGCGCCGATGTCGCCGAGGGCTGCGGCGCCCAGCATGGCGTCCACTATTGCGTGGATCAACGAGTCGCCGTCGCTGTGGCCTGCCAGGCCGGAATGGTAGTCGATGCGCACGCCGCCGAGCCACAGAGGCACGCCCTGCTCCAGCCTGTGCGCGTCCAGTCCGATGCCCGTGCGGACGCTCAAGCGTTGCTCCGTGCCGCGGCATTTGAGGAGCGGGCTGAGGCGCCGGTCCGGGCCGAGAGTATTGCCTCCGCCAGCAGCATATCGACCTGCGTGGTCACCTTGATGTTCTCCGTCGAGCCGGGGAACGTGCCCACCGCGCGTCCCATACGCTCCACCAGCGAAGCATCGTCCGTGGCGCCGTCCAGGCTGAGGTTGTAGGCGTGGCGGAGCAGGTCGGCTCGGAAGACCTGCGGCGTCTGCACGGCCCACAGCTCGCTTCTAGGAGGCGTCTCCACTATGGAGCCATGCGTGTCCAGGCGCTTTACGGTGTCGCTGAGCGGGACGACCGGAACGGCTGCGCCGGTCTCCCGTGCGCATGCCAAGCCGGCCTCCACGATCTCCGCGGTTACGCATGGCCTTGCGCCGTCGTGGACCATGACCCACTCGCAGCGTTTGAGACGCTCGATGCCCGCTTTCACCGAGTCCTGCCGCCGCTCGCCGCCAAGGCAGATGTGCGTCAGCTTGCTCCAACTCTCACGGTCGGCCAGCTCGCGCCCCTTCTCGATGTTGTGCTCGCCCAGCACAAGGACGATCTCGGTTACCGCAGGGCACGCCTCGAACGCAGAGACCGTGTGTGCGAGCAGGGGCCGGCCCAACAGCGGCAGGAACACCTTGTCGACCGGTAGGCCGTCGTCGCCGGCCATGCGGCGGCCGCTGCCTGCGGCCACGATGACCACGCCTGCGCGGGCGGCATCGGCTGCGCCCGCGGGCGGCCCGGCGCGGCCCGTAGCCACGGCTAGCCCGCCTGCGGCTGCGCGAATATGATGCGACCGGCTGCGGTCTGGAGGACGCGGGTTATGGACACGTCCAGGTGGGTATTGATGTGCTTCCTCCCGCCTTCCACCACCACCATTGTGCCATCGTCCAGGAAGCCCACGCCCTGGCCGGACTCCTTGCCCTCCTGGATGATGCGCACCATCATCTCCTCACCGGGAAGCACCACGGGCTTGAGGGCGTTTGCCAGCTCGTTGACGTTGAGGACGCGCACGCCCTGGAGCTCTGCGACTCGGTTGAGGTTGAAGTCCGTGGTCATGATCTGCGCGTTGAGGTTCCTGGCCAGCCGGACCAGCTTGCCGTCCACCTCCGAGCCGTCGTGGTAGTCCACGTCCATGATCTGGATAGGAATCTCTGCCTCGTTGCGCAGCTTGTTCAGAATCTCCAGGCCGCGCCGACCGCGGGCCCGCTTGAGCGAGTCGCTGGAGTCGGCGACGTGCCTGAGCTCGTCCAGGATGAAGCGGGGAATGACCATCGTTCCCTGCACGAAACCGGTCTTGCTGATGTCCGCGATCCTTCCGTCGATGATGGCGCTGGTGTCCATAAGGACCCGTCCGCTGGACGCGGCCCTGCCGGAACCCTCGGCGCGGCGCGCTCGCTCAGGCAAGAGGTGGGAGACGTCGCGCTCCCGGGCCACTCCAACTGCCAGGCCCGCGAGGCCCAGGACTACTGTGAGAGCCACGGGAACGACCACGCCCGGCCACTCCGGCAGGCGTGAGATGGGCACCGAGAGGAGCGCCGCGATGGTGAGGCCCACCACGAGGCCGGCCGTGCCGGATACCAGCGTGGAGAACGAGATGCTTGAGACGGACCTGCCTAGCGGGGCGAATGGCACCAGAACCAGGGGGACAATATAAGGAGCAACTAGTATTCCGACGAATGCCCCGGTCGCCACGCCACCGACGCCCCAGATTGGAGACCACACGCTGTTGGTCAGGCTCCCTGCAAGTATTGCCAGCCACCATCCTCCCAGCCCGGCGAGTGGAGCTATCGCCAGGCGATACCACCAATGATTCACCATGAACCCGTCTCCTTCCTCCTTGCTCACTCAGGATGGCCGCGAGACAGCCGTCGCGGCTGCGAAACGCGTACTCGGCACATGCGCCGTGCGCGCTCAGTGCCTGTAGTATACCACGAGTGCGCCAGCTTGACCGCGCGAGGGGGCTAACCTATGATGGAGCGGCGGGGTGTAGCGCAGCGGCAGCGCGCCTGGTTTGGGACCAGGAGGTCGGCGGTTCAAATCCGCCCACCCCGACCAGAGTGGCCGTGGTGGCCTGCGTGAGTGTTGACACTATTGACGTAGCCCGCTAGAGTTAACGACATACAGCCCCTAGTTCTTCGGCACTAGGGTTGAGACCGCTCGAAAGAGCGGTCTCTGTCTAATCATGCAGCACCCCTTGGCCACTTACGTCTATATTGACGGCTTTAACCTGTACTATCGAGCCGCGAAACCGCTTGGCCTGAAATGGATTGACTTGCGGGCGCTTTCGAGGTCGCTGTTTCCCCAAGACGCGATACAGAGAATCCACTACTTCACGGCCCATCTGTCCAGCCGTCTTGGGAATGAGGCACAGAGGCAGCGCCAGCAGACCTACCTGAGGGCATTGAGAACCATTCCGGAGCTGGAAGTCCATCTCGGCTATTTCACATCTCACCGCAGGACTATGCCTTTGGCAGATACTAGCCCGCTGCAATATGCTGAGGTTCTGCGGACGGAGGAGAAGGGAACGGACGTAAATCTGGCAGTGCAACTGGTTTTCGACGGATTCGTTGGGAACTTCAACCATGCTGTGGTCTTGTCAAATGACGCCGATCTCGCGGGTGCAATGTCTATAGTCAAGAACCATCTGCAGCTAAAGGTTAGCTTGGTGAATCCAGACCCCGGACGAGAGAGTCCTCGGAGGCTATCCAGCGCAGCAACCTACGTAAGACGTCTACGCAGGAGCCATCTGCTGCAGAGCCAATTTCCGGATCGAATAAGGGATGAGAGGGGAGAGATCGTCAAACCCGCCGGGTGGTGATCACTCTGGGCAGCTTTGATTCGTGAACGGAGGCGCAGAGAATTGGGTGTGGCTCTGCCAGATTGGCAATGGGTGGCGGTGTGATGCCTTGAGAATCCCCAGTTGAGCCAATCTCAAAGGTTGACAAATCTGCTTGGCGGCGATAAAGTCACTATTTGGCGCTCAGGGGAAGTCCCGGAGCGTAGGTGACTTAGTGTCAGGAGCGTAAAGGCATGCCAACGGTGAACCAGTTGGTCAGAAAGCCAAGGGTCAAGGTCGTCAAGAAGACCAAGGCCCCGGCGCTTCGCTATGGCTTCAACTCGCTGAAGAACCGCGTGACTCGCACGGGCGGATCGCCGCAAAAGCGGGGCGTCTGCGTGCAGGTTCGCACTGTCACGCCCAAGAAGCCCAACTCCGCGCTGCGGAAGGTGGGCCGCGTGCGCCTGGCCAACGGCATGGAGGTCACGGCCTACATTCCTGGCGAGGGTCATACGCTCCAGGAGCACTCCGTGGTGCTCATTCGTGGCGGCAGGGTGAAGGACCTGCCCGGCGTGCGGTATCACATCGTCAGGGGTGCGCTGGACTGCACCGGCGTGGCGGACCGCAAGCGAGGCCGGAGCAAGTACGGCACCAAGCAGTCGCAGAGGCCGGGTAGGTAGCAGCATGACCCGCCGCAGACGCGCCACCAGACGGGAGATTGCCCCGGACCCCAAGTACAACAGCGTGTACCTGGCGGGTTTCATCAACCGGGTCATGACGCGGGGCAAGAAGTCCGTGGCGCAACGGATCGTTTACGACGCACTGGACCTGGTACAGAAGGAGAGCTCCCGCGACCCGCTGGAGACCTTCAACCAGGCGCTCAGGAACGCCACGCCGCAGCTTGAGGTGAAGCCCAGGCGAGTGGGTGGCGCTACATACCAGGTGCCCATCGAGGTCAGGAGCAACCGGCAGCAGTCGCTGGCCATGCGGTGGCTCCTAAGGGCAAGCCGCGCCAGAACGGGTCGTCCCATGGCGGAGCGGCTGGCCCTGGAGCTACAGGAGGCTTCCCGGGGGCAGGGAGCAGCAGTGAGAAGGAGAGAGGAAACCCATCGCATGGCAGAAGCCAACAGGGCCTTCGTGCATTACCGGTGGTGATACCAGACCCGGCCGGTCGATAGCTCGTCCGGCTGCACCCGGTTGGAGAGATTTCCCGTGGATCGAATACGGAATATAGGCTTTATTGCTCATATAGATGCTGGGAAGACCACCGTCACGGAGAGGGTGCTCTTCTTCTCTGGCCGCACGTACAAGATGGGCGACGTGGACCAGGGCAACACCGTCATGGACTGGATGTCCCAGGAGCGCGAGCGCGGCATCACCATAACCGCCGCGGCCACGACCTGCGAGTGGCGTGACCACCGCATCAACATCATCGACACGCCTGGCCACGTCGACTTCACCGCGGAGGTGGAGCGAAGCCTGCGCGTGCTGGACGGCGGCGTTGTGGTGTTCGACGCGGTGGCCGGCGTGCAGCCGCAGTCCGAGACCGTGTGGCGCCAGGCCGACCGCTACCGCGTGCCCCGCATCTGCTTCATCAACAAGATGGACAGGGTGGGCGCGGGCTTCCAACGCACCATGGACATGATCGCGCACCGCTTCCGCACCAATCCCGTGGCTGTTCAACTGCCAGTTGGGGAGGAGGACTCGTTCAGGGGCGTGGTCGACCTGCTGGAGGAGACGGCCTACATGTTTCCGGAGAACGGGGGCTACGTGCCGGAGGAGTCGTGCGTGCCGCCGGAGATGGAGGAGGAGGTCCGCAACTACCGCGACCGCCTGGTGGAGAAGGTGGCCGAGACCGACGACATTCTGATGAACAAGTACCTGGAGGAGGAGCCTATCACCACGGAGGAGATTCGGGCGGCGCTGCGTAGAGCAACCATCAGCAACGCCCTAGTCCCCGTGCTGTGCGGCAGCGCACTTCGCAACAAGGGCATCCAGGCAATGATGGACGCCATCTGCTACTATCTGCCGTCGCCGCTGGACGTTCCGGCCGTCAACGGCACGCGCCCCGGCAGCGACGAAGAGGTCATCGTGGAGCCCGACGAGGACTCGTCATTCTCGGCGCTTGCCTTCAAGGTGATGACCGACCCACACGTTGGGCGGCTGGTCTATCTGAGGGTCTACTCCGGCCGCGCCAAGTCCGGCGCATCCGTCTACAACTCCACGAAGGGCATGCGCGAGCGTCTGGGCCGTGTGCTCAGCATGCATGCCAACCGCAGGGAGGAGACGGAGGTGGTATCGGCGGGCAATATCGCAGCCGCGGTGGGACTGAAGAACACATTCACGGGCGACACCATCTGCATAGAGGGGTCGCCCGTAGTACTTGAATCGATACGCTTCCCGGAGCCGGTGGTGTCCGTGGCCATCGAGCCCCGGTCCAGGATGGACCAGGACAAGCTGATCGACTCGCTCATCAAGCTGTCCGAGGAGGATCCCACCTTCCGCACAAGCGTGGACAACGAGACAGGCCAGACCATCATGGCCGGCATGGGAGAGCTGCACCTGGAGGTGCTGGTGGAGCGGCTGAGGCGGGAGTTCCAGGTTGCTGCCAACATAGGCCGGCCGAAGGTCTCGTACCGCGAGGCCATCACCCGCGCCGCCCGCGCGGAGGGCAGGTTCGTGCGCCAGACCGGCGGCCACGGCCAGTACGGCCACGTCTGGCTGGAGATCGAGCCGCTGGAGCGGAACCAGGGCGTTCAGTTCGAGGACAAGATCGTTGGCGCGGCAATCCCCCGCGAGTACATCCCCGCGGTGGAGAAGGGCGCGCGCGAGGCTCTGGAAACCGGCGTCATGGCCGGTTACCCCCTTGTGGACGTGAAGGTCACACTGGTGGACGGCAGCTTCCACCCGGTTGACTCCTCTGAGATGGCATTCAAGATGGCCGGATCGCTGGCCGTGAAGGAAGGAGTGAGGCGGGCCTCCGCCGTGCTCCTAGAGCCTGTCATGGAGATCGAGGTGGTGACGCCGGGTGAGTTTCTCGGCGAGGTGCTCAGCGACCTGGGCGGCCGTCGCTCTCGCATTCGCAGCATAGAGGGGCAGGAGGACGTGCAGATTGTGCGGGCCTCTGTGCCTCTTGCGGAGACTTTCGGATACATCACCACTCTCCGCTCTCTCACACAGGGGAGGGCCAGCCAGTCCATGGAGTTCAGCCACTACGACGAGGTTCCGCAGGGCGTGACCCAGGAACTGGTGAAGGTGTAAGGGGGAAGACGTGCCGCAGCAGAAGATACGCATAGTGCTCAGGGCGTTTGACCACAAGGTGCTGGACGTTTCCGCTGCCCAGATAGTGGAGGCGGCGGAACGCACCGGCGCCGGCGTGGCCGGGCCTGTGCCCATGCCCACGTCCATCAAGCGCTTCTGCGTGATACGTTCGCCCCACATCGACAAGGACTCGCGGGAGCACTTCGAGCTCCGGTCCCACAAGCGCCTCATCGACATACTCGACCCCAGCCCAAAGACGATCGACGCCCTCACGCGGCTCAGCGTGCCGGCGGGCGTGGACATCGCCATCAAGACCTAGAGGACTCAGGGCAGACTAATGAAAGGCATACTGGGACGAAAGCAGGGCATGACCCGCCTCTTCATGGAGGACGGGGTTGTTGAGGCCGTCAGCGTGCTGGAGGCCGGCCCCTGCGTGGTGACCCAGGTGAAGACCAGGCAGCGCAACGGCTACCAGGCCGTGCAGATAGGCTATGAGGAGTCGCGCAAGCTCAACGAGCCTGAGGCGGGCCACGTGAAGCGCATAGCTCCCATGCGCCACCTGCGCGAGCTGAGGATGGACGAGCTGGGTGACTCCCAGGTCGGCCAGAGAATCGACGTGACAATCTTCGAACCCGGCGACATTGTGTGCGTGGAAGGCGTGTCCAAGGGCCGAGGGTTTGCAGGCGGCATGAAGCGCCACAACTTCGGCGGCGGGCCAAAGACGCACGGCCAGTCGGACCGCGGCAGGGCGCCCGGCTCAGTGGGAGCCGGTACCTCGCCAGGCAGGGTCTGGAAGGGCACCAAGATGGCCGGTCACATGGGGAACCGAAAGGTCACGTCCACGAACCTGCAGGTTGTGCACGTGGACGCGGAGCGCAACCTCGTGATGGTCAGGGGCTCGGTCCCCGGCGCCAGGAACGGCCTGGTGCTGATACGCGAGCCTAGGAGGAAGTCGTAATCATGCGGTTGCCGATGTGCGACTCCGCGGGCAAGGCCGTTGACGCCATAGAGGTCAGCGACGGCCTGTTCGGCGTGCCCATGAACCAGGCGCTGGTGCACCAGGTGGCCGTGTCGCACATGGCCAACGCACGGCAGGGCACCTCTGCGACGAAGACTCGCGGCATGGTGTCCGGCGGAGGCTCCAAGCCCTGGCGTCAGAAGCACACCGGCCGCGCCAGGCAAGGCAGCACGCGCTCTCCCCAGTGGCGGGGTGGTGGCGTGGTGTTCGGGCCTCACCCGCGGGACTACACGCAGCGCATTCCCAAGAAGATGAACCGCGGGGCCATCCGCTGCATCCTCTCACAGAAGGCGCGAGACGAGAAGCTATTGATTGTGAAGGACATTCAGTTGTCCCAGGCCAAGACCAAAGAGATGACCAGACTGCTGTCCAACCTGGGCATTACGTCGCCCGTACTCATCGTGACATCCGCGCCTCAGAGGGACGTCATAGTCTCGGCGAGGAACCTGGAGCGTGTGAAGACACTCCCGGCGCCCCAGATCAACGCGCTTGACCTGCTCCACCACGACCGAGTGGTGATGACGGAGGACGCGGTCAGACGTGCGGAGTCGCTGTGGGCACTAGATATCCTTCCAGCCGTGATGGATGACGAAATGGAGCCGGTCGTGGACGAGGCGCCGGAGGAGGCAGTCGCGGAGGCGGAAGCAGCCGAGGAGGCGCAGGCTGAAGAGTCTGACGAGGAGCGGGAGGAGTGACGCCATGACGCTGCACGTATTCCAGGTCCTTCGCAGGCCGCTCATCACGGAGAAGAACACCATCCTGCAGGACGCGCAGAACAAGTACGCCTTTGAGGTCGATCCTCGCGCCAACAAGGCGCAGGTAAAGACCGCAGTTGAGCGGTCATTTAACGTAAGCGTGTCGGACGTGAACGTGATCACGGTCAAGGGCAAGCGCAAGCGGTTCGGCAGGAGATTCACCCAGCGTCCTTCCTGGAAGAAGGCCGTGGTCAGCCTGAAGGCCGGCGACAAGATACAGATATTCGAGGGTGCATAAGTGCCGCTGAAGAACGTAAAGCCAACCTCTCCCGGCCGTCGCGGCGTCGTGCTGCCGTCGTTCGATGAGATTACCAAGAAGAAGCCGGAGCGCTCCCTGCTGGCTCCCCTGCGCAAGAAGGGCGGCAGGAACGCCCAGGGCCGGCTCACCGTGCGTCACCGCGGAGGAGGCTCCAAGCGGCGGCTGCGCATCATAGACTTCAAGCGCGACAAGACGGGCGTACCCGGCCGCGTTGTGGCGATCGAGTACGATCCCAACCGCTCGGCCCGCATCGCCCTCGTGTTCTATGCCGACGGCGACAAGCGATACAGCCTTGCGCCCAACGGACTGCGAGTCGGCGCAACGATTCAGGCCGGCCCCAACGCTGCAATCAGCGTGGGCAACGCACTCCCGCTTCGCCTCATACCCTCCGGCAGCACCGTCCACAACGTGGAGATGCGCCCCGGCGGTGGCGGAAAGCTGGTCAGGGGCGCGGGTACCTCCGCGCAGGTGCTCGCACGCGAGGAGAGCCACGTGCTGCTTCGTATGCCATCCGGCGAGGTGCGACGGCTGAACCCGGAGTGCATGGCCACGCTGGGCCAGGTGGGCAATGTTGACCACAAGAACACCAAGTTGGGCAAGGCGGGCCGGAACCGCCACATCGGGCGCAGGCCGCAGGTGCGGGGCTCCGCGATGAATCCTAACGATCACCCGCACGGCGGTGGCGAGGGTCGGTCCGGCATAGGCATGCCCGGCCCGAAGACGCCGTGGGGCAAGCCCGCGCTTGGCCGCAGGACGCGGCGGCGCGGCAAGGACAACAGCATGATAGTGAGGCGCAGGAGGTAGGAGAAGGCATGTCCAGGTCGATCAAGAAGGGGCCGTACGTGCACCCCAAGCTGATGAAGAAGGTGGAAGCCCTGCAGAGGAGCGGGGTCAAGACCGTCATCAGGACGTGGTCAAGGGCGTCCATGATCATGCCGGAAATGGTCGGCATGACCATTGCCGTTCACGACGGGCGCAGGCACATCCCCATCTTCCTGACAGAGAACATGGTTGGCCACCGGCTTGGAGAGTTCGCGCCCACGCGCACCTTCCGGGGCCACTCCTCCAAGTCCGAGCGCACCACGCAGGTGAGAAGGTAGAGTCAAGCAATGGCGGTCAGAGCCGTGGCAAAGAACATCACAGTCTCTCCCAAGAAGATCCGTAGGGTGCTCAGCACCGTGCGGGGTGAGAAGGTGGACCGCGCCCTTGAGGTGCTGGCCTTCCTTCCCACGCCCGCGGCGCGTCAGGTTGCCAAGGTCGTGAAGTCAGCGGCCAACAACGCCGAGAACAACAACTACATGTCGCAGGGAGACCTGAGGATAGTGTCCATTCACGCCGACCCGGGCGTCACCCTCCGAAGGTTCAGGGCCAGGTCGCGGGGCAGGGCCAGCCGCATCTCCAAGCGCACCAGCCACGTTACAGTTGTGGTAGATGAGGAGGTGGCCTGATGGGTCAGAAGACTCACCCGGTGGGATTCCGCCTGGGCGTGATTAAGGACTGGCAGGCCAAGTGGTACGCGGCCAGGCCCGGACAGTACCGGGAACTGCTCCAGGAGGACCTGCGGATTCGCAAGGCAATCATGTCCCGTCTGCCTGAGGCCGGCATATCCAGGATCGAGCTGGAGAGAGGGCCCCAGGAGCTGGTGGTCACCATACACTCGGCCAGGCCCGGCATTGTCATCGGTCGCGGCGGGCAGAGGGTTGAGGGCGTGAGGCGCGCCGTGGAAGAGGTGTCCCACAAGCGTGCGCGGCTCAACGTGCAGGAGGTTCGCCAGCCTGAGCTGGACGCGCAGCTGGTCGCCATGAGCATCGCGGAGCAGCTTGGGCGCCGCGTGGCCTTCCGCCGTGCGATGCACCAGTCGGTCACTCGTGCCATGCAGGCCGGCGCGCTGGGCATAAAGGTCATATGCAGCGGCCGCCTGGGAGGCGTGGAGATCGCGCGCAGGGAGAAGGTGATGCAGGGCCGAGTGCCGTTGCACACGCTGCGCGCCAACATCGACTACGGCCTGGCGGAGGCGCGCACCACGATGGGACGGATTGGAGTGAAGGTGTGGGTCTACCTCGGAGACGTCTTGCCGGAACCCAAGGAGGTTGAGCCGGAGGCGGACGCGGAGGAGATGCGGCTGATAGAGGTCACCGTGGGAGGCCAGGAGGAGACACAGGATGCTGCAGCCGAAGAGAACCAAGTTTCGGAAGGTACATAGAGGCCGCCGCGCCGGCACGGCGCAGACGGGCAACGAAGTGTCCTTTGGGGACTTCGGTCTCCAGGCCACGTCTGCGGCATGGGTGACGGCCCGGCAGATCGAGGCCGCCCGGCGCGCCATCACGCGCCACTTCCGCAGGGGTGGGCAGGTCTGGATCCGCGTGTTTCCGGACAAGCCGGTCACGTCCAAGCCTGCAGAGACCCGCATGGGCAGCGGCAAGGGCAGCGTCGACCGCTGGGTGGCCGTGGTACGGCCCGGCCGCGTCCTCTTCGAGGTTGCGGGCATACGGCAGGAGATGGCGCAGGAGGCGCTGAGGCTGGCCTCGCAGAAGCTGCCAGTCAGCACAGCAATGATTACGAGGGGCGATGGCCAACAGGCCGCCGAGTAGGGTATTCGAACAATGGACATTGCGGCGATAAGAAGCCTTACGGACGACCAGCTCCACACGGAGCTGGACGGCGCATACAGGGAGATGATGAACGTTCGCTTCCGCCTGAGCACGCGCCAGCTCAACAACCCGCAGGAGCTTCGAAACGCCCGCAAGACCGTCGCGCAGTTGAAGACGGTGATGAGACAGCGCGGGATCAGGGAGAAGTAAGATGGTGAGAGGGCGGCGAAAGATCCGGGTGGGCCGGGTGGTGAGCGACAAGATGGACAAGACCGTCGTTGTGGCCGTGGAGTGGAGGCAAAAGCATCCGCTCTACGGGAAGTCCGTCAAGCGCGTCACCAAGTTTCACGCCCACGACGAGGAGAACCGCTGCAAGATCGGTGACGTGGTGAACATCATGGAGACCCGGCCTCTTTCACGGACCAAGCGATGGAGAGTGACCGGCCTCCTCACCGCAGGCGACGCCGCAGCGGGCGTGAAGATTCAGGACATGCCGCAGGTGGAGCCGGATGCCGACGACGAGAGCGCGGAGGCGATGGCCGAAGTGATGGAGATCCTGGAGGACGAGGACGCGTCGGATGACGAGCCGGTCACGGACGAGCAGCCCGCAGTCGAGGAGGCGGAGCCGTCCGAGGAGGAGCCTGTGAGCGAGACTGAGCAGGAGGAACGGCCATGATACAGGTGTTCTCTCGCCTGACAGTGGCCGACAACTCGGGGGCCAAGGTGGTCATGTGCATCAACGTGCCCGGCGGTACCCGCAGGCGTTACGCCCGCGTTGGAGACGTGATTGTGGCCTCTGTCAAGGAGGCTGTGCCCGCCGCCGCCGTCAAGAAGGGCGAGGTGGTCCGGGCGGTCGTGGTTCGCACGGCGGCGCCCCACAGGCGGCCTGATGGCTCCTACATACGCTTCGACGAGAATGCTGCGGTGGTGCTCACGGAGAGCCTCAACCCCCGCGGCACTCGCATATTCGGCCCCGTGGCCCGCGAGCTGAGGGACAAAGCGTTCATGCGCATCGTTTCCCTTGCGCCGGAGGTGCTGTGATGAAGCTGAGGCGCGAGGACACGGTGCAGGTCATCACCGGCAAGGACAAGGGCAAGCGGGGGAAGGTGCAGGACATTTTCCCCAAGCAGGACATGGTGGTTGTGGAGGGCGCCAACGTGATCAAGCGACACGTGCGGCCCCGCCCCAACGTCCGGCAGGCGGGCATTGTCCAGCAGGAGGCGCCGTTCAAGTCCTCCAAGGTGATGCTGGTTTGCACCCACTGCGATAAAGCAGTGAGGGTAAGCCACAGGTTCATGGAGGACAACAGGAAAGTTAGGGTGTGTAACGCATGTGGGGAAGTGATAGACTAGAGGACGAAAAGGCTCCGGAAGCCTCCGAGTCGACGACGGAAGACGCCGCCACGCCTGAGGTGGAGGCGACTCCGAAGACGCCGGCCCGTAGACCGCGAGCCAGGCGTACCAAGGCCGCCGAGGAACCGGCAGCGGAGGCCGCACAGGCCGAAGCTCCGGCTTCTGAGGAGGTCGCGCCCGCGCCTGCGCGTCGAACTCGCGCCAGGCAGCCTCGCGCCGCTGCGGCGTCGGAAGCGCCTGCCGCGGATGCTCCCGCAGCGGAGGAGGCAGCGCCCGCGCCTGCACGTCGAACTCGCGCCCGACAGCCTCGCGCCGCTGCGACGTCGGAAGCGCCCGCCGCTGAGGCTCCCGCAACCGAGGAGGCAGCGCCCGCGCCTGCACGTCGGACTCGCGCCCGGCAGCCTCGCGCCGCTGCTGCGGCAACGGAAGCGCCCGCCGCTGAGGCCCCCGCAACCGCGGAGGCGGAAGCTCCCGCGACCGAGGAGGCAGCGCCGGCCCGCCGCACTCGCACGACGAGGCGCAGGGCCGCCCCCGAAGCCGCTGCGCCGGAGGAGCCTGTAGTCGAGGCCGCGCCGGCCGCCGAGCCGGAGCCTGAAGTTCCGGCCAAGCGACTGCCCCGTCTGCTGGAGCGGTACCGTACCAGTGTCAAGGGTGCGCTCCACCAGGAGTTCGGCTATAGCAACGTCATGCAGATACCCAGGTTGGAGAAGGTGGTGCTCAACGTCGGTCTTGGCGAGACCAAGACCAACCCGCGCGCCATGGAGAGCGTCACAAGAGACCTCTCGCTCATCACCGGACAGAAGCCCGTGGTCACTCGCGCCAAGCGATCGATATCCGGCTTCAAGCTGAGGGAGGGCGACCCGATAGGCGTGGCCGTCACCCTGAGGGGCAACCGCATGTACGAGTTCATGGACAGGCTCGTGAACGCGTCCCTGCCCCGCATTCGAGACTTCCGCGGCGTTTCCCGCAGGGCGTTCGACGGGCGGGGCAACTACTCGCTGGGCATCCGGGAGCAGGTGATATTCCCGGAGATCGACTACGGACAGATCGATCGCATCCGCAGCCTGCAGGTGTCGATCGTGACCACGGCCGGCACTGACCGGGAGGCCATGCGCCTGTTGGACCTGATGGGCATGCCCTTCACCCGTGAACAGGCTGGACCGGGAGGAGACGGCAACGCATAGGCAGATTCGCGAGGCCGTGACTCAGCACAAGAAAGGATCAAGTTGGCAAAGACGTCCCAGATAGCCAAGTGGCGCAAGCCCAAGAAGTTCTCGGTGAGGCACCGCAACCGGTGCTACCTCTGCGGCAGGCCCCGGGCCTATATGCGCTACTTTGGGCTTTGCAGGATATGCTTCCGCGAGCTGGCGCTGAAGGGCGAGATTACGGGAATCAGAAAGGCAAGCTGGTAGACTGATGAACCTCACCGATCCCATAGCGGACATGCTGACCAGGATAAGGAACGCCACCATGGTGCGCCGGGACACCGTGCTTGTGCCCGGCTCAAACCCCAAGGTGGCGCTGGCGCGCATCATGAAGGAAGAGGGCTTCATCGATGACTTCGAGATCCTGAGGAGCGGCGTGCAGCGCACCCTTCGACTGCGGCTGAAGTACCGCGACAAGAAGGTGCCGGTGATCTCCGGGCTGAAGCGGGTGAGCAAGCCGGGGCTTCGCCGGTACGTGGGCGCGCAGCAGATACCGCGCATCTACGGCGGCATGGGCGTGGCCATCATATCAACCTCCCAGGGCGTGATGACGGGCTCTGAGGCCCGCCGCCGCGGGATCGGGGGCGAATTCATTTGCTATCTGTGGTAGTGATATGTCAAGAGTAGGAAAAAAGCCAATACCAATACCTTCGGACGTGCGGGTGGACATAGACGGCCCTAACGTGGTGGTCGCGGGCAGCCGCGGCACACTCACGAGGTCATTCCACCCGGACATCTCCGTGCTCAGGGACGGCGACGTGCTGAGAGTCGAGCGTCCCTCCGACGAGCGCGAGCACCGTGCGCTCCACGGCCTCACCGGCGCGCTGCTGGCCAACATGGTGACGGGCGTGAGCGAAGGCTTCCGGCGCTCGCTGGAGCTGGTGGGCGCGGGCTATCGCGTGCAGCAGGCCGGCGACGGCATCGTGCTGCAGGTGGGATACAGCCACACCGTGGAGTTGTCGCCGCTGCCGGGCGTTGAGCTGGTGGTGGAGGGCAACAACCGCATACACGTGGACGGTGTGGACAAGCAGGTGGTGGGTGAGATGGCGGCGCGCATCAGGCGGGTCCGCCGCCCCAACGCCTACACTGGCAAGGGCATTCGATACGCCGGCGAGAGGGTCCGCCTGAAGCCGGGCAAGGCCGCGGGTAGAAGGGCATAGTCATGGCAGTGGTGAAGAACTCAAGAAGCATGCGGGTGGTCCGCCACCGGAGGACTCGGCGAAAGCTGGAGGGCACGGCCAACCGGCCGCGTCTCGCCCTGTTCCGCAGCCTGAACCACATCTACGCGCAGGTCATAGACGACTCGCAGGGCCACACTCTCGCGGCTGCTTCCAGCCTGGACGCTGAGGTGAAGGCAGGCAAGGACTCGCAGCCCAAGGCATCGGTGTCCACGATGGTTGGATCACTGCTGGCACGCAGGGCAAGGGAGCGGGGCATAGCGCAGGTTGTGTTCGACAAGGGAGGCTACAAGTACCACGGCCGGGTCAAGGCGTTCGCCGAGGCTGCGCGAGAGGCCGGACTGGAGTTCTGATGACGCTGTCGTTTGACGGACGCGGGCGGGCTGAGCCGTCCGAGCAGCAGCTCACCGAGAGGGTGGTGAAGATACGCCGTGTGACCAAGGTGGTCAAGGGCGGAAGGCGCCGTGGGTTCAGCGTGATGGTTGTGGTCGGCGACGGCGAGGGCCGCGTGGGCATGGGTCTGGGCAAGGCATACGCCGTGCCGGACGCCGTGCGCAAGGGGGCCACAATCGCCCGCAAGAACCTGGTCAGCGTGCCGCTGAAGGGCACCACCATCCCGCACCAGATCATGGCCAGCCACTGCGCCTCCTCCGTGTTGCTCAAGCCTGCGGCGTCCGGTACGGGCGTGATCGCGGGCGGCGCCGTGCGAGCCGTGGTGGAATCGGCGGGCATACGCGACATTCTCACGAAGTCGCTGGGAAGCGCCAACGCGATCAACGTGGTGAGGGCCACCATCGACGGGCTGACCCGGCTGAAGGACCCGGAGCGCGAGGTCGCTATACGGAAGGGACAGCCTCTGCCGTCGGAGTAACGACCAGCAGGTCATTCGACGAGGAATCTAGTCGTGAGCAAGATACGCATAACGTGGAAGAAGAGCGCCATCGGCTATCCCAAGGAGCAGGGCCGGGTGATCCGCGCCCTGGGACTCAGGCGTCTCAACCAGGAGGTTGAGCGTGAAGACAGCCCCGTGGTGATGGGCATGGTGCACAAGGTGAGGCACCTGGTGCAGGTCAGGCGGGAGGGAGAATGAGACTGGACGAGCTCAGAGCGCCAAAGGGCGCCCGGCGCAATCGCAAGCGAATCGGGCGCGGAAACGGCAGCAAGGGCACCTACTCGGGCCGCGGCATGAAGGGCCAGAAGTCCCGCTCTGGCGGTGGCGTGCGCCCCAGCTTCGAGGGTGGACAGCTGCCTCTGATGAAGCGGCTGCCCACCCAGCGCGGCTTCACCAACATCTTCCGCGTGGAGTACGCCACGGTCAACGTGGACGAGCTGGCGGCGCGCTTTGACCACGATGCCGAGGTCACGCCTCAGGCGCTCAGGGACGCCAGGCTGGTCAGGGGCCGCGGTACGCCGGTGAAGGTGTTGGGCCGCGGCGAAATCGACCGCGCGCTCACGGTATCGGCGCACCGCTTCTCCACAGAGGCCCGGCGCAAGATTGAGGCCGCGGGCGGCGTGGCAATGGAGATTACGAAATGATGAGACAGGCCGCCAGGTCGGAGTCGGGTACCCCCAGGCTCCTCCAGGCAGTGGTCGACGCGATGCGGGTGCCTGAGCTCAGGGCTCGGCTCCTGTTCGTGTTCGCCATGCTGGTCATCTTCCGGTTCCTGGCGCAGGTGCCGGTCCCGGGCGTTGAGAGGGAGGCGCTGGCCGACTTCTTCCGCCAGAACGACCTGTTCGGGTTCCTAGACGTGTTCAGCGGTGGCGCGCTGCGGAGCCTGAGCGTGGTCGCGCTGGGCGTGTTCCCGTACATCACGGCGTCCATCATCATGCAGCTCATGGTGCCCGTGTTCCCGCAGCTCAAGGAGCTCAGTCGTGAAGGCGAGGCTGGCCGGCAGCGTATCAACCAGCTTACGCACTACTTCATGGTGCCCATCGCGGCGCTCCAGGCCTTCGGCCAGCTGACGCTGCTCCAGCAGGGCGGCGCCATCAGTGGCATCGGCGTGTCCGGAGACAACCTCCTGCCCACGATGTCGATCATCATCACCATGACTGCGGGATCAGTATTCCTGGTCTGGATTGGAGAGCTGATAACGGAGAAGGGCATAGGCAACGGCATCTCCATCATCATCTTCGCGGGCATTGTAGCCACGCTGCCGCAGATAGTCGGCCAGGGCTTCCTGGAGCGGGACAACGTGGCCGGCCTGGGTATGCTGGTGATAATCGGGGTGCTGATGGTCTACCTGATCGTGATGTTCACGGAGGCCGAGAGGCGTATACCCGTGCAGTATGGCCGGGCCGTGTTCCGCGGCGGGCGGATGTACCGCCAGGGCGGGGCAACGCACCTGCCAATCAAGGTGAACTCGGCGGGCATGATTCCGCTCATCTTCGCCTTCTCCATAATGATTTTCCCGGGCGTCGTAGCCAGCTACTTCATAGACCCGGCCAGCGCGTCCTTCATGAGCCGGGCGGCCGACTTCGTGCAGCGCCTGTTCGACCCCACGGGGTTCTTCTACTACTTCTTCAGCTTCCTGCTGGTGGTGGCGTTCACCTTCTTCTACGCGCTTATCGTGTTCCGGCAGCAGAACCTTGCTGAAAGCCTCCAGCGCAACGGAGGGTTCATACCTGGCATCCGGCCTGGCCGGTCAACCGAGGAGTACCTGAACCGCATCATCATTCGAGTGACGTGGGGAGGCGCGCTGTTCCTGGGCCTGGTCGCGGTGATACCGTTTATCGCCACGTTGGCGACCAACATCCGCGCGCTGCAACTGCCGTCGATCAGCCTGCTGATCATGGTGGGAGTGGCGCTGGACACCATGAGGCAGCTGGAGGCGCAGCTGCTCATGCGAAACTACGAGGGATTCATCAAGTAGGGAAGATCGAGATGCGCATTGTACTACTGGGCCCGCCGGGAGCGGGAAAGGGCACTCAGGCCAAGACTATGTCGGAGTCGCTGGGCATCGTACACATATCGTCGGGAGACCTGCTGCGCGATAACCAGGAGCGGAACACGGAGCTGGGCAACACGGCCCGCTGGTACATGCAGCAGGGACTGCTGGTGCCTGACGACCTGATCATAGGCATGATTGAGGAGCGCATCGGGCGAGAGGACGCAAGCACGGGCTACGTCCTGGACGGCTTCCCGCGCACCGTGGAGCAGGCGCAGGCGCTCGCAGCCGCCCTCGAAAAGCGCGGCGAGGCCATCGACCGGGTGGTGAACATCAGCGTATCCGAGAAAGAGCTCATAGTCAGGCTGGGTGGCCGGTGGATTTGCCGCGTCTGCCAGAAGCCGTTCCACGAGGTGAACTCACCGCCCCCAAAGCCGGGCGAGTGTGACGAGTGCGACGGTGAGCTGTACCAGCGCGAGGACGACGCCCCTGAGGCCGTCAGCCGCCGGATCCGCGTCTTCTCGGAGCAGACGTCGCCGCTGATAGACTTCTACAGCGGGGCCAGCGGCTTCGTGAACGTGGACGGCGAGGGCACCATAGACGAGGTTAGGGAGTCGCTTCTCAAGGCGGTCTCATAGGATATACACATGAATACCGGAAGAGAGTTGCTGTTCTCAGGCCCAACAACCGCTAATCGCGGCATAACCGTGAAGTCGCCCAGGGAGGTCGAGTCCATGCGCAAGGCGGGCTACGTCGTCGCCAGGGCGCTCGACGCGATGGCGAGGGCAGTCCGTCCGGGCATGACCACCCAGGACCTGGACGACATTGCGGCCGAGGAGATACGCTCGCTGGGCGCAAAGCCAGGGTTCCTGGGCTACCTGGGCTTCCCGCGCACCGTCTGCGCGTCCGTCAACGAGGAGATAGTCCACGGCATACCCGGGGACAGGGTGTTGCTGGACGGAGACATTATAAGCGTGGACTGCGGAGCCATTGTGGAAGGGTTTAACGGGGACTCCGCTTTGACCGTAGGCGTAGGCAACATATCCGCCGAGAGCCAGGCGTTGATGGACGTGACGCGTGAGGCTCTGGCACGCGGCATAGCCGCCGCCAGACATGGCGCACGCACGGGCGACATAGGCTGGGCCGTGCAGTCGTTCGTGGAGGGCAAGGGCTACTCCATAGTGCGAGAGTACGTGGGCCACGGCATCGGCCGGTCGCTGCACGAGGAGCCGCAGGTGCCGAACTACGGCGAGCCCGGCACCGGCACGCTGCTCAGGAAGGGCATGGCAATCGCCATAGAGCCGATGGTGAACGTGGGAAGCTGGAGGACCAAGGTGCTGGACGACAACTGGACAGTTGTCACCGCCGACGGAAGCCTGTCCGCCCACTTTGAGAAGACGCTGCTCATCACGGAGGGTGATGCGGAGGTGCTTACTCAGCTATAATGTATTTTTCAACGCGTGAGCGAACCGGAAGGTGGGCTGCTAGCAAATATGCCTAAGAAACCCGGCCTGGAGGTGGAAGGAACGGTGGCCCAGTCTCTGCCCAACGCCATGTTTTGGGTGGACCTGGCAAACGGCCATCGAATATTGGCCCATGCCTCCGGCAAGATCAGGGTACACTTCATCCGGGTGCTGCCGGGAGACAGGGTGCTGGTGGAGCTTTCGCCGTACGACCTGACCCGGGGCCGGATCACGTACCGGTTCAAGTGAAAGCGAGGAGTGATGAAGGTTCAGGCCTCCGTCAAGGCAAGATGCGAGAAGTGCAAGGTGATCCGCAGGGAGCGGATCGTCAGGGTTATCTGCGAGAATCCCAAGTGCAAGCAGAGACAGGGATAGGAAGCGAGGAACGACCATGGCCAGAGTTGCCGGAATAGACATACCGGACGGGCAGCGGCTGGACTACTCGCTGCGCCGCATATACGGCGTTGGCCCCCTGGTCGCGCGGGAGGTCGTGACGAAGGCCCGTGTGGAGGGCAATCCGCGCGTCCGAGACCTCAGCGACGACGAGCTGGCCCGCATTCGAGAGACCATAGACCGCGAGTACGTGGTTGAAGGCGACCTTCGCCGCGAGGTGAACGGCAACATTCGCAGGCTGATAGACATCGGCTCGTACCGTGGGGTGCGGCACCGCCGCGGCCTGCCCGTGAGGGGACAGCGCACCAGGACAAACGCCCGTACCAAGCGTGGCGCACGCAAGACCGTCGCCGGTCGCAGGCGCGCCGGTACCAGGAGGTAGCAGCAGACAATGACCAGCAGACGCAGACCCAGGACAAGAAGGCGGGAGAGGAAGTTCGTTCCCCAGGGGAAGGTCTTCATCCAATCCACCTTCAACAACACCATAGTCAGCCTGACCGACCTGCAGGGCAACGTCCTTGCGTGGGGTAGCTCCGGCGCGGCCGGATTCCGCGGCTCTCGCAAGGGCACCGCATTCTCGGCGCAGCGCGCGGCGGAGGCCGCTGCACGGCGCGCGATGGAGCACGGCCTGAGGCAGGTGGAGGTGTTCGTGAAGGGTCCGGGGTCCGGGCGCGAGGTGGCAATCCGCTCGCTTCAGAGTGCAGGGCTTTACATCACTACCATAAAGGACGTGACTCCTATACCACACAACGGCTGCCGGCCGCCCAAGGGCAGGAGGGTCTAGGGGCCGGAGGACGCCCGCGCCGGCAGGGACAGCACGGAGGCTGCGCCGGCAGGGTACCAGAGGAGCTTGGGGAGAGAGTATGGCAAGATATACAGACGCCGTTTGCAGGCTTTGCCGCCGGGCCGGGGTGAAGCTGTTTCTCAAGGGGGAGCGCTGCTATACCCCCAGATGCGCAGTCGACAAGCGCAGGAAGCCGCCGGGGAGCCAGACGCTCCGCAGGCGGCGCACGTCCGACTGGGGCGTCCAGCTCAGGGAGAAACAGAAGGCTCGCCAGATCTACGGCGTCATGGAGAAGCAGTTCCGCAAGTACTTCGCGGAGGCGCAGCGCCGCCCGGGCATGACCGGCCTGCACCTGCTCCAGCTGCTGGAGGAGCGGCTGGACAACGTGGCGTACCGGCTGAACTTCGCCGACTCCCGAAGCCAGGCGCGGCAACTGGTGAGGCACGGCCACATCATGGTGAACGGCCGCAAGGTGGACATCCCTTCCTACCGCGTGAAGGTGGACGACGTGGTGAACTGGAAGGAGTCCAGCAGGGATACCGGCATTTACGCCCAGATGTCGGAAGACATCCCAAGGCGCCCGCTTCCGAACTGGCTGAGCCTTGACTCTGAGAACATGGCCGGGCGCGTGGTTTCCGCCCCGGAACCGGACGAGATTGACACAGGAATTGACGTTAGGCTGGTGGTAGAGCACTACTCCAGATAGCGCGGAGGAGATACTCAAATGGTCTACATAGGAGTGATTCTGGATGAAGCTCCGAAGCCCGAGATTCGGGTGCTGGAGTCCCAGGACAACTACGGGAAGTTCTCCGTGGAGCCCCTGGAGCCGGGCTACGGGATCACCCTGGGCAACCCCATGCGCAGGGCGCTCCTCACGTCGATTCCCGGCACGGCGGTCACCTGGGTCAAGCTGGAAGGAGTCCTCCACGAGTTCTCGACCATCCCCCACGTGAAGGAGGACGTGACCGAGCTCCTGGTCAACATCAAGGCGATCCGCCTGAAGGCCCTTGCAGATCGGCCGGGCAAGCTGCGCCTGGAGATCGCACGGGAGGGAGCCATAACGGCAGGCGACATCAGCGTGCCCGCAGACTTCGAGATCGTGAACCCGGAGCTTCACCTCGCCACGATGGAGTCGGACGAGGGATTCCTGTCCGTCGAGTTCAACGTGGAGCAGGGCAAGGGCTACGTACCCGCCGGACGCGTGGAGGGTCTGGCGATTGGCGTGCTGCCCGTAGACGCAATCTTCAGCCCTGTGCGTAAGGTCAACTACGTGGTGGAGAGCACCCGCGTGGGTCAGGTCACCAACTACGAACGCCTGATACTGGACGTGTGGACTGACGGCACGGTGAGCCCGGTGGAGGCTGTGAAGAAGGGCGCAGAGCTTCTCATGGAGAAGTTCTTCCTCTTCGCCAACGCAGACAAGGCCGGCGAGGGCACCGTCGACCGGCCTTCTTTCGCCGCCACCATTCCGATGGAGCAGTACAACACACCGATCGAGAAGCTGGACCTGTCGTCCCGCACCCTCAACTGCCTCAAGCGGAGCAACATCAACAAGGTTGGACAGGTGCTTGGCATTGAGGAGGCGGAGCTTCTCAAGATACGCAACTTCGGCGCCAAGTCCCTGGACGAGCTGAACACCAGGCTCCGGGAGTTGGGATTCCTCAGCGATGATGGGGAAACTGAGACTGCCGGCGCTTTAGCCGAGCCGCAGGAAGAGGCCATCGAGGAGGAGGACGACGACGAGACCAGGGTTGAGGCCGCAACGGTAGAGGGAATATGAGACACGGAGTTTCCGGGCGAAAACTGAGCCGACCCACGGGACAGCGGATGCTGATGTACCGCACCCAGGTGACGGACCTCATCCGCCACGAGCGCATCCGCACCACGGAGGCCAAGGCCAAGGAGGTGCAGGGCCTGGTGGAGAAGGTCATCACAATGGGCAAGAAGCAGTCCCTGAGCCACCGCCGCCAGGCGCTCACGTTCGTGACGGACGAACGCATGGTGCGCAAGGTGTTCGACGAGCTTGCCGAGCGGTATGCGACCCGTGAAGGCGGCTACACCAGGCTGATCAAGCTGGATCCTCGCAAGGGCGACGGCGCCTCCATGGCGTTGTTGGAGCTTGTGGAATGAGCATCGCTCTCGCACATGGCGCGCGCACCAATTCGGGCGATGCGCGACGGCTCGCGATGCTGGTGGAGTACGATGGCCGCGCATTCCACGGCTTCCAGGCGCAGCGCAACGCATGCAGCGTACAGGCCGCGCTGGAGGAGGCGATACGCCACCTCACCAGCGAGAGCGCTCGCGTGCGCGGCGCCGGACGCACTGACGCCGGCGTACACGCGCTGGGGCAGGTGGTCGCTTTCGATACCAGGTCGAGACACTCGCCGGATGTGTTCCGGCAGGCGCTCAACCACCATCTCCCGGACGACATCGCCGTTCGCGAGGTCACGGACGTGAGCCGCGAGTTCGATCCGAGAAGGTGGGCCGTAGGCAGGGAGTACCGCTACCGGGTCCTGAACAGCACGGTGCCCTCGCCACTGCTGAGGGGCCTCGTCCATCACGTCCGGCAGCCGCTGGACGCGGAGGCCATGGACCGGGCGGCGTCGCTCCTGGAGGGCGAGAGAGACTTTGCTCCATTCGCCGCGTCGGTGCCGGAAGGCCGCGCGGGCACCATGCGGATCGTGTACAGGTGCAGCGTGACGCGGAGGGGCGAGCTGGTAGTACTGGACATGGAGGCAAACGGCTTCCTCAGGCAGCAGGTGCGCAGGACCGCCGGCGCATTGCTGGAGGTCGGCCTGGGCCGGATGGACATCGATGGCTTCCGGGCGCTGGCGGAGTGCGGCAGGCTCGGAGCCGCTGAGCAGTCGCTGCCCTCGGCAGGGCTGACGCTGATGAGAGTGAACTACCCTACGCCGCTGTTCCGGTCGCAGGACGCCGCGAATGAGCGGGAGGCCGAGCTGCTGGAGGCAAGGGCGCAATGAATACCGGGAAGACATACTCGACCAGGCCCAGGGACGTCGAAACACGCTGGCACGTGTACGACGCCACGGACATGGTCCTGGGGCGACTGGCCACGGAGGTCAGCACGCTTCTGCAGGGCAAGCATAAGCCAATCTACGCCCGCCACATCCTCACGGGCGACTACGTTGTGGTGGTCAACGCCGCGCGGGTGAAGGTGACCGGCGCCAAGATGGCTCAGAAGATGTACCGCAGACACAGCCACTATCCCGGCGCTCTCCGGGAGACGCCGCTGTCCAAGGTGCTTGACAGCCACCCGGACCGCGTTATCCGCGAGGCCGTCTGGGGAATGCTCCCCAAGAACACGCTGGGCCGTCGGATGCTGCGAAGGCTGCGAGTCTACGCCGGCGATGAGCACCCTCACGGCGCGCAGGTGAAGGACATGGCAAGCGCGGAGGAGGTGGTGGAGGCGCCTGCAAAGCGTGAGGAGACGCCGCCTGAGGAGGCAGTAGCCGACCAGGTGGAGACTGCCGAGGAGGCAGTGGCCGCAGAAGCAGTTGCGGAGCAGACCGATGTTGAGGCGGAGGAGCCGGAGGAGACGGTTGCTGAAGAGGCTACCGAGGAGGCAGCGGCATCAGAGACGGTCGCTGAGCAGGCTGATGTAGAGGCTGCGGAGGAAGAACCAGTCGCAGAGGCAGAGGCGGCGGAGGAGCCGGCCGCTGAAGCGACGGAAGAGCCAGTCGCCGAGGCGGAGGAGGAGCCTGAAGTTGCAGAGGCAACGGATGAGCCGCCGGCTGCTGAGGTGACAGAGGAGCCGGTCGCAGAGGCGGCGGCAGAGGAGCCTGAGGCGTCGGCTGAACCGGTCGACGAGTCTGACACAAACGAAGAGAAGAGATAGAGAGCCGCTATGACAGAGCAGCAGCAGTACTATTACGGCACGGGCAAGCGAAAGACCTCGGTGGCACAGGTCAGACTGTACCCCGGAGGCGGCGGTTTCACAGTGAACGAGAAGACGCTGGAGGAGTTCTTCCCCCTTCCGGCGTGGCGCTCCACAATCACGGAGCCGTTCCGAGTGACCGAGAGCCAGGGCCGCTATGGCGTGGTGGTGAAGATCCACGGCGGCGGCGTGGTTAGCCAGGCGGGCGCACTGCGCCACGGCATCGCACGCGCGCTGCTGCGCGCCGACGACGCCCTGAGGCCCGTGCTCAAGCAGCGCGGCTTCTTGACCCGCGACTCGCGGATCAAGGAGAGCAAGAAGTACGGCCTCAAGCGCGCCAGACGGGCTCCCCAGTACACAAAGCGGTAGGCTGGCCGCGGTAAGGATCGCGCGGTGGTGGTGCCCCTAGGCCATGCCGTACCTGGCAATGGCTTGGAAGTCCACCGCCACGGATAGCTCCCCCGGCCGATTGCCTTCAAGTGTGAGAAACCCCAGTTTAGACAGTCTGATCAGTTCCCTCACAAACGTGCGCGTAGTCACTGTGACGTATGCTCCCCGGACGTAGCCGGACCGGAGCAGTTCCTCCAGAGAGACGTAGCGGGACGGGCTCTCGGAGAAGGGGTCCATTGGCTCCGTCTCATCCAGCAGGTGGAGCAGCAGCCCGTGCTCCCGCTGGTTCAGCCGCCTCCGCCTCTCGCTGACTCTGACGTTGTAACTGGTCGCCAGCATTTGCCTGTACATCACGCGGTTGACCTTGGTCTTGATGAAGTTGTTGATGCCCTCAAGCTCTGCTGTGAACCCCTTCACTCCAAACTCAACAAAGGACGTGAGATCGAATCGGTTCGGGAAACGCCTCACCTGCTGAAGCAGGGTCTTGTACAGGTCACCGTTGCGATAGAAGAAGTTGGACAGGCCGTAGAAGCCGTGAACGTTGTAGCCGTGCCGGTACAAGATACCGGACTCCAGCAGCCGAGAGACACGACCGTTCCCGTCGCCGAATGGGTGGATGGTTACCAAAAAGAAGTGAGCCAGCAGTGCCTGTATGACAGGATGCTCGCTCTGCACGCGGCGGGAGTTCACGAATCCTATCAGGTCCTCCATCATCTCGGCGAGCTGTTCGTGGGGGGCACCCAGATGTACGCCGCCCAGCTCCGGCGAGCCCACCTGCACCGATTGTTTGCGGAGGACACCTGGTACACTGCCGTCCTCGTCCGAGCCGCGCGTTATCTCGCGGTGCATGGTCAGGATGTCGCCCAGGCTCACGGGCGCGGAACCGGGTACGAATCGTCTCTTCACCCACTCTTGCGCTCGCGAGGCATTTCTGATCTGAGCCTGCTCCCGGGATAGACGACCTGAGGGTGATTCGGCCTCTTGGTCGGCTATTAGAATCTGATTCGCTACCTCCGGCTCCGAGAGGGGGTTGCCCTCCAAGGCCGTGGTTCCGTAGACCGCCCTTACTCGGTTGAGCCTGTCCAGCCCGTCCCTCCATTCAGGCGCCAGGACCAGGTTATGGGCGGAGAGCCGGAGGGCCTCAATCTCGATTAGCGCGTTGCTCAGATGGCCGGCTTCCAGGTGATAGTCGAAGCGGAACTCTTCCCAGAACCTACGAGCATTCATGTTCCCCCACACTTATGCGACACACTACTTGACACACTATGTGACACCTTACTTTGTCATTGCGTCACGAACTTTGCACGCCTATATGTTACTGAGTCCCGCCCCATTCGTCAAGTATGTGGCGCGCTATTTGACAGCTTATTTGGCGCGCTGCTTGACCGCCAGTCCTGACTCCCGCCCCTCCCCCGCAGCCA
Organism: Dehalococcoidia bacterium; assembly: GCA_034423135.1. Classification (GTDB taxonomy): domain Bacteria; phylum Chloroflexota; class Dehalococcoidia; order Lucifugimonadales; family UBA2985; genus JAPPHY01. The sequence goes on along the minus strand of DAOUJC010000022.1, from coordinate 17,696 downwards.
CCGCGCGTTGACCGCTCGCAGTGTTGCGCCCATAATGGACATTGGGGGTGGATGTTGTTCAATCGCGGTCGTATGCGCGTTGGTGGCGCCGGGAGCACTGCAAGGTCTGTCGCGCCCGTAGCGAGGGCCAGGCCGGCGCTGAGACTCGCCGTGCTGGCGCTGTCGCTTGTGGCGCTCCTGCTCGGTCTCACCGGCGCAGCGATGGGCCAGTCCCGGCACTACGTCTACGTGGAGATCGAAGAAGTCATCAACCCAACCATAGCCGGATACCTGGAGCGCGCCGTGGAGCACGCCGAAGAGAGCGGCGCCGAGCTGATCGTCGTGCGACTGGACACGCCTGGCGGCTTCCTGGAGTCCACGCGTGACATGGTGACCGCCCTCCTTGAGGCTGATGTGCCCTCCGTGGTCTATGTGGCACCCGGAGGGGCGCACGCGGCGTCCGCGGGCACCTTCATCGCGGCTGCGGCCAACTTCGCTGTCATGGCACCCGGCACCAACATCGGCGCGGCAAGCCCCGTCGGCGCGGGCGGAGAGGAGCTGGCGGAGACCATCAAGAGCAAGGCAACCGAGGACGCCGCAGCTCTCATGCGGGACATCGCCGAGCAACGGGGCCGCGATGGCGATGCACTGGAGGCAACCGTTCTCGATGCCGTCGCCTACAGCTCGCAGGAGGCGGTCGCGCTGGGCATCGCCGACTTCACCGCGGATGACCTGGACGACGTTCTGGACCAGCTCAACGGCTTGGTTGCGGAGACGGCCGCCGGGGACGTGACGCTGGACACGGAAGGCCTTGAGCAGCGCCGGTTGGACATGACCCTGGCGGAGCGATTTGTCCTGTTCCTGTCCAACCCCAACGTCACCTTCATCCTCATCACCCTGGGCGGCCTTGGCCTGGTGATAGAGCTGTTCAACCCGGGGCTGATAGTGCCGGGCGTGGTGGGGGCATTGTGCCTGCTGCTTGCATTCATTGCCATCGGCAACCTTCCGGTCAACTGGGTGGGATTCGTCTTCCTGGGTCTTGCACTGCTGTTGCTGTTTCTGGAGCTTCAGGGTGCGGGGATCGGGCTTCTTGGCCTCGGCGCGGTGGTGAGCTTTGTCGTCGGAGGGCTGTTGCTGTTCAATCCGAGTGGCCCGCCCTCGCCAACGCTTCCGAGCTTCAGCGTGAACCTCTGGGTCGTGCTGGTGATGGCGGCGCTGCTGCTCGGCGGCGGAGGCTGGTTCGTCGCATCCATAATCAGGGAGCGCGACGACACGAACGTCTCCGTGGCGGACAGCATGGTTGGGCAGACGGGAACCGTGGTCACGGGGCTGATGCCCAGGGGTACGGTTCGCCTGGCAAGCGAGGTGTGGACTGCCGTAGCGGATGACGACCAGGAGATCGACCCCGGCGAGCGGGTACGTGTGGTTGGCATGGAGGGGCTGGCCCTCCGTGTGTTGAAGCTGAGAGATTAGAGGAGGAAAGTCATGGTATTCTGGCGAGTTGTCAGGCAGTACGAGCGGATGGTGGTGCTGCGATGGGGCAAGTTTCTGGACGTGCGAGGCCCCGGCCTCAGGATCGTGATTCCCTTTATGGACCAACCCTTCAAGGTGGACCTGCGGGAGCAGGTGGACAGGGTGCCCACGCAGAAGTACATCACCTCCGACAACGTGGTGGTGGACATGGACTTCGTGATCTACTACCGGGTGCTGACGGACAGCGAAGAGGTGCGCAAGGCCATCGTGGAGATCGAGAACTACCGGGTGGCCACCATCAACCTGTCCTTCGCCACGCTCAGGGCGGTGATAGGCTCAACCACGCTCTCGGAGGCGCTCTCCGAACGTGAGAAGATACGCGACCAGCTCCAGGTGAGAATGGACGAGGTTACCGGACGCTGGGGCATCAAGGTGAGCCAGGTGGAGATCAATGAGATTGACCCGCCTCCCGGCGTGAAGGCCGCAATGGAGCGCGAGAAGTCCGCCGCGGCCATCAAGACCGCCGAGATCACGGAGTCGGAGGGCACGAGGCAGGCCGACATCAACCGCGCGGAGGGCGAGAAGCAGGCCGCCATCCTGCGCGCGGAGGGCTCCCGGCAGTCGGAGATACTGACTGCGGAGGGCGACCAGCAGGCTGCCATCCTGCGCGCGGACGGCTTCAGCACGGCGCTGGAACGGATCAACTCCGTGGCTCAGGAGGCCGACGCCCGCACGATGAGCCTCCAGTACTTCGATACGCTGAACAAGCTGGGCGGCAGCCCGGCCACAAAGTTCATCTTCCCGATGGAGTTCACGAGCATGCTCCAGTCCTTCGTGAGCTCCGCCGCGGGCCGTGGCGGTGACAGGGAGGGCGGCTCGAACGGCGCCTAGCTGATCTCGCCGGTATAGGAGGCGTTGGAGAAGCGGGCCAGCTCCTGCGCCAGGGCCACGTGTTCGGGACGCTCAAGCGACGGATCGTCACGCAGCAGCGCGGCGGCTTCCTGGCGCGCCATGGACAGCAGGTCCTGGTCGGACAGGCGGGCCATGCGCAGGTCCGGCAGGCCGCTCTGGCGCGTGCCGAAGTAGTCGCCGGGGCCGCGGAATCGCAGGTCCTCCTCTGCGACGGCGAACCCGTCCGACACCTGCTCCAAGACGTCCAGCCGCTCCTTCGCCTCGGCTGAGGGGTAGTCCGACATGAGCATGCAGTAGCTCGCGTGCGCGCCGCGCCCCACGCGGCCGCGGAACTGGTGAAGCTGCGCCAGCCCGAATCGGTCCGCCCCGTCGATGAGGATGACGCTGGCGTTGCGGTTGTCTATGCCCACCTCCACAACGGGCGTGGACACCAGCACGTCCAGCTCGCCGCGCTGGAACCGGCCCATGACGGCCTCCTTGTCGCGAAGCGGCAACCGGCCGTGCAGCAGGCCAAGCGTCAGGTCGGGAAACACCTCCGTCGACAGGCGGTGGAACTCGGTGGTGGCCGCCCGCGTCTGCAGCATCTCCGACTCCTCGATGAGCGGGCAGACCACGAAGGCCTGCCTGCCGAGTGCGACCTGCCGCCTCACGAACTCGTAGGCGTCGCGGCGCCGCTCGGGGGGCACGTTCCGCGTCCTGATGGGCTTCCGCCCCGGCGGCTGCTCGTTGAGCACCGACAGGTCGAGGTCGCCGTACAGCGTGAGGGCCAGCGAGCGCGGTATGGGCGTGGCGGACATGACCAGCAGGTGAGGCGTCTCGCCCTTGTGGCGCAGGGACGCGCGCTGCATGACGCCGAAGCGGTGCTGCTCGTCGACGACGGCCAGGCCAAGACGCGGCAGGTCTGCGTTCTGCTGCAGCAACGCATGAGTGCCGACTACCATGTCCAACACACCCTGCGACATCATGGCCTGAATCTCGCGCTTTTGCCTTGCAGGCTGGCTGCCCAGAAGCAGGCCCAGGGACACCGGGCGCGGCATCGAAGGCAGCTCGAAGGTGAGGACTGGGCTGCCGTCCGTTGGCGCGCCCTTGCCACTCACCAGCCCGCAGATGGTGTTGAAGTGCTGTTGAGCGAGAATCTCTGTGGGTGCCATGAACGCGCCCTGCCGGTTGTTTGCGACGGCAGATAGGAGTGCCGCGAGCGCCACGACCGTCTTGCCGCTGCCCACGTCGCCCTGGAGCAGGCGGCTCATGGGCCGTTCGCCCTCCATGTCGGAGAGTATCTCGTCAAGGGACTTGTTCTGGGCGGCTGTGAGTGAGAACGGGAGGCGCGAGTATAGGGCGTCAAGCACGCCCTGTTCGCGGCGGAGCGGAGGCGCGCCGCCGGACTCGCGCCACTCTCTGCGCCGCGAGAAAACGAACAGTTGCATCGTGAACAGCTCATCGAAGGCGAGGCGGCGACGAGCGCTGTCCTGGCTCTCCGGGTCCTTTGGGTAGTGCGCCTGCCGGATGGCCTGTGCGAGCGGGAGCAGACCGGTCCGTTTCCGCATCGCCTCCGGCAACGGGTCCTCCAGCAGGCTACCCCAGCCGTCCAGAGCCGCCTTCACCAGTCGCCGGAGGTTGCGCGGCGTCAGCCCATCCGTGAGCGGATAGACCGGCACGAGGCCGCCGGTGTGGATCATGTTGTCCGTGCTCTGAAGGGGCTCGTACTCCGGCGACTGCATCACCGGCGAGTCGCGGAACAGCGTCACCCTTCCGCTCAGCGCCAGGCGCGTGCCCGGCCTGAGGCGCTTGGCAAGGTGCGGCTGGTTGAACCAGACCACCCGCAGGTTGCCGGTGTCGTCGCCGACGACCGCCTCGGTTGAGCGCATTCTTCCTCCCAGCATGGTCTCGCGGGCCTCCCAGACGCTGACGGCCACAGTCTGGTCTATGTCGATCCTCAGTTCGGCCACCCTGCAAAGGCTGCCGAAGTCGTTGTGGCGGCGCGGAAACAGGTACAGCAGGTCTCGGATGGAGGTTACGCCCAGCTTCTTGAGCCTGCCCGCGATTGCAGTCGAGACCCTGGGCAGGACTTCAACCGGGGACGCGAGGGAGCGTTCCTGCTCCTCACGAGGGCGTCGCGTCCTGGCGGCGCGGGCCGCGCGCACGGGCGTGGCTGCGCGGCGCTGTGCAGGCGGTGAGGTTGCCGCGCCGTCGCCGTCGAGCAGCGTCAGCGTATCGTCGAGCCAACGGCCGCGCTGGTCGGCGGACATGGAGGCGTAGCCTGGGCGCGGGAGCCGGATGGGCGGCTCGTCCGGCAGCCGGTCGAGCCACCGCGCGAGAAAGCCGTCCAGGCCGCCGACGACCGCCGTGTCGCGGCAGCCCTTCTGCTTCTCCAGTGCGAGAACTTTCTTCAGCGTTACCAGTTCAGTGCTAGTCATGGTTCTAGGATTGCGGTGCGGTGCTGTGCCTTCCGGCGCCCGGATGGGTCAGCCACGGCGGTGCCGCTGGGTCGTGTCAACCCACTGCCTTGGTTGCCGGCTGGCGCGTCGGCGCCAAGTCTCTGCGTCTGTCGGAGCGCCTAGCCGCGGAAGCCAACGCCGCTAGCCCCGCGTAAGCAGAGCCACGCCCAGCACCTGCGGCCCCAGGTATGTGCCCACCACGGGGCCCAGCTGGCTGACGAACACGTCGCTGGTTGGGTGCAGCGGCCGGAGCCTTTCGGCAAGGGCGTGGGCCTCGTCCGGCGTGGTTGTGTAGGCCACGGCGAGGTTCGCGAGCGGCGCGTGCTCCCTCGCGATCTCGTACAGCCGGCGCGTGCCGCGGGAGCGGTTGCGCGCACGCTCCAGGGGATGCGCCTCGCCGTCGCGGATCGTCAGCAGCGGCTTGACCTGCAGCAGCGACCCCATGAACGCCTGTGCCTTCCCGATTCGCCCGCCCTTCTCCAGGTAGCGGAGCGTGTCCAGCAGCCCGAAGAATCCGGCCCTGACGGTGGCCTCTTTCGCAGCACGCAGCACGTCATCCACGTCGCCGCCCGCCTGCGCGGCCCGCGCCGCCGCGATGACCACCATCGCCAGTCCGAGCGAGGCCTGAAGCGAGTCCACGGTCTCCACGCGGGTGCCGCCCTGCAGCTGCTGTCTCGCCTGCTCGGCTGAGTTCAGCGTGCCGCTCAGCTTGCCCGATACGTGAATCGACACGATCCCGTCGCTGTCCTTGCTGAGGGACTCGTAGGTCTCCAGGAAGTCTCCCACGGAGGGCTGCGACGTGGTCGGCAGGTTGGAGTTGCTCACCAGCATGGCGTAGAACTGGTCCGCCGTGATGTCCACGCCGTCGCGGTAGACGTCCGTACCGAAGTGCACGTTCAGCGGAACAACGGTGATGCCCAGCTCTTGCGCAAGGGCCGGAGGGAGGTCTGCGGTGCTGTCCGTAACGATTCTGACGGCCAAGGGGCTGCTCCTCACTCCACGGATACGACGTAATTGTAGTGCGGTTGACCGCCGAACACCACCTCCACATCCACGTCGGGGAACTGCTCCCGTATGGCGTCACCCGCGGCCTCCGCTTCCTCCTCCTCCGTGCCCGCGCCCCAGAAGAGAGTGACGATCGAGCTGTCCTCGGACTGCGCCATGCCCACGATCTCGGCGAGCACGGCGGTCGCGTCATCGCCGGACGTCACCAGGCGGCGCTCCAGCAGCCCCATGAGCTGCCCAGCCGACACGCTGACGCCGCCAAGCTCGGCGTCGCGCTGCGCCAGGCCCACGGCCCCCGAGACCACGCCGTCGATGGCGCTGCTCATGGCGCTCACGTTGGCCTCGAAGTCCTCAAGTGGATTGTAGGCCAGCAGAGCCGCCACGCCCTGCGGTATGCTCGCGGTGGGCACAACGGCCACCTCGCGAGTGGACAGTGAGCCGGCCTGTTCCGCCGCAGCCACTATGTTGGGGTTGTTGGGCAGCAGGATGACCCGCTCCGCGCCGGCATCCTCCACGGCGTCCAGAAGTTCCTGCGTGCTGGGGTTCATTGTGTCGCCGCCGGACAGCACGCGGCAGGCGCCGCTGCCCAGGAACAGCTCGGTGAGGCCCTCGCCGCTGGCCACGGCCACGACTGCGAGAGGGCGCAGCGGCTGCTCCTGCCTGCGCTCCGCGACGAACCGCCGGTGCTGCTCGTCCATATTCTCGATGCTCACCTGAGCGAGCGTGCCGAGGGACGCGCCGCAGCTGATGGCCGGGCCGGGGTCCTCGGCGTGCACGTGCACCCTCACCACGCTGCCGCCTCCGATGACCACGGTGGAGGCTGCCAGTGGCTCCAGCGCCGCGCGGACTGCGTCTGCGGACAGGTTCTCGCCCTCGACTACGAACTGCGTGCAATAACCGTATATCTCATCCTCCGTGGCATCTACGAAGGCAGTGCTCACGGCCTGCTCGCCGGCCGACGCGCTGTCCAGCACTGGAGCCGGAAACTCGCTTACCGCCGGCTCTTCGCCGCGCAGGCCCGCGAGCGCGCCCTCCATGATCACCGACAGGCCGAGGCCGCCCGCATCGACCACTCCGGCCTCTCGGAGCACCGGGAGGAGCGTCGGCGTGCGCGCCACGGACTCCCGGGATGCCAGGCAGGCGGCCTCCCACGTCTCGAGCACGTCGCCGCCATTGCCCGCGGTCTGTTGCGCTGCGTCCGCCAGCTCGCGGATGACCGTGAGCATGGTGCCCTCCACGGGCTTTGCGACTGCGCCGTAGGCGGACGTGCAGGCCTCCTGAAGGGCGGAAGCTAGGTCGCGGCTGTCCCACTGCTCCTTGCCCTCCAGTCCGCCGGTGAAGCCGCGGAGGAACTGGGCCAGGATGACGCCGCTGTTGCCCCGTGAGCCGCGGAGCGCGGCGTCGGAGATGGCGGTGAGGATTGAGGCCGGTGACGCAGCGCTGCGAGAGGCTGGGCTGTCCTCCAGCGCCTTCATCGTCAGGAACATGTTGATGCCGGTGTCGCCGTCGGGAACGGGGAACACGTTCAGGGCGTTGATGGCCTCGACGCGCGCTTCAATCGCCATGCGGCCGTGCGCCAGGATGCGCTTCAGCCCTTGCGGGTCCAGGTAGGGTGTGGCCGACTCAGTGACGCCTTCCATGCGCCCTTTCCGGGAGTCCGGGCATTGCCAAACTCGCCGTCATCTGGTAGTCTAAGCCCTCGGATTGTACTTAATCCCCGCGGGTACGTCAAAGCAGACTCATACATTACGCCCGCGCGGCGAGAGATAAGACATGGCAAAGTGCGAGATGTGCTACAAGGTGGGCCACTCCGGGCACAACGTCAGCCACTCCAAGCGGCGGACTAAGACCCGCTTCAAGGTCAACATGCAGAAGTCGACGGTCACGGTGGACGGACGGCGTCGCAAGATGTCGTTGTGTACGCGCTGCATGCGTACCCTCAGCAAGATGCCCCGCGTCGCGTAAGCGCGGAAGCGGAGCATCAAGGTCGCGTTGGAGCACATCGTGTCGGTGTGTCCAGCCTCACTCCACAACACTCCTTTGGAGGGCCTGTCGTGACCACCATTGCCAGCGGCAACGCCGCCCTTGACTCGATAATCCATCGCTTGTCGGCGGAACACCAGGGCCACCTTAGTCGCACCCGCGACCAGGCGCGATGGATGGCCGAGGCTCACGGAATCGACACGGACCGCGCTTGCCTGGCCGCGCTTGCGCACGACATCGCTCGGCGGATGCCGGAGGCTGAGCTGCTGGAGCGCGCCGCGGAGTACGGCATCGAGGTGCACCCGGTCGAGGGTCGTATGCCGGTGCTGCTGCACGGGCAGGTGGGCTCGGAGATACTGCGCCGGGAGTGCGGCATCGACGACGCGGAGGTGCTGGAGGCGGTATGGTGGCACACCACCTTCAACCGCGGCCTTGGGCCGATAGCTGCGATCGCTTTCCTGGCCGACAAGCTGGACCCCGCGAAGGCGGACAGGTACCCGTACCGCGACCGGATCGTGCGGCTGGCCGGGGAAGACCTGGGCGCGGCCGCGCTCGCCTTCATCCACGAGGAGCTTGTGGCAGCACTGAACGAAGGCCGTCAGATACACCCCGCGTACATCGAGGCGCGCAACGAGCTGCTGGCGTCCACCTAGACCCGCTCACGCCCTCCCTCCCTCGCCCCGCTCACCCTGAGCTTGTCGAAGGGCGTGAGCGGAGGGCGTGCTCGCCGCCCCGCAGCTTGACACGATAGCGGCCGCAGGCGTAGGATGAACGTCAATGCCGAGGTAGCTCAGGTGGTAGAGCACGGCACTGAAAATGCCGGTGTCGCCAGTTCGACTCTGGCCCTCGGCACAGCGCCGGCCCCCGGCGCAGACGGCGTCCGCAGCGAGCGGAAGTGGCTCAGTGGTAGAGCATCTCCTTGCCAAGGAGAGGGTCGTGGGTTCGAATCCCATCTTCCGCTCCAACTCCCCATCACCACTGGCGCGTGGCCGCGCGCCCAATTGAAAGCTGCTACAATACCAGTATGAAGCCGCAGGCAATCCGACCGGCCGGCGCCTGCGAAAGCCCATTCGAGAGTTGGGTCGGCCCAAATCAGGCGCAGTCAAAGCGCCATAGATAGAGGTGACACGTCATGGATCAGTTAATCGGTCTGCTTTCGCTGGTAATAGGTACTGCTCTGTACTTCCTGCCAACCATAATCGCCGGTGTACGCAAGAAGCGGAATCTCATATCCATTGGCCTCCTTAACTTGCTTCTGGGCTGGACTGTCATCGGCTGGATCATCGCGCTGATCTGGGCCTTCGCCCACGAAGACAGGCGATAGGCGCGGGCAAGCAAGCTGTGATGGAGTTCCTCCGCCGTAGCCGGGCCAGTTGCACTTGATGAATGGTACTGTAAGATGGTACTATATCCAAGCGCAAGACATCGCCGGACTCTGGAGCGCATCTTCACAAGACCGACGCCTTCAGACGTCAGGTGGTCGGAAATAGAGTCTATGCTGAGGGCAGTGGGAGTAGAGGTCTCGGAAAGGGCAGGGTCGCGGGTGGGCTTGTTCAAGGACGGCAAGGGCATTGTTGTTCATCGACCTCATCCGAGGCCGGAGACGAGCAGGATGACAGTCAGGGCTATCGGGGGATTCCTCGCATCCATAGGAGTGACGCCATGATGGAATACAAGGGCTATATTGCCAAGATCGAGTACGATGATTCCGTGGGCCTTCTGCATGGGAGCGTGGTCAACAGTGGGGACTATCCGATTGCAACTTGTGAGGCGGCCGACGTGGAAACGCTCAGGCAAGAGTTCCGGATTTCGATTGACGAATACCTGGCGCTGTGTGCAGAACACGATGTAGAGCCGCGGCGTCCGTTCTCAGGCAAGCTGAACCTGCGCTTGGGGTCGGACCTACATCAGCGGGTGGCTGCCCTAGCGGCGCAGAGTGGCATGAGCATAAACGGCTGGATCAAGAGCGCGCTGGAGAGGGAGGCAGCCGGCCGGGGGTAAGGGTGGGTTGGCGTGTGCTGTGCAGGGGCGAGCACTAGTTGTGCAGACGTAGACGACGGACGCCTTCGTCCGGGCAGTGTAGGGTTTGGAGGAGATAGGATGCAAGAAAGAATATCAGACAAAGACACGGTGCTGAGACTGACATTCGAGATAGGTTCCACGAAGAACCAACTACCTGCGCGACTCCGGGGATATCTCAATCTCCTGGGCCTCTATGTGCAGCTTACGGAGATTGGCGAACGTGCCAGGTTGCAGGCAGGAGGTAAGCACCGCAGCTATTTCGATGCTTGGAGCGATTCGCCTCCACAAAGTTTCCCCTTTCCTTCGTGGGACGTTAGGAAGTTTGATGTCCAAACCTGGAACATGCGCTTTGCGCATGTGGTGGGACCTACTTTCGAAATAGCAAAAGAACTATATGCCGCGTGGGGGAGTTCCCTGGTTTCAAACCCATCAGCAAGAGGACTAGTGGAGGCCTTAAGAAACCCTGCGACCTTCAGTCCCTCGTCTTATTTCCTCAAAGTAACCGAGGCGCTTCAGCAAACTGAGCGCACTGGACACTGGGAGGGCATTAGAAAGTACACCTGCCTCAACTGCCACATAGTAGTCCCCTACTGGCAACGTTGGTTTCAATCCGGTCTTTGCCCGCAGTGTCGAGGGACGCTAGAGATGGAGTGGTTGCGGGAGTGAATAGGCGAGGAACCTACTTGCGCCAGGTAGCCGCCTCCATCGCCCGCGCGATTGAGGGGTGATGGAATCAAGAAAGGAGGCACTTCATGAGCGTCAACGTCAAGAATTGCGGATCGAGCGGGGTAACTGTAGAGGTTACTGAGTTGCCAATCGCTTTCGACGTCGACTTTATTGAAGGCAGCAATCCTACAGTGCAGATTAGTTGGGCAGAGTGGCAGGGTGCTAACTCCCTACCCATAACTGGTGAGCTCGCTCCTATGCCTTCATGTGGTAAAGTACGCGAGGCCGCAACGCAGGCAGCAGAATATCTCGCAGGCTGTGCTGATGACCGCCTTGCGGCGGCGGCAGAGAAACTTAGGGAGTATGCGCAGCATTACACAACCACTGTCGGCCGGGAAGAACGGGGGAAACAGCTTGGATAAATGGGGCAACGCTGGCGGAGCTGAGAATGCGGCGTATCCATGAGAACCGCACGGTAGACTCCAAGTGGGACATGGCGTGGTATGAGCGCACGGGCAGGTTTGGGTAGGACAGGCAGAAAGAGGAGATTAAGATGGAAGACAAGACCGCGATCACAATTAAGAAAATGGAGCTGGCGTGGGCCGAGGCCTTGAGTCAGGCAATTAAGAACCCCCGCATCAATTACATGGAAACCCTGTTGGAGAATTTCGGGAGGCTGTACGCTGGCATAAGTGCCGTCGTGGACGACGTAGAGGAAGAAGGCGAGTCACAGGTGGATACTCCGCGAGCATGAAATTCTCCACCCTACAGCGCATAAGGAGGTTGAATGACCATCGCAGCGGCGGCGGACTGGGCAACTGTTCTAGCATTCATCATCACACCTATAGCCGGCTTGATTTGGTGGTTGTGGATGCGCCGGAAGAGGCAACAACACCTGCTTGAGTCCGACAAGATTATCAGAGACGCGATAGAATTGCACACCGCATTAGGTGACGCAGCCACCAAAATGTTAGAGGACAAAGGCGCAACTATCTTCCATAGGACATATAGCCAACAATTAATGCTCTGGGCCGATCTAGTTGTGCTAGTTGCCTACATACAAGCCGATTTTATGCTCAATCACGAGAGGCTGCCTATCGCGCCTCGCCTCAAGTTCCAGTGGCCAATTGCACCCAAGGACACCTCAAAGTGAAGTGCTCAATCGGGCAGCGGGGTAGTGGGTAGCATTGGCACATTCTGGGGCATCGCAACTGCCATTGGCGAGCCATAGACCCCCGCACTCGCAATCCCCACTGGCGTGTGGTAACCTTGCGTGAACCAGCCGGGCCTCGGGAGGGGGAGTGGACGCCAGCGCCGCTATCAGGACGGTGGACAAGGAGGAGATCCTTCGCATCGAGGACCTCCACACCTACTTCTACTCCCGCGAGGGCGTGGTCAAGGCGGCCAACGGAGTCAACCTGTCGGTCAAGGCGGACAGCACGCTGGGCATCGTGGGCGAGAGCGGCTCCGGCAAGTCGGTGACTGCGCTCTCCATACTGAGTCTCATCCCGTATCCGGGCAAAATCGTCCACGGCGCCGTCCACTTCCAGAATCGAGACCTGCTGCAGCTGGACGAGGAAGAGCTGATCAGGGTGCGCGGCGGCTCCATCGCCATGATCTTCCAGGACCCGAGAGGGTCGCTGAACCCCATCGAGACCATCGGCAGGCAGATATCGGAGATCCTGCTGGCCCACAGCCCCATGTCGATCATCGAGGCGACTGAGCGTACATACGCCCTGCTGCGTGAGCTGAACCTGCCCGACAACGTGTTCCGGCAGTACCCCTTCCAGCTCAGCGGAGGCCAGGCGCAGCGCTCCATGATAGCCATGGCCACGGCGTGGCGGCCCAGGATACTCATCGCTGACGAGCCCACGTCAAACCTGGATACCACCACGCAGGCGGACGTGCTGGCGCGGCTTCAGCGAATACGAACAGAGCACCACTCCGCCATCATCCTCATCACGCACAACATGGGCGTCATAGCGCAGATGGCGGACGAGATTGCGGTGATGTACGCCGGCTCCGTGGTGGAGTACGGCGACACGCAGTCGATCTTCGAAAGGCCGCTGCACCCGTACACGTGGGGTCTGCTGCAGTCGATAACGCGCCTCGACGAGCCGAACAAGAAGCTGCAGCCCATACCAGGCTCGCCTCCGGACTCGATCGACCTGCCGGACCAGTGCCCGTACATGCCCAGGTGCCCCAAGGCCACCAACGAGTGCCGCCTGAGCCTGAAGCCGCAGCTGAGGGAGATCACGCCGGGTCACTCGGTGGCGTGCTACAACGTGATTGAGCACGCGCCGGCGGGTTGAGGCCTACCTGACGCCGCACTCCGTCCGCACACTGCCTTCGACAAGCTCAGGCTGAGCGGACGAAAGTAATCTCCCGCTCATGGTGAGCGTGTCGAACCAAATGAGCGGGCTGGCGCGCTGCGGCTTTACGAGCGAGGAGTTGGAGTTCATAATCAACCACGAGTCGAATCGCCGCACGGGATGGGAGGACTAGCATGGCCGTGAAGAAAGAGGACGGCGTGGAGTTGTTCCAGTTGGACTATGTTCTGCACGACCCGAGCGAAGAGCAGGGGGGGTTGTACATGGCAGAAATACCGGAATTGCCAGGATGCCGAGCATGGGCGGAGACTGCCAAGGATACCCTGGCAGAGCTGTCCACGGTGGCTGAGCAGTTCATTCTCTCCTACAGGGACCGAGGCAAACCTCTACCAACTGGCATAGCCCGGTCGCGCAGCGGACAAGGCAGGATCTCCGTGGCTGTATGACCTACAGGGAGCTAACCAGGAAGCTCATAAGGTTGGGCTGCGCCTTTGACCGACAGGCCGGAGGCTCCCACGAAATCTGGATCAATCCGGCGAACAATCAGGAAACCACCGTTCCAAGGCGCGCCAACCGGGACTTGGCCACAGGAACAATCCACGGAATTCGAAGAGACCTTGGAATCAGCAGGCGAGACTTCGACCAAGCCTAGTGCCGGACAAGCCCAAAGCTAATGGGCATCACAATCTGCGCCCTACATTCCCACCCGCTCCCCTACCTCCAACCCAATCGCCGCCGCAACCTCCGCGGCCGGCGACACCCGCTCGCCCTCGCGGCGCATGCGGCGCACCAGCAGCGTGCCGCCGTTGAGCGCGACGCGCACGCCCGCCTCGTCGATCGACAGCACCTCGCCGTACATGGCCGCGCCTTCCCGCGCGCCAAGCTCCGCGTCAAAGATGCGGACGGTCTCGTCTCGGATGGTGGTTGCCGCGCCGGGCTGCGGCTCGCAGCCGCGGACATGGTTGTAGACCTGCTGTGCCGGCCTGAACCACTGCACCTCGGCCACCCGGCCCTCGCAAGGAGGCTCGTAGGTAGCGGCGGCCTCGTCCTGGGTGATACGCGGCGCCGTGCCGTCGCGCACCATCGCCACGGCCTCCGCCAGTCCGTCGACGCCCTGCGGGAAGAGGTGGTTTCGGTAGAGCGAAGCGAGGGTGTCGGTCGGTGAGATCGGCGCCGTCTTCTGCAGCAGTATCGGGCCGGTGTCGATGCCGCGGTCTACCCAGAAGATGGTTATGCCGGTCTCGGTCTCGCCGTTGATGATTGCCCAGTTGATGGCGCTGCGACCGCGGTGAAGCGGCAGCAGCGACGGGTGGTACTGGATGGAGCCGTGCTGCGGCAGGTCCAGGACGCGCTCCGGGATGATGACGGTCACGAATGCGAGCACGTTGAGCTCAGCGCCCAGGTCCGCGTAAGTTTGCATGAAGCTGCGGCTGCGCAGGCTCTGCGTGGGATGCGTCGGAACGCCCTGCTCGACGGCTAGGTTGTGGAGAGGGTCGCCCTCACGCTCGTAGAACACGCCCACGACGTCCTCGCCCTGCTCCAGGAGGCGTCTGTAGACGGCCTCGCCGAATGCCGCCTGTCCGATGAGCGCAACTCGCATGACACACCTCCCGGCGCAAGATGGGACTGCCTGCATTATGGACGCGATCGGCGGACTGGGCAAGCTTCGCGGCGTCGACTCTTCCTTGGCAGTTGACCCTAGCTCAGCAGCGCCCGGTCAAGCGCCAGGACGAGGAACAGCAGAGCCAGGTAGAGCGTTGAGTAGCGGTAGAGTCTTATCGCCGCCGGCTTGCCCGGAGAGTGGTAGAGCTTCCACGCCAGCCACAGGAGCGGCGCGCCAAACGCCAGCGCCCCGGCAAAGTAGAGGAGTCCAAAGTAGCCGAGTGCGAAGGGGAGTATCGTGAAGGCCACGAGCACGATGGCATACAGCAGGGACTGTCGGCCGGTCTCGGCTTCGCCGCGAACCACCGGCAGCATGGGCACGTTCACCTGCCGGTACTCCTCCTTCATCATGATCGCCAGCGCCCAGGCGTGCGGCGGCGTCCAGAGGAAGACGATCATGAACAGCAGGACTCCCGGAACGTCCAGCGCGCCGGTGACCGCAACCCAGCCGATGAGCGGAGGGAACGCGCCCGCTGCGCCTCCGATGACGATGTTCTGCGTGGTGCGCTCCTTCAGGTAGCCGCTGTAGATGAAGACGTAGTAGACCCAGGCCACAGCCGACAGGGTCGCCACAAGCGTGTTGACGCTCAGGAAGAGCGGCAGCGACAGCAGGCTGATGGCGATGCTGAACACGAACGCCGCCCGCGGGCTCACGCGGCCCGATGGGATCGGCCGCCTGCTGGTCCGGCGCATGGCCACGTCACGGTCGCGGTCCATGTACGAGTTCATGGCTCCGGCGCCACCTGCGCATAGGAACCCTCCGCCGAGAACGGCGAAGGCTGTCGTCCAGGGCACTGCGCCTCCCGCAGCCGCCAGCATGCCCGCAAGTGTGCTGATCAGCAGCAGCACGATTATGTTGGGCTTGGTGAGCCAGAAGAAAGCGGCCGCCGTGCTGGTCATGGAGGGCTGGGCGGGTCCCGCTATCGCCGCGGCGCCTTGGGGGACGCTTCGCCCGCGCCACAGGGCCGACAGCAGCAGCACCACGCCAGCGAAGAACACGCCGGCGAGCGCCAGGTGTGCGCCGCGCGACCACGCCGGAAGCTCCAGGACGACGGTCGTGGCTCCGAGTGCCACCTGAAGCACGAAGAGCGACGCCAGCAGCACGGTCAGCAGGGTGACGGCGCGATGTCGCAGAGTCAGCGCCGTCCCCAGCGCCCCAAGCATGAGCACACCCACCAGCAGAGCCACTCCCCGGTGGGCCATGTTGTTCCACTGAAGCTCGCCCATGTCTCCAACGGCGTCGCCGCACAGCGGGTAGCCCAGGCAGGCCAGCGACGCGCCTGTCCGTGTCACGTAGGCTCCAGATATGATCAGTATGTAGGTCGCCGCGCCAAGCAGGCCGAGAATCCATCGGTACCTGAGCGCTTCCGGGCCGGAAAAGAAGGGTCGACGCCACCCGTCCGGCGTCGCCGTGACGATCACGACGACCGCCAGAAGCCCCACGAAGGTCATGGCTACGGCTGTGTGAACAAGCGCCATCTCCGGCGACAGGTGCAGGAGCACGGTCAGGCCGCCGAGAACGACCTGCACCAGCAGAAGCAGCGGGGCAGCCAGGATCAGGTGAAGCCGCCTGTCGCTCCAGCCGTACCGAAGCAGGCCGGAGGCTGCCAGCAGGAGCGTGAACACGACGGTGAGCGTAGCGGTGAGGCGGTGGCTGTACTCCAGCCATGCGCCCAGGTCTGCGGGTGGGATGATGCGCCCGTGGCACAGGGGCCAATCGGGGCAGCCGAGACCGGAGCCCGTCACGCGCACCACGCCGCCGACCGCGACGGTCAGCAGCGCGGCGATGAGAGCGGCCCAGGCCAGCGGTGCGTAGGATTGCTTCAGAATTGTCATCCGCTACAGGATAGCACAGCTTGTGCCTGCTGAGACTCGGAATTCAGGTCGGTTTGCCGGCAACTCGCCGCGCCTGCGCTGATACCGTGACTACCCGGCGCGGGCCTGACCAACGTAGGGGCAACCCTCGTGGTTGCCCTGTCTCCCGTGGGTGCCCACAAGGGACGGCCCTACTCCCCGCGGCTCCAGCCGGAGCCGAAGACGTAGCCGTCATAACCGGCCACGAACACCCGCAGCGACTCTGACTCCACCCAGACGCCTGCCGCAGTGGCATCGAACGTCTCCCCGCCGAGCAGGTCTTGGACGTCGCCGCCGATCAGCGTGATGTCCGAGTGACCCACGATCTTGCCGTCCGGGCCGCCGATGAAGGCAAACCACCTGCCGTCAACGGTCTCGGCGGCGTTGTAGTAGTCGATGGCCTGCTCAAGGCCCGCCAGGACGCTCCCCGGACTGGCGAAGTAGGTCATGGTCCCCGACAGCCCAACCTCTTCGGCCTCAGAAGCTCTTAATCTGGGGTGGTCACTACAGCTATGTTGGGGTTGCCCCAGGTGCCACCCCCGGCTGCCATCTCCAGTTCGGCCTCCGTGAGCTGCGCAGAGGGCGGCAGCACGAGGTGGGCGGTGGTGGCGCTGTCCTCGTGCACCGCCACATCGAACCCCTCCGGTATGGAGGTCCCGATTTCGTCCAAGATGGCCGCCTTCGGGTCGGCGATCAGGTGGGCGCGAAACTCGCTGTCCTCCGCCGCCCTGCTCAGGATTTGGGTCTTTAGCTCGGTTGCCGTGGTCATTGCTCTACTCCTTGTATGGATTCTGTCTTGCATTGCCGTGTCCAAAAGGTTGATTCCAAGTTCCGATTACTGAGAGGCCGCCAGTCGCCATCTCCAGTTCGGCCTCCGTGAGCTGCGGCGAGGGCGGCAGCGCCAAGTGGGCCGTGGCGGCGCTGTCCTGGTGGACCACGATGTCGAACCCCTCCGGTGAGGAGCCGCCCCGGCCATCGGACGGCCCGGTAATTGTTCCTATGCACGAGTGCTGCGCGGCATATCTACCTCCCTCCTGTCCTACTCCCCACGGCTCCAGCCGGAGCCGAACACGTAGCCGTCGTAGGTCGCCACGAACACCCGCAGCGACTCCGATTCCACCCAGACGCCTGCCTCGGTGGCCTGGAGCGTCTCCCCGCCGAGCAGGTCCTGGGTGTCTCCACCGATCTTCGAGAGGTCGGAGTGCCCCGCGATCTTCCCGTCCGGGCCGCCTATGAAGGCGAACCATCTGCCGTCCACCGTCTCGGCGGCGTTGTAGTAGTCGATGGCCGCTTCCAGCCCCGCCAGGGCGCTCCCCGGACTGGCGAAGTATTCCATCGTTCCCGCCAGCCCGACCTCGCGGTACTTGTCCAC
>DAOUJC010000021.1:0-153125 GCA_034423135.1 Dehalococcoidia bacterium | reverse complement strand
TACATCCAGTCCAATATATAGTGTCACCTGGTCCCTCCTTTGCTGTTGGTCTTCTCCCATACAGCATGCAGGAATCAGGTGACTCTTTCATACCATCAGGATGAGCGGGGTCGCGCGGGGACATCGTCATGGGCGCACAACATAGGGGCGGGGCCGGAGCGCGGCTGATGCTCCAGCGCGAGCCTGAGCCGGCTGGTTCATGCTCTTGTCAAGCGTGAGTGGGCGATAGTGGACTCGAACCACTGGCCTCTTGCGTGTAAAGCAAGCGCTCTAACCAGCTGAGCTAATCGCCCGTAGGTGGACCTGAGTGGCAGCGCCGCTCGCCGTCGTTGACCCGTTCGGAGTCCGGCTTGCGGCGGCCGGTGAGTCAGTATAGCGTCACGGCGTCCGCGTGGGCAAGCCGCACGCTAGGAGCCCAGAAGCTCCATGCTAGCAAGGTCGGATATGGCGGCGTCGAATCGCTCGAGGGAGCCGCGCAGGTACTCAGTTGCTCGCTCGCCCTCGAAGTCGCAGAAACCGCCGGTGACGATCCAGAAGACCATCACCTCCAGCATCGAGAGGCGGTAGTCGTCCAGGCACTCTTCGAACGTGTAGCCGGTTGCGCCGCCGCTCAGCAGGGCGTTGTGGTACGCGCGCAGCAGGTCCATCTCCTCCGCACGCCGCCGCTCCGGCGGGAGCAGCTCGCCCAGGAAGCTGGCCACGTCGTAGGCTCCGCGGCCGCGGGCGCAGAACTCCCAGTCGAACACGATTGGCGTGATTGAGGCGGCCTCCTCGCGGAAGAAGCAGTTGTCCAGGCGGTAGTCGCCGTGAATGATGGTGCGGGGCGGTCGCGCGAGCATGGCCTTGATCCGGGGCACATCCGGCTCCAGGCGGTCGCCAATTTGCCTGAGGCGCGCGGGCATGTGTTCGCCGGCCTTGGCCTGAAGCTTGATCCAGGCAGTCGCGTACAACTCCCGGTATGCCGAGGCCTCGTCGCTCTTGAGAGGGATCCACTCCAGCGAATCCAGATGCGAGCTCTCCCACCAGTGGGCGTGGAAGCGCGCCATCTCTACGAGGCAGGCCGCCGCCTCATCGGTCGTGCAGCCGGCCAAGGTATCGCCCTGGCGAGCGGCGGTGAGCCACTCGAGCAGCATCACCGTGCGGCCGGTGGTTGGATCGATGCCGCAGTGGTAGCTTCCAGGCGTGCTGATCGGGCCGCAGCCCGCAATACTCGCGTAGAACTGCACCTCGCGACGCCTGTTGCCAAGCCTGTCGGTGAGCATCAGCAGATCGTGGCTGTCCGTGGGTAGCTTCAGCAGAACACTGGTGGGACAGCCTGCCGAATCGCCGTCGTAGTCGAGGCTAAGGCGGGCAACCTGGCTCATGAACCCCTTGCCCTCGTTGATGGGATCGAAGGTGAAGCCGGTGACGGAAGCCTCGCCGAGCGCACCGCCCGTCCGCAGCGCTTCCGTGAGCCAGGCGGGGGTGACGTCTCCGATGTCGCGTGGGACGCCCAGCCCCGTCATGCTCCGTCCTTGCGCGCGAACAGCACGCAGTGCTCCATAGGCTTGTAGTCGGTGAAGAGCATGGCGCCGCCCAGCCCGTCGCCCTCCGCCGGCACGACGTGGAGGCCGCGCTCAGCCAGCAGGCCGACTATATCCTCGACGGCGTACAGCTGGAACGAGCGGTGCGCGTCGTACTCGCCGTCGTAGACCGTTGTCACGCCGCTGCCGGACTTGAACAGCAGCTGAAGCACACCCCCGGGTCGCAGCACCCTCGCAAACTCCGGCAGGGTGACACCTGTGGTGGACTCCGGAGCGATGTGCTGGATTACTCCGTTGCATATGAGGAAGTCAAATGAGGCGTCCGGCCAGTCCAGCGGTTGGCTGAGGTCGGCAACGGACACCCGCTCAGCGATCTCCGGGTGGAGCCTGCGGGCTTCCAGGATGTTCTCTTCCACGGCGTCGATTCCGTAGATGTCATAGCCATCCTGCCAGAGCGAGAACACGTCGTGAGCGCCTGCGCCGCAGCCGGCGTCCAGCCCCCGTGAGCCGACGGGCACCAGCTCACGCAGCCCTTCCTGAACGGCGCTCCAGTGGCGCAGGCGCGGGTGTGAAGGGTTGGTGAATACCGTCTGCGTGGTGGAGCGGGCCTTTTCCGCGTAGCTCCTGGCGTGTTGCCTGTAGAAATCCGGTGAGATGTCCGGCTGTTGGGTCATTGGTGATCGGTCCTTCCTGACGGGTGCGGTAAATCAACCGCCAAACATGTCGATGAACTGCCCTGTCATGAGCTTGGGAGCGCGTGCGGCCAGGTACAGGGCGGCGTCGGCGATCTGCTGCGGGGTGATCCAGCTTGGATCGCCGTTGGGGTCGGAGGCGCGCGCCATGTCGGTGTCGACCCAGTCGGGGTTGATACCGTTGACGCGGATGTTGTGCTCGCGCAGGGAGTGGGCAAGCGACACCGTGTAGCCGACCACGCCGAACTTAGAGGTGACGTACGCTCCGTAGTCGCCCTCAGGCACGCGGCCTGAGGATGAGCCGATGTTGATGATGACGCCCTGCTGCCGCTCCATCATGTGTGGCACGACGGCACGGGTGGTCAGGAACATGCCGCGCAGGTTTGTGGTCATTACGTAGTCCCAATCCTCGACGGTGGTGGCCCACACTGGCACGTCGTACACGATAACGCCGGCATTGTTGACGAGCAGGTCGATGCAGCCCCACTCGGCCAGCACCTGCTCGACGACGCGCCGCGCGTCATCCTCGCGGGTCACGTCGAGGGCGAAGGCCTGCGCCTGTCCACCTGTGGCGCGTATCTCCTCGACGACGCTCGCGAGGCGCTCCGCGTTGCGGCCTGTGGCGGCGATGCGAGCGCCCTCCGCGGCGAACGCCAGCGCGACAGCCCGCCCGATGCCGCGGCCAGCGCCGGTGATAAGCGCGACCTTGTCTTCAAGCAGCATGGGTTACTCCTTCGCGATGTTCCAAGCCAGGTGTCATTGACGCTATTCGGGCGCTTCGTCCAAGGCAGTCTACTCCGGGACCCACGAAGCTGGCAGCCATCTCATGATTGCGGCACAATCGTCATCGTTGTGGCTACGGCCATCTGCCAGCCAGGGATCTTCGGGGAACTGGCATCGCCAGTAAAGTTCGAGAGCACTGGCCCTCCACCGGCCCATCGGGTTCCACTCACGCATTTCCTCAAACGATTTAAGTGCCTCGTAGCTTCTATCACACACTCGTGTTTCGTTCGGAAGGTGGTATTCAATGCGGTTTTTGATGAAATAGATATGTGAATCGGACATATATCGGGTAGGCAGCGCAAGCAGGAAGTTCAAACTATTTTTTTGCTCCTCAATCTCTGCTGATGTACCGCCATATCGCATGTTATCCCTTATTCCTGAGGCGCATACCTCATCCAGCGTGAAATCAAAGTGCAATTCTGGATAGAGGTCCATCGTGTTTCCTGCTGGTCCCTGGGGCCCAGGCACACCAGTTGCACCGGCAGGGCCTTGAGGCCCCGGTACGCCTGTAGCACCAGCGGGGCCTTGAGGCCCAGGCACGCCAGTGGGTCCCTGCTGGCCGGGTACTCCAGTGGCACCAGCAGGGCCTTGGGGCCCCGGCAATCCGGTTGCTCCGGGGCTGTCCGTTGAGTTGCAGCCAGCGAACGAAAGCATGAGGGAAATAGCGGAGAGGCAGATAATTGCAGACTTGACCCAGCGAGCGCGTGACCATGACGGTAGATGAGAAATCAATGGCCCGTATCCTCTCCCAACAGCGCCTCCAGCTTCTCAACCAGCCGTCCCACGTCCTGCAGCGCGGTTGCTATGGTGGCCTCATCCAAGCCACCCTCGTAGAAGTTGGAGTGCAGGAAGTTTGCTGCGCCAAATAGCCTGCCAATCTCCCTGTCGTCATAATCCTGGCTCAGTCGCGAAACCACCTCGAAGAGCGGCCTGTGATGGTTGTGCTCCCAACCCCGCGCCTCTGCGGCGGCTTTGACGATCTGGGCGGCCGCGCCCCAGCCCTTCTCGGACGCCTGAAGCAGGTCGCCGGCGCGCAGCTCGTTGTGAGCCTGCTCCAGGAACGCCTTGCTCTGATTTCGATACGTGAGTCTCGTAACCATGCTTATGCTCGGTAGGGGATTGGTGGCAACGGCGGGATTCGAACCTGCGACCTAGCGCTTATGAAGCGCCCGCTCTGCCGCTGAGCTACGTTGCCACTCGTGACGTGACACTGGCCGGTTCACCGACCGCGGCAGGTATAGTGTACCAGCTTGGCGAGCGGAAATGAAGTGGCGCGGCCCGTCAGCTGCGAAGGGTTGCGCCAACCTCCCGCTCCAGCGCGGACACAATTCTCGCTATCGCCCGGTTGACCTCGTCACCGACGAGCGTGCGGTCGGCCGCCTGGAACAGCACCCGGTAGGCCAGCGACCGCTTGCCGTCCGCCACACCCGCGCCCTCGTACACGTCGAAGAGCGTTGCGCTCGACACCAGCGCGTTCCGCTCGATGAGGGCCTGCACCTGCGCGGCGGGCACGCTTGCGTCCAGCACCACGGCCAGATCGCGCAGCGCGCCGGGGTAGCGAGCGATGGGCCGGTAGCGGACCGGCTCCGTGGACACGGCGCGCGTGAGAGCGTCGACGTCCAGCTCAAAGAGCGCCACAGCCTCGCCCGCCGCATCGAAGAGATCCAGCATCCGCGGATGCACCTCGCCGATCACACCAACCGTGTCCGCGCCAACGTGCACTGCGGCACATCGACCGGGCAGGAACATCGACTCCTCTGCCGGCCTGAACTCGCACGGCAGGCGGAGGCGGCCCAGCAGCATCTCGACCACGCCCTTGGCGTCGAAGAAGTCCATGCGATCGTCGCCGCCCTGCCAGCTTTCGGGGCTGCGAGGGCCGCTCAGCACGCTAACCAGCATCTCCCGCTCCAGCGGCAGGTCTGCCTCGCGCGGCAGGTACACCCGGCCCATCTCGAACAGCCTGACGCCGTCCCGCGCTTGCTGCCGGTTGGCGGCGAGCGTCGTGAGGATGCCGCTGCGTAAGGTGGTGCGCAGGTACTCCAGCTCGGCGCTCATGGGGTTGGCAACGCGCATGGGACTCGGCGCGTCCGCGGGCAGAGTCGCCTCCAGCACCGACGCGCTGGTGAGAGAGTAGGAGATGGTCTCCTGCATGCCACACTCGACCATGAGGTCGCGCACTCGCTCCTGAGTGTCGCGTTCCGGCTGCGCAGTGCGGTGCGGAACTGGTGTCGAAATCATGGTTGTGGGCAGCTCGTCGTAGCCGGTGATGCGCGCCACCTCCTCCACCAGGTCGTCCTCCTGTGCGATGTCGCTGCGCCAGTAGGGGACTTCCACTCGCATCGAACCGCCGCTGCCGATTGTCACGCCGAAGCCGAGCGATGCGAGAATACCCTGCACGTGCGGGGCTTCTATCTCGACGCCTAGCACCTTGCGGAGGCGGGCGAGGGTGAAGCGCACGGGCGGCCTGGCCGACGGCTGCGGGTAGGCGTCGGCGATGCCGCTGCAGGCCGTCCCGCCTGCGAGCTCGACGATCAGCTTGGTGGCCCGTCGCAGGGCCGCCTCGGCGAGCTCGGGCTGCAGGCCCTTCTCGAAGCGGGAGGAGGACTCGCTGCGCAGCCTGAGCGCCTGCGAGGTGCGGCGGGTGTTAACTGGGTTGAAGTTGGCCGACTCCAGCAGCACGCTCGTCGTGGCGTCGGTCATCTCGGTGTTGAGGCCGCCCATGATGCCCGCGAGCGCCACGGAGCGTTGGCCGTCGGCGATGACCAGCATGGGCGGTCGCAGTTCGTGCTGCGCCTCGTCGAGGGTCACGAACGGCTCCTGCTCGCCTGCAGGCCGCACAACGATCCGTGCATCGGCAATGGTATCGAAGTCGAAGGCGTGGAGCGGCTGGCCGAACTCCAGCATCACGTAGTTGGTCACGTCGACGACGTTGTTGATGGGGCGCTGACCGGCCCTCAGCAGCCTGTCCTGTAGCCACTGCGGAGACGGGCCCACGCTCACGCCGCGCACCACGCTTGCCGTGTAGCGCGGGCACAGCGACGCGTCCGAAATTTCGACGTTCACCACTCCCTCCACCGGCTCGCCGGCCTCCGCGTACGTGAGGTCCGGCTCCCTGAGCGTGACGCCGGTGAGAGCGGCGACCTCGCGTGCGATGCCAAGAACGGACATGCAGTCCGACCGGTTGGGCGTGACCTCCACGTCCAAGACCACGTCACCGAGGTAGTCGCTGAGCGGTGCGCCAGCAGGGGCGTCGTCTGGCAGTACGAGTATGCCGGTGTGGTCGTCGCCGAAGGCAAGCTCGCGCTCCGAGCAGACCATGCCGGCGGACTCCACGCCGCGGATGGTAGCGGCGCGCAGCGTTTCGAGATTGCCGGTGCGAGCGTCGATTAGTTGGGCGCCAACGCGCGCGAACGCGATCATCTGGCCCGCCGCAATGTTGGGCGCGCCGCAGACGACGGTGACCTGCTCGCCGTGGAGGGTGACGGTGGCGAGCCTGAGGCGGTCGGCGTTGGGGTGCGGGTCGATGGAGGCGACCTGCGCCACGAACACGTTGTCCCAGGTGCCGCCGATCACATCGATGCTGCCGACCTCGTTGCCGGACATGGTGAGCCGGTGCGCCAGTTCCTCCGGAGGGAGGTCAACGTCAACGTACTCTCTGAGCCAGGACAGGGGGACTTTCATGGTGTTGGCTCCGAATGTGAAGCTGCTGTAGCAAGACTCCACTCCCTGCCATTGAAGTAGATAAGACCTTGTTGCTTCAGGCTCTGCTGAGCGTTTCGCACCATGTGCTTCCAGCGCTTCCCGAAATGAACGCCTTGAATCACTCGGTCAATTGTGTCATCACACAGGTCGGGGTGAATCCTCTGAATCATTGGGTGAAGTTGTGCAGTGGATAGAGGGCCGCGTCGCAGCAAGTATAGTATTGTACGCGAGAAGATCGCATTGTTTGATTGGCTGGACTTAGCTCTAAGTTCAAGCAGGGTTTCTTCAGCCGCTGTAAGTTGCACTCGGAAGGCATTTTCGACATTCTTTCTCGCAGACTCGAGTACTTTCGAATGGTGAACTCTTAGCTCCGCGGCAATGTCTGCCAGCTGCGTCAATTGTGGTATGGACACCTCTGCTCCTAGACCGGCGTAGCCCTCCAAATCGTCCACAATCCGTCTCACCACTGGGGGATCCGAAATGTGGATTCCATATTCATAGTTGTTGACAATTCCGCCACGAGTGAAGTTTGCAGAAGTAATGATTGCCTCGCGTTCATCTGCCACATAGACTTTCGCGTGTAAATCCGGCAGATGTCGCACCTCGGTAGATGGAATAGTGCTACAGAATTCGACCAAGGCTTGAGGGCTGGTCGACCCTTGAAGCATACTCTGCACGGCCAAGTTTGTGAGAATCTCGACTCGGGGACTCTCTTGTGATTGAAGGTAGCGTGACATATGTTGCAGCGGCTCTGCCGTTATGTACGGCGCAACTATGAGCGCGGATCTGGTGATTGACCGCGCAAACGTACAGAATGCGTCTTCCCACGGCGAAACAAGTAGCTGTACTCCTGTAGCTTCCGCTTGCATAATGTGAGTGCAAATGGACCTAATCCGGTGGTGTAATCCATTCTATTTCTTCGGGATACAGCACGCGCTCATCTCCGTCATCGAACGCGATGGCAATGTTGTGTTCCTCAGTGACCCACATAACGTAGCCGCCGTCGCCGATGTGAGTTTGAATGGGTCGAGCAGAACCGCCCCTCGCGCACCATGACTCCAGTTTGGCGGGATCTGTTGGAGCGTCTGGCTCACCAATAGTGCAACGAATCATCCTTACTCGTAGGCCCTCGCATCTAAGGGAGTAGAACTCTTCAATGTGCATTGTAATCGTCTCTTGCCTCTCGGAACCCTTCAGAACTGCCTCAGGAAGCGCAGGTCGTTCCCGTAGAAGAGGCGTATGTCGTCGATGCCGTACTTGAGCATGGCGATGCGCTCCACACCCATGCCGAACGCGAATCCGGTGTAACGCGATGAGTCGTAGCCGACGCCCTCAAGCACCGTGGGGTTGACCATGCCAGCGCCCAGAATCTCGATCCAGCCTGTGTCCTTGCAAATGTTGCAGCCGTCCTTGCACATGAAGCAATCGATGGCCATCTCCGCGCCCGGCTCCACGAACGGGAAGAAGTCGACGCGGAAGCGCACCTTGCGCTCGCTGCCGAAGATCAGGCGGGCGAACTCGTAGAGCGTGCCCTTCATGTCGGCAAAGGTGATGCCCTCATCGACAGCCAGGCCCTCCACCTGGTAGAAGTGCCACTCGTGGGTTGCGTCGGTGGCCTCGTAGCGGTAGCACTTGCCCGGCACTATTACTCGCACGGGCGGCTCGGCGCTCTGCATCGTGCGAACCTGCATGGGCGAGGTGTGCGTCCGAAGCAGCATCGGTCGCTCGCCGTTGTCGTCCACGTGGTCGATCCAGAGCGTGTCCCACATGTCCCTCGCGGGATGATCCTTGGGGATGTTGAGCATCTCGAAGTTGTAGCGGTCCCACTCGACCTCCGGGCCTTCGACGACCTGGAAGCCCATTGCGGCGAATGCGTCGCAAATCTCGCGCACCATCTGCGTGGTGGGATGCAGCCGGCCGACGGGCACGTGCCTGCCTGGCAGCGTGACGTCGATGCCACCTTCCTCAGCGATGGCCTGCAGGCGTCCCTGGCTGGCGGCCTCCTCCGCATCGGCGAGGCGCTTTTCGAGCACGGCCTTCACGCGGTTGGCGGCGGCGCCGGTGGCCCTGCGCTCGTCCGGCGGGAGCGATGCTAGGCTGCGCAGCACCTGCGTGAGCCTGCCTCGTCGGCCGAGATACGCAACGCGCCACTGCTCAATCGCCTCCGACGACGCGGCCTGCTCCAGCTCGCGCAGAGCGGAAGCCTGTAGCTCTTCGAGGTCGGTTGGCGTTGGATTGCTGGTCATGGCGCGGCAGACGGGGGCATTCGGGCGCTTGCCATTATAGGTACGGGAGCGGCAGGCGGTCAAGGCGGACGGGAGAGCGGGGGAGTGGGGCAGACATGGCGCTCGTATGCTATCATTTCGACCAAGACTGCAGTGCGGTGGCGGCATCACCGAGATCAGCGGTTCAATCCGCACCCGCGATTGGAGGCTTTCATGATGCCTACTCTCGATGAGTTGCTTTCCCAGGTTGATGCTGCGCGCGACGACATCATCAAGCTGGAGCAGGACCTGGTTCGCATCCCGTCCGTCAACACCGGTTTCATGCCCACCGGCAACGAGACCGAAGTCTGCGACTACATCCGCGACTGGCTTGCCGCGGAAGGTGTGGACAGCGAGACCCTGGAGTCCGCGCCGGGCAGGGGGAACATCATCGCCAGCCTGAAGGGCCGCTCAGGCACACCCGGCCTGATGTTTATGGCCCACCTTGACGTTGTGCCGGTTGAGGACGAGGCCAAGTGGACCTACCCGCCGTTCAGCGCCACCATTGCCAACGGACGCATCTACGGCCGCGGGGCAGCCGACTGCAAGGCCCTCCTGACCGCTCAGCTCATGGCAAGCCGTATCCTCCACCGCAACTCCATCGAGCTGAAGGACAACCTGTTGCTCTCGTTCTCCGCAGACGAGGAGAGCGGCGGCTGGTACGGCGTCGGCTGGCTCGCCGAGCACCATCCCGAGAAGATCACGGCTCCCTATGCCGTCAACGAAGGCGGCGGCCAGCCTGCCGATGCCGCAGGCAATCTGGCGTACATCGTAGGCCTCGGCGAGAAGGGCCGCGTTCAGATCGAGATCGAGGTCAAGGGCGCCAGCGCTCACGCCTCCGTACCCTGGAGGGGCACCAACGCACTGTACCGCGCGGCGCAGGTGCTCGAACGTATCGAGAACTACGAGCCGGAGCGCGACACGTCGGCGGACATCTTCCGCCACCTCTCGAAGTTTGCCATCGAGGATGTGCCATCGCCCGAGAACATCGACTCAATAGTCGACGAGCTCGAAACCCGAGACCCCAGCATGGCGACGACCCTTCGAGCCTCGTCTCGCATGACCCTGGCCGCCACCGTGATCAGGGGCGGCGTCAAGTCCAACAGCGTGCCCGAGACAGTCTACATCACCTGCGACAGCCGCATCCTCCCGCACCAGGATGACGAGTACGTAAGAGCCGAGATGACCCGCCTCCTCGACGGCATTCCGGGCGTCAGCTTTGACACCGACTACACGGCCATTTCGAACGCCTCTTCGCCCGACACCGAGTTCATGACGATTGTCCAGAGGGTAACCGAATACGTGCTGGGCGGCCGGTCGATCGAGTGGATACCCGGCCTCTGCGTTGGAGTCACCGACTCCCGTTTCACGAGGCCCCTCGGCGTGGTCACCTACGGCTTTGAGGGTTCCCACCCCGACGACAACCCGTTGGAGTGCAACATCCATGCAACCAATGAGTCCGTCAGCATCCGCACACTGGTCATGAGCACCAAGATCATGCTTGCGCTGGCATACGAAATGCTTGGCGTGAAGTGATGCGGGCGGGCACCGGCATAAGCGGACCGGGTAGTTGCGGCGGAGGCTGGAATCCGGAGGTGGGACCGCGTGGGGTAAGTGTGCGGCAGACGGACCGCTCCTATGCTATCATAAGTAGTAGAGCGGCAGGGCAGTATGGTCCGCCATCTAATGCGAGTCTAGTGAGTCATGAACGTTGAAGCCGGAACCAATGCGCCCGCAACTGAGAGTGTGGACGGGCATGGCCTGCACTACCCCGACCTCAAGATAGAGGGTTTCCGCGGCATCAAGGATCTGCACATCCAGCGCCTTGGCCGCGTGAACCTGATTACAGGCAAGAACAATACCGGCAAGTCTACAGTTCTTGAGGCGCTGCTGTTGCACGCAAACAACGGCGCTCCTCGCGTCATAGGCGACATTCTCGCTTCTCGAGGTGAGTACCTCAGGGAAACCAGGAGCAGAGACCTCCCCGTAGAGTCTGACAGCGCCGGGCCGGTCGCCACTCTCTTTCACGGCTTTCCAAGTGCTGCGGAGGACTTTAGCCGAATTGTGATTGGGACTAGTGGCCACGGACGTTACTTGAAGTTGGAGATTCACCTGGATTGGTATGGTATGGCAGAGAATGATGAGGGTATGCGAAGGTTGATCCCCTTGGAAGAAGCACCCGAAGCCGATTCCGACCCGGTGTTGGCATTAGTCATTGAATTCGAAATGAGACAGCGCATAATCAGAGCAAGCCGACTCAGGCGCCTCATGGAAGAAAGCCTGCCTAGTGCAGCAGAAGGCAGAGTATCGTGCGTGTCTGTCAGCCCGTACAGCGCGAATAGTACGCGTGCTTTGGGGCCCCTTTGGGACGCGGTCGCACTGACTGAAGACGAGGATCGAGTTGTAGAGGCGCTCCAGATCATTGAGTCGGGAATAGTTGCGGCTACGATGGTGGAAGAGGAGGGGTATCGCGGGTCGAGAAAGGTAATGGCACGAATCAAGGGTTTGCAGCGGCCGATGCCGCTGCGTTCCCTGGGCGACGGAGTAAACCGCCTGTTTTCGATTGCGCTTTCCATGGTCAACGCGAAGGGAGGCATCCTTCTGATTGATGAGTTCGAGAACGGGCTTCACTACTCCGCGCAGGCGGATGTCTGGCGGATGATCTTCGAGCTTGCGAGCAGGTTGGACGTGCAGGTGTTCGCCACGACTCACAGCTGGGATGCTGTCAAGGGCTTTCAGCAGGCAGCCTCAGAGTCTCCGCAAGAGGGTATGCTACTGAGGCTGGTTAGATGGCGAGGCAAGCTCTACGTTACATCGGCGGACGAGGATGACCTTGAAATCATAACCAGGGACAACATCGAGGTCCGCTAAGTATGCCGGGCAGCAACGCGCTTCTGGTAGAGGGTACCGACGACGAGCACGTACTGAGGCACATAGCGATGGCGCGGCAGATTTCGGATCTCTTTGAAATACAGGACCTGTCCGGGATCGAGAATCTCCTTCTAGATATTCCCACCCGCCTCAAAACTGTCATAGGAAATGACGACATTGTCGGTATAATTGTCGACGCGGATTCTAGCGCAGATTCCCGCTGGCAATCCCTACGCGACATTCTCTCCGAGGTCGG
Source organism: Dehalococcoidia bacterium (assembly GCA_034423135.1). Classification (GTDB taxonomy): domain Bacteria; phylum Chloroflexota; class Dehalococcoidia; order Lucifugimonadales; family UBA2985; genus JAPPHY01. The sequence continues at coordinate 141,034 of DAOUJC010000021.1, read as the reverse complement.
ATACGGGGATGTTGCCGCAACGCCGAACCTGCATGGAACCATTGTTGAACCTCCAGCTGAATGGCCTTTGCCAAAGGTCGGCGTTTGGGTAATGCCGGACAATTTGTCTCCGGGGACGCTGGAGGACTTCCTGCTGGCAATGATTCCCCAAGACGATATTCTCCTCACCCATGCGCAAGCTTGCTTGGACTCCCTAGCCGATCCACCGTTCCGAGACGTTGACAAGCTAAAGGCTCTGATGCACACCTGGCTCGCGTGGCAGAGTGAGCCAGGCGAGCCGTACGGCACGGCAATCAGGGCTGGCTTCCTCAACGCCAGCGTTCCGCAGGTGGACGGACTCGTCGACTGGCTGAAGCTGCTGTTCACAAGCTAGCGGCACCAATCTCTCCAGCCATTGACCTACTGCCCTGTGCGCCTTAAGATGGAACTGTTAGCCGCAACGAATTCCATCCCTCGCGATACCGCATGACACAGCAAAGCGCATCGCCCTCACCCCTGCTCAAGCGCACGCCCCTGTTCGAGTGCCACGTCGCCGCCGGCGCGCGGCTGGTCGACTTCGCCGGGTGGGAGATGCCCATTCAGTACGAGGGTATCCTGGCGGAGGCCAGGGCCGTGCGCTCCAACGCCGGCATCTTCGACGTGTCGCACATGGGGCGCGTGGAGATCACCGGCGCAGACGCGGCCTCGTTCATCCATCGCCTCGTAACCGGCGACGTGGCAGGCATGCCGCTGAGGCGCGCCCGCTACACCCTTATCTGCAACGAGGCCGGCGGCATCATCGACGACACCATTGTCTACAGGCTGGGCGACGAGCGGTTCCTGCTTGTCCCCAACGCGGCCAACTCAGCCGAGGTCCTGGCCTGGTTCAGACGCTGGCGCGAGGCTTGGGGCCTGGACTTGGAGATGAACGTCATCACGGAGGAGACCGCGCTGATCGCACTTCAGGGGCCGAGAGCGGAGGCCATGCTGCAGCCCGGCTGCGAAGCGGACCTTTCGAGCTTGCGGCCGTTCAGGAGCGTGGAGACGCAGGTGTTCGGCGTGGCGGCCGTGGTGGGCAGGACAGGCTACACCGGCGAGGACGGCTTCGAGATGGCTCTCCCCGGCGACAACGCACCGGACGTGTGGAACAGGCTGTCGGACGCAGGCGCAGCGCCGTGCGGACTTGGCGCTCGCGACGTGCTGAGGCTGGAAGCGGGCCTGCTGCTGCACGGCTCGGACATGGACTCGACTGTCACGCCGCTGGAAGCGGGGCTGGACCGGTTCGTGTCGTGGGACGCCGGAGACTTCATCGGCCTGGAAGCCCTGCAGCAGATCAGGAGTCGCGGCCTCAGCAGGACGCTGATCGGATTCCGTCTCGTCGGAAGGGGAGTGCCTCGCCACGAAAACGACATTCTGCTGGGCGAGACGGTCGTCGGAAACGTGACCAGCGGAACGCATTCGCCCACTCTTGACATGGGTATAGGATTGGGATACGTTGCCATGGGCGCGTTGGAGCCCGGGACCGGGCTTAGCGTCGACATCCGCGGCAGGCGTGTGGAGGCGGAGGTGGCTTCAATACCCTTCTACTCCAGGAGGAGATAACATGCATCCCGAGGACAGGCGATACTCGCGAGAGCACGAGTGGGCCAGGGACGAGGGTGACGGCACCGTACTGGTGGGCATTACAGACTACGCGCAGGAGCATCTGGGCGACATTGTGTACCTGGAGCTGCCGGCCGTAGGGACGCAGCTCAACCGGGACCAGAAGCTGGGCGAGGTCGAGTCCGTGAAGTCGGTGTCCGACATCTTTGCGCCGATCTCGGGCGAAGTGGCTGCGGTGAATGACGTGGTGGTCGACAGCCCGGAGATGGTGAACGAAGACCCTCACGGCACAGGATGGCTCTTGCGGCTCACGCCGTCGCAGCCGTCCGAGCTGGACGAGCTGATGTCTGCCTCTGACTACGAGGCCATGCTGGAGAGCCTGGACTAGCACGGTATGACTCAGGGCATTCCTTTCTCTCCATACGTGCCCAACACGGAGGACGACCGCCGGGCCATGCTTCAGGCCATCGGCGTGGAGTCTGTCGAGGATCTGTTCGCGGACATACCCGAGGGCTACCGGCAGCCGACGCTCGACCTGCCGGCGCAACTCTCCGAGCTGGAGCTGCGGCGGGAGCTGCAGGCGCTTTCGGACCTAAATCTGGTACCCGGCAGGGTGCCGTGCTTCCTTGGCGGCGGCGCCTACGACCACTTCGTGCCGTCCGTGGTTGGCCACGTCATCAGCAGGGGTGAGCTTTCCACCTCGTACACGCCGTACCAGCCTGAGGTCAGCCAGGGCACGCTTCAGGCTATCTTCGAGTTCCAGTCGCTTGTGTGCCAGCTGCTGGGCATGGAAGTTGCCAACTCAGGCATGTACGACGGCGCATCGGCGCTCGCGGAGGCCGCGCTGATGGCCTGCCGGGTCACGGGCAGGGAGCGAATCGTCCACATGGACACCGTTTCGCCCGCGTATCTGAAGGTGATGCGCACCTACACCGAGCCGCAGGGTCTGGTGATGGAGCCCCTCGTTCCAGGCGAGGCCTTACCCGAGGATGCGGCCTGCCTGGTGGTGCAGAGCCCCGATTACTTCGGCTGCATTGAGGACGTGGAGAGGCTGGCGCTGGAGGCGCACGAGAGCGGCGCTCTGCTGGTGGCTTCTGTTGACCCGGTGTCGCTGGGCATGTTCCGTCCGCCGGGCGAGCTTGGCGCCGACATCGTGGTCGCGGAGGGACAGGCGCTGGGGGTGTCGCTGAGCTTCGGCGGCCCGTACGTGGGTCTCTTCACATGCAAGTCCCAGTACCTGCGACAGATGCCCGGCCGCATCGCGGGCAGGACTGTGGACACGCAGGGCAGGGAGGGCTACGTGCTAACGCTTCAGACACGTGAACAGCACATCCGCAGGGAGCGCGCCACGTCCAACATTTGCACCAGTGAGGCACTGGTGGGCACGGCAGTGGTGACATACCTGGCGTGCCTCGGCAGGGCGGGGCTGCGCCGCATCGCGGAGCTCACCTACCACAAGGCACACTATGCCGCATCGCTCATCGAGGGAATCGCCGGATACGAGCTGCCGCTGGGCGGCACGTTCTTCCAGGAGTTCGTCGTGCGCTGCCCGATTGAACCGGCGGAGGTGAACCGCCGGCTGCTGGAGCGGGGCATCATCGGCGGGCTGGACGTCAGTGACCTCGTGCCCAACGGGCTGCTGCTGTGCGTCACGGAGATGAACACTCGCGAGGAGATCGAGGCGCTGGCTTCGGCGCTGGAGGAGATAGCCCGATGAGCTTCCCCGTGCGCGACCGTCGCCTGCTCATGGACCGGAGCGTGTCCGGCCGCGTTGGCGTGCTAACGCCTCCGCTGGACGTACCGGAGCAGCCGCTGCCTCACGCGTCCATGCTCAGGGATGATCTGCCGCTGCCTGAGGTCAGCCAGGGCGAGGTGGTGCGGTACTTCACCACGCTCAGCCAGATGAACTTCTCGGTGGATACCAACTACTATCCGCTGGGAAGCTGCACTATGAAGTACAACCCGAAGATTAACGACGAGGCTGCGCAGATGCCGGGCTTCTCTCGCATCCATCCGCTGCAGCCGGAATCGACGGTGCAGGGCGCGCTGAAGCTGGTGCACCGGCTCCAGGGCTTCCTGGCCGAGATATCCGGCATGGACGCCGCAGGCCTGGCAACCATGGCCGGCGCGCAGGGCGAGCTCGCAGGGATGCTCATGATCCGCGCCTACCACCTCTCGCGCAACGACACCGGGCGGCGGACGGTGCTGGTGCCGGACAGCGCGCACGGCACAAACCCCGCCTCCGCGGCCATGTGCGGCTACCGCGTGGTGAGCATACCATCGGACTCGCAGGGCAACATGAACCTGGAGGCGCTGAGGAACGCCTGCGACGCAGAAACGGCGGGGCTGATGCTCACGCTTCCCAACACGCTAGGCCTCTTCAACTCCAACATCATCGACATGTGCCGCGCGGTCCACGACGCCGGCGGGATGGTCTACGGCGACGGCGCAAACATGAACGCGCTGCTGGGCCACGCCAAGCTCGGGCATCTGGGCTTCGACGTGCTGCACATCAACCTGCACAAGACGTTCAGCACGCCGCACGGAGGCGGAGGCCCCGGAGCCGGGCCGGTCTGCTGCAACTCGAAGCTCGCACCGTTCCTGGCGGCGCCGGTGGTGGAGAGCTTCACCGGAGAGGACGGCGCCGAGACGTTCCGCCTGGGCACGCCGGAGGCGAGCATCGGGAAGGCGGGAGCCTTCCACGGGAACTTCGGCATGCTGGTGAGGGCGTACACCTACATCCGCAGCCTTGGAGAGCAGGGACTCCGCGAGATCAGCGAGAACGCGGTCATCAACGCGAACTACGTGCTCAACGCACTTCGCGACCACTACCACCTGCCGTACGACCGCTCGTGCATGCACGAAGTGGTGTTCTCGGCAAGGACGCAGAAGGCCCGGGGCGTGAGCGCACTGGACATTGCCAAGCGTCTCATCGACTACGGTATCCATCCTCCAACCATGTACTTCCCGCTGATAGTGGAGGAAGCGCTCATGGTGGAGCCGACAGAGACGGAGAGCAGGGAGACGCTGGACCGGTTCATCGAGGTGATGAAGGAGATTGCGATGCAGGCGGAGGAGGATCCTCAGCTGCTGAAGAATGCGCCTCACTACACGCCCAATTCGCGCCTGGACGAGGCCAGGGCAGCCCGCAGGCCGGACCTGCGGTGGAGAGCGGTGGAGGAATCGTAACGTCTCTTAGCCTTCGAACTTGTAGCCTGAGCCCCACACTGTCTTGATGTATCGCGGCTTCTCCGGTGACCCCTCCACCTTCTCTCGCAGCCGCCGGATGTGGACGGTTACCGTGCTGCAGTCCATGGGCGTGTTGTAGAACCAGACCCTGCGCATCAGCTCCTCACGGGTGAAGACCTGACCGGGGTGCGAAGCCAGGAAGAAGAGCAGGTCGAACTCGGTGACGGTGAGGCGACGCCTTGCGCCGTCCTTGGTGACCATCCTGGTACGTGAGCATATGCTGAGGCCTTCGAAGTCCAGTGTCGCGGGGTCGTCCCACTTGTCCGTGTCGTAGGTCATGCCCGGGACCGTGCTGTCGATCATTACGTCCTCCGTCCCTGAGTGGGTGAGGCCTCTCCCGGCCTGCCAACATTCAAAACGATGGCCCTTTGTATAGATATACGTAAAAGGGGCCGGTTTTGGATTTAGGAGACCGGCGGAGAAGCTGCCTAAGTTGACAACCCACAGGCCCTATGCTAAATTGCGGCCAGCCTGTTGCAGAGGGAGTGGTCTTCTGTTCCCAGCGCGCGAATCGCCTTCTCCATGGCGGACGATCTATAGCCTGCACTTCAAGGGTATCGTGTCCTGCTTCCGGATTGGGGTTGACGTGGTTCAAGCCGGACCAGAGGTCTTCCCCAAGCCAGTGGAGCAATGAGAGGGACTAGCGCGGGAGAGAGAAGGAGCGCCCGGTTCATAGAGCAGTGTTCGGAGATGCTGCAGGACCGGCGGTTGATACTGGTCAGCAACAGGGGGCCGGTAGAGTATCACGTTACGCCTGAGGGTGGGTTGCAGGCTCGCCGGGGAAGCGGCGGCGTGGTAACAGCCCTCAGCACCCTCACCAACTACGTAGACCTTACCTGGGTTGCAAGCGCAATGGGCGAAGGCGACCGCCGCGTGGCCCAGCAGGCCGAGGGCGGAAGAGTCAAGTCTCCCATACCCGGCCAGAGCCTCTACCTGCGATACGTGGTCACGCCGCGCCGCGTTTACCACAAGTTCTACAACATCTTCTGCAACCCGCTCCTCTGGTTCTTGCAGCACTACATGTGGAGCTCGCCCTACACGCCCAACGTGGACAGCTCCGTATACGACGCCTGGGAGATGGGCTACATCCCGGTCAATCGCCTCTTTGCCGATGCCGTGGTAGAGGAGGCCCAGCACAGCAGTCAACCGCCCTACGTCATGCTCCACGACTATCACCTGTATCTTGCCCCCGGCATGGTCCGGGAGGCTCTCCCGGGCGCCCTCATCCAGCACTTTCTGCACATACCCTGGCCGGACCCAAGCTACTGGCAGATGCTGCCCGCCTTCATGCGCACCGCCATCTGCGAAAGCCTGTGCGCCAGCGACATAGTGGGGTTCCAGACGCCGCGGGACGTGCGCAGCTTCCTGCAGAGCTGCGAGATGTTCGTGGATCGGGCCGTGGTGGACCACACGAAGTGCACCATCACCCTGGATGGCAGGGAGACGGCGGCGCGCTGCTATCCCATCTCCATTGACGTGGGCGAGCTTCGGGAGATAGCCAACTCGCCACGCGCACTGGAGTACGAGCGCAAGATCAGCCAGCTGCTCGGCGAGAAGACCATCGTCAGGGTGGACCGCGTCGAGCCAAGCAAGAACATCGTCAGGGGATTCAGGGCGTATCGCCTGCTGCTGGAGCGAAACCCGGACTTTCACGGCCGGGTGAAGTTCCTGGCGTTCCTGGTACCCTCGCGGACTCACATTCGCCAGTACCAGCGGTATCTCCAGGAGGTTGACGCACTGGTCACGGAGATCAACGAGACCTTCGGGAACGAGGACTGGCAGCCCATAACCGTGTTCTATGAGAACAACTACACGCAGGCTATGGCGGCTATGAAGCTGTACGACGTCCTGCTGGTCAACTCCATCATAGACGGCATGAACCTGGTGGCAAAGGAAGGCCCGGTCGTCAATACGCGCGGCGGCGTGGTCGTGCTATCGGAGACGGCCGGCGCCTTCGCACAGCTCAACGAGGGCGTTCTTGCCGTTGCTCCCGCGGACGTGGAGGGCACTTCGCAGGCGCTCTACCAGGCCATAACCGCATCCATGGAGGAGCGCGAGAGACGTGCCAACCTGCTTGTCCAGAAGGTGGAGGATGAGGACGTCATCAACTGGATGCAGTGCCAGCTGGAGGATATGCGTTCCCTGGTGGGCCGTACCGACCAGGTAGAAGCCTAGCGTCAGCCGGTCAGCCGGGCCTGACTAGCCACTCAAGGATCTCCTCCACCTCCTCTACGCCTCTCGCCACAAGATCGGCCTCTCTCAACACAGCTTCCGGCGTATTCTCACCTAGAACCCCGATTGCCAGGCCGTCGCATATCCCCTCCGCGATGAGCGCGTGCAGCGCAACGAATGCGTCCACGTCCGTGGTGTCGTCGCCCAGGCAGACCACGCCGCGCAGTCCGTGCTCCTCTGCCAGCTCTCGCAGCGACGTGCCCTTGTCCACCCTCACAGGCGGGCGCAGCTCCACCACCAGCTTGCCCTCCGTGACGACCATGTGGCCGGCCTCAGGCGGGCGCGCCAGCGCCTCCAGAATTGCCGCCCTTGCGAGCTCCGGCTCAGGACTGAGCCGGTAGTGAAAGCTGGCGGATACACCTTTGTCCTCCACCAGCAGTCCCGGCGTGTCCAGCGCCAGGCGCAGTCTCTCCGCGATGGCGTGTATGGCGGACGCGTGCTGCTGAGCCTCCTCTCGCACCTCCAGCCTGCCGTCCCGCCATGTCTCCAGGCCGTGATTGCCGCGGTACACCGCGCCGCCAACGTCGACCATGTCCCTGGCAGTGGCGGCGGCGCGGCCGGTGAGCACGGCGACGAGCGCCAGCCTCGGCACGAGGGCCGACAGGGCGGAGCGACAGCGCGGGGAGACCACGGTCTCCTCCGGCGTGGCCGTGATGGGCGCGATTGTGCCGTCCACGTCGGTGACGAGGCCTGAGGGCGAGCTGGCCAGCGTCGCTCGAATGCGGTCGAGGTGTTGGAGTGCGTTGGGCGTTTCTATCGTAGTTCCTCCGGCGCGGCGTTCTGTCTGGCAGCCGGTTGGGATGGGGATTAGCTGGTCGGCATCAGGCTGGGCGGGCAGGCGGATCGGGCCGGCGTGCGATGAAGAGGAAGACCGTTCCCAGTATCAGCGCCACGATGAAGCTCATGAAGGCAATCTGGTAGCTGTCGGTCGTGTCGTAAATCCAGCCTGCGTATATCGGTCCGATCACGGTTGCCGGGATGTGGCACAGCTGCATCCAGCCGCGGATTGCGGCGAAGTTCCTCCGCCCGAAGTACTCGCCGACGATTGCCATGAACACGGGAATGGCTCCTCCGTAGGCGATTCCGTAGATCACCACGAATAGCCACACCATGAACACGTTGGTGGCGTTGGCAAGCACGTAGATTCCCAGCGCCTGCAGCAGCGTGCATGCGATCAGCACGTATCGCTTCTCCACGTAGTCGCCCAGCACGCCGAAGCCCAGCCGCCCCACAAGGCTGATGGTGACCATCGCGCCCAGGGCCGCGCTCGCCTGCACGAGCGGTATGGCGCGAACGTTGGAGAGGTAGTTGACCTGATGGATGACCACGGACGTCATGGCCACTGCCCGCGCCGTGGTGCCGAGCACCAGCATCCAGAAGGCAAACGAGATGAGGGCCTGTCGCACGCTGAAGTCGTAGTCGGAGGCCCAGGCTCTTGCAGCGGTGAGCACCTGCCGCCTGTTGCCGGTCCTGTCCGTGTCCTGCGTGGGCGAGCTGGCAGTCTGTGGAGAGTCCGGCCGTCCGGGCTCATCGCCGTCGGGAAGATAGCCGTACTGTTCCGGCTTGTGGCGCAGGAGCAACGATAGGGGAATCACTATGACGAAGAGGCCCACGCCTGACAGCATCGCGGCGGTGCGCCAGCCGAAGTCGTTGACGATCCAGCCGAGAGCGAAGACCGTCAGGCCGCTGCCTCCTGCGCCCAGCGAGAAGACGGCGAAGGCCCTGGAACGCTTGCGGTTGAACCACGCGTTGACGGCGGCCTGGCTGGCATGTCCGAAACCGGTGTTGTATCCGATAGACATCCAGCCTGCGTACAGAAGCACGAAGACCACGAATGCGCTGAGGTGAATCGGGCCGATGCTCACAGGGGACACCGCGCTCATCATGAAGAAGCCCGTACCGGCGATGACCGCACCGATGATAGCCATTCTTCGCGGCCCGAACCTGTCGATCGCCCAGCCGATGATGGGGCCTTCGAGGCCGCCCTCAAGCCGCGAGAGCGAGATCACGGCGGCGCCGGCCGCTGCGCTCCAGCCGAACTCGTCCAGGAGGACCTTGAAGAAGATGGGGAAGCCGTAGAACCAGACGCCTGCGCCGTATACGTTGATCGCAGCCGCGGCTGCTACCACGTACCAGCCGTAGAACAGGCCGCGTCGCCGTCTCGTGGCCGTCAGGGCCGCTGTCTCGACCTTCAGCGTATCAGCCATTCTTCAGCACCCTGCGCGCTACCTGCCCTTGGGAGGCGGGATCAGTCGAAATCGTCCTCCTCATCGTCATCATCATCATCATGCTGATGCAATGCGGGTGATCCCGATGACATGCGCGGCAGAAGAGCGCCGGGGCTGTCTCGCTTCTGCCGGCGCGGGGGAAGGCCCTTGATGTCCTCCGCCATGCGCGCCGCGTCCTCCGCGCCCACATTGGAGGCGTCGACCACCACACCCTGCAGTCCAACGTCCTGCAGCACGACGAGCTCGCCGCGACTCAGCGGCTTGGCGCGCAGTAGCAGCAGTGGCCTGGGTACGAAGTCCCTGACGGCCCTCACCTGCATCAGCGCCTTGACGGTGAGCGGCGACGCGTTCTCGAGGCCGGAGATCACCACGGCGTCCACTGGAAACTCCTCCATTGAGTGGCCCAACTCCTCCGGAAGCTCGACGGGGATTACGAATAACCGCCCGATGTCCTCGTCCGCCAAGAGCTCGGAGGGGGTGTCCACGCTGGAGAACACCACAAAGTCGGCGCCCTGTTCCTTGACATCGTCCAGCGAGAGGCCGGTGGCGGCGTCAGGCCAGAGTCCCCATAGCTTGTCGCCCATCGCCTTGCGAGCTGCCTTCAGCTGCGCGTTGGAGGCCTTTGGAGCGGAGATGATGAAGCCGTCGGTCTGAGAGTCGGGAGCGGCGTCCTTTGCGCCGGAGAGGGAGAGCATGAGAAGGGCCGGGGCGCGTTCGGGTGCGCGGCTCGCGGCGAAGCCCATGGGAGCGGGCGCGACGGTGCCCACCTTCTCCAGGCGTTCGATTAGCTTGCTCAAGGGAGTCTCCTGTGGAGGCTGGAAGCCCCGGGATTGGTGAGTCTCGCTGCGGGGCCTCTCCAGAGAGCGCGGGGTGAGTCCCTGTGGAGACGAGAGTGGTGGAGCCTGGAGTTAGTCAGATGAAGGGAGCCTGCGAGCATCCTGCAACGCCATTTCCTTCTCGCAGCACGTTACCGGCCCTTCGCCGGCCTTGGTGCATAGAGCAATCATGCCGCAGGTCTCGCACTGATATCGCTTGCCGAGCTCGTTTGCCATGAAGAAACCTCCTGCGCCGCCCTCATTGCGGGCCGGTAGTGAGAGAGGATTAGCGTTGAGTTGCCTACTTCTGCGGGATGGGTTCGCCGCAGCAGTTCATGGTGCCATCGCCTGCGGTAGTGACAATGAGCTCAACGCCGCAGTGCTTGCAGGAATACCTCTTACCGGACTCGTTGGCCAACTCAACCCCCCTGAGTATAGGATTGAGCCATTATAGCTTTATGAGATTGGTCGGTCAACATGAATCGACCTTGCGATGAGGGTCACCGTCGCGGCGCAGGACAGCCGTCAATCGAATCTGTTATCATGTCTTCAAATGTCCTTGCAGATTACCCTCGAAGAGGCCCCGCGCAGGCGTTTGCCGCCGTGGTTCAAGGTGCCCATGCCGGGCGGCGACAACTACCGCGAGCTTGAAGGTCTGCTCCGCGACAGCAGCCTGCACACCGTGTGCGAGGAGGCGCGCTGCCCAAACATTGGCGAGTGCTGGGAGCGGCGGAGCGCCACCTTCATGATCCTCGGCGACATCTGCACACGCCGCTGCCACTACTGCGCCGTAACCACCGGCAGGCCGCTCGGGCTGGACCTGCAGGAGCCAGTGAGACTCGCGCGGGTCGTCGAGAGACTTGCCCTGCGGTACTGCGTTATCACGTCGGTCAACCGTGACGACCTGGCGGACGGCGGCGCCTTCATCTTCGCGGAGTGCATCCGGCAGATTCGGCGGAGGGTGCCCGGCTGCGAGGTTGAGGTGCTGATCCCGGACTTCGAGGGCTCGGAGGAGGCGCTCCGCACGGTGATGAACGCCGAGCCGGACGTGCTCAACCACAACATCGAGACCGTCGAGCGGGTATTCCACTCCGTGCGCCCCAAGGGTGACTATCACCAGTCGCTGGAGCTGCTGGCCAGGGCAAAGGAGATTGACCCGGACGCCGTGACCAAGTCCGGCATGATGGTTGGCCTGGGCGAGGAGTGGCACGAGATTGTCCAGACCATGCGGGACCTGCGCTCGGTGGACTGTGACCTGCTGACCATCGGGCAGTACCTGCGGCCTTCATCGAAGCACCGCGTGCTGGACAGATTCTACACGCCCCAGGAGTTCGACGAGTTGCGGATTGAGGGCGAACGCCTGGGCTTCCGCCACGTGGCGTCCGGCCCCCTTGTGCGCAGCTCATATCACGCCGACGAGCAGTCCGCCGCGGCCCGGCGGTAGCCCAGCCGTCGTTGACCCACGACGACCGTCCACAGCTTGCCATGTCCTCGCAGCCACCATCGCTGCTGCTATACAACGCAAACATCATCACGCTTGAGCCGTCATTGCCTCGCGCCTCGTGGGTGGCGGTTGCGGACGGCCGCATAGCGGAGGTGGGCAGGGGAGACCCTCCGCGCGAGCTCCTCGGCCGGCAGGGCGTCAAGGCTATCGATTGCGAGGGCGGCACACTCATTCCCGGCTTCCATGACGCCCACTGTCACGTGCTGGCTACTGCGTCCGCGCTCCTTGCAATTGACTGCTCGCCGGGGGCTGTCTCGTCAGTGGAGGAGATTGGCGAGCGGCTCAGGCAGCGCGCTGCTGTGACGCCGCCGGGCGCGTGGATTCGCGGCGCAGGCTACAACGAGTTCTACCTTCGCGAGAGGCGTCACCTGAATCGCCACGACCTGGACGCCGCCGTGCCGGACAGGCCCGTCAGGCTGTTGCACCGCTCGGGGCACGCGCACGTGCTCAACACGCGCGCGCTGGAGCTGGCGGGCATTCGTGCGGACACCGCCGACCCCGTCGACGGAGTCATCGAGAGGGACCCGGATACGGGCGAGCCCACAGGGCTGCTGCTGGAGATGGGCGGCTACCTGGACGGCGTCGTACCGCCGCTCACGCGTGAGGAGCTGTACGAGGGCATCCGGCTCTTCAACGTGCAGTGCCTGTCAATGGGGATCACGTCCCTGCAGGACGCAACTCACACCAACACGCCTGAGCGATGGAGGTTGTTCAAGGAAATCCGGGAGCGGGGCCTCCTGAAGCCGGAGGTTACGCTCATGGCGGGCGCGGCGCACTTGCCTGAATTCCTGCGAGAGGGGTTCGCGTTCGGATGCGAGCGAGACGGCATGCGCATGGGCGCGGCCAAGATCATGCTGACGATGACGACCGGCTCGCTGAGTCCGTCGATGGAGGAGCTTGCCGGTATGGTCGAGAGCGCCGCTCGGAGCGGGTTCCCTGTGGCCATACACGCGGTGGAGTTGGAGGCCGTGGAGGCAGCGGTCGAGGCGATCTGCCGGCTGGGGCAGGGGAGCACATCGGCCCTGAGGCATCGGATAGAGCACTGCTCGGAGTGCCCGCCGTGGCTGGCCGACCGGCTGGCTGGCTGCGGCATCACGGTCGTGACGCAGCCTGGGTTCATCTACCATCACGGCGACAGGTACCTGGCCGAGGTAGACGAGCAGAGGCAGCCGTGGCTGTATACCATAGGCTCGCTGCGTGCGAGAGGCGTGAGGGTGGGCGTCGGATCGGATGCGCCGGTGGCTGCGTTGAACCCGCTGGACGGCGTATACGCGGCGGTCACGCGCAGGTCGTCGAGCGGAGCGGCGCTGCTTCCGAACGAGGCGGTAGACGCACACACTGTATTGCGCATGCATACGCTTGACAGTGCATGTGCCGGCGCGCAAGACCACGTCCTCGGCTCGATAGCGACGGGCAAGCGTGCGGACCTGGCGCTGCTGGACCGCGACCTAACGGCAATTGACGCGGCAGAGATCAGGGACACGAAGGTGTTAATGACGGTTGCTGGCGGCCGCGTGGCGTGGGACGCTCGTTAGCAAGTGCAGGTATCACCATTGTGTCAGATGTAGAACGCTTAGGGAGGCTAGAAACTATGGATGAATTCGACCTCATTCAAGAAGCGGTGGCCAATTGGGAGAGCTTGGACGAAGTGGAAGAAGTGGAGACTTGGGAACTTTGCGCAGGCGAGGAGGGGGAACGGGTTTTTCTGGCACGTATTCTGCCGCAAGATAGAGAGACTGCCGTTTACATTGAGATGCGAGCCGTCAGTGGGGCAGGCAGTAATCTGGATAAGGTGCCCAATGGAGCCAAGCCAGTAGCTTGGAGCAAACCAGGATTCTCGGTCAACTAGAATCCTACACTCTTCAACTAATGTTTCACCGTTCTGCGGTACTCGCCATTGCCTAGGAATTCTACCAAGCCAAGCTGTCGCAGGCGCTGAAGCTGTTGCCGGATTTTGTCCGGTACGTGCTTATTTCTTGGGTAACGCCGCTCCGCCACCGGTGTGAAGCCCGCATATACCTCACCCAGCGTAAAGGAGTCACTGGACAAGCTCAGTACGTACTCCAGAGTAAGGCCAGTCCAGCCGGAGAAACTGTTGACAAACTTTCGGTCGTCATTTAGCTGGAAAGGAGTGTCCTGTAGGGCCTCGGGCGTGTCCGGCACCTTGACAGAAGGGATGGACGGCATCGTAGAGCGCAGAGCATCGACGTGCGGCCGCAGCTGCGTCAAGGCGTGCGCGCTGAACTCCCTCGGTGGGCTGTCCGCGCCGAATCCAGAGAGAACGAGCCTGGCCACCCGCCTAACGGCGGTCCTTTGACTGATCGCCACACCACACTCCCAATTGCTTTGCATCCCAGACCAGGTAGCGTTGGCGGACGTGATGAGCGCCCGGTGTCGGTCAAGGACGTAGACTTTTGCGTGAAGTCCTGAAAGACTCAGGATGCGCACGCCATTGTCCGCAAGGTCACATAGGGTCTCAAGTTTGGATGAGCCCATAGCGAAATCCCGGAGGTCAGTCTTGGTTACCAGCGTAGTCTTTACGGAGGAAGAGACTTCGTCCAAGACTTGGGCAAAAGCACTGTTGACGTAAGGGCTGGCCACCAATAGTCTAGACTGACAAGTCTTGAGGCTGTCCCGAAGCCAGCGCTCGGTTGGTGTGGTGACGATTTCAAGTGGTGGTGTGTTGCGGCTGGTCATCGGCACTGTCCGTTTCCGCGTTTACAGCCGCCCTACCGCCTACGCTCCATTACGTAGCGCGCAAGCTCCACGAGTGAGCGCTTGTACGTGTTGTCCGGCAGCGGGTCCAGAGCCTCGATGGCCCGGCGGGAGAAGTCCGCAGCTATCGACGTGGCGTCCGTGATGATGCCTGAGTTCTGCACCATCTCGACGGCGCGCTGCAGATTGCCGTCGCCCTCGCCGTTGCGGAACAGCGTCGCCACGGGGTTGTCGTCCGGGTACCGCTCCATCAGCAGCAGTGTCGGCAGCGTGAGCGTGCCCTGCAGCAGGTCGTTGCCAACGGGCTTGCCGAACTCCTCCTGCGTGCCCTCGAAGTCCAGTACGTCGTCGACAATCTGGAAGGCCATGCCGAGGTTGTGGCCGTAGGCTTTGAGGCACTGGACCAGCTCCTCCGGCGCGCCGCTCAGGACGGCGCCGGACTCGGCGGCGGTGGAGAAGAGGGAGGCCGTCTTCTCGTAGATGCGCTCCCAGTACTGCTCGCGGCTGAAGCCGGGATCGAACGCGGCGAATATCTCGGTAAGCTCGCCCTTGGAGAGCTCCATGATGGTCTCCGAGAAGCGACGTATGACGCGGACATTCTTGGTGTCACAGACGAAGGTGGCGGACGTTGCGAAGACGTAGTCGCCCACCAGCACCGCCACGTTCTTGCCCCACCGGCTGCTGACCGTGGCCTTGCCGCGGCGCACCGGCGAGTTGTCCACCGTATCGTCGTGTACCAGCGTGGCGATGTGCAGGAGCTCGACGGCCGTAGCCATGATCTGCGGCAGCTCGTGGTCGTGCGGGTGGAACCTGGAGGCCAGGATCGTGATGGCGGGGCGGGTCCGCTTGCCCGGCGTCTCCAGCACGTGACCCAGGATGCCGTTCAGCAGCTCCGGGCCGTTGCTCGATCCGCGCTTCCAGACGCTTTCCAGGCGGTGCTCCACGTCCAGCAGCTCCGCCTGAATTGGAGTGTACAGATCTGTTACGTTCAACACCATGTCCTCTCAGACCTGCGCCTGGCCCAGGCGCTCTATCTCGGCGGCGACGACGTCATCGTCCAGCTTGGCGAAGAGGGGTGCAGGCGCGGGCAACGCCTGCCCTGGCGGCATCGAGTCTGGCGAGCCGTCCCAGCTCCAGCCTCCATCGGCAACGTCGCCTGAGAAGCCCAGCAGGGCGTGAAGCTTCTGCGAGCTGAACGGCAGGAAGGGGAGCAGCGCCGTCTTCAGGCAGTTGATGACGGACAGCAAGACCCACAGAGTGTTGGCAGTGGCCGCGGGGTCGGTCCGGGCAGTCCGCCAGGGTTCGCGCTGGTCGATGTAGCGGTTGGCCTCCTGCGCCAGCGACATGGCATACCCCAGCGCGGCGCGGAAGTGGCAGGCGTGCAGGCTGTCACCGACGGCGGTCAGGGTGTGCTCAGCCTTGGCCAGCATCTCGCGCGACGATTCCTCAAGCTCGCCCGGCTGCGGGACGCTTCCCTGGAAGTTGCGATGCGTGAGCGTGAGGACGCGGTGCACCAGGTTGCCGAACGTGGCCACCAGCTCATCGTTGTTGCGCCGCACAAAGTCGCGCCAGGAGAAGTCGGAGTCGCTGGTCTCCGGCATTGTGACCGCAATGTAGTAGCGCAGAGGGTCGGGGTCGTAGCGGTCCAGGTAGTCGGGGACCCACACGGCCCAGTTGCGGCTGGTGGAAAGCTGGCGGCCCTCCAGGTTGAGGAACTCGTTCGCGGGCACGTCGTACGGGAGGTCCAGCCCGCCGTAGCCCGCCAGCATCGCCGGCCAGATGATGGTGTGGAACGGGATGTTGTCCTTGCCGATGAAGTAGTAGGCGCGGGCGTCGCCTTCCCAGAACGGCTGCCACGCGTCCGGTCGACCGCAGCGCGCGGCCCACTCCTTTGACGCGGACAGGTAACCGATGACGGCCTCGAACCACACGTAGATTCGCTTGCTTTCGTAGCCGGGTACCGGCAGTGGTACGCCCCACTCCAGGTCGCGTGAGATGGCGCGGTCCTTCAGGCCGTCCTCCAGGTAGCGCTGGGTGAAGTTGAGCACATTGGGCCGCCAGTGGCGCTGCTCCCTCACCCACGATAGAAGCTGCTCCTGAAAGGCGCTCAGCCGGAGGAAGAAATGCTCCGACTCTCGAATCTCCGGGGTGTCGCCGGTGATGCGGCACTGGATGTCGATGAGGTCCTCAGGGTTCAGCGGTTTGCCGCACTCGTCGCACTGGTCGCCGCGTGCATCGGTACAGTCGCAGAATGGGCACTTGCCCTGCACGTAGCGATCCGGCAGGAAGCGCCGGCAGGTGTGGCAGTAGGGAAGCGGCGTGGTGTCCGTGTAGATGTAGCCCTTGTCCAGCAGAGAGAGGAATATGTCCTGCACCACCTCTCGATGGTTGTCGGTTCCCGTCGTGGTGAACAGGTCGAACGAGATGCCCAGCCGGTCCCAGGTTCGCAGGAAATCCGAGTGGTACTTGTCGACGACCTCCTGCGGCGATACGCCATCCTGCTC
This sequence comes from Dehalococcoidia bacterium, assembly GCA_034423135.1. Lineage (GTDB taxonomy): Bacteria > Chloroflexota > Dehalococcoidia > Lucifugimonadales > UBA2985 > JAPPHY01. The sequence goes on along the minus strand of DAOUJC010000021.1, from coordinate 124,206 downwards.
TGCGCGGAGGGTGATGGGAGTGCCGTGCTGGTCGCTGCCGGACACCATGAGGACGTCATTGCCCTTGAGGCGGTGATAGCGGGCGAAGATGTCCGCGGCAAGGTAGCATCCGGCGACGTGGCCCATGTGAAGCGGGCCGTTTGCGTAGGGCCAAGCGACCCCTATGAGTATGCGTTCGGGCATGGGCTATCGGCTATTGTACGTAGTGCTTGTGCATTGTAGCACAAAGTGAGATTGGCATATAGCAAGCGGGCGCGGCGACTGAACGCGGCGCGTTCGCCTCCGCTTACATGGTTCGACACGCTCACCATGAGCGGAGGCTGAGAATCGTCCGCTCACCCTGAGCCCGTCGAAGGGGATGAGCGAACTTCGCTCGCACTTGCGGGCCCGCTCAAATGCTTCGACTCGCTCACCGTGAGCGGGGGCGGAGGCGCCTCACGCCTCCCGCCGGACGCTGAGCCACAACTGATACACCTCCCGGCGTGGCAGGCCGGTCTCGGCGGCATGGCGGCTGGAAGCCAGGAAAGGTTACGCCTGGAACAACTCTCGTTCCAATTGGCTCCGATCGATTTGCAGGTAGCCTGCCACTTCTCCGAGTATACCGCTCAACGTCCCAACCTTGAGCGCGTCGTGCACAGGAATGGTAATGCGATGCTCAATGCCCCGGAATTCGCTTTCCAGTCTCATGTGGCTCCCCGTTTGCCTTATGACGCGGTAACCGTAGCTGCGTCTCAGAAGGACAGCCAACTCCATTCCGGAGACACTGCGGGGCAGCCTCAAATCGGGATTACCTCTGCCTGCACCACGTGTACGCGAATTGACCGGGGTGCATCTCCCTCGTCGAAGTGGCACAGCACGGCGTCCCGCATCATCTCGCGGAGGCCCTCCCAGTCGTCCGCTTCCGTGAAGATGGCGTGTCCCACCGCGCGAGCCTGATAGCCGCCCTCAGCAGATTCCCACACCTGGAATACTATTTCTGTGTCCGACACTAGCCGCCTCCTCAACAATGACGATGCCATTCTACTACAATCGAGCCCCTTGCTCACTTCTAGCCTCACCGAGGACTCGGGCGTTCGCCTCCGCTCAAATGGTTCGACAGGCTCACCATGAGCGGAGGAGGACTCGCCTCACGCCTCCCTACCTACGCTGAGCCACAGCCGATACACCTCTCGGCGGGGCATTCCGGTCTCGGCTGCCGCGCGCTCACGCGCCTCTCGGTCCGGCACGCCGGAGCGGATCATGTCGCGAAGCATGGCCTCGACAGCCGCGGATGTCGGCCGAGTTGAGTACGGCTTGCCTGGCTCTAAGACGAGCGTGAACTCGCCGCGCGGCTTCTCGAAGTGGGCCAGGCATTCGGAGATGGCGCCGCGGAACGTCTCCTCATGCAGCTTGGTGGCCTCGCGCAGGACGAATATGTGAATGTCGCCCAGCGTATAGAGCATGTCCGCCAGCGTGTCGCGCAGGCGGCGCGGCGTCTCGAACGCCACGAGCGTGTACGGGAGCGCGGACACCGACGCAAGCAGCCTGCGGCGATCGGCGCCCCTGCGAGGCAGGAAGCCCAGGAAGAGGAATCGGCTCGCCTGCACGCCTGAGACGGCCAGAGCCGTCACAACTGCGGTGGGTCCGGGTATCGGGACCACCGGAAAACCCGCCTCGGCTGCTGCCTTCACCAGCGCCAGGCCGGGGTCGCTGATGCCTGGCGTGCCTGCGTCCGACACCAGGGCAATGTCGACGTGTCTCAGTGTGTGCAGGAAGGACGGCACCTTCTGGGCGCTGTTGTGCTCGGTGTAGCTTGTGATCGGCCTGTGGATGTCGTAGCGGGAGAGGAGCCGTCGGGTGGTTCGTGTGTCTTCGGCGGCTATCAGACTTACCTCTTTCAGAACGCGGACGGCGCGAAAGGTGATGTCCTCAAGGTTGCCGATTGGTGTGGCAACTACGTAGAGGGTGGGCATGGGGCCTCCTTGCGCCGGGCGTTCTCAGTGCATTCTACACGATGCGGCGGAGCACCCGCGCCTCGCGAGTAGCGGATGGTATACTGGAGGCGCGGCGCATCGCATGAGGCCGATTGAACATGAACGTTGGCGTGTGTCGAATAGACCTGGAGCTGCCCGGCAGCCGCTCGCTAAAGGACAAGCGCAAAGCGGTCCGGTCCATCGTTGACCGGGTGCGGAGCCGGTTCAACGTGGCGATCGCGGAGGTTGACCGCAACGAAAGCTGGCAGGCGGCGACGCTGGGCATCACGTGCGTCAGCAACGACGCCGCCCACGCCAACGAGATGCTGTCCAGGGTGGTCCACTTCGTCGAGAACTGCCGCGAGGACGCTGTGATGGCGAACTACTCCGTCGAGCTGGTGACGGGGCTGTAGAGAGAGTCAGTTCTCAGCGGTCCAGCTTTAGCAGCGCCAGGAACGCTTCCTGCGGGATCTCCACGTTTCCTACGCGCTTCATCCGCCTCTTGCCCTCAGCCTGCTTCTCCAGCAGCTTCCGCTTGCGCGTCACGTCGCCGCCGTAGCACTTGGCCAGCACGTTCTTGCGCAGCGCTCGCACTGTCTCGCGTGCGATGACCCGGCTGCCGATGGCGGCCTGAATCGGCACCTCGAACAGCTGTCGAGGAATCAGCGTGCGCAGCTTCTCGACGAGCGCCCGGCCCTGCTGCTGCGCCTTGTCCCGGTGTACGATCAGCGAAAGGGCGTCGACGGGCTGGTTGTTGACCAGCAGGTCCAGCTTGACCAGGGGCGCCGGCTGGTAGCCCTGGAATGAGTAGTCCATGGACGCAAAGCCCTGCGTACGTGACTTGAGCTGGTCGTAGAAGTCCATGAGCACCTCAGACAGAGGAGCGCGGTACTCCAGCAGCACGCGGGCGTCCATCGACTGGTCGCCGTCGCCGGACGACGTCACCGCCTGGAGGTACTCCATGCGTCGAAACTCGCCGCGCCTCGTCGTGACCAGGTCCATGATTGCGCCGATGTAGCGCGACGGCGTCACGATGCTCATATCCAGCATCGGCTCCCGCATCTCGACGAGCCGCTGCATGGGGGGCAGCTTGGCAGGGCTGTCCACGGTGACCTCCTCGCCGTCGTCAAGGAGCACCTGGTAGGCGACGCTGGGCGCGGTGATGAGCAGGTTGAGGCCGTACTCCCGCTCCAGCCGCTCCTGCACGATCTCCATGTGCAGCAGACCGAGGAAGCCGCAGCGGAAGCCGAAACCGAGCGCCGCGCTGTTCTCGGGCTCGTAGCTGAGCGCAGCGTCGTTGAGCTGGAGCTTCTCGAGTGATGAGCGGAGGGCCAGGTACTCGTCGCCGTCGGCCGGATAAAGGCCCGCGAAGACCATCGGCTTCAGCGGCTGGTAGCCTGGCAGTGGCTGGGACGCGGGTCTCTGCGCAAGCGTAATGGTGTCCCCGACGCGGCATTCGCGTACGTTCTTGAGGCCGGTCGCCACGTAGCCCACCTGCCCGGCGCTGAGCTGGCTGGCCTGCGTGAGCCGTGGCGTGAAGCTGCCGACCTCCAAGATGTCGCCGCGCGAGCCGGTGGACATCATGAGCAACTCGTTGCCCTTGGCGATCTCGCCGTCGAAGAGGCGGACGTAGGCCACTACGCCCTTGTACGGGTCGTACGAGGAGTCGAACACGAGGGCGCGCAGGGGTGACGGCAGACCCGCTGGCGGGGGCACGCGCTCCACGACGGTTTCCAGTAGCTGCTCGACGCCTGCGCCGTCCTTCGCCGACACATGCAGTATCTCGTCCTCTGTGAAGCCGAAGGCCTGCTCCATCTCCGTGGCCACGCGCCGGGGCTGCGCCACGGGAAGGTCAATCTTGTTCACGACCGGGATGATCTCGATGTCGTGCTCCAGGGCGAGATATACGTTGGCGAGGGTCTGCGCCTGGATGCCCTGCGTGGCGTCCACGACCAGTATGGCGCCCTCACACGCAGCGAGCGCGCGAGAGACCTCGTACCCGAAGTCCACGTGGCCGGGTGTGTCGATGAGGTTGAGCTGGTAGTCGCCGTCGCGGCCGCGATAGTTCATGCGCACGGCCTTGCCCTTAATTGTGATTCCGCGCTCCCGCTCCAGGTCCATCTGGTCCATGAACTGCTCGGTCATGTCACGAGGGCTGACCGTTCCTGTGAGCTCAAGGATGCGGTCGGCAAGTGTTGACTTGCCGTGGTCGATGTGAGCGATGATGCAGAAGTTGCGGATTCGCGAGGTGTCCATGTCAAGGCTATCGTAGCATAGGCAGCACCGTTAGGACAGGGGCGAAGGCGAGGGCGCTCACGGACGCTTGCCCGCTCGTATGGTTCGACAGGCTCACCGCGAGCGGGGCGTCCTGGTCCGCTCATCCTGAGCTCCGTCGAAGGGAATGAGCGGACCGCCGCTGCGTATTCGTCCTTGCTCGAATGGTTCGACAGGCTCACCGCGAGCGGGTGGTAGCTGCCGCTTTTCGGCCGCCTCAGTCTCTGCGGCTTGCCACGCAGGGAGCAATCGCAGCCCGCGCCACCGTCGTTGACCGGGGTGTGGCAAGCGGATAAACTGGAAGCGTATGACTGAGGAGAAGGCCAGAATTCTGGCGGTAGACGCAGCACGCTTGGCGGTGGAGGTGGCCTCCGAGAAGCAGGCCACCGACATCGTGATGCTCGACATGCGCGGGCCTCCCAGCTTCACCGACTACTTCGTCATTCTCTCCGCCGAAAGCCGACGCCAGATGCAAGCTCTACTCGAGGACATCGATCAGGCGCTGGGGCAGTCCGGCATGAGGCTGCACCATCGCGAGGGCACGACCGAAGGCGGCTGGGTGCTGCTGGACTACGGCGACGTGGTCGTGCATGTGTTTGCCCAGGAGGAGCGGGAGTTCTACCACCTGGAGCAGCTGTGGTCGAGGGCGCCCGTCCTGTTCAGGATTCAATGATCCAGCTGTCCACGTCCCGCGTGTAGCTCAATACCTCATCATCGGCGAAGAACAGGGCAATCTCCTGTGCAGCCGACTCCGGCGAGTCCGAGCCGTGCACCAGGTTGCGCCCGATGTCCACGCCGTAGTCTCCGCGAATGGTGCCTGGGGACGCCTGCAGCGGGTTCGTGACGCCCATTGTTGCGCGCACCATCTCCACGGCGTTGGGCCCCTCCAGCACCATGGCCACCACCGGGCCGGACGTGATGAACGACACCAGTCCGTCGAAGAACGGCTTGCCCTCGTGCACGCCGTAGTGCTTCATCGCCATGTCCCTGGATATCTGGAGCATCTTCATGCCGGCTATGCGCAGGCCGCGCGCCTCCAGCCGCGAGATGATGGCCCCACTCAGGCCGCGCTGTACGCCGTCGGGCTTGACCAGGACCAGCGTCCTTTCCGTGCTCATTTGCACCTCCTAATAAGTGTTGGCCTCAGTGTTGTCATAAGTGTTGGTATGGGACACTCAACTACAAGGGCTTGTCGAGAGGGCCTCGACATCGCCCTCAGGTGGGCCTCCGCGGCGTTGAGATGGAAGGGCGGCGGAGGTACAGCGGCTCGATGGCCTTGATATCGTCGTGGTCGCCGCGCCGGTGTCTCTCGCTGCCCATCGCGGCCAGCGTGGCTGGCGAGCGCGTGGGCGGCGACTGATCAGCCAGCACGGCTAGGTCGCCCAGCAGCTCCGTGAGCGCCTCGCCGAAGGTCGCCACGCCTTCGCCGCAGAATAGGACTGCCTCCTGAATCCCCTCGCAGAGCAGGTCGGGTGACGCAATGCGCTCCGGCATCGCTTTATGCCAGTCGCCGTAGTGTTGGGTGTAGAGCGCGGCTGCTGCCTCGCCGCGGCCGATGTCCAGCAGCGCGCAGACGGGCAAGTGCTGGCCTCGGTGCGGCTCGGCTTCAACGTCCAGGGTGTTGAGCGCCACGAGTGGGATGCCCAGGCCGGTGCACAGCCCCTTCGCCGTGCTGAGGCCAACCCTGAGCGCGCTGAACCCGCCGGGGCCAATCGCGACGAATACGCATTCGAGGTCTTGCGCTGTAGCGCCCGCCTCCTTCAGCAGGTCCTGCACCGCGGGCAGAAGCTCCACCGTGTGGTTCTGCCGCGAGTACCAGGTGCGTGACACGACGACGCGGCCGTCCTGCGAGAGGCAGACGCCTGCGTACCTGGTTGACGTGTCGATTGATAGTTCCATGTCTATTGTTGGCGGGACTCCGCGCCGGGTTCCAGGCGGTCGCGCAATTGCGCCGCAAGCTCCTCGTAGCGGGCGCCGGTTGGGTGAAAGCGCAGGAGGCGACAGTCCTCGTCCTGCGTGTCCGCGGGGGAGTCCAGCGTCACGCGGAGGCGGTCCTCCGGGAAGGCTTCAGGTGCCTTGTCGGCCCACTCGATGACGGACACGCCGTCGCCCGCGAGATACTCGTCCAGACCAAGATCAATCACCTCGGCCACGTGGTCGAGCCGATAGATGTCGATGTGATAGAGTGGCAGGCGTCCCTCGTGGATGGTGACCAGCACAAAGGTGGGGCTGCGGACGTAGCCTTCCACGTCCAGGCCCTTCGCGATGCCCTGGGTGAGACATGTCTTTCCGGCTCCCAGGTCGCCGCAGAGCAGCAGCACGTCCCCCGGCTGGGCGCAGGCCCCGAGCGCGGCGCCGATGCGCTGCGTTTCCTCGGGGGAGTGGCTTGTCAGCTCCAGAATACTCATCTAGGCGAAGTGGTCCCAGCCGCTGCGGTCGAGTGGGATATCCGCGCCGGCTTCATCCACAACGCGGACGCGTCCGGGGTGATCTGCGACTATGCGTCCCACCACTGCGGCCTGAGTAAGTGTTGTCACGGCCGCCTCGATTGCGGCGTCCGCTCCGGTGAACAGCAGCTCATAGTCCTCGCCGCCGTTGAGCGCCAGCCGGAGCCAGTCTTCGGGATAGGTGTCCCGCAGCCAGGCGTCCGCAGGCACGCGGCAGGCCTCCACGACTGCACCCACACCACTTGCCTCGCACAGCTTGGCCAGGTCGTCGACGAGGCCGTCGCTTACGTCCATCGCGGCCTTCACGCCGCAGCTGATCAGCGTGTCGCAGTCGCCCAGCCTGGGGACTGGCCGGTTGAAGGCCGCCTGCAGGCGGCGCCCGCGCTCGTTCTGAGGCAGCTCGCCTCGGAGGAGGGCCTGAAGGCCGCCGGCCGCACTGCCGAGCGGGCCGGTCACGGCGATGCTGTCGCCCGGCCTTGCGGCACTGCGCGTGAGCAAGACTTCGCGTGCTTCTCCTGTCATGGCCACGGTGATGAAATCAACCGGCGAGCGCACGATGTCACCCCCGGCTATGCGGCAGCCGTAGGCACGGCAGGTGGCGAGCATCCCTCGATACAGCTCGCGCACGTCCTCTACCTTTGTGTCTTGCTTCAGCCCGAGCGTCACCAACGCATATAGCGGGCGTCCGCCCATCGCCGCAATGTCGCTGAGGTTAACCGCCATGGACTTCCAGCCAAGGTCCTCCCAGGACGTGAGGTCGTGGCGGAAGTGCACGCCGTCCACGAGCGTGTCGGTGGTGGCAAGCTCGGTGGCCTCAGGCGTGCGCCACGCAGCGGCGTCGTCGCCTATGCCGAGCAGCAGCCGGAAGTCGTCATCGCCGGATTGCTGCTGCCCTTCGCAGACAAGTTCCTGGATCGACCGGATGAGGCCGAACTCGCCGAGGTCACGTATCATCGCAGCCCGCATTATATCTTCACCCCATCCGGCCAACAAGTGAAGTGTGCTATATTGTGGGCTGCAGCCGGAGGCGTTGAGCAACGTGCGAGTGGCCCTTCTATCCGACATACACAGCAACCTGGAGGCGCTGTCCGCGGTGTTGGACGACGCCGGGGGCCGCGAGGCTATCGACGAGGTGTGGTGCCTTGGCGACGTGGTTGGATACGGCCCTGATCCCACGGCATGCCTCGACGTGCTGCTGGGCGTGGAACACGTGATGGTGGTTGGCAACCACGACCTTGCCGCGATCGGGAAGCTCAGCCTGGCGGAGTTCAACCCGTACGCCGCGGCGGCCTGCCGCTGGACGGCGAGGCAGCTCACTGCGGAACATCGTGAGACTCTGGCTGCGCTGCCGGAACGAGTGGAGCGATGGCCGTTCACGCTGGTGCACGGCAGTCCCAGGAATCCGGCGTGGGAGTACGTGACCAGTGTGAGAGCGGCGCGGGCGTGCCTGGAAGACGTGGAGACGCCGTGCTGCCTGGTCGGGCATACGCACCTGCCGATGGTGTTCCGGCTGGCGGATGACGGCATGACGGGTGAGTGGGCCAGTCATGGGCAGGTGGTGTCGCTCGCAGGCGAACGCCTTGTGTTGAACCCCGGCGGCGTGGGCCAGCCGCGCGACGGCGATCCCCGCGCCTGCTACGCGATCTACGACTCGGACGAGTCGACCGTGGAGTTCCGTCGCGTGGCGTACGACATCGGAGAGACGCAGCGCAAGATGCGGCAGGCCGGCCTGCCGGAGTATCTGGCGGACCGGCTGACGTACGGAAGATAGGAAAGGAGCGGCGGGCGCGCCATCAGGCCGCGGTCGCCTCGCAATGCAAGCCAATCGAGGAGGTGCAACATGCCGATAGTCAGGGTTGAGATGTGGCCGGGTAGGACGCACGAGCAGAAGTCGGAGCTGGCCCGCGCCATCACTGACGCGGTGGTGAACATCGCCAAGACCACGCCGGAGGAAACGATAGTCGTCTTCACCGACGTGTCGAAGGAGGACTGGGCCAAATCGGGCGTGCTCGCCTCCGACGTGTGAGGGATGCGCTTAGTGCTTTCACGTTAGCGACGCGGTAAGGGCCCGTTTCCGCGCGGCCGACCGCCTCTATCGGCGGGCCGCGCCGGTTGCCGCACGCGTGTCGTTTGGGGACGCGCGGGCTCTTAGTTGAGAGGCAAGAGGGGGATGGCCCCTAGCAGAACTTTCGGCAGCATGAAACTCTCCTACGCAGCGTTAATCGTAGGTTCGTGCGTTATGTGCATTTTGGGGTGCGATCTGGCGCGGACACTGTCGCCTGACCCAGTGGTGCGCTTCATCTACGCTACGCCTACAGACCGAGAGTTCAACCCATCGTATGCAGAGGCAGTAGAAGACACCATCTACAACGTGCAGTTGTGGTACTCAGGCCAGCTCAGTGATTACTCCTTTGTAGTCGACCGTCCCGTTCTGCAGCACTGTGAGCTTGAGAGCCCGGGAGACCACTACGCCCAAGCAGAAGGGTGGCAGAGGATTATTGGAGATCTCCAACACTGCGCTCCCGTTGAACACTTCTCCAGCAGGTACGTTTGGGCAATTTACGCCGATGTGCCTTACGACTGCGAATACTCAACGCTGGGACGGGGTGGGAGCGGGGTCGTAATCCATCACGGGGAGGACCTGAAAGGCCTCGTCAGTACGGAACCTTTCTCAATATGCGAAGCACAGATAAGTCGCGAGGCAGTCGCCGGTGCCCTCGCTCACGAGTTGGGACACGCCTTTGGTTTGGAACATCCGCCGGGCTGTGATGAGGGGTTGGAAAAGTGCGACGCAGACAACCTTATGTGGCATGGCTGGCAGTTGCACTATCCCGACACCTATCTATCGGACGCTGACAAGGAAACACTGCTGGATTCGCCATTCATTAAGTCCCATTGGCGGGGCGAGTAGGAAAGTGGAACAGCAATGGCATCGATATTTGCTGCGATCCCCGCGCGCGTTGACACGCCGTCCACGGCGATGCTAGTATTCCCGCGGCGTTAGAAATAGCCACTGCCCGTTCAGGTGCCCCGCAAGGGGAGAATAGGGAAGGCGGTGAAATGCCGCCGCGGTAGCGCCACTGTAAGCGGGACCCGGTGCCGAGGTTCACTGTCGCAGCAGCGATGGGAAGGGCCGGAGCAAGTACAAGTCCACCCGCAAGCCAGGAGACCTGCCTGAACGGAAGGTGACCGCTCTCCGCATCAGAGAGGGTCCCTCGTCCCGGCGGGCGCAGTACCGGTCGGCGCGATGTACAGACCTCCGTGCGAAGAGCAGACGGAGGTCTTTTGTCGTCCTGGGCTATTGGTGTCGGAGCGCTGAGGAGCTACCGGCGGGCGGGCGTCACCACCCGCCTGAGCGTGGGCTGCACGCTCCTCGCGCTGCTGTCGGCGTGCGTGGCCCTTGCATCGCTGAGCATGGGCCCCGTCGAGATTCCACCCGTCCGCGTCGCCGCTATCGCTCTGGCCTGGCTTGGCCTGGACATCGGCGGGTTCGACCGGACCGAGCAACTGGTCATCGAGCAGATCAGGCTGCCGCGCATCGTAGTGGGCGCGCTCGTGGGCATGGCGCTGGGCGTGTCCGGAGCCACGATGCAGGGCCTGTTCCGCAACCCCATGGCCGATCCCGGCATCATCGGTGTGTCCGCCGGGGGCGCGCTTGGGGCAGTGCTAGCCATAGCGCTGGGTTTGACCGGACTCTTCTTCCTTGCACTGCCCGCGTTCGCATTCGCCGGCGCGGTTGCGGCGGCGTTTCTCGTGTACGGCATCGCCGCCGTGGGCGGTCGCTTCTCCATGGCCACGCTGCTGCTGGCGGGCGTGGCAGTCAACGCATTCCTGGGCGCGGCGGTCTCCGCTATCATCACCCTTTTGCCTGAGAACGGGGCGCTGCGAGAGACGCTCTTCTGGCTTGCGGGTGGCCTGGAGGGTCGCTCGTGGGAGCACGTGCGAATCGCAGCCCCGCTGGTGCTCGGCGGCGTGGCCGTGATGACGCTGATGGCCCGCGACCTGAACCTGCTGATGCTCGGCGACGACGAGGCCCAGTCGATGGGCGTGCGCGTCGGCGCGGCGCGCCCGGCGCTTCTGGCGGCCGCAGCGCTTGCGACCGGCGCGGCGGTTGCCGTGAGCGGCACAATCGCGTTTGTGGGGCTTGTAACGCCGCACCTGTTGCGCCTGACGCTGGGCCCCGACCACCGAGTCCTTGTGCCCATGAGCGCGCTTGGAGGCGCTGTGTTCGTCATTCTCGCGGACACCGTGGCTCGCATCGCGATGCAGCCGGCGGAGCTCCGCGTGGGCGTGCTGACGGCGTTCGTCGGCGCGCCGTTCTTCGTGTTTCTGCTCATCAAGAACAAGCGCGGGGCCAACGCGCTATAGGGAGGTTCCTCACATGCTGAGACGACTTGCAGGCCTGGTGCGACTTCATGCGGCGCTGGCGCTCGTGGTTGTGGCGCTGCTTGCGTGCACGGCGGACCCAACGCCAACGCCTGTTCCCACACCGACACCCGTACCCACGGCCACACTAGCGCCCACGACCACGCTTGCGCCAACGGCGACCCCGGTGCCCACACCCACGGCGACATCGTCGCCGGGGGAGCTGGCGCTGCAAGGTGTGCGAGGCATCGTCGACCCGACGAACTTGGGCTGGCCTCGCGATGTGGAGGGCCTGAATGGCGTCGTTACCATACCTGCCAAGCCGCTGCGAATCATCACCGCATCCATCGGCCACGACGAGATGACGCTGGCGCTGGTGCCCGGCGAGAGGCTGGTGGGCGTGGGAGCCGTCTCCAAGGACGCCACCTACTCCAACGTTGCCGGTCTCCTGGATGGCAAGGCGGAGATCTCGCGAGAGCCGGAGACCATAATCGCGCTGGAGCCGGACGTCGTTGTCACAAGCCCGTGGTTCTCCGAGGACGGAGTTGACGCGCTCACCCGCGTGGGCATTCCGGTAGTCCAGACTGAACTGCGCCAGGACGCGGAGTCGCGCGTCAACGACATATTGCTCATGGGCTACATCTTCGGAGAAGTGGAGCGTGCCGCCGAGTTTGCAGCAGAGGTACAATCGAGACTGGACTCGGTGGCAGAGGCGACGGCCTCTGAGGAGGCGCGGCCGCGCGTACTGGCGGCGACGCGCTACGCCGACGAGCTGTGGGTTGCAGGTGACGGCTCCACGGAGGGCGGCGTCATCACCTCGGCCGGAGGTGTGAACGCGGCTGCCGAAATCGCAGGGAACCAGACCACGAGCCTCGAGGGCATCATTGCCATGTCGCCGGATGTGATCGTCATACCGCAGCCGGTGGCCTTCGGCGCGGAGGAGTTCCGGGAGTACCTGATGAGCAGCGAGGCGCTTGCTGAGGTGCCGGCGGTCAGGAGCGGGCAGGTGCACGTGGTGGAAAGCAGGCTATACACCACGCTGTCGTTCTGGAACATCCGCGGCGTGGAGCACCTGGCGGCAATCCTGTGGCCGGACCTGTTCCCGGACGCTGGAGCCGTCCCATTCAGCCTGCCGGAGTGAGAGTGACATGAACGAATCGACATACGGCAAGCACACCCAGGCCATAGGCGCTGACCACGTCACATACGAGGTGGAGGCGCTGCGCCTCCTGAATGACGTGTGCCTGGAGGTGGGGCACGGCAGCCTCGTGGGCGTCATCGGCCCCAACGGCGCGGGCAAGACTACCCTGCTGCGGGCAGTGTCCGGCATCCTCCGCGCGACCGAGGGCACGGTACGGCTGGACGGCGCGGACATTGCGTCGCTGTCGTCGCAGGAGGTTGCCGCAGGCGTGGCTCTTGTGCCTCAGATTGCCCCGTACACGCACGGCTTCACGTCGATGGAGCTTGTGATGATGGGGCGGTATCCCCATCTGGGCCGCTTCCAGGTTGAGGGACGCGAGGATGGTCGCATCGCCGAGAGAGCAATGCGCCTCACTGAGACGGAGCGCTATGCTGAAAGGACGCTTGACACGCTCTCTGGCGGCGAGAGGCAGAGGGTGTTTGTGGCGCGTGCCCTGGCCCAGCAGCCGAGATTCCTGCTGCTCGACGAGCCGACGTCAAACCTGGACGTGCTGCACCAGCTGCAGGCGATGGAGCTGGTGCGGAGCCTCGTGAACGATGGCCTGACAGCGGTCGCCGCCATCCACGACCTGAACCTGGCGGCGCGCTACTGCGACCGGCTCGCGTTGATGAAGTCGGGTAGAATCATAGCTGAGGGCGCTCCTGAAGAGGTGCTGTGTCCGGAGACATTGGAGGCGGCCTTCGGCGTGCGGGCAGCGGTCTACCGCGACCCGGTCACTGGCGCGCCGGCGGTTGGAGTCATCGGGCCGGCGGGCAAACATCCGGTGGAGACGCGCCGCAACGGCGTGGGCAGCCTTGCAGGAGAGGTGACGTATGAGCCAGGAAGCTAGCGGGCAGCAGGTCGAGAGGCGGGGCCGCCGCGTTGCGCGCGGCCTGGTGATCGTCAACACCGGCGACGGAAAGGGCAAGACCACCGCGGCGCTTGGCGTGGTCTTCCGCGCCTGGGGCCGCGACTTCGACATCAGGGTCTTCCAGTTCATCAAGAATACGGGGGCCAGGTTCGGGGAGCACCGGGCCGCCGACAGGCTGGGCATTCCCATCGAGTCGCTTGGCGACGGCTTCACGTGGCTGTCCAAGGACATGGACCGCACGGCTGCGCTCGCGGTCGAGCAGTGGCGCCGCAGCAGGGAGGCCATCCTGAAGGGCGAGGAGGACATCATCGTCCTGGACGAGTTCACATACGCCATGCACTACGGCTGGGTGCCCGTCGACGAGGTGGTGGACACGCTGAAGCGGCGCCCGGACACGCTGCACGTCATCATTACGGGTCGCTACGCGCCGCAGGAGCTGATCGACTGCGCTGACCTTGTCACCGAGATGAGGCTCGTAAAGCACCCCTTCGATGACAAGGGCATCAAGGCTCAGAGGGGAATCGAGTTCTAGTCGCCCTTACCCTCAACGCAAGCGAACGGCCGGAGCCGAACGCCTACTCGCGGCGTCGACTCCGGCCGAGTTTGTAACGCGAGACGCGCCTACCGAAAGGCGCGCCGGCTTTAGCCTTCGGAAATGATGCTCACGAACTGGTCAGCGGCTGACTTGGCCCGTTCCATGAGCTCTTCGGGTGGGAGGCTTCCCACCGGATGAGGCACGACGGCGAACTCCATGTCCGGGATGCCTCCGAGGCGTGCCATGCCCTTGCACGTGCTGATGAAGGCGTCCGTGGCAATCAGCATCGCGGGTATGCCGTTCTTCTCGATCTCTATACTGTTGAGCAGACCGCTCGAACTGCAAGACCCTCAGTCACCGTGGGTGATAATGACGACGTCGCACTGCGACGCCCCCTTCTCTACCCATTCACTCCAGGAGTGGTGATGACTTGAGCTGTACGTCCCCCGCACAATGCCCTTGAGGTTGTACCTTTCGCCGAGGACCTCCCCAACCATCTCGAGCAACTGAGGAGCGTTGAGCTTCTGATTGTTGAAGAGCCCCAGCACCTTTCCGTCCAGGGTATCCACCCTCGCCGCCCTTGTTCCGGCCTCGATGACTGGGTCGGACGTTGGGTCGAGAACCCGCATTCTCTCTGCTACTACCATAGTCTCCTCCCTTTGCTAGGACAATTCCGCACCGCGCGCCAGGCAGCTCTCACGCCTGACTTCTGACCTCCCGCGAGATGACAGAGCCGCCGTAGGGCAGCATGTAGTGGATGAACCCTCCCGCCGGCCCGCCTGCGATGGCAACGTGAATGTCATCGGGGCTGCCGGTGATGGCCATCGTCTGCTCGCCGTCGTCTGTTGCGCCGCGTCCGCGAGCCGGCCATCCCTGAGCTCGGAGCGCGTCGACGGTGCACTGCGTACCTTCGAACACCGCCTGCCGGAAGTCGGCCTTGGACCAGCCGTCCTTGACCAGGTAGCCCGCGTTCTCCGGTGGAATCAGCAGGACGCAGTAACCTCCGGATGCGACCAGCCTGCCGCTACCCACCAGGTGCCGGGCGACGGTGTCGGCGATCTTCTGCGCGGAGTCCTCCGAGTGGGCCGAGAGCTGCACGTGTCCGTTGGTGGCGAACACCGTGACGACGCTCTGCTCCCGACTGAAGCCCCGTTCAACGTGCACGGGCAGCAGCGACGGGTAGTCGTCCTCGTTCTCGGCGATGTGGTAGCCGGCGTACTTGCCGGGCTGACCGACGGTCGCACGGTCGAAGACCGGCCGTCCGAGGGGATCCTCGGTGCCTGCTCCCGGCAGAGAGCCGAGTACGTTGATCTGGCTGAGCCTTACGGCGCGGCCAATCGTGGAGTTGGCCCGATTTCCCGGGCCTAGCACATTGCCGCGGTAGTTCATGCCCAGCTCGTCACGAATCGGGCCGTTCACGATGAACCCGAGGGCGGCTCCACCCGTGGTTGAGTTGGGGACGTGGAGGTTGAATTGCGGTTGGAGTATCGACTCCATTATGGCGAGCACCACGGGGAAGTACTCCGGCAGGCAGCCGGCCATCACGGAGTTGATGGCGACCTTCTCGGCGGTCACCACGCGCTTGCGGGTCGAGTAGGTGCCTATGACGGTATCGGGCTCCAGCCCCGCCGCGTCCAGGAAGGCCCGCACCTTGTCCTCGGTGGGGGGCACGACTGGCAGGCCGTCCGTCCAGCCCTTTTCGTAGTAGAACTCTATGGCGTCCGCGACGCTATCCACTTCGTACTGGGCCGATTCAAGCGCCTTTGTGGTCACCGGACCCTCCTTCGGGAAGGACTTCCAGAAAGCCGGAGTGGACTGGCTTGATTATAGCTGAGGGACGATTGGTGTCAAGGTCAACGGCTGATTCGTGCTCAGCAGCCGTTGAGGTAGGCGAGCGCGGATAGGGCGGCGGTGATTCCATCGCCTGCGCCGCTGCCGAGCTGGCGCACCGAGTGCCAGCGGCAATCGCCCGCCGCAAACACGCCCGGCACCTCAGTCGCCATACTGAGGTCGACCTTGATGTGGCCTCCGTCGTCCATGGGGATCGTGCCCCGGAACGGGCCTGTGTTGGGGTGGTAGCCAACGCAAACGAACACGCCGGCAAGAGGCAGCTCCCGCGCCTGGCCCGTGTCCGAATCTCGTACCACCACGCCGCGTACCGCCTCGTCGCCGTATATCGATTCGACTGTCGTGCCGTAGAGGACGTCCAGCTTGGGGTTCTGCAGTGCGCGTTCCCGGAGGATGCTGCTGGCGGTGAGCCGGTCCCGCCTGTGCACAAGCGTGACCTTGCTGCAGACCTGCGTCAGGTACAGCGCCTCGTCAAGTGCGGTGTCTCCGCCGCCGACAACTGCCACGTCCTGGTCTGCGAAGAAGTGTCCGTCGCAGGTAGCGCAAGTGGACACGCCGCGCCCCTCGAACGCCTCTTCGCCCGGCACGGCAAGCCGGTTGCGCTCGCCGCCGGTCGCGATGATGACTGAACGGGCCGGAAACTCGCCGCCCTCCGTGTGAACAATTATGGGTTTGGACTCGATGTCCAGCCCGGTCACCTGGCCGAGTGCCAGCTCAAGTCCCAAGTCCAGCGTCTGCTCCTGCAGCGCTGCAACCAGGTCCGGCCCGATTATCCCTTGCGGGAAGCCGGGGAAGTTCTCGATGGTATCGGCGTTGATGATCTGCCCGCCGAGACCAGTCCCCTCTATGAGCAGGGTGCTCAGGCCGTTGCGCAGGGTGTAGACGCACGCGCTTAGCCCGGTGACGCCTCCACCGATGACCACCACGTCGTGGGCTTCACTCATCTCAACACTCCGAATGCGACGAATATGCGCGCCAAGTGACAATCTCGCACTTCGTGGCACGAGCTTGCCGGCCTGCTTGCGGCATCAGGCTGAGGTTACGCCAGGTCGAATCGGTCAAGATTCATGACCTTGGACCACGCCGCCACAAAGTCCCGCACGAACGCCTGCTGCCCGTCGTCGCAGGCGTACACCTCGGCGACGGCCCGTAGCTCGGAGTTCGAGCCGAACACGAGGTCAACACTGGTGCCGGTCCACTTGATCTCGCCAGTCGACCGGTCGCGCCCCTCAAACACGCCGTCATCCCCAGCGGCCTCCCACTCGGTGTCCATGTCGAGCAGGTTCACGAAGAAGTCGTTGGTTAGCGCACCGGGCCTGTCCGTGAGCACGCCGTGGGCAGACTGCCCTGCGTTGGCGTTCAGGACGCGCAGGCCGCCGAGCAGCGCGGTCATCTCAGGAGGGGTGAGCGTGAGCATGTACGCCCGCTCCACCAGCAGCTCCTCGGCCTGTCCTGGGTGTCCGGCATGCAGGTAGTTGCGGAACCCGTCGGCTGTCGGCTCCAGCACCGCGAACGACTCGACGTCGGTCCACTCCTGCGACGCGTCGGTGCGTCCCGGCGAGAACGGCGCCTGCACCTCGACGCCTGCGTTCCTCGCCGCCTGCTCCACGCCTGTGCACCCGGCCAGGACGATCAGGTCTGCCAGCGACACCGACGTACCATCGGTCTGAGCGGCGTTGAACTCCGTCCTGACCTGCTCCAGGGTGTCCAGCACCTGCGCCAGCTGCGCGGGGTTGTTGACCTCCCAGTCCTTCTGAGGAGCGAGGCGCACCCGTGCTCCGTTCGCTCCTCCGCGCTTGTCGGTGCCGCGGAACGTCGCCGCAGACGCCCAGGCAGTCGAGACGAGCTGCGAGACGGTGAGGCCGGATGCGAGCACGCGTGCCTTGAGGTCGGCGATTGCCTGCTCGCTAATCAACCCGTGCTCGACGGCAGGGACAGGGTCCTGCCACAGGAACGGCTCCTCGGGTACCTGCGCGCCCAGGTACCGGCTCCTTGGCCCCATGTCGCGGTGGATCAGCTTGAACCACGCCCTGGCGAACGCGTCCTCCAGCTCAGCAGGGTTTTCGAGGAAGCGCCTCGAAATCTGCCCATACACGGGATCAACCATGAGCGAGAGGTCGGTGGTGAGCATTATGGGCGCGTGCCTCTTCGATGGATCGTGGGCGTCGGGCACGGTGGCAACCTGCGCGGCGTTCGCGGGTGAGTACTGCGACTTGCCGGCGGGGCTCTTCGTCAGCTCCCACTCCAGGCTGTGCAGGTTCTCGAAGAAGTTGTTGTCCCACCGCACGGGGTTGGTTGTCCAGGCGCCCTCAAGGCCGCTGGTGAACGTATCGACGCCGTTGCCGTTTCCTGAGCGATTCTTCCAGCCGAGGCCCTGCTCCTCCAGGCTGGCGCCCTCCGGGTCCGGCCCAACGAACTCCTCGGCGACGGCCCCGTGCGCCTTGCCGAAGGTGTGTCCCCCGGCGATGAGCGCAACCGTCTCCTCGTCGTTCATGGCCATGCGGGCAAAGGTCTGGCGGATGTAGCTCGCCGCGGCGGCCGGATCGGGGTTGCCGTTCGGCCCCTCAGGGTTGACGTAGATGAGGCCCATGTGGTCGGCGCCCAGTGGCTGCTGCAGCTCTCCCTTCGCGCCGTGGCGCTCGTCCGCGAGCCACGTTTCCTCGTTGCCCCAGTACGTCTCGTCTGCCTCCCAGACGTCCGGGCGGCCGAAGCCGAACCCAAGCGTCCTGAACCCCATCGACTCCAGGGCGCAGTTGCCTGCGAAGATGATCAGGTCCGCCCAAGAGATGCGGCTGCCATACTTCTGCTTGACAGGCCAGAGCAGGCGCCGCGCCTTGTCCAGGTTGGCGTTGTCCGGCCAGCTGTTCAGCGGAGCGAAGCGCTGGTAGCCGGACCCTCCGCCGCCGCGGCCGTCGGTGATGCGGTAGGTGCCCGCGGCGTGCCACGTCATGCGAATGAAGAGCGGCCCGTAGTGGCCGTAGTCGGCGGGCCACCAGTCCTGCGACGTGGTCATCACCTGTTCGATGTCATGCCTCAGCGCGTCGACGTCCAGGTCCTTGAACGATTCGGCGTAGTTGAAGTCTCCGCCCATCGGGTCCGACACGGGGGAGTTCTGCCGTAGAGGCTTCAGGTTCAGCTGGTTCGGCCACCAGAACTTGTTCGTGGTCAAGACGTGTCTCCTTTCGCGGCCATGCTCCAAGGGTGATTGGTCTGATGGAGCCGACGCCCGCGATCACAGCCTACAGCGACCGCGCGCGATTCCGCGCTGTTATGCTATCAGGTTGGCTCTCATTTGGGCAATCCCAGCCGCGCTCAGTGGCGAGGCAGCGGCCACAGATCGCGGACTGCGTGTTTCAGATTCCCGGCTGGGAGATAAACGTAAGGAGGCCCACGCCCTAAGGCGAGAGCCTCCTTCATCTCCGGGCTCGGGGCACTAGGTCACAAGCGACCTTATCCCCTGCGCCGTCTCACTCGGAACAAGACCGCCAGCGTGCCCGCCACACCAATGAGGACGAGCAGTCCTCCCGCCAGCAAGACTCCTGTCGAGCGCCAAAGGGCCGGGTCTGTGTTGGTCTGGAGCTGAACTGTCACATTCGCTTGAAGGTCATCGTCACGCTCGTCCTGCCCCAGGCGGCCGTAGCTCACTACTTCGCGGTGCAGGACAACGCCGTCTCCCACCATGGCGTTGAGGGCGCTATCAAGAGCGGCTGCGGGCAGCGAGAAGCTGAGGAACGCTTCCTGGCTGTTCTCGCGAGTCGTGACGAGGACCCGCCCCATGGATCCGCCGGCCCGCTCAACCAACTCCTGCACAAGCCACACCGAAGGCTCGACCTCCTCGACTTCCAGCTGCAAGGACGCTGAGGGAGCTACGGCCGTGGAGCCGGGAGGCAGCGCGAAGCTCACGGTGATGGTCGCTAGCGCCACGCTGCGCTGGATGAAGTCGAGCTGCCCCTGCAATTGCTCGATGTTGGCACGCACACGGTTGAGCTCACGCTCGACGGTGAGTACGTCGCTGACGGATTCCGCCCTGTCGAGCAGCTTGAGCAGGCTCTCCTCAGTGCTTCGCTCACTCCTGAGACGAGCCTCCAGGTCGATGGCCTCTCCCGTAACGTCGTGCTGGCCGAGGGTCTGTCCCACGGCCCTCCCCAACCGTTCGATGGCGTCGAGCGCTTCAAGGAGCCGGTCGCCGGGAACCCGGACTACGGCGGAGCCGTGCTCCGGGTTGAGGCCCCCAGAGGTGGAGATGTGCTCTATGAATCCCCCAAACGACTGGGCCAGGCCGCGGAGCTGGGTGGTGGCCACGTTCACGTCGCTCACCTCAAGGTCCAGTGACGCCTGAGAGATGATCTGCCGCTCGCCAGCCAATCCCTGGAGATTCCGGCTCTCAGGTTGACCGGTTGTGAGGCTCGATTGGGGGCTCTCCATCGCTAGCTGCGCCTCAGACGCCTGTGTTGGCTCTACCGGCAACCACGCATCTTCCGCGGCCGCGAGACTTTCCATATCGCCACGCTCAAGCAGGTTCCCGTCAGGGTCTTCCAGCCTGGCAGCGGCTTCGTCGCCACTGATATCATAGAACGACTCGTCGTCAATCCCGCCCCGTAGCTCTTCAGCCGAAGAGCCGCTGTCTTCGCCCCCCGGGATTTGGCCGGTGACGATGAGAGCGGCTCCTGCTCCTCCCACGGCCAGCACAACGGCAGAGGCGGCGCCTGCCAACGCGAGCCTCCATCGCTGCTGCCAACCGGCCAAGGGCGCGACGAACCGCTCCAATCGGGGCTCAACGCGTGCCCACAGGTCTGTTGGCGCCGGCGCCTCGCTTGCCTCAGCGAGGAGTGCCTCCCGGATACGGAATTCGGTGTTCTCAATTCGCTCGCTCATGTCTCAGCCCCTCTTCTCAACTCTCCAGAATCTCGCGCAGTTGCTCAAGCGCCCTGTTCAGCCGCGATTTCACCGTTCCCTCTCGGACGCCGAGGGCGTTCGCCGCTTCCTTCGTGGAGAGCTCCCCGAAGTAGCGGAGCACGACGACTCGACGGTGATCTGCGGACAGCTGGCTGAGCGCCTGCCGGACCTCGTTCCGATCATCCGACTGCCCGAACCCCGCATCCATACCGGCCACATTGGCCTCGGATAGCGGTTCCACCGGCGCCTGGCGGCGCGCCCTGGCGTTGAGCGCCTGGTTTACTGCGACCCGAACCAGCCAGGGTTTCAGCGGCTGGCCGAGGCGGAACGTCTTGATGCCTTTCCATGCGCGCACGAACGTCTCTTGCACCAGCTCCTCGCTCACCGCTCTGTCACCCATCATCAGGTAGATGGTGCCCATGAGCACGTTCCCGTAGCGCTCAACGATCGGGCGAAACGCCTCTCGGTCGCCCAACTGGCAGCGGCGGATGGCATCCTGTTCGTCGATTGCACTCTCTCCCATCTGCCGTACTCCTTCACCTGGATAATACAAGTCGTGCGGCCAATCGGTTCCCCGGAGTTGGCGGTTTGTGGCAGTGTAGGCAATGGGGCCGTTCCCAACAAGCGGCAGTGACGGTTTCCCAGATGCCGTTGCTTCAGGGGGCGAGGTGACATTAGCCGTAAACGCCAATTCCCGCGCACTTTCTGGACGCCCACCTGCCCGTACTGCTAAGCTGTGGGCGATACTCCTCTCCCAGCAAAGGTCGCATGGACACCGATACAACAGGCACGCCGGACGAAGACCTCCGCGAGAGGGCGCTTGAGCTTCTCGAGTTTCCGCAGGTCATGGAGCGGCTGGCGGGCCACACCCAGACGTCCCTCGGCAGCGAGCTGGCCCTGAACCTCAGGCCGTCGCACGCCCACGAGGACGTGCAACTGCGACAGCAAGAGACGTCGGAGGCGGTGCAGCTGCTGGAGCGCGGCAGGGAGGTGGAGTTCAACTCGGCGCGGGGCGTCCGCAGGGCTGTGGAGAGCGCCGCGCTCGGCGCGACGCTGCCGGGGCCGGACCTCCGTGACGTGGCGGGCACCGCACGGGCGCTCGGCAGCGCGAGGTCGGTCGTCGGCTCACAGACCGACCTGGGCATACTCTCGCACCTCGCAAGGCAGATCGCCGACTTTCGGGACCTTGAGCGGCAGCTGTCGCGGGCCATCGGCCGCGAGGGCGAGGTGCTGGACGGCGCGTCGCGGCAGCTCGCCGAGCTTCGCGTGCGCGCTCGCGAGACCTTCGGCACGCTGGAATCGTCGTTGCAGAGGATGATGCGCGGGCTGTACGGCAGGGGCGTCCTGCAGGAGCCACTCATCACCCAGCGCCAGGGCAGGATGGTGATCCTGGTGAAGGCGGAGATGCGCCAGCACGTTCAGGGCATAGTCCACGACGTGTCCGACAGCGGCGCTACCCTGTTCGTGGAGCCGCTCCCGGCAATCTCGCAGGGCAACCAGTGGCAGGAGCTTCGACTGGCCGCGCTGCGGGAGGAGGAGCGCGTGCTGCGCGATCTCTCGGCAATGGTGGGTGACGCGAAGGACGACCTGCTGCTGGGCATTGACGTGCTCGTGCGCATCGACCTGGCGATGGCCAAGGCGCGATACTCGGCCGCCGTCAGGGGCACGCCCGTCACGCTGGTGCAGGGCGGGAAGCCGTACATCCTGCTGTCCGAGGCTCGTCATCCGCTGCTGACCGGGCAGGTGGTGCCCAACACAATCCAGCTTGGCGACGGCTCCTCGATCATCCTCGTCACCGGGCCGAACGCGGGCGGCAAGACCGTGTCGCTGAAGATGGCCGGCCTGCTGACGGCGATGGCCCAGGCCGGGCTTCACGTGCCCGCCAGAGAGGCCATCGTCAGCGTCTTTGACGGCTTCTACGCCGACATCGGCGACCAGCAGAGCATAGAGCGCTCCATGTCCACGTTCAGTTCCCACGTCCAGAACCTGGGCAGAATCTTCGATTGCGCCACGCCGCACTCCCTCGTGCTCATCGATGAGCTTGGCACTAGCACCGACCCGGAGGAGGGCGCGGCGCTGGCCAAGGCCATCCTCCGCGAGCTACACAGGCGAGGCATTCCGGTCATCGCCACGTCGCATCACCGCGACCTCGCTGCGTTCGTGCAGGACAGCCCCGGCATGACCAACGCCAGCGTGGAGCTTGACCCCGACACGCTGACGCCCACGTACAAGCTCAACATCGGCCTGCCGGAGAGGAGCTACGCACTCACCATCGCCACGAAGCTGGGCATGCCGCAGCCCGTCATCGACGACGCCCGCTCCATGCTGTCGGGCGAGTTCCTGCAGACGGAGAGGCTGCTGGGCGAGCTGCAGCGTGAGCGTCGCCAGGCCATCGAGCGCAGCAGGGAGGCGCAGGATGAGCTGGCGGAGGCGAGGAAGCTGCGGCAGGAGCTGGAGGCCAGGCTTGCGGGACTGGAGCAGGAGCGCGAGCTGATGATCGCGGAGTCCCGTAGGGAGCTGGAGGCCAGGGTTGAGGAGGTGCGACAGCGGCTGCGTGCCGTGGAGCGCTCACTTCCGGCCGCGCGACAGCCGCAGCCCGCGCCGTCGCTACACGAACAGCGTCAGGAGGTCGCGCAGGCCAGGCGTGAACTGCAGTCGCCCGTGTGGCGTGGAGACGCCGCCCGCGACCGCTGGCTTGGCACGCTCAGGCGCGGCGACATGATCATCGTGCGGGGCATTGGCCAAGCCCTAGAGGTGCTGTCGGAGCCATCCGACCAGAACAGCGTGGAGGTTGCGCTGGGCTCCATCAGGGTGACCGTCTCGCTCGACGAAATCGAGCGGAGAGTTGAGGCTGCCGCTCCCTCGCAAGGCGCGGCCTCGGCTGTCAGTCCGCCTCCGGCACACGCACCCGCGCCGCGCGACCTGGACCTCCGCGGCGTGCGCGTAGCTGACGCGCTGGACCGGCTGGACAGCTTCCTGGACAAGGCGGTGCTTGCCGGCCTTTCGTCCGTGCGTCTGGTGCACGGCGTGGGGACGGGCGCGCTGCGAAGCGCGCTGCGCGAGCACCTCGCCGGGCACGTCCACGTGGGGTCGTTCGCCTCGGAGGAGGGCAATCGCAGCGATGGCGCAACCGTGGTTGAGCTGGCGTAGAGGCCCTCTGCAGCGATGGAGCAACGAGACGTAGCGATAGGCCAAATGCGCAGCCTCGCCGACGCGTGGCACGACCCGGCGCGGCGCGGCCGCACCTACTGCCTGCCGCCCGGCGCCCAACTGCCGGACGCCGCAGCCTTAGACGATTCTCTCGCATCGGCGTTGAGTAGCTCCGGCACCGGCGCCATCCTGTTCCGGAGCGCGGACGAGACCCACGCCGTGCTTCCGCCGTTCCCGGTCGAGACCGCCGCCGAGTACGATGGCTGGGATGCAGGCCCGCTGCTCGCGCTGCTGGACGGGCATCGCACGGTTCTCGTGCTGCTGTTGCGACTGAGCGGCTACGCCGTCGGCGTCTATGAGGGTGAGCGGCTAGCGCAGTCAAAGGTCGGCAGCCGCTTCGTCAAGGCGAGACACAAGAAGGGCGGCAGCTCTTCCGGGCGGTTCGCGCGACGGCGCGAGGGGCAGGCCCGCGAGCTGATGGACAAGGCGGCTGAGACGTTCCAGCAGCAGGCGGAAACCTACGACGGCGCATTCGACCACCTGCTGCTTGGCGGTGACAGGCATACGCTGCTGGCCTTCCGGAAGCGGTGTGCCTACCTGGAGCGGCTGGAGAGCATCCGCGTGCCCCGCATCCTGAACGTGGAAGACCCCAAGCTGGAGACGCTGCGGACACTGCCGCGCCTGATCTACACCAGCAGCGTCATCACGTCTGGCCCCTAGCGGCCCGCGGCATCGTCAGACGGCCCTGAACTTCGCCGCCTCCTCGGAGCCTCCCGTGGCGTCGCCTGCGCTGTAGGAGTGAGCGCCGGTGCCCGCAAGGCCGCCGCCCTGCACAATCAGGTACTCCTCCCTTATCGGGTGGCCTTCCAGCCAGCACTCCAGAATCTCGCGGACACCCGCGGCGTACCGGGCCTGCGCCGAGAGCGACGTGCCGGAGGTGTGCGGCGTCATGGCGTGGTTGGGCATCGACCGCCAAGGGTGATCGTTGGGAGCGGGCTGCGGGAACCATACGTCGCCGGCGTATCCGGCAAGCTGGCCGCTCTCCAGCGCCCGGGCGATTGCGTCGCGGTCGCATATCTTGCCGCGCGCGGTGTTGACGATGTACGAGCCTCGCTTCATCTTGCCAATGAGCGCGTCGTCAAACATGTGCTCGGTCTCGGCGTGGAGCGGGCAGTGGATGCTCACCACGTCGCACACACTCACCAGCGACTCCGCGTTCGGGTGGAACGTCAGGCCCAGCTCCTGCTCGACATTCGCGGGCAGCCGGTGCCTGTCCGTGTAGTGGAGGTTCACGTCGAAGGCCTTCATCCGCTTCAGCACCGCGAGGCCGATCCGGCCGGCTGCCACCACGCCCACGTCCATGCCCTCGATGTCGTACGACCGCGAGACTGCGTCGGCGATGTTCCAGCCGCCCCTCATCACCCACCCATACTGCGGAATGTAGTCCCTGACCAGCGCCAGCATCTGCATCACTGCGTGCTCCGCCACGCTGACGCTGTTGCACCACGTCACCTCGCAGACCGTGATGTCCCGGGCGATGGCCGACTGAAGGTCCACGTGGTCAGAGCCGATGCCCGCTGTTATCGCGATCTTGAGCTTGGGCGCGTTTCGAATGCGCTCCGCGGTCAGGTATCCGGGCCAGAACGGCTGCGATATGACGACGTCGGCGTCCGGCAGCTCGCGCTCGAAAACCGAGTCCGGGCCGTCCTTGTCTGATGTGACCACGAACTTGTGGCCGCGCTCGGTCAGGAACTTCTCCAGCCCAAGGCCGCCCGACACGGAGCCCAGAAGCTCGCCCGGCGCAAAGTCGATGGATGCGGGCGAGGGCAGCGTCTGGCCGTCCGGGTAGTGGGTGAGCGTGGGGATGGCATCGCGAGCGTAGGCCGGAGGGAATCCGCTCACCGGGTCCGGGTACAGAACACACAGAATCTTGAGTGCAGATGACATTCTCACAACCTCCTCCCCTGGCACCCATTTGCCGGTTACCTTGTATACATTATATGCCGAATCCGCCCGCTCAGATACACCAAAGGCGGCGACTCGACCACTACTCAGGGAAGCCAGCTTTGCTCGCTTGCAGCCGATGGCGACTCCGAATCGACTGCTGGCAGTGTTGTATAATCCAAGGAGTGAGTTCAGACTCTGATACAGCCCCTGTCCGGCCCACGCCTCAATCGCAACGAACATGGCGAATCCCAACACGATTCTTGTCACCGGCGCCACGGGATACATAGGCGGGAGGCTGGTCCCCCGCCTCCTGGAAGATGGGCACAACGTCCGCGTCCTGGTTCGTAGCCGCACGAGGGCGCGTTCTCGCTCCTGGTTTGACAGGGTTGAGGTGGTCGTTGGTGACGCCCTGGACCCCAATACCCTCGCGGAGGCGCTGGACGGCGTCCACGCGGCGTACTACCTGATACACAGCATGGCCAGCGGTTCCGGCTTTCACGAGCTGGACGTCGAAGCCGCTCGCTCCTTCGGTCAGGCAGCGAGCGCTGCGGGCGTCGGCAACATCATCTACCTGGGCGGGCTGGGAGACCCTGAGTCCAACCTCTCGAAGCACCTTCGCTCAAGGCAGGATACAGGCAGGGCGCTGCGAGAGAGCGGCGTTCCAGTCACCGAATTCAGGGCAGCCGTGATCGTTGGTGCGGGCAGCATGTCGCTGGAGATGGTGCGCTACCTTGTGGAGCGCCTGCCGGTGATGGTCTGCCCCAAGTGGATACACTCCCGCATCCAGCCCATCGCAATTGAAGACCTGGTCGATTACCTCGTGTCCGGCCTGAACACACCGGACAGCCGGGATCGCGTGGTCGAAATCGGCGGAAAGGACGTCACCACCTACGGCGGGTTGATGCTCGGCTACGCCAGGGCTAGGGGGCTGCGCCGGTGGCTGATCTCCGTGCCGGTGCTGACCCCGCGTCTGTCCTCCTACTGGGTGCACTGGGTGACTCCCATACCGGCCAGCGTGGCCGTGCCGCTCGTGGAGGGGCTTCGCAATGACGTCGTCGTTACCGATACTGCCGCCCGTGAGTTGTTTCCGCACATTCAGCCGCGAGACCTCGAATCGGCACTGGGCAGAGTGATCGAAGACCTTGGCGAGGGACGAATCGACACCTCCTGGAGCGACGCCGTGGGCGCGTCGATGGACACGCGAGAGCTGGTCAGCATGGAGACGCGCCAGGGCATGATCATCGAGCGCAGGGTCCGGGAGGTTGACGCCTCGGCGCATGACCTGTACCGGGTTGTCACAGGCATCGGAGGCGCGCGTGGCTGGTACTTTGCGACGTGGACCTGGCGGCTGCGCGGTATGACTGACCGCCTGCTCGGCGGAGTCGGTCTGCGCAGGGGTCGCCGTCATCCGGACGACCTCCGCGTCGGCGATGCGCTGGACTTCTGGCGCGTGGAGGCGCTGGAGGACGGGCGTATGCTCCGGCTGAGGGCCGAGATGAAGGTTCCGGGACGCGCCTGGCTCCAGTACGAATTCCAGGAAGCAGGGGAAGGCAGGACTCGCCTGGTGCAGACCGCAGTCTTCATCCCCAAGGGCCTGGCAGGCCTGATCTACTGGTACGGCCTGTACCCCATTCACAGCTGGATATTCCGAGGGCTGATCAGGGCTTGTGCCCGGCGCGCTGAACGCCTGGCGGCTCGGCGTAGCAGCGATTCCTCGGGAGACTAGACTCCTGCATTCCTTGCCGGTACGACGCCACAGTCCGCTAGCGTTCGCCAAATCAGCCGTGGCGCACTATTGGCTGCGCAATAATCCACAGGCTCACGACGGTGTACATCACCATCAGCGCCATCATGGGGTACTGGCTCCTCACCGCTGACCTGGCGTCGCTGAACGCGCGCAAGGCGATTACGTGGGAGAGGTAGACCGCGATGATGTGTCCCAGCACAATTGCGACAACACTGAGCACCCACGTGAACCTGGCGTTGACCAGGGCAATGTTGACGAGGTAATCGGCCGTGCCGAACAGGTCCCACCCGTAGCCGAAGGGGTTCGACGCCAGCGGTATTATGAGCTGCCCCTGAATCGCCAGGAGGGTGAAGAAGTGAGCGATGTTGTAGGCCAGCGCAATGGGCACCAGTGAGTATACGAAGACTGAGGCGACCTCGGCGCCGGTAAGCTCCCCGCCGCCGACCAAGGCAGTCAGCCGCGAGAAGAGGAGGTATGCTCCGATGAGAATGGCCGGCGCCAGGGCCAGGCCCGCAGTGTCCGCTGCGACGCTTCCGCTGGCGGCGAGCCCGCCGCCGCCTAGGATAGCCGACCACGTGTCCCACAGCCCGCCCTTGATGTCCTGCCACAGGGGCGTGGCCTTGAAGCCGTCGAAAGTCACCGCCGCCAGCACCATGATGATGAATACCAGGGTGTCCGTGGTCACGTTCGAACGACGGGCCAGCCCGACCGACCACGGCCGCAGGTTCAGCTCGCGCTCGCTGGGGTCGGCGCGTTCCCAGCAGGCGTAGCAGTTCACGCAATCGCCTTGCGCGGGGTCGAAGCCGTCCTCGCGGGGGTCGCACCGGCGTCCGTTGGTCACCCGAACCTCCGTCGGCGCAAACCTCGCCAGTATGCCGAAGACCACGGAGAAACACTCGCCGTGCCGGAGCCAGACGTGCCTTCCGAACAGCAGCATCCCGATCCAGGTTATGCCGGAGTAGGCCAGGATGAGCAGGGCAATGTTCAGTGGATCGGAGGCGCTGGTATACACGTTCTCCAGCCATGCGAATACGCAGAACAGGGCAAAGGCCGGCCACACTCCAAGGCGTCTCGGGTACTCGAAGCCCAGGTCCAGATCCGAGTGCGGCCTGATGCGCCTGTTCAGTGCCTCCGCCCACTCGAACAGGATGCTCCAGGGGTTCACCAAGGCCCACAGATTGCCTACCAGAGCCACGAAGAAGCCGAGGCCCACCCACCAGATAACCCACACGAAGGTGGGGGTGAAGTTGCCGGTTGGCGTCCGGTCGCCGAAGATGCCGGCTGAGACTGCCAGGAGAAACAGGAACACGGCAGCCGCCTTCACCGCGGAGGTGAAGATGCGGCTCTGGAGCAGCGCCGAAAGCAGCCGGTGCGAAAGCAGGTTGTGCCTCCAGTAGCCGTGCATCCCCGGCGCTCCGCGCACGAATGCGCCGATCACGACGAATGAGAGAGCGACAGTCGCACCCGCACCCACCAGGTAGTAGCCCAGCGGGACGGGGAGGTCGTAACGCTCTCCGAAACCGTGAGCGTAGGCGGGTTGGGTCGCCAGCGCCCCCGCGGCTACGAGCAGGAGCGCCGGCAGCTTGTACACTTTCCGCTTCATATCGTGCCAGGAGTCACCGGGTCGGATGCCGGCTTACCGCGGCTGAACCACCAGGAGGCCCAGCTCTATTTCCTCCTCGTGGGCTTCGCCTCCGCTGCCGCCGTCGTGGCTGTGGGCGTGACCGTCACCGCCGCCGGACGACTCAACCACCACCATCGTGCTGGCCTCGAGGATCTCGTCGCCAATTGCGTACTCCTGATGGGTGTTGGCGTTCAGGATGACGCTGATGGCGCGCTCTCCGGGGTCAAGGTTGCTCAGGTGGTAATACGGCCCGTAGAGCCTCGTGATCTTCACGCCGTCCACGTAGACATGCGCGTGGCCCTCGCCATCCACGTGGTCTCCGTTGACGTTCCGAGGGGCGAAGGTGAACCCGGTGGTCACCAGCTCAATGTTCACGCCAGACCCAGCGTCGGGCGTCGCCACGATCTGTACCGACATATCCTCGGGCGCGGCGATGGTTGGGCTGCGGTCTGAGGTTGCCTCGTCTGTGGCCGCGTCGGGTCCGTGGTGGTCGCCGCCGCCGGACTCCACGGTGACGTTTGCGACGGCCTCCAGCGGATCGTCGCCCCTGGCGTACTCCTCATGGCTGTTGGCGTTCAGAGAAATGCGAATGACTCGCTCCCCGGGCTCCACGTGGCCAAGGTAGTAGTGGGGCCCGTACACCCTGCCGATCTTCTCGCCGTCCACGTATACGTGGGCGTGACCCTCGCCTTGCACGTGTTGACCGTCGATGTTCTGGGGTGAGAAGTCGAAGCCTGTCGTGTCGATCGTCAGGTTCAATCCCGAGAGCGCGTCCAGTGTGACATCCACGCTCACGGACATATCCTGTGGCGCCTCAATCGTTGTCGAGTGGGGATCCGAGCTCGTCGGCGGCTGCGCGGGCACGTGAATGGTTATGGGGAAGCTGCCGGTTGCGTATGCATCGAACTGCAGAGTGGCCGGCATATCCGGGCTAGCGCTGCCCTCCAGGTCGTACCCGTGCAGGTGGTAGGTCACCGGCTCGTCCGAGGTCATGACAATGGTCAGCATGTCGTCCTGCTTCACCTCGATGGTGGAGTCTTCCTCGGAAAGGGCGCGTTGTTTGATCTCAAGGTTGAATGTCAGCTCCTCAGGCTCGCCTCCTCCGCATGAGGCGATGAGGGTGGTGAGAGCGACGGCCGCCGCGAGGACGGCCAAAAACCCCTTCAGTCTGGCGAAGGGAGAATTTCTTGATTGTTTCATGGTTGTTGTTCCTAATCCGGGATGCGTTTCCCCTCTCGATGGGCGTTATTGCACCTGTTGTCAGCCCCGGCTGCCGGCGACTGGAGGGGGCGAGATGCTTGCCTGTCTGCGCAGGGGCCCCATTGGCGCAGCTCGCGCAGAGACTCCCCCGCCTCGCAAGACGGACTCCTGGCGACGGGAAGAACCTCCCATGCAGCAGGAGTCACTGGATGGAATGCGGAGATTCGGCTAGCGGGTGGGAGGTCTCCCCGGCGGAGAGCACTCGGCTTGTGGTCTTCGGGAGTTCAGAACCATTGCCATGGAGAAACGCGTGAGGAGCAGCGCGGCCAAGCCGACCACGATCAGAGCGTCCGCGGCAGCGTCGAAGTAGGAGGCAAGCTCCGGAAGGAAGGCTGTCGCCATGACGGCCGACATGGTGAAGGCTGCTGCGCCGCGGAGGTTGGCCCCGTATCCGCCGGAGTCTGTGCCCTCCCGCGACGAGGGCAGGGGCGCGGCGTGATGGTGCGCCGTGGGGAGGAGCATTTCAAGCAGGTGGTGACGGTGGACGTGGCTCTCACCGGCGTGCCCGCCCGAGCTCCACGTGTACCCGGACGCCAGCGGCGCGAGGAGGATCGCCGCCGCCAGCAACCAAGGCGCGAGCATCGATGGGGTGAATGGTCTGATGAATGACTGCGCGTTGGCCATCGGACTCCCTGGTTCAATGATAGCTGTCGCAGTTTCCAATCGCAAGGCTGTGCACGTGAGCGCAGCACTGAACCGGCACGTGGACGGCAAGCCGCCTGGGCGCTAACGGGCTCGCCATCGCAGAGGTTCAGCTATCGGAGGTGGGCGATTCCTACTTCAGCCCAAGACCCTTGATGAGTGACCCGCTGTGCTCGCGTCAACTTGATTGTCATCCGGGCTTTCGGCTGCTATATTTATGGTACAAGGTATCAGTAAACGAAAGGCTGGGGGACGCATCGCCCTCGCAAGGGAGCGAGAGGGTTTGCAGCACCCTAGCATCGGTGGCGGTCTCAGGGAAGCCGCATAGCAATCGCAACGGGAGGTCTTCAGTGAATGCAGTGATCGAAGCCTGGCGGGAGCAAATCCAGGCGTTTGACCGTGATATGGCTGAGTTGCGGGGAACCGGTCGCGAGCACGGCGCCGGTGCCAGCCAGGGCCGCACCAACCGATCTAGCTTCGTCAACCGGCAACTCGACCCGCACCGCACCGATGACGAGGTGCTGAACCGGCTTTTCGCCGCGCTGGGTTCCGGCACGGAGGTGCTGGACGTCGGAGGTGGTTCAGGCCGCTTCGCATTGCCTCTGGCCACGCGGTCAAATCTGGTAACTGTCGTAGAGCGCTCTGCGGATTCGGTGGAGCTGCTGAAGTCGCGGGCGGAGGAGGCCGGCATCACCAACATCACCGTCATCAACGAGCCGTGGGAGGACGCGACGGCGCCGATGGCGGACATGGTGCTCTGCTCGCTCGTGCTGCACCACGTTGCGGAGGTCGGCCCATTCGTTGAGAAGCTGCAACGGTACGCCAAGGACAGGGTGGTTGTTGTTGAGATGGGCGAGACTCCGGGTTATGTGGACCGGCCATTCTTCCAGAGGGTGCATGGGTCGGTTCCGACGCCGCTGCCCGGGCTGGCCAAGGTCTTGGAGCTGCTCTGGTCGATGGACATATACCCGGACGTGGAGATGCTGGACCCGGAGACCGTTGTGATGGATACGGACCTGGACGGAGCGATCGAGCAGCTGCGAGGCAGGCTTGCCGTGCAGGAAGGCACCGCTAAGGACGAGCTCTTGCGCGCCGCGGCTGAAGAGTTGCTGGAGGAAGTGCCCGGCGGCCTGACGGTTCGTGGCAATCCCCCGCGGCGACAGGCGATCATCTCGTGGAGGCCCAGCCTCCGGGACTAGCTTGTTCTGCCCCGGTTGTCCTACCTTCGCTGACAACCGACAAGCCGGGGGCCTCATATTGGTGCGATCCCTTGCCGGCGGTTCGAGGCATTCAGTCTTTGGAATCCCGGAGCGCTGTTTCGCCGGGGATTGCTGAGCCGATCCCTGTGCAGCACTCCCCCAGGTCTCTTCGCGTGGCAGACTCGGAATCCCGTAGGGCCGCGCCGACCTGTCGCTGACCAAGGAAGACCTCACCTTTGCCTCTTCCTCCCCGCGTGCAATTCGTCAAAAATCTCTCGAAATGCGCCAATTCTGACGTGACCTATTGCGGAGGTAGAATGGTACACTAGGCGAAACCGACTCGGCTCATTATCTAGTGCCTTGGCCGGCTCTCCCTACAGCATGTTGTACAGCCTAACCTGGCTGGCGCCATTTCTGTCTATCGCGGCCGTGGTTCTCAGCGTAGTCGTATTGAGTCCGGCAGTTGCGGCGCCTGCACAGGAACCAACCACAAGTCGTGACCGGCCCCGCTCGCTCGTTGGTAGCAGCGGTATGGTGCCGTCCGTTTTCGTGAGGCCACTGCTAAACCAGCGGCCTCCGAAGCCTGATGTGACGGACCAGACTGCGTACGCCGGCGTGAGGTTCACGTACCAGGTGCCGGAGGTCACCGACGCGGACGGAGACGACCTCACCTACGACGCGGTTCAGGGAGCGGCATCAAACCCATTGCCTCCCTGGCTCACCTTCAACCCGAAAACCCGCACCTTCACCGGCAGGCAGCGCACACCCCACATCGACACCTATACCATCCGCGTTTACGTGTCGGACGGCCAGCAGTCGAGCTGGGCCGAGTTCGACCTGACTGTAGCCGAGAAGCCCTCAAACCTGCCTCCAACGGCGGCACCGCTGACGGCCCAAACTGCGACTGAAGACCAGGAGTTCAGCTACGTGGTGCCTGCCTTCAGCGACCCGGACAACAACACGCTGACCTACGCCGCCGCGCTGGACGGTGGCGGCTCGCTTCCGGGGTGGCTGAGCTTCGATGCGACGAGCCGGAAGTTGAGCGGTACGCCGCTGGAGGCCGACACGCCGGCATCGCACACCATACGCATCACTGCAACGGACGACGCCACTCCGCCGCTGTCGTCGTCAGCAACGTTCACGCTCACGGTGCCCGAGGTCAATGATGCTCCCGTCCCCGGGGACGACACGGCCTTAGTGGTGAAGGGGAGTAGCGTGGACGTGTTGGTCGCGACGCTGCTTGCCAACGACAGTGATCCTGAGGGCAGCACACTCAGCGTCACTGCCGCGGGTGGGGCGGTCAATGGCACGGTCGCGCTCTCGGACGACAAGAGCAAGGTGACGTACACGCACGACGGCAGTGAGACTGCGTCCGGCAGCTTCACGTACACCGTGAGTGATGGGACCACAACCGCAACCGGGAGTGTCGCGGTTACCGTGACGGAGCCGAACAACGCGCCCGTCGCTGTCGCCGATACCGCCACAGTTGCAGAGGGCGGTGAAGTGGATGTCGCTGCTACAACACTGCTCGCCAACGACACCGACGCCGACGAAGATGACCTCAGCATCACCGCCGTGGGTAGCGCGGTCAATGGCGCAGTCGCGCTCTCGGACGACAAGAGCAAGGTGACGTACACGCACGACGGATCGGAGACGACGACAGGCAGCTTCACGTACACCGTGAGCGACGGGACGGACACGTCTACCGGAAGTGTTGCGGTTACCGTGACCCCTGTAAACGATGCGCCTACAGGCGTAGCCGACACGGCTACAGTGGTGGAGGGTGGAAGTGTAGAGGTGACGGTCGCCACACTACTCTCCAACGACAGCGACCCCGAGGGCGATAGTTTCACATTCGTCGGAGTGGGTAGCGCCGTCAACGGCACAGTTGCGCTGTCCGAAGACAAGAGCAAGGTGACGTACACGCACGACGGCAGTGAGACGACCTCCGGCAGCTACACCTACACGGTGAGCGACGGGACTGATACGGGCACGGGTACGGTCGCAGTGACAGTGACCCCGGTAAACGACGCGCCGGCTGCTGTAGACGACACGGCCACGGTTGCAGAGGGCGGTGAGGTGCAGATTGCCGTCACAACACTGCTCGCCAACGACAGCGACCCGGAGGACGGCACACTCAGCGTCACTGCGGTGGGGAGCGCGGTCAACGGCACGGTCGGGCTCTCGGAAGACAAGAGCGAGGTGACGTACACGCACGACGGATCGGAGACGACGACAGGCAGCTTCACGTACACGGTGAGCGACGGCGCGGCCACGGCCACTGGAATGGTGAAGATCACTGTGACGCCCGTGAACGATCCACCTGGTGCGCTGACACTCAAGGACCAGACTGCAACTGTGGGCGCTTCATTCAGTTACCAGGTGCCGGCTGTGACCGACCCTGATGGGGATACTCTCACGTACGCTGCGTTCCTGGGCACGGGATCGAATCCGCTGCCGCCGGGCTGGTTGAGCTTCGATGAGGACACGCGCACGTTCAGTGGAACGCCACGCGAGGCGCACGTGGGAGAACTCGAAATCCAGGTTGTGGTGACGGACCCAAGCGCTGCGTCGAAGAGGGCGGAATTCACGCTGACGGTGGAGCGTCCGCAGAACCGGTCGCCCCGGGCAGTCTCCCTGGTTGCGCAGACGGCGACGGAGGACCAGGCGTTCAGCTACGTGGTGCAGGAGTTCGACGATCCCGAAGATGACAAGGTGACGTATGAAGCGGCGCTGAGCGATAGTGGGGCACTGCCGGGATGGTTGAGTTTCGATGCGAAGGGCCGGAAGTTTAGCGGTACGCCGCTGGAGGCCGACACTCCGGCAGTGCACACCATTCGCGTGACCGCGACGGATGACGGCAGCCCGTCGCGATCGACGTCTGCGACGTTCACGCTCACCGTGGTGGAGGTCAACGACGCGCCTGTACCCGCGAACGACACTGCCACGGTTGCAGAGGGCGGTGAGGTGGACATCGCCGTCACAGCGCTGCTGGCCAACGACAGCGATCCTGAGGCCGGCACACTGAGCGTCACTGCGGTGGGCGGCGCGGTCAACGGCACGGTCGCGCTGTCCGAGGACAAGAGCGAGGTAACGTACACGCACGACGGCAGCGAGACGACGAGAGGCAGCTTCACGTACACGGTGAGCGACGGCGCGGCCACGGCCACTGGAACGGTGAACGTCACGGTGACGCCCGTGAACGATCCACCAGGTGCGCTGAAGCTCAAGGACCAGACTGCAACTGTGGGCGCTTCCTTCAGCTACCAGGTGCCGGCTGTTACCGATCCTGATGGGGATACTCTCACGTACGCTGCGCGCTTGGGCCCGCGATCGGATCCGCTGCCGGACTGGCTGAGCTTCGATGAGGATACGCGTACGTTGAGTGGTACGCCACGCAACGCTCATGTTGGAGAACACGAGATCCAGGTGACTGTGACCGACTCGAGCGCGGCATTCAAGAGGGCGAAGTTCACGCTGACGGTGGAGCTTCCGTCGAACCAGTCGCCGAGGTCAGCAACCTTGGTGGCGCAGACGGCAACGGAGGACCAGGCGTTCAGCTACGTGGTGCAGGAGTTCGACGATCCCGAAGACGACAAGGTGACATACGATGCGTCGCTGAGCGATGGTGGGACACTGCCGGGATGGTTGAGTTTCGACGCGAAGGGCCGGAAGTTTAGCGGCACGCCGCTGGAGGCTGACACTCCGGCAGTGCACACCATTCGGGTGACCGCGACGGACGACGGCAGCCCATCGCGATCGGCGTCTGCGACGTTCACGCTCACCGTGGTGGAGGTCAACGACGCGCCTGTACCCGCGAACGACACAGCCACTGTTGCGGAAGGCGGCGAGGTGGATATCGCCGTCACGACGCTGCTGGCCAACGACAGCGACCCGGAGGACAGCACTCTCAGCGTCACTGCCGTGGGCGACGCGGTCAACGGGACGGTCGCGTTGTCCGAGGACAAGAGCGAGGTGACGTACACACATGATGGATCAGAGACGACGACGGGGAGCTTCACGTACACGGTGAGTGACGGGACAGACACGGCTACCGGGACGGTGAACGTCACGGTTACGCCTGCCAATGACGGCCCCGTGGTAGTAGACGACACGGCCACGGTTGTAGAAGGCGGTGAAGTGGACATCGTAGTCACAACACTGCTCGCCAACGACAGCGATCCTGAGGCCGGCACACTCAGCGTGACTGCGGTGGGCGGCGCTGTCAACGGCACAGTTGCGCTCTCGGAAGACAAGAGCAAGGTGACGTATACGCACGACGGATCGGAGACGACTACAGGGAGCTTCACGTACACCGTGAGCGATGGCACTGACACGGCCACTGGAACGGTGAAGATCACTGTGACGCCTGCCAATGACGGCCCCGTGGTGGTCGATGACACGGCCACGGTTACAGAGGGCGGCGAGGTGGACATCGCGGCCACAACGCTGCTGGCCAACGACAGCGATCCTGAGGCCGGCACACTGAGCGTCACTGCGGTGGGTAGCGCCGTAAACGGCACGGTCGCGCTGTCCGAGGACAAGAGCGAGGTGACGTACACGCACGACGGATCGGAGACGACGTCTGGGAGCTTCACGTACACCGTGAGCGATGGGACAGACACCGCCACTGGGACGGTGAAAGTAACTGTGACGCCTGCCAATGACGGCCCCGTGGTGGTAAATGACACGGCCACGGTTGCAGAAGGCGGTGAGGTGGACATTGCCGTCACAACGCTGCTTGCCAACGACAGCGACCCTGAGGCCGGCACACTGAGCGTCACTGCGGTGGGCGGCGCGGTCAACGGCGCGGTCGCACTGTCTGAGGACAAGAGCGAGGTGACGTACACGCACGACGGCAGCGAGACAACGTCCGGCAGCTTCACGTACACCGTGAGCGATGGGACGGCCACGGCAACCGGAACGGTGAACGTCACAGTGACGCCCGTAAACGATGCACCTGGTGCGTTGACGCTCAAGGACCAAACTGCTACTGCGGGCGCCTCCTTCAGCTACCAGGTGCCGGCCGTGACCGATCCTGACGGGGATGCCCTTACGTATGCTGCATTCCTGGGCACGGGATCGAATCCGTTGCCGGACTGGTTGAGCTTCGATGAGGACACGCGCACGTTCAGTGGAACTCCTCGGAAGACCCACCGGGGCGAATACGAGATCCAGGTGACGGTTTCCGACGGAGAGGCGGCAACCAAGAAGGACGAGTTCACGCTGACGGTGGCGCTGCCTCCGAACCGGCCCCCGTCCGCGCCTGCTCTCTCGCCTCAATCCGCCACGGAGGACAGGTCTTTCACCTATGAACTTCCGGTGTTCACCGACCCGGATGAGAACGCGCTCACCTGCGCTGCTGCACTTGACGGGGGCGGTTCGCTGCCGGGATGGCTGAGCTTCAACGCCACGAGCCGGACACTGAGCGGCATGCCGTTGGAGGCAGACACGCCGGCGTCCCACACCATACGCATCACTGCGACTGACGACGCTACCCCGCCGCTGTCGTCGTTCGCGACGTTTACACTGACGGTCGCTGAGGTGAATGACGCTCCTTCGACGCCGTCGCTCACGGACCAGGACGCAGTAGTATCGCGTCCATTCAGCTACACCTTCGCCGCCGTGACCGACCCGGAGGGCGGCGACGTCACATACGCGGCCTCCATCGGCGAGAACGAGGAGCTGCCTTCGTGGCTGTCGTTCGACGCCGCGAATCTCACGCTGAGCGGCACGCCGGGAGAGGACGACGCCCCGGCTGAGCTCACCATCCGTATCACAGCCACCGACGACGGCGCTCCGCGGCTGGCGTCTTCGGCCAGCTTCACGCTGACGGTGAGCGAGTCTAACGGTGCGCCTCAAGCCGTCGACGACACGGCAATCGTTGCCGAGGGTCACGCCTTGACTATCGCCAGCAGCTACCTGCTCGCCAACGACTCTGACCCAGACGATCAGACGCTTGTTATCACAAGCGTCGGCTATGCCGTCTACGGCACGGCCACACTTGCTGAGGACGCCGCCTCGGTTACGTACCGCCACGGTGGCGCCGAGAGCACGTTGGGCAGCTTCACGTACACCGTGAGCGACGGAGCGGCCACGGACACGGCAACCGTCGCCATCACCGTCACGCCCGTCAACGACCCGCCGTCTGCACCCTCAGTCTCAGACCAGACCGCCATCGAGGACGAAGGTTTCAGCTACCGCTTCGCTGCGGTAACCGATCCGGAGAACGACGGTGTCACCTACACGACGGCGCTTGGCGGCGGTGGCGCCCTTCCGGCTTGGCTGAGCTTCAATGCCACAACGCGCACATTCAGCGGCACGCCCCGCGAGGCTGACACACCGGCCACGCTCACGATTGTCGTGACTGCAACGGATGATAGCGAGCCGGCGGAGTCGGTGACGTCCACGTTCACGCTCACGGTCGCAGCTGTCAACGATCCGCCGGAAGCGCCGCTTGTGGAAGACCGCACGGCTTTCGTCGGTGAGGCATTCTCCTATTCCGTGCCGGCGGCCTTCGACTCAGACAGCCGGACGCTGGCGTACGCGGCGGCTCGGGGTCCGGGATTCAATCCACTGCCCAGGTGGCTGCGATTCGATGAGATCACCAGGACCTTCAGCGGGACGCCGCTGGGGGCAGACGTGGCAGAGCACGTGATCGTGGTCTCGGTGTCCGATGAGCTGCATACCACGCGGGCCTCGTTCACTTTGACAGTGGAATTAGCCGCGAACCGGCCTCCCGTACCGCCACAGATTCCGCTCCAGGAGGCGACCGAAGACCTGCCCTTCACCTTTACCGTGCCGCCATTTACAGACCCGGACGAGGACCTGCTCGAATACGCGGCAGGCGTGGTCTCACCCGAGGGCACAGTAGCGGGCCTGCCGGGGTGGCTCGCGTTTGAGTCGTCGAGCCGGGTCTTGGCCGGCACCCCGCGCGAAACTGACACCCCCGACGTGCTCACCATCGTGGTCACCGCCACCGACGACGGCGACCCGCAGGCCTCCGCCGAAGTACGCTTCACGCTGCACGTCGCAGAGGTCAACGACGCCCCTACGGCCAGCGCAGGTGAGGACCAGACGGTTCCCGCCTTGGGCGTCGTCACTCTGGACGGCTCGGGAAGCCATGACCCGGAGGGAGAGCCGCTGAGATACGCCTGGAGTCAGACGGGAGAGCCGAGTGTGGAGATTACGGGCGCGGAGACTGTGGCTCCGACCTTCGTGGCGCCCGCGAATCTCTCCACGGACGTGGAGCTTGTGTTCACGCTAGTTGTGACTGATGTTGAGGGTGCAGAGTCCGAGCCGGACTCGGTGAGCGTTCGCGTTGTGGGTCCAGCGCCCGAGGAGGAGCCTGTCGTGCCCGTGATCACGATCGAGGCCGAGATCGCGTCGGTGGAGGAGGGTCAGGTGGCCAGTTTCCGCATCGAGGCCGCGCCTTCGCCTGACAGACCCATCGCAATCGTCATGGACGTGGCGGGTGGATCCGCCTTCGGCGTCGCCGACGGTCAGCGCGACGTGTTCATCCTGCCTGGAGATTCCTCGTCCATACTCGTGCTCGCTACCATCGACGACAGCATTGATGAGCCGCAGGGCCGCATCAGCGCAACCATTCGCCAGCAGCCCCTGTACACGGTTGGCGCGAGATCGACCGCGCAGGTCATCGTCAGCGATAACGACCTTGCTTCCAGCCAGCCAGCCTTGGAAGCTACGCCGGAGAGCCAGCGCAGTGCTGCGGAACCCACGCCGGAGGTTGCCGGCGAGTCCGATGGTGGAAGCGCGCTGAGCTTTGGCGAAGCAGTTGTCTCGGACAAGGCCTTTATCGCGGGCCAAGACGTGGGTTTGGTCCAGTTGCCCGGCGCCACCGGTGGGCAGGGCCTCCTCAGCTACGAACTGATTCCCGCTCTGCCTGACGGTCTGCGGTTCGACGATGGCGCGCTCACCATATCAGGGGCTCCGGTCGGCGCCGTAAGCCCCACACGATACACACTCAGCGTTGCAGACGGCGAGGGGCGTCGAGCCGGCTTGACGTTCCTAATAACCGTGCTGCCTGAGCCAGCGGCGGTTCCGACGCCCACGGCCGCGCCTGCACCTGAGCCTACGGTGCTTCCATCGCCCACCGCCGCGCCAATTCCTGAGCTAACTGATGCTCCATCGCCCACCGCCGCGCCTACTCCTGTGTCGGCGGTCACTCCATCACCCACCGCTGCGCCTACACCTGAGCCGGCGGCGGCCCCACCGCCCGTTGCAGCGCCTACCCCTGAGCCAACGGCGGCAGCAACCCGGCTGTCGGACGATTCATCGCCAACATCGCCGCCGCCGTCCACGGCAACTCACACCCCCGTGCCAACGACTCAGCAATCGCAGTCCTGGACTCCTGCGCCGGTGCCGGGTACGCCTCGACCGGCGGGCCAACCGCAGCCGACCGAGTCTGCGCCTCAAACCGCCACGACGCCGGAGTCACCGTCGTTCTCGATGCAGCCTCCGCCTGTTCCCACACCGACCGTGGAAATCGAGGAACCGACGTCCACGGCTGCCACTGCGCCCATAGATGACGATCAAGGGTCGGAACGGATGGGTTGGATTGTGACCACCGTGCTCGCAGGCGTCACGGCAGCGACCGGGGGGCTAGCGTTTCTGAGTGGTTCAGGGCGTAAAAGGGAAGAGGCATGAATTCTAAACCCATATGGAAACAGGGTTGCGTGAGAAAGGCATATGGATTATTTGTGCTATAATCGGGCAAGCGCCGATATGATGGGCGTAGCGTTCAGCGCCAACGCCGTTCGAATTTGATGAACAAGCAAGAGGAATTCCAGAATCGCGCCCTGGCCAACCTCCTCACCGAGCGCGGCGTGCCTGCTGATTTCGAGCAACGCGGCGGGCGCAAGCGTATGGACGTGGTTGCGGATGTGGACGGTCTAAGCGTTGTCTTGGAGGCAGAAACCGGATTCCACCGCAAGGCACAGGCCATCAAGGATGCCGACGCCCGTCTCCGTCAAGGACTGACAACGGCGGTGTTTGCAGTCTGCTATCCCACCGGAATAACTGAGGACAGCCTTGCCGAGGCCACTCTCACATGGACGCTCCGCACCAAGCCCGGCGAGCCGACGGCGGAGTGGTCGGAGGGTAGCCTGACGCAGCTGACACAGGCCGTGCTGCAGGCGCCTAGTTCCCTGAGCGGCGCGGACATCGCGGCCCAATGGCTGTCCGACGGCCTGGACGCGGCAGTGCAGAGGCTGAAGACGCCGGTACGCCAAGCCCTTGCGCAGGCCCTGGACCTTCCCGCAACCAGAGATCAGGACGGGGAGCACAACGACCGGTACCTTGTGGCTGCCAAGCGCGGGATGCTGGTTGTGGCTACCGCTATGCTATTCCACCACCGGATTCAGCAACACCTGCTACAGATTGAACGGCCGGACAGCTATGACGGAGAGTGGCCTCCGGCTAGCCCCACGGTCTGCGCGGAGCGGGATGGCGCTATCAGCGCCTTTCGGGAGGCGTGGCGCGGCATCCTTGCCGTGGACTACAAACCGGTCTTCGAGACAGGACGGATAGCTCTTACGGCGCTGTCAATAGACCCGGACACCAGCCAGGCCCTGAGGAGCCTCGGGGAGGTTGTAGCCCGCGTCTCGGAGCGGGTGTCCGGTTTGCGGCACGATCTGCTGGGTAGGATCTTTCACAGGGTTCTGGACACCGCCCGCTATGACGGCTCCTTCTACACCTCGACTGCCGCTGCCGTGCTGCTGGCAACCCTGGCCGTGCGTGAACAGGACGGGGACTGGTCCGACCCCAACTTCATTGCATCTCTCCGCATTTGCGACCCCGCCTGCGGCACTGGGACGCTTCTCATGGCTGCCGCCGAACGCATCCGCGACCTGCGCAACGCCGCCGGGCAAGGCGATCCCGAAGACGAAGAGGCCCTGAGCCTGCACATTGTTGAAGATGTGCTCTGGGGCTATGACATCAACCTGAGTGCTACTCACATGGCGGCCAGCACCCTGGCTATGCTCTCTCCAACCACCAGATTCAGCCGGATGCACATTTTCCGTGCGCTGCTGGGTGTGGAAGATGGTGTTGCGTACCTCGGCTCTTTGGACTTTCTGGACGGTCGCCCAAGGCTCACCGGCTGGCCCTCCGCAGTTCAGCAGGTAGAGAGCGGAGAAGGCACCACGGAACCTCCGCCGCCAATGGATCTAGTGATCATGAATCCTCCGTTCACTCGAGATAGCCTCCGACACGACCAGTTCAGCCGCGCTGATGAGCTCCTCATCAAGGAGCGGGAGAAGGAGGTATTGGGCGACGACGTGAGCGCGCCTTGGTATGAGAAACTGGGCAGGCCTGTTGACCCTACCCGGGCGGCCGCTAGACTCTCTGGTTCGGCCAACGCATTCTTGGTGCTTGCAGACAAAATGCTGCACTCACGCGAAGGCAAGCTGGCTGTTGTGCTTCCTACCGTAATGGCCACCAATCCTGCCGCTGGCGAGACGCGCAAGTACCTTGCCGACAAGTTTCACGTGGACACCATCGTAAGCTCCCACGATCCCACCCGCATCTTCTTCTCGGAGAATACGAGCATTGGAGAGATACTGCTGGTGTGCCGCCGCTGGAACGGTGACGGACCAAAGCCACCGACGCGGTTTGTGAATCTTGCTCGGAATCCGGCAACGGCTGTTGAAGCCCTGAACACAGCGTCAAGAATTGAGCAACGTGAGTTGCTCCCGGCCAACTTCACTGTGCAGCATGTGGAATCCGAGCGTATAGCTCGGGGCGATTGGAATGCAGTAAATTTCCTTTCCCCCTTCCTGGTGGAATCCTACCGAAAGTTGAACGAAACAGATTCCGCATCCGTTCCAACCGTTCAATTGAGCGGTCTGGCCGAGATAGGCCCGGCCGGGCAGCGCATAAGGGACGCATATGTGCACTCCGAGATGCCCACGCCATCTGGCCGCCGTGCCCTTTGGTACCACAAGTCTGACATTACCCGCTCCATGCGGGCTGAGCCGGACGTCTATATTGAGCCAAAAGCTGCCGACCGCGAACGCCGGATTGCAGAAACCTATTGGGAGCAGCGCAGCGACCTAGTTCTACCACAGCGGTTGAGGCTAAACGTAAGCCGAGTGGCCTCAGTGATGCTTCCTGAACGGGTCGTAGGCTCAATCTGGATGCCCTGCCGCCCGTTCGATCAGGACACTGCTC
Organism: Dehalococcoidia bacterium; assembly: GCA_034423135.1. GTDB lineage: Bacteria > Chloroflexota > Dehalococcoidia > Lucifugimonadales > UBA2985 > JAPPHY01. The sequence continues at coordinate 81,079 of DAOUJC010000021.1, read as the reverse complement.
GGGCGATATGCCTCTATCTCAATTCGACACCTGGACTGCTAACGCTTTTGGGTGGCAGAGGCAACCGCGTGCCATCCTATCCGTCGTTCTCGCTGGACACCCTGCGGTCGCTGCCTGTGCCAAACTTCTCCGCCCTTGGCACTGAGCAAATCGATTTGCTAGATAGTTGGTTTGACTGGCTGGGCAACGATACGTTGCTGCCATTTCCGCGTATGCATGAGGATCCGGTGCGCATACAGATTGATGAGGCGGTGACGCAGGCGCTGGGTCTTGACCCTGAATGGGTTGCCAACATACGTCGAGAGCTTTCGCGAGAGCCGTCGGTGACTGACCGGCCGTACGGAAGCTGAGGGCCTCAGACGGTGAGCGCCGCTACCCCGCCTGCATCGCCGCGATGAGTTGTCGCGCTGCGGCTTCCGGGTCCGGCGCGCCCACCACGGCGGAGATGACGCAGGCCGCGTCGGCGCCCGCGCGCGCCACCTGCGATATGTTGTCCAGGTTGATGCCGCCTATCGCCACCAGAGGCATGTTCGTCGTCGCTCTCACCGCGGACAGCGTGCTCAGCCCGGCGGGCCTCGTGCGCTCCTTCGTGTCGGTGGGGAACATGGCGCCCACAGCCAGGTAGTCCACGCCCTGGCTCTCAGACTCCGCAGCCTCCTCCACCAGGGCGTTGGACGTGCCGATGATCTGGTAGGGCTTCAGAATGGCCCTGGCCTCTGCGACTGGCAGGTCGTGCTGGCCCAGGTGGAGGCCGTGGGCGTCGCAGGCGACAGCCAGGTCGGTGTGGTCGTTCATGATGAATACGGCGTCGTGGCGATCGCACAGGTCTCGGATGCGGCGGGCCACGGGCAGAACGTCGCCCTTGTCGTGCAGCTTGTCACGAAGCTGGATAACGCGAGCGCCGCCCCGTAGGATCGACTCCGTGAGATCGACCAGGTCCCTTTCGCCGGCCGCCTGGGCGTCCACTATGACGTACAGCCCTCGTACCTTGCGGGCTGCCTCGACTCTCGCGGCGTTGTCCATCGGTCTCGACTCCGGGCGGGGGCCTACAGGCCCAGCTCGAAGTCCTCGACCTCGTCGGTGTTGACCATTTCACCCGCATCCAACCGGGCGAGCAGCTCCTCACCCTCCGGGCCGATAGCCTGGCCGGTATCGTCCTTCATGCGCCTGAGCATGTCAGCCACGCTGCGCGGGTCGTCCTCGTTGAAGTCGGTCATGGTGTCCCAGGCCGGCATACCGCCCATGAAGTCGTTGGGGCTTTTGTGAACCCTGAACGGCGACATGACGCGTTTCCCGCCGACGATGCCGCAGTGAGAGCAGACCGGCTCCTTGATCTCGGAGAAGCTGCGATTGAGCATGGAGAACCGGCGATTGCACTTGTCGCAGTGATACTCGTATATGGGCATACGCTCACTCCCTGAACCGGCTTGATTCTAGCACACGATGCGGGCACGGTAAACTGGAGGCGGCTACTCGCCTGAGACGGCGTTCTCCGTTCGCTCGATCCTGGCGATGCGGCCCCGCGAGTCCACCTCCACGGCGACGAGGTCGATGCGCCAGTCTGGCGGCAGTCCCTCCCTGGACTGGAGGTAAGTCTGGGCCGTGGCGATTAGCCTGCGTGCCTTGCCCGCCGTGATCGACTCCTCCGGTGTGCCGAAGCTGCCTCCCCTACGTGAGCGCACCTCCACGAACACGACCGCGTCGCTGTCCCTCGCCACAATATCGATTTCGCCGTGCGGGCAGCGGTAGTTGGTGTCCAGCACGGTGTAGCCGATGCGCTCCAGGTGGCCGCGGGCCGCTCGCTCCCCCAGCTCGCCCAGGCGAATGCGCGGGCCTGGATCGGCTAAGGATGCTTCATCCGCCATAGCCTCGCGGACGGGGGTGAAGCTGCGCCGGTGAATCGGGCATGGCCCCAGTCTACGCAGCTGCTCAAGGTGGGCCGGCGTGGGGTAGCCCTTGTGGGAGTCGAAGCCGTAGCCCGGGTACCTGGCGTGCTCCTCAAGCATGATGGCGTCCCGCGTGACCTTGGCAACGATGGAGGCGGCTGCAATCGATAGGCAGCGGCTGTCCCCGCGGACGAGCGCCTTGGATGGCAGCCCACCCTGGTCTACGGGCAGCCCATCAACTAGCACGAAGTCCGGTCGCGACGGTAGCCCTCCCACGGCTTCGAGCATCGCCTTGCGGGTGGCGGCAGCTATCCCAAGCCGGTCCACATCCGCGTTCGAGACCACGCCCGCGGCCCAGCCGGCGGGGGACTGGCGTATGTGCTCGTAAAGTGCGGACCGCGCACGGGGGGGCAGCTGCTTGCTGTCTCGGAGCCGGGCCAGCCAGGGCTCGCGATAGCCGGTAGGGATGACGACCGCTCCGGCCACCACGGGACCTGCCAGGGGCCCGCGGCCAGCCTCGTCCACGCCTGCAACGACGGCATAGCCCATGCTATGGAGCGCGTTCTCCTCATCGAAGGTGGGAGGTGGTGAGGATGTCCTCATGTCCCCTCAGCGGCCAGTCGAGACTGAGAAGGAGTAAGTCTAGCCTGCGCCATCACTGGCGGCCGGGCTGTCATCCCCGCGGACAGCCCTGACCACCACACAGCTCCACTTGAAGCTGATAGCGCCTCCATCGCCCTTGCGGATGTCGAATGCCTCGACCGCTCCGGGCGGAGCGTTCAGGAAGTCGCGGCGCAGGCCCTCCACCACGTCCGCGGGCGTGCCGGACCGGCGCACCCAATCGTCGAAGTCATGGGGCACATCGGTCAGCGTAGAGTCCGTGGGGTGCAGGCCGTTCTCCTCCAGCACCTGCAGCCATCCGGACGGGGACAGGTTGCTTACGTGGCTGGGATCACGGCGCTCCTCCACGTCGTTCATCCAGACTGAGGTTGGAGCATCCTCCGGCGAGCACGTATCCGCCAGGATGAGGACTGCTCCCGGGGCGAGCACGCGACGCCACTCCGTGATCGCCTTACGCAGGTCCAGGAAGTGGTGCGGAGCGATACGACAGGTGAGCAGGTCGAGCGAGGCGTCTGCAAACGGCAGGTTCTCCGCGGCCGCGAGCGCGTAACCGACGTTCGTGACGCCGCGCTCCGTGGCCAGCCTGCGGGTCTCCGCGATCATCTCGGGAGTCAGGTCCGACGCGACCACCGAGTCTGCGAAGGGTGCAATGGTGAAGGCCGTGAAGCCGGTGCCGGTGGCCACGTCGACGGCGCGAGCGTAGCGCGCCGTGGAGGCCCAGTCACGCACCACCTGCAGGCTCTCGCCTGAGCTATGGCCGGCGCTTGTGGAGTAGTGCTGGGCCTGCCTGCCGAACTGCTCCTGCGCGCCGACGCGCGGAGGCGTATTGCCTTGATTGGTCATGGCCGTATGTTAGCCCAAAGCTAGCGGGCTTGCAAGCTGTGGGTTCAGGAACGCCGTGCATCAGACGCAGCGCGAACGTGAGCGCGGTCTAGCCTGGAGGCTCAGCCTCCCTCGATGTAGCCGCCGCCCAGAACCTCGTCCCCCTGGTAGAAGACCACGGCCTGCCCGGGAGTGATCGCGCGCTGAGGCTCACGGAAGCTGAGTTCCGCCCACTCGCCGTCAGGAGTCAGCGTGGCCGCCGACGCCTCAGACTTGTAGCGTATCTTCGCCTCAACCTCGGTTGGGCCGCCGGGGACCGAGCCGGACAGGTAGTTCACGCCGCCGGCCCGCAGGGTGCTCCGCAGCAGGCTCTCGACAGGCCCAACCACGACGCGATTCGCTGATGTGTCCAGCGACAGGACGAAGAGTGGCTCCCTGGAGTGTACACCCAGCCCGCGGCGCTGCCCGACCGTGAACCGCTCTATGCCCTGGTGCGTGCCGACCAGGTTCCCGTCGGTGTCCACGATCTCACCGGGCGTGGGGGTGAACCGCTCGGCTAGGAACGCGCGGTAGTCGTTGTCGGGAATGAAGCAGATCTCCTGGCTGTCCGGCTTGTCTGCGACCGGCAGGCCGGCGTCACGCGCAATGTCTCGTATCTCAGACTTGTCGTAGCCGCCGATGGGCAGCAGCAGGTGGCGCATCTGGTCAGGCCGCAGGCCGAACAGCACGTAGGACTGGTCCTTCGACGAGTCAACGCCCCTCAGCAGCTTGGGTTGGCCTCCGTTGGCATCCAGGCGGGCGTAGTGCCCGGTTGCCACGTACTCCACGTCCAGTGCGTTCGCACGCTTCATCAGGAAGTCGAACTTGATCTTGTCGTTGCAGGCCAGGCAGGGATGGGGAGTGCGGCCCCGGCGGTACTCGCTGATGAAGTAGTCGATGACGTGGGCGCGGAACTCCTCCTGAAAGCTCATGACGTAGTGAGGCGCGCCGATGATCTGGCACACGCGGCGCGCATCTTCCACGTCGTCGATGGTGCAGCAGCCGCGCGCGCGTCCGAGTGCGTCCGGGCGGTCGTCGCTCCACAGCTTCATGGTCACGCCGACCACGTCGTACCCCTGCGACTTCAGGAGGCATGCGGCTACGGAGGAGTCCACTCCTCCGCTCATTGCCACCATGACCCTGCCCTTGACGGCCACTTGGTTCCTCCTGTGCCGCCGTTCGGCGGCGCATTCACGGTGCGGCGTGTGTCACGCCCATAACAGTATACTCCGACGGGGAGGCATGGGTGAAGTGGGGGCTCGCATCGGTCTCAGCACAGGCGTCCCGCGACGGCGCATGCATTCCTCAGAAAGCAGCAGCCGGCAGGTGGTAAACCTGCCGGCTGCTTGAAGGTTCCTTTGGCCCGGGCAGTCTCTACTGCTCGATCACCGTTGTGCCTTCGTCGGTGCTGACTGCCTCCGTGAACTCGGCGTAGGTCAGGGTGGCGGTAGTGACCGTGTCCATCCTGATTTCGCCATCGCCCAGGTCGTTCGCCGTCACCGTTATGGTGAAGCTGAATTCATCACCCGTGGCCAGTGCCTCGCCGTGGTTGTAGGTCACGGTGGCGCCGTCGATCGTTGCCTTCGGCTCCGCGTCCTCGTCCATGGTCTCACCTTCGTCTAGGACCTCCGCCGCTGAGTCGATGGTGAACTGTGCAGGAACTGCTACTGCCACGCTCACTTCGGTCATCGGCGACCTACCCTGGTTGCTCACGGTCACCGTGAACACTGTCTGCTCACCCTCCCTCACCGGGTCAAGTGAGTCGGTGATGGCGATGGTTGCGCCCGGCGCAGCCAGGATGGCGACTTCCAGCACAGCCTCGCTGCTGGCGTCCTCAGTGGCAGTGGCACTGGCGGTATTGGTCATCGTGCCCGTCTCGTCGCCTTGCAGCGTCAGGGTCACGATGGACTCTTCGCCAACTGCCAGGTCTCCGACATCCCAGGTTACCGTACTGCCGTCCTCGGACACGGTGCCCTCGGGGCTGGATGCCACGTAGGACATGCCGCTTGCGAACGTGTCGCTGATGGTCACGCCCGTCAGAGGCGCCTCACCGGAGTTGGTAGCGGTCAGCGTGTAGGTCACCTGGTTGCCCACGAACATCGCCGTGCGTCCGGTCTTCTCGACCGTGATTGCAGGTACCAGAATAGTCGTGGTCGCCTGCGCCGGGGACGCAACGGGAGCCGTGTCGGCAGAGGCAGTGGCCGAGTTGTTCTTGGCGCCTGCCGTCGTGCCTACCACGGTCAGCGTGACGGTGGAGGTACCGGCGGGATTCAGGGTTCCAATCTCCCAGGTCACCGTTCTGCCGTCTTCGGATACGGTCCCGGCCGGGCTGCTGCTCACGTGGTCTACGCCATCGGGCAGCGTGTCCACTATCGTGGTGTTGGCGGCGGATCCGTCGCCGATGTTGGACACCTCGATTGTGTAGTCGAAGTTCTCGTTCAGCAGAGCCGTCTCCGGTCCGGTCTTGGTGATGGACAGTTCAGGCTGAACGATCGTCGTCGTAGCCTCGGCGCTATCCGTTGCACCCTCATTGGAGGTCACTCTGACCTCATTGGTCCACTCGCCGGCCTCGTTCGCCTGCAGTACCACCGAGATGGTGTTCTTCTCCAGCGGGTTCATCGTACCCAGCTGAATCGACAGGTTGCTGCCGGTCAGGGAGCCTTCCGGATCGGACGAGACGAAGCTCATGCCGCCCGGTATGGTGTCTACCAACTGAACGCCCGTGTTTGAGCCAGTGCCGGTGCTCGTCACGTCTATGGTGTAGGTGACTTCGCTGCCGATGGCAACCTGGTTCGCGCCTGCCTTGGTGACTTCCAGGCCACCCGGTATGACTTCCGTTGTGGAGGAATCGTCGTCGCTTAGACCCTCAGCGGATACGGCGCCGTAGGTGATGACCTGTTCGCCCACCCTTACGCCAGTGGTCGTCAGCTTGACCGACTTGGTGGCGCCAATCTCAATGGTGCCAAGGTCCCACGTAACGACGGAGCTGCTCTCGGTGCCTCCCTCAGTGGCGGACACGAACTCCATGCCTGCGGGCAGCGTGGCTACAAGCTCGGTGCCCGTTGCGTCGAAGTTGCCGTTGTTGGTCACGGATATGTCGAACTCCGCCTCGGCCAGCAAGCCGATCTGAGAGGAGCCCATTACCTGGATGTCCAGGATTGCGGACTTCCACTGCTTGCGCATGGTGTGCGAGAACATGGTCTTGCCGTCCGGGGTCAGCACTTCAATGAGAACGCTGTTGTCACCCAGGACTACGTCCACCTGCTCCAGCGTGACGGAAGCCTCGCCGGCCGCGTCGGTTGTGGTTACGATCTCGTTGCTATCTTCCGGAGCGTTGGCGAACCGGGCGTTAGGTTCGTCATCGACTATGGTCCATCGGACCGTCGCGCCCTGGACAGGGCTGCCGTCGGAGACGTTCATTACGCTCACGGTCATTGGGTGAGGCGTTCCGAAGGGGTTCTCTGCGTCGACTGGGAACTCAGGGCATCCGTCCATCCAGTGCACTACGCCAAATGCCTTGTGCGCGCTGCTGTCCTGAATGCCCGGCGCGAAAGCGGTCACGTCGGTGTCACCCGGCCGTGTGGCCACCAGCGTTGCGGTGGCCTGTCCGTCCGCGTTGGTGTTCACGACTGCGAAGCCGTTCGTCATCTTCATCGGGCTGGTGTTGCCCGTGACCTCGACGATGTCACCAACCGCTTCCGGGAATCGGTTGAGGAAGAATTCGATGCGCCCGTTCGCTGCGGCGGACTCGCCGGCGGCCAGGTTAGCGGTAACATCGAACTGGTTGAGTATGCACTCCCACGATTCACTGGAGCCTAGCGTCACCTCAGTAGGTGTGCTAGCTTGGGGGCCTACGGAGCTCTGCGGGTCGGCCGCAGTAGCATTGCCTATTAGGCCAACCAACAGGAGAAGTAGCCCCATCGCGGGCAAGGCCAGACGCTTCGCATTGAGCATTGAAACACCTCATTGTCAGCCGGATCGAAGCCGGCGCAGACAGTTAATCGCGGGGATGATAGCATAGTAGGGTTCTGCTGTCTATATCGCGAGCGAAAATTCTCACAAATAAATTCTGGAAATGGAAGCGCCGGTTTCCAGCCTTGGATTTGGCAGCTGGAAGACCTGCCTCGGTTGACCGACTGCCGAAGGTGATCGACCTGCCTATTCCGCCTCCGCTGGCGAGTCTGCACGGGAGGCCATCCGGGAGATATCGATAGGTCTTGGTAGATGCTGCGGAGAATCCATCAGGCTCTTGCACCGCACGGCGCGTGGGGACATAATCATGGAGAACCCCACTTAACACGGGCTCTTCTCCCCAAGGCCGGCAATAGCCGGTGAGTTGGCTGGGCCTGGGTACTGTTTCATTGAGTCCTCGAGCCGAGTTGTGCTAAGAAACCGGTCATGAGTTACCAGCGGATTGCGATTGTTGGCGGCGGCGTGGCTGGACTGGGGGCTGCGTGGGCGCTCTCCCACAGCCCGGACAGGTTTGACTTCCGCATCTTCGAGGCGAAAGACCGCCTGGGCGGGAACGCCGTCACGGTTGACATGCCGCAGGCGGGCGGCGGGTCCGTCCCCTTCGACATTTCTGCAACAGCCCTGATACCATCCGTCTACAAACACGTCCTTCTCCTCCTGGAGCAGTTTGGAATCGACCTTCTGGCCACGCGCTTCAGCTACACAGTCCAGTACGGCGATGGGGTCTACGCGCATGACTTCGATTCCGCACTGCGAGACGAGCTTCATGGTGAAATCCAGCGGTTCCAGCGCCTTCTGCGAATGATGAGACAGGTCGGCGCGCTGACACGAGCCCGCTCGCGCCTCCTCAATGCCTTGAATCCTCTCAACTACGTCTCCATGAGGACTGTCCTGGACTTGGCTGAGCTGTCTGAGGACTTCCGGTACAAGATACTGAAGCCTATGTTCATCAACTTTGTCCTGGCGACCAACGTGTTTGACATGCCGGCCTCGCTATTCGCCAGGTATCTGGAGTTCTTCGACATTGAGACCGCAACCCCCATGCACACCTGGGACCAGGGCACCCGGGACATCTATGAGCACCTCACCGCCGGCTTCCGCGACAAGATCTACCTCAGCAGGCCCGTGCAGAAGGTGTATCGCAACGCTGACGGTGTCCTGGTGGAAGACGCCGATGGCGTGATGGAGGCTTTCGACCAGGTGATATTTGCTTGCAACGCCAACCAGACGCTGCCCGCGATCGACAGTCCCAGCCGGCTGGAGCGACACATCCTGTCGTCGGTGCGCTACGACAGGGAGCTGCACCGGGAAGCGGTCGTCCACTGGGACGCATCCATCTTGCCGGAGGACGACACGCAAGCGCTGCGCACCAGGAGCAACCACATTCGCCAGTACGGGGCCAAGCCGGACAACTACGAGGTCACCTACATCATGCACAATCAGCAGCCGTGGGCCGGCCGGTCGGACAAGCCTTGCCTGGTCACCTACAATCCGGTCAGCCCAATCGATAGCCGGAAGATCATCGCTCGTCACCACTTCCAGCACATCGTGCACGACATCCGGCACGTCGTGTGGCTTGTGCCTATGTTCCGGTTCATCCAGGGGAGGCGTCGGACCTGGCACTGCGGCGCACACACCCTGATCAACAGCCAGGAGACGTGCCTTGTCAGCGGGCTGGCCACGGCCAGGCAGCTCGGAGCGGACTATCCGTTCTCAGACGACGAGGCTCGAGAGTGGTTCAACTACTACGGAAGCGTGATGTACGGCTGGGGGTTCAGGAAGGCGACCGCGCAGGAGAGCAGCGGCGACAGCGATGGATGAATCACGAGGCCCCCGTATGCGGAAGGAGTTCAGCGGGTAAAGCGTCGCTGAGTCCGGTCGGCGCCCGCCGGTTCTTCTGAACACACCTCTTAGGTTAGGCGGATAGGAGACCGGCAGCGACGTCGCGCGCTTCGTCCCAGGTTTGCACGATATGATCAGAAGGCACGCGCCTTAGCACGTTCAAGGCCTGAATGTTGTGGACGGACGCTCCGCCGAGTCCCATTACAATGCAGTGGGTGTTGTACCCTGTTGCAGTCTCGATCAACTGCTCCACCACGAGGGCAGCGCTATCGTCGACATAGACTGTGTCGGTGAAGTCGAGAATCACGATCTCGTGCTCACGGATGTCCTCGCCGATTGTATCCAGCAGCTTGCTGGAGGACGCGACGGTGAAGGAGCCTCTCAGAGCTACCAGCCCGACCCTGGCGGAGAAGTCATCCGAGTCCTCCTGATTGTCGTCCGCGCCAAAGAAGCTGCTGTCCAGGATTGGCACCGAGATCACGCTGTCCAGCTCCAGCAGTTCGAACTGGCGCGCGTGAGTAACGGCCGCCGCGATCATTCCCACCGCAACCGCAGTAACCAGGTCCAGGAAGACAGTGAGCCCGAGCGTCAGGAGCATCACTGCCATGTGTTCACGCTGGACACGGTGCAGACGAGTCACGAACCTCCAGTCTATGGTATCCAGTGCAACCTTGAACAAGATTCCAGCCAGGAGGGCGTTGGGAATTGCCGCCACGTAGTCTCCCAGAGCCAGGACCATCACCAGCATGATGGCCACGGCAATCACTCCTGCGACGAAGGTCCTGCCGCCGGCCCGGAAGTTTGCGACGGTACTCGGCGTTGCGCCTGCCCCGGGCAGGCCTTGAATGAACCCGGTAAACACCGCGCCCATTCCCTGTGCCAGCAGCTCCTTGCTGGGGTCGTGACGACTCCGCGTCATGGAGTCTGCTACAAGTCCGGTCAGTAGTGTATCCGCCGACCCGACAAGCGCTATGACCAGCGCAGGCTCAATTGAGCTCACCAATACGTTGAACGAGAGTTCCGGCAACTTGAAGGCGGGGAGCCCGGTCGGCAGGGCGCCGATGGTGGGGGCATTGGTCAGCCAGATGAGGCTTACGACGGTTCCTGCCCCAAGAGCAACGAGTGAGGAAGGAAGGTACCTGTCGAGCTTCTTGGGCCACAGGATGGCTACTCCAAGCGTGATGCCGGCCACGCCCACGGCATTCACCTCAAAGTGCTCGATGATGCTCGGTAGGTTCCGAATCGCCCCGATTGGTCCTCCGGTGGCAACAGGGGCTCCCAGGAATGGCAGCGTCTGGACCATTATGACGATAACGCCTACACCCGTCATGAAGCCCGAAATCACGGAGTAGGGCGTGTAGGTCACGTACCGCCCGAGTCTCAGCAGGCCGAACACCATCTGAATCAGCCCGGCCATAATCACAATGGTAAAGGCCTCGCCGATGTTGTCGGCGTGGGCCGTCACTATGACGGCCATTGCCACGGTCATCGAGCCGGTGGGACCTGATATGAGAGACCGTGTGCCGCCGAACACGGCGGCGAAAAAGCCCACGGAGATCGCACCGTAGACTCCGGCAGCAGGCCCCAGGCCTGCCGCAATGCCGAATGCAAGTGCCACCGGTAGGCCCACCACGGCTGCCGTGATGCCACCGAGGATGTCCCCCAGAAGACTCCTCGCCTCGAACCGCGGGTAGAAGATCGAAAGACGGTTCAGCATCACCTTCCTGTTATTGGGCCGGACTCGTCAGGTCAATTCAAGAGCGTGGCATGATTATGAATCCATACCCTGAACGCATCGGTGAACCCGTGCGCCGTGGAATTTGCAGCACCTCAGAACTGAAGGCCCACACAGGCCCGTTCTGAAGTCCGCATACCAGGTTAGAAGAGCCAAAGCACATTATATACCATAGGTTACATTGCCTGCGGTTGATGCCCGTGGGTCAATTTTGGGGCACTTTGCGGTAGAGGCGATTGGCATTCGCCAATCAGTCACGTCCGGCTGCCCCGTCGCCCTGCCTTATCGTGCGCCCCTACCAGGCCATAACCCCCACCTACGGATTTTCGCCGCCGGGCAAGGGCGTCTGGGATGCGGCTTCATCGGCGGGGATTCTTGGAGCATCAGGCTCTTCCAGCGGCTCCAGTTCCTCGTCGCCGCCCGGTTTGCTCCACTCATTGTAGAAGTAGGCGAAGATGTCCCTTGCTACTGCCACCAGCGGCACCCCCACGAACACCCCCCACAGTCCCGCAATCTCGCTGGCCACAATCAGGGTTGCCATGATGAAGATGGGATGGAGTCTGAGCGCCCGTCCCTGAATTCGAGGCGCTATGACGTTGCTCTCTACCAGCTGCACGATTACGTACACGAGCGCTACCCAGAGCAGTTTGCTGGGATCGGTCGCAAGGGCCACCAGCAGTCCCGGCACGGCGCCGATGTACGCGCCAACTATCGGTATGAGGCCGAGTACGCCTGCCAGGAGTCCCAGGGTTAGCGCAAACCTGACATCCAGCAAGAGAAGTCCGATGGTCACAAAAACGCCTACAATGGTCGCGCTGATAACCTGGGCTCGTACGTACGAGCCGATTACGCCTTGGGCGAGGTTCAGGACGTTTCGCGTGTGCCTGGCGACGCCTTCGGGCAGCACGGTGTACATCCCATCGACCAGTTCCTCCTTGTCCTTGAGCATGTAGAACAGCAAGAACGGGACTATAGCGAGTCCTACCACCAGAGACACCGTGCCTGTCACGCCGCTCAGCGTCCTGGTCAGTATGGCCAGCGCCGCTTCGCCGATAGCCCCACTCGCAGATCGCAGCCACTCCTCAAGCTGCGCCTGCACCTCCTCCGGCACCTGCCTGTCAAAGTCCTCCAGCCATCCCTCAACTGTAGACTTGGCCTGCTCGTATATGTCTGGAGCGGTCTTGAAGAACTCCTTTGCCTCTCCGTAGAGGGGCTGTAAGGTAAGGAACAGGAACGCGGCCAACAGCACAAGGAATGCGGCGTAGGTGGCCGCGATGACCGAAATTCGCGCTATCCGCGGATGACGCGAGCGAAAGGGCAGCAGTCTTTCGATGTAGGAGACTATCGGAAAGAGAAGGCCGGCTACGACGATGCTCATTATGATGGGGAGCAGCGCTCCCCGGCCAAGGTACAGAATGTAGAGAACCGTCAGGATACCGACTGTGACCAGACCGGTCAGCCTCCACCGTATCCACCCGGAGCGGCCTTCCTCATGCGTGTTGTTGGGAGAGTTCATAGGTCTCTTCCTTAAGGATGGGGGGCTGGCGGAGGCTCTGTGGCATTGGAGACCCGGATCGTCCTCACTCCCTAGCGTTGAGCCGGTCGAGATCGCCGTCCCAGCGGAGTATTCGCTCGTCAGCAGTGACGAGCCGGTGTCCCTCCATGGCCGTGGCCACGATTATGCGGTCCGCGGGATCTCCGTGCATTTCGGTCAGCAGACCCGCCCGGGTCGAGATCACTCCGTTTACCGGAATCTCAACGATGCCAGCCTCTAGCAAGTCCCGACGCCACGCATCAAGAGGCCGACCAATAGTTAGCCTTCCTTTCTGGATGCGCATGCCAACTTCCCAGAATGAGATGGCGGAAACCGCGGCTTCGCCTTCTCTCAGGGCAGTTTCGAATTGGGCACGAGCCATCCAACCCAGCCGGCGGTCTCCGGTTTGCACCCAGACTATTACATGAGTGTCCAGGAGATTCAAAACAGGGCCTCATTGTCGTCGTCCTGGTCCTCGAACCACTCCGCGGGCATTGGAGAGACGATGTCACCAAGAATCTTGATCCTACCCTTCTCAGAGCCGAAGAACGACGCGGCAGGTTCGCGATAGGGCACCAAGCGGGAAACCGGCTTCCCGTTCTTGGTAATCACTATTTCACCTCCGCCGTCCGCCAGGTCATCCATGAGTTGCAGGCATTTTGCCTTGAACTCGGACGCCTTCATAGTCCGTGTACCGCCGGCCATCTCCATTGCCCTCTCCTCCAGTTGAGATCTGCATATATTGTACCATAGTCATGACCATGGTCATAGGCAGTCTTGTTAGCGGCCGTGCAGCATCTACGGCGGAAGCCCCCGCCGCCTATGACCCCGGCGCTCGGTAGTTGACGGCGCGCTGCGTGGCCTCGTCGATGGTCTCAGGTGTGATCAGCACGGTGACCTTGGCTACGATCGCGCCCGCGGATGAGGCAGCCATCGACGCGGCGGCAGCTGCGGCATCGTCGGGGAGGTCTACGATCATGTGCAGGTCTTCCGCGCCGAAGCCATAGTAGAAGCACTCCAGTGACCCGCCCATGTCGGCGAACATCTGCTCAAACATAGCACGTCGGCCCGTGCCACCCTCACGCCGTAGTCCAGCGATACCCTCGGATGTGTAGTCGGCCTGAAACAGGTACTTTGACATGCGCGTCCTCCCTGCGGTGATGACTGGAATATAGCAGAAGTGCCCGCAGTGGCTCAATGCGTTGCCGGCTGTGGTTTAGAGCCGGCGGGTTGCAGGAATACTCCCTGTGGAGCCTGCGACGGCATTCCGTGACCGGCTGCCTCGGCGTTAAGGGGCGATTCGTACCGTGATGATGTCCGTGCCGTGGAACTGCTGATGCCTGACGGACGTGGCGTATGCGCGCAGCAGCTGGAGAGACAGGTCCTGCTCTACCATGTTCTCCGAGTCGAACTGTTGCAGCTGACGCAGCCTGTCCTCCATGTTCTCCTCGTCTCCGGCCCCGCCTATGAACTCCAGGGTGGCCACCGGGCCATCGCTTGAGGCGGTCACCACAAGCTGGCGCTCCGGCTTGGAGTCTTCGGCTGCAGCTTCATCGTCCTGCGCTGCGAGCTCGCCGAAGTCTATGGGCGCAAGCGTGAGCAGGGTTTCTTCGGCAACTGCGCTCAGGCGCGCGCGCATGGCTGTGTCCCATCCGCGGCGTCCGGCGAACTTCTCCAGAAACTCGTTGAGTTCCGGCAGAGAATCGATATGAAGGCGCGAGTGAAAGCGCATACCGCGGGGGTTGGTGAACTCCAGGTAGAGGATCATCACAATCGCTGCCACGCCTCCAGTGGTTATCCCGCTCTGCAGCAGTGCGCCCCACACAGGAACAACCTCCGGCATCTTGAACAGCCCGAACTGGAAGGCCGCGCCAATCCAGAAGCACACCCCCGCCACGGTTATCCTCTGCCTGTTCGGCTCGCTCTGGATTACAGTCCTTGCGCCATCGACGAACAGGTACGCGCTCAGCAAGATCAGGTAGCCCGCCATGACCGAACCCGGGATTGAGCTCAGCAGCCCGGACAGCTTGGGCATGAAGGCTATCGCGATCAGCATGCCGCCGATGACGTACCCGACCCTTCGGGAAGCGACGCCGGTAGTTTGGGTGTAGGACACGGCCCCCGGATTGACGATGTAAGGCACCGTCCCCCAGACGCCTGCAAGCAGGTTGGTCACACCTGTTCCGGTCAAGGCGGTCTGCACCTCTCGAAAGTCAACCGCTCGCACCTCTCTCCTGGCGGCGCGCTGTTGTGCAATAGACTCCCCGTTGACCTGAATGGAAATGATCACGCTGAGAAACAGGAAGGCGGGCAGGAGCGTCCAGAACGTCACACCGATGCCGGAGACCACGGGGGGCGAGCCCAGTCCGGGCCAGTCGCCGGGCAAGCCAAACCATGCCGCCTCCCGCACGAACCCCGCGTCATATAGGCCGAACGCCGCGGCCACGGCGGACCCGGCCACAATACCGATGATTGGGCCCCAGAGCCGTATCACCGCCGAGCCGCGAAGTATGAGCGCCGATACTATGCCGAGCGTGGACAGCGCCGCTATGTGCGCCCCAAGTGCATCGCTATCGGAAGCCTCCGGCAGAAGGCGCGGCACAACGGAGGCCAAGGTGATCGACAGAATCATGATGACCGTTCCGCCCACAACGGGCGTTACGATGCGCCTGATTATGAACAGCCACTTGGATATGGCCATTTGGCCAATCCCGCATACGACGACCAAAGCTGCCAGGGTCCCAGGCCCACCGTCCGATACAGCGTCTATGCAGAAGGGTATGGAGAAGGCGGCCGTGAACATGGGCATCATCGCCCTGGACCCGACGGGTCCCGCCCCGCGAACCTGCATCATCGTTGAAAGGCCGGCAACCAGCAGGGACGCGAACACCACCCACACCAGGTACGAGTCGTCGCGCCCCGACGCCTTGGCCACCACGACCGGCGTCACCAGGAGTATCGCAGACGCTATCAGGCTGAACTGCGCACCGTACCCTAGGGAGGCCAGGAAAGGAGGACTCTCGTGCGCTTCGTAGCGGGGCTGCTGTTGCGCTGACATGGATGATTCCGACTTCCGATTTCAGTCTGAGTGTGTAGTCTTACAGCCGAGCCCACGTCCGTCTCGGCTCATGCCTCGATTCGGTCACGGGGAAGGCATGGGTTGAGTGCAACTGGGTTATCTTGTCGTCCTTAACGCTGCGGGCTTGACGATGTGATTGGTCTGAACCTTGCCTTGCCTGCTGCTGATTGCTGTGGGTTGTCCGGCGCCTGAGCGTCCGGCGCGCAGAGCAGAGCCGCGTATACTCTACCACGTTCACAATTGCGGCGAGAAGCGGGACTTCTTGAGGGCGGTTGGGCAGGGGGCGAAACTGCGAGGTGGAAGCTCTGGGAGGAGCGCTACTCTTGTGACAGGAGCCAGTCCAACAGGGCGTCCAGGAAAGCACCGTCGTAGCCGGGCGCATGGCTGCTGCCCTCGCCTGCCCAAAGCTCGATGGTGATTCCCTCAGCACAGCCCGACTCCAGGCGGAATGCCTGCGTCTCGGCGCCCGGCACGTACCGGTCCAGATCCTGCCCCGCGTATGGCTGGACGTTCTCCGGCCACTTGCAGCCGGCCCGCTCGCTCCAGCGCGTCACCATCTCCTGAGCTCCCACGTAGAATGCTCTATCGCCGGTTTCCTCTTGGCCCAGCTCAATCTCGTGGCCCTCAAAGAGAATCACCCCGTCGGCGGTGCCGTGAATGTGCAGCACCGACACGGGCGGCGCACCCTCGCAGCTGGAGTCCTCAACGTAGCTCGTGCCGGCCAGGCTGGCTACGGCGCGAAGGCCCGGCAGGCCCTTGCATGCCATGTGGTATGACATGACCCCCCCGTTCGAGTAGCCGAAGAAGTACACATGGCCGAAGTCTCCCACCTTTCTTGCACTCTCAACCAGCTCTGTCAGATAGGCGACGTCATCCTCGCCGGTCTTGCCGCCCTCGCAGCACCGGTCGGTGGGGTTCCAGAAGGTGGTCCCATCACTGCCTGACACCCCGGTGGGCAGTAGCAGAGCGAATCCATCAGAGTTCACTCGCTCGTGAAGAGGCACGTAGGCGGCGATGTCGGCGGCATTTCCTCCGAACCCGTGAAGCGCAACTATGAGCGGAGTATCTCCGTCAACGAACTTCAGGGGAGTCACCAGGACCGCCGGGATTTCTCGCTCTGGGTGTTCCAAGTAGTGGACCTGGCCGCCGAACTCCTCTGCCAGTCTGCCGACAGCTTCATGGGCAGCCCCTTCAGCCAGCGATGGCTTCTCTCCGTTGTCCTTTGCCCACGACTCCCAAGAGGCCGGGTCTTTGTCCGGGTTGTCGGCTGCTTCCTGGAGCTTCTGAAGCCGCGACTCCAGCGCATCAAGGCTCTCGCGGAGCCCAGCGACTTCCCCTCTGAGCTCTGCGTTCTCGCTCTCTAGGGTTTGGATCGACTCTTCCAGAGCGTCAGTCCGGGCCTCCAGCTCAGCTACGTGCCCGTCCGCGTCAGGCTCCGCGCTGTCGCCGGTGCAGGAGAGCAGGGCGGTGGTCAGGATGACGCAAGCTCCCAACGCACCTGTAAGCCAGGGCGTTCCGCTCCAGACGCGCTCCAGAGTAACGATCATGCTCGTCAACACTTCAACGTAGCTCCGCGAGACGGTCTGCCAGGAAGCATCGCCTCACTCCTTCGTCGCCTTTTCCAACCCCAGAAGCCGTGCCGCAATCTCCCTGGCCCCATTGATGTCATCGGCGAATTGGTTCTCGGGTATTTGCTTCAGAGAGTTGAGCGCGCGAAGGGTGATCGCAGGCTGGTCGGACAGGCCAATCACTATGCACTCCGTATGCTCGGCAATGGCGGTATCTATGAGCTCTTCGATTACCAGTGATGCGCTGTCGTCCATGTAGGCGGTGTCGGTGAAGTCGAAGATCACCACGTCGTGTTCGCTGATGTCCCTGCTGACTGTGCTGACCAGCTTGTGAGAAGAGGCCACCGTGAAGACGCCGCGCAGGGTCACCATACCCACGTGCGCCGAATGGTCGTCCTCGTCCAGCGCGTAACCTTCACGGAAAAATACACTGTCCAGGATTGGCACTGAAACGACGCTGTCCATCTGGAGACGTTCGAACCTCCTTGAGGTTGCCATTCCTGCCGCGATTAGCCCCACGGCCACGGCGGTCACCAGATCGACGAACACAGTCAGAAGCAGGGTGATCAACATGACCGCAAGGTGCTCACGCTGCACGCGCATTATCCGAGTCAGGAATCGCCAGTCGATGATGTCCCAGCCCACTTTCATGAGGATGCCGGCCAGGCAGGCGTGCGGAATGATCTCGACGTACCTGGCAAGGCCCAGCACCAACGCCAGCAGTATCATGGCGCATATGACGCCGGATATCGGCGTCCTGCCACCGGCGCGGATGTTGATGACCGTGCCCATAGTTGCACCTGCGCCCGGCAGTCCGCCCAGTATGCCGGCAGCCATGTTGCCAATGCCCTGTCCCACCAGCTCCCGGTTGGCGCCGTGCTGCGTTCTCGTCATCGAGTCCGCAATGAGCGATGTCAGCAGGCTGTCGATTGACCCCAGCATCGCCAGGGTAAGCGCTGGTGTGACGGCCTGCGCCAGGATCCCCAGGGACAGGTCAGGCAGCTGTGGGGCAGGCAGGCCGGTGGGCACTTCGCCGATGACGGGTACGTCCGTGAGCCAGAATACGCCCAACGCTGTGCCCACCACGAGGGCGGCGAGGGTCGGCGGCATGATGCGCTTGAGCCTCCCCGGCCACAGGACGCCCACGGCGAGTGTGGTGAAGGCGATGGCAAAGGCGCTTGCGTTGAAGTCGGTAATGCCGTCAGTCCATCCTCTGATGGAGGCGACTGGGCCCTCGGCCACGGGCGTGCCCAGGATTGGCAGAGTCTGGAGCAGGATGATGATGATGCCGATGCCCGACATGAAGCCGGAGATGACGGAGTAGGGTGTGAACGCGATGAACCGGCCGATTCCCACCAGGCCAAGCGCCACCTGAATGAGTCCTGCCATGATGACGATGGTGAAGGCGGCCGCGAGGTTGTCGGCGTGGAGCGTTACGACCGCGGCCATTGCGATGGCCATGGGGCCGGTTGGGCCTGAGATCTGGGATCTGGTGCCTCCGAACACCGCCGCGAAGAATCCTACAGAGATTGCGCCGTATATCCCGGCGAGGGCTCCGAGGCCGGAAGCCTCACCGAAAGCCAGTGCCACCGGCAAACTCACCACGGCGGCGGTTATGCCTCCGAACAGGTCCCCCTTGAGCGCACTCAGGCGTTGCTGCAAGCCATTACTCCGAATTACGGCCCAGGATGCCCCGGGATCTCGGGCAGTCCGGCGCAGGCTGCCCCATCGCTAAAGTGCGCGAATCATCACCCTAGAACCCGTCAGGGTGTCTGGACCGGCCAGCCGAGCATCTGCGCCCAATAGTTGTAACACCCGCGCGCAACCCTGGCAAGCGATGGCCCGCTTCCGCTGCCCGCGCCTCAGTGCGGGGGCAGAACAGGCGCCGCTGACGGCGACACTCTGCCACAGTCTAAGGAGCATAGGCGTTTACAGCGCTCGCAACTGCGATGCAGGCTTGTGGTACTCAGCCTCAGGATTCCGGCTGAGAGCAGCCGGAACCCTGCTTCAGATGGTCGTTGAATGGGAGAGGCCTACTACTCTCCCTCTACCGGCGTTGCGGAAATCTCGCCGCTGCGCAACCACACGCCGACCGGTATGTCTGCTGCCAGGTAGCGGACATCCGGGGTGATCATCTCGCCGGAACCGTCTACAAAGCTCAGCTCTGTTCGCCCGTCATCAAGACGCCGCGAGTGTATGTTTCCGAGTACTGTACCGTCCAGCTCAACATCGCTGCTTGCCTGCCAGATTCCGGCCCGCGAGTCGAGAGCCACGTGTCGATAGGTCGGCAGAATCTGCTGTCCCGTGGCGAGCTCTACGCCGTGTTCAATCCTGCCGTCCTCGCCCAGCCTCGCGATTATTCGCAGCCGGTAGGTGGGAGCCTCGAGCGGAGCTAGTGAAGGCTGCTCATAGCCGAGCATCTGCCGAATGTCGCTGCTGCCGGAAATGGCCAGACCCTGCAGGAACAAGGAGTTGTCGTCATCAGCCTCCGCAACTGCGCACAGGACGGCATTGAGTGCAAGGCCGAAAATCGGAGACGCAACGCGCATCTCGGCGGCCAGTCTGATCAACCCGTCGACGTCTGCGGTCCCGGTCGCTTCCAGTGCCTCTCGCAGGTCTGCCTCCGTATCGCCACAGGAAGCCTGCCGCGCGAACTCGCCGACCATTACCGCCACATCCGGGTCATCCCAGCCCAGATCAGCGTCGCGCGCTATGGCTACGATTGTCTCGGCCGTTGCCAGGGGAGAGATAACGCTTTCGGCGTAGGCGAACTGCGAGTGGACTTCAATGGCCTCCTCAAATGAGAGCACTTCGCCGTCATTCATCCTCTCCTGGAGGGTGTTCCAGGACTCCGCCAGTGTGACGAATTGTTCAGACGCTTCCTGGGACATGCCGATAACGACATCCTCCACAGCTGCGGGAATCAGGGCCTCTTCTGCGTCCAGCACCTCGGCAAGCCCGGACGCGTCGAGCTCGCTCGCATACTGGTCTGCGAACACCCTCAGCAGTGCGCTTGATGACGCGCCTTCTACGCTGACGGCGCCGGACTCTCCGGCTGCCGAAAGCTCGGCGATTGCCGGCTGCTCGAAGATTCCGTCCAGCACCTGGGTCTGCACCCCCGCAGCGTAGATCGCCTTCGCCTGCACGGATGGCTCGACCTCGGCTTCCGGGTCATCGACAGAGCTGACTGAGGTTGTGACCAGCCCTTCGCTGTTGGCCTGCGCTTCAACGACATAGTCCACGTCGTCCACCTTGACGGTGACCGCATCGAATGTCGTGCCGCTCAGGACTATGAGAGTCTGCCACAGGCCGTGGAAGCCAACTTCCTGCCCGAACCTGTCGTAGGTGATCACAGCGACGAACAGCCATGCGGGACCTGGTCGGCCAAAAGTGACCTCAAACGGCCTCACGTGGCCGATCTCTTCGCTAGTGGCGCTGGCAGTCTCCGAGCTGGTGTGGTAGGAGACACCGGAATCCCAGCGACCTTCTGACGCGGTGATTGCGGGAGCAATCTCAAAGACGCGGGGCCCTACCACGTAGACCAGCGCGCTCCCGCCGACCTCGGCGAGGCTGCCGCCTCCCAGGTTTCCGATTCGGAAGTCAACGAGGGTGGGCTGGCCCGCTACCACGAGATTCGAGGTGCGGGCCTCCTCGATCTTCAGCAGGAACTGTTCCTGCTTGGCAATTTCGTCCACGAGATTGACCACCAGGGTGAAGTCGGCCCTCAGTGGCTGAAAGTCTCGTTCCAGGTAGGTCGTGGCCTCCAGCAGGTAGGTGCCGGCCTGCAGGTAGCGCTCGATGCGCGAGTTGCGCCGTTCGCCGCCGTCGTCGTTAGCTGCGATCAAGCCCTCGGTCAATGACACGAGAGAGAGCACGGGATCCCCGTTTTCCGACATCAGGTCCACAAGCACTCGGCCGTCCTGCGGCATCTCGAACAGGTAGCTGTAGGCCGGATGCTCCACCACGAAGCGAGAGCCGCAGGTGTCGAGAGACCAAGTGCCGGATGCGGTAAGACCAACGCCCGGCCTGAGCTCTCCAAGCGGCACCGGATCGCAGCCGGTCACGCGGCTGACGGAGAGCGAGAAGTCCGCCGGTCCGCGCGTCCTGCCACCCACCGTGGTTGCCTCCACCAAGTAGACGCCCGGAGTGAGGTCGCGCTCCACACGTGCGTCGAGGCCGGCGGCGCCGTCGTCGTTGTTCGTTATTCTTCTTCCGTCTTCGTCCATGAGATAGAGGTGGGAGTCGCCGTCCTTCGACGTCAGGTCCACCCTGACTCGCCCGCCTTCGGCAACTTCAAACCGGTAGGTGTGGGCGTCACTACCGGTCCGGAAGCGCGAATCGCAGTCCTCGGTTGACCAGCGACCGCTCGCTGAAAGCTCCGCACCCAGATCATCGCCAAGCGTGCCCAGGTGGATTACGGCGCAGGAATCCTGATCCTGTGCCTGTGCAACTCCATACCACCCCAAGGCCAGCAGGCCTGCGAGCAGAGCTGCCAGAGCGCACGAGACCGTGAGCTTCCGCATTCCGAACACCGGAACCGAGACTGAGAGTGCCATTCCGTCTCTTCTTCGAGGATCCAATTTGGGCGAGCCCTCCTTTCTGATACGCTGTGCTAACGTTGTGCTGAGGCTGCGAAATGTTACCATTCAATCCCAACGTCAATCAAGCTGTGAACACAGAGGGAGCCTTCCCATGATCGGCCCGCCGCGTTGGTTGGCGCCGCGCGGAACCGGGCCGGGCGCAGCTAGCCGTCAAGTCTGGCGCTATGCCACGCAGCATTCCAGTCTGCAATCGCGAACGCCAAAGATGCAGCCGTGGCAAAAGCACACCCTGACCAGCTCACCGTTATGCTCCTCGCCGTTCCCGGACACGTTTTCTATGCCTTCCTTTATGAACAGCGGGACCAGTAACAGGGCCGAAACCGGATCGGCCCACCACCAGGAGAGCAAGCTGTTCAGGCCCAGCCCAATCAGGATCGTCAGGTCCTGGAGGTCGCAGAACAGGCTCTCCATCGCCTCCGCTCTCAACGACCGGGACTGGATGAGTTTCGCGATCCTCATCTTGCCCACGTAGAGGCCGGTCATCACCACTGCGCTCGCCACCACGATGAGTACACCGGCCAGACTAGGCTCCGGCTCGGGCAGCCATCCCAGCAGGCTCGCGCCGGAGTGCAGCACCACATAGGCCGCAAGGAGGAAGAAACTGAGCCCCACCAGCCTTCGGGAGGTGTTCTCGGCGGCTTCCGCTTCCGTCTCGTCTCGAAGCGCCCCCAGACGCCACATCAGCACTGCGCCGGCGAGAAGCTCGATGATGCTGTCCAGCCCGAAGGCCAGTATGGCCACGCTTCCGGCCCGGCTTCCTGCCCATAGAGCTACGGCGGCCTCGATCAGGTTCCACAGCAGTCCTGCCAGGACCAGAAAGAGTGCAGTCCTGCGAATTGCGTCCGATTCAATCATCTTGGTCCATCTCCCGCGCGGTCCATTCATTTCCTGCTACAGAGCGAAACGACCGGTAGAAGCCAGGGGCGGGCAGCCTGCGTTGGAGCCTCTGGCAGTCAGACCGTGGAGTCTCAGGTAGATGATTATACTGCGACTCGCAAGGTGAACGCCATACCATGTAGCTGCGTCCGGGCCGGATGACTTGCGTGAACGGCCGGCCAACCGGACATAATCGATAGTCGTCGACCGGTCCGAATCCGACATTCACGCGGCGCGGAGGGACATTACTGTGGTAGAGTGTGCGCGGATGCCGCAGCGCGTCGATCCGCGCAGGCGGCCTCACGACAATAGTGCGCAACAATACTACACAACAGTAGGTACGGCCAATGTTGAAGATGATCGCGCCCAGAGACTTGCAGCCGATTCCCGCACTGGCGGCAGTGGCATTCGTGTTCCTGGCAACATTCGCCTGGGCGGAAAGGACAGTGCTCGTCGACCCGGACGGGATGTCGGTGCCGTACTGGCCGTGGAAGCTGTGGCAGGCCGGAGCGTTGCTCCTTAGCATCGGTGGCGCATGGTGGGTATGGCTGAGCACCCGCCGCGTCTACTGGGTGCGGAGCCTGGCGCTTGGTGCGCTGACCGTGGTGGTGTTCGCCAACGCGTACAGCGGCGTGTTCGGCGACTACGGCGGTGACGTGTGGCGCACCGTGAATCCGCTCTTCATCGCCTGTTCGAGCGTAGCTGCCGTGGCACTATGGCGTTCGGGCGATCTTGCGGCGCGAGTGGGCGCAGTCGTTTCGGCGGCGTTGGGAGCCGCCCTGTTTGCCAATGCCTACCTCGTCGACTACGGAGACGCCTGGCAGTTCCTGAACCCGCTGCTGGTGCTGGCGAGCCTTGCGTGGGCCGCCGTGGATGGCCAGGTCAACGCAGCACAAATGGAGAGCAGGGCAGAGGATCCGTAGGGCACGCGTCCGTAAGCGGAGTGGATCAGCCTGCCCGGCCCTGGGCGGAAGGTGCTTCGTCCTTCACTCCGTCCTCGAAGACGCCTGGAATGGGCTCCCTGAGCCTGAGCAGCAGCACCAGCGGAGGCGTCATCAGGGACATTCCTACGAACCCCAGAACGGTCAATCCCAGGTACTCGACCACAACACCTCCGACAAGCGGCGTGCTGATGGCGGCGGCGGCCGTGAACGTATCGTTGGCGCCGATCACGCGGCCGCGCTCGGCGGGGTTGGTCGTGTCCGCGTAGAGGGCCGTCGCTGCTATGTTCACACACGACCAGCCCAGCCCCACGAAGAACGTGCCGGCGGTTATGACCGCGTAGGCAGGCGTGGCGACCACTAGCCACGAGCCCGCCGAGGCTAGGACGAGACCCAGCAGCATCACGTTCCTCCGGCCAATCCTGTCTGCAAGCCGACCCAGAGGCAGGGAGAACCCGAACATCCCCATCACGTGAATGGCCACGGACACGGAGATCGCGGACAGAGTGTGGCCGTGGTGGTTCAGGGCGAGCGCAGTCATGGCCATCATCATGTTCATGTTGCCCTGCGCGGCGAACATGGTTATGAACGCGGTCAGCTTGGGGTAGTGACGCATGAAGTGTAGAAGACCGACCTTGCCGGAGGCCTGCAAAGGCGTATCGGGCGGCGTGTAGTCAGGATAGAAGTCGCCCAGCCGGGAGGCGATCTCCTTGGGGTCCGGTCGTACACGAAGCACCAGGAACATGCTCATCACGACGACTATCGGGACGAAGAACCATGCGAGCGCAATCGGCTCGATTCCTAAGTCACCGGCGAAGGTCTCCGCGGCCTTGATGAGGAGCGGGCTGGCAAGCGCACCCACGAGCGATCCGGTGAGGACTATGCCCAGTCCCTCCGCGCGGCGGTGAGGTGGGTACATGTCCGCAGCCGCTACTCGAAGCTGCTGGACCGCTCCAGTTCCCAGCCCGAGC
Organism: Dehalococcoidia bacterium; assembly: GCA_034423135.1. Taxonomy (GTDB): domain Bacteria; phylum Chloroflexota; class Dehalococcoidia; order Lucifugimonadales; family UBA2985; genus JAPPHY01. The sequence continues at coordinate 56,592 of DAOUJC010000021.1, read as the reverse complement.
ACCAGTATGCCTGCGACAAAGGCGGGGAACGACTGCGCCATCGCAGCGATGCCGGTTACTACCGCGCCAGAGCCCACCAGCAGAAGCCCCAGGATGACGCCCGCGCGCCTGCCGTAGGCGTCGGTGAACCTGCCGATGGGGTAGGCGACGATCAACCGGCTGAGGCCGGTGATGCTGGAGCCGATACCGGCTAGGGCGGCCGAGCCTATCATCTGCGTGACCAGCACAGGGCCGAGAGTCGGCACCATCTGCTGGCCTGCGCCGTTGAAGGCCTGCGACGACGCCAGATACGCCGTGTTCCGCTTTATCAGGGGTGGGATTGCGGTCTTGGAAGCGCTCTTGCTCAAGGCGTCCTCGATTTACGGTGCGAGTCCGGGTCTGGCCATGCCTCGCTCAATGTCGCCGCGGGAGGTTGAGTTCGCTCGCGTCACGGCGCGTGGCATTCTTCTCAGTGTGAACAGTGAATGCGCGCACACAACAGCGCTGCACAGTAAAGTGCATGCCGAACGCAGCACGCCTCAGCTCTCACCTTGCGCCACCTTCTCGCTCAGCCTCCCGAAGAAGTGGTCGAACTGCGACTTGGCGGCGCTGCTGATGAACCGCTGCCCAACGCGCGCCAGCGCGCCCGTCACGGTCACGTCGCCGTCCACCGTGACCGTGGTGGCGTCGCCGTCATCAGCGAGCGAGACCAGCGCATCGCCGGCGAGGTTCGTCATGGGGCCGGCGCCACGGACGCCCATGCGGTACGAGGTGATAGGCTGCTTGTCGAAGATCTCCAACGTGCCTGTGAGTGAGCCGGAGAAGACGCCCACCTTCACGCCGACTTCAACCCGGTAGCTGTCAGGCGTGACGGCTGCGAAGTCCTGCACGCCGGGGATGCAGTCCCTCACGACCTCCGGGTCCAGGAGCGCGTCCCAGACGCGTTCGGGCGCCGCGTCGAATCTGTATGTGCCGCTGATCTTCACGGGGAAACTATAGCAGGGAGCGGGCGAATTGTGCAGTGGTTGATTTCGCTGCTTCGGAATCGCATGTGAAGCGCCTTTTGAGAAGCGAAATTGCATTGTCAACGCAGTCGGCGTTTGCTAAACTTGCCGCCATAGGCCCAAGTCTGCGCTGAGCCTAGGCAGTGCGTCAAGGGGGTGATTAAGTTGAAGATACCAGTGGAGCTATCGATCAACGGAAGGTCATACAGCGGGGAGGTTGAGTCTCGCCAGCTTCTTGTCCACTTCATCCGGGAGAACGCGGGGCTTACGGGTACCAAGGTCGGGTGCGACACGAGCCAGTGCGGCACCTGCACGGTGGTGCTGGACGGCGCAACAGCCAAGGCTTGCACCGTGCTCACCGCGCAGGCGTCGGGCTGCTCTGTGACGACCATCGAGGGGTTTGCCGACGGCGCCAACCTGCACCCGCTCCAGGAGGCGTTCTGGAACAACCACGCACTGCAGTGCGGGTTCTGCACGCCGGGGATGATCATCGCCGCCGACGCGTTGCTGAGGAACAACCCCTCGCCAACGCGCGAGGAGATCCGCCACGGCCTGGAGGGCAACATCTGCCGGTGCACGGGCTACCAGAATATCGTGCGGGCGGTCGAAGACGCCGCCGAGACGATGAGAGGTGGTTAGGCCATGACAACACGAGTATTCAGTTCAGGCATACGCAGGCGAGAGGACCCAAGACTCATCACGGGCAGGGCGTCCTACACGGACGACATCAAGCTGCCCGGCATGGTGCATGCGGCGATCCTTCGCAGCATGTACGCCCACGCAAACATCAAGTCGATTGACACAAGCGCGGCGGCCGCTCAGCCGGGCGTGATCGCTGTGTACACGGGCGCGGACACGGAGGGCGCGCTCAACGGCCTTCCCTGCGCCTGGCTGATTCCCAACTCCGACCTCAAGACGCCCGCGCATCCCGCCATCGCGAAGGATCGCGTGCGGTACGTCGGCGACGCGGTGGCGGTGGTGGTCGCGGAGACTCGCTACCAGGCGGAGGACGCCCTGGAGCACATATCGGTTGAGTACGAGCCTCTGGACGCGGTGCTCAACCCCAAGGAGGCCGCACAGGAAGGCGCACCACAGCTGCACGACGACGCGCCCAACAATCTCGCCTTCACGTGGGCGGTGGCCGGAGGCGACACGGACGCAGCATTCGCAGAGGCGGACGTGACCGTGAGCGACGTGATCACGCTGCCGAGGCTGATCGCCAACCCAATGGAGCCGCGCTCGGCGGTTGCGCAGTGGGTGGGCGCCACCGGCGAGCTCACGCTGTGGAACACCTCGCAGAACCCGCACATCGCACGGTTCCTAACCTCCGTGGTGACCGGCGTTCCCGAGCACAGGATTAGGGTCATCGCGCCGGAGGTTGGCGGGGGATTCGGCAGCAAGATTCCCTACTACCCGGACGAAGCCATCACGGCGTTCTGCGCCATGCGCCTGGGCGTGCCGGTCAAGTGGACGGAGACGAGGAGCGAGAACTACCTCGCCACCACGCAGGGCCGCGACCACATCGAAGAGGTGGAGATGGCGTCCACTGCCGACGGCAGGATCACCGGCCTGCGCACCACGGTCTACGCGGGCCTTGGTGCCTATCTCTCGACCGCGGCCCCGGGCGTGCCGACCATCCTGCACGGCCTGATGTACTCCGGCGCCTACGACATACCCAACATCAGCGGAACCATCTACGGCGTGTTCAACAACGGCACACCCGTCGACGCCTACCGCGGCGCGGGCCGACCGGAGGCCACGACGCTCATCGAGCGGCTGGTGGACGTGCTGGCGGCCGAGTTGGGCATGGACCCGGTGGAGGTGCGCCGCAAGAACCTCATACCGAAGTTCGAGAACGGGCACGACGTTGCCACCGGCATTACCTACGACAGTGGGGACTACGAGGCAACTCTCGACTCCGCGCTGGACGCCGCGGGCTACTCGTCGCTGCGCGAGGCACAGACGGCGGCACGCGAGGAAGGACGATTGGTGGGCGTCGGCGTATCCACGTACGTCGAGATATGCGGCCTTGGGCCTTCGCAGGTTGCGGGCGCAGTCGGATTCCAGGGCGGGCTCTGGGAGAGCGCAATCGTCCGCTTCCATCCCACGGGGAAGGTGAACGTGATGGTCGGCTCGTCGCCTCACGGACAGGGTGAGGAGACCACCTTCGCACAGATCGTGGCCGGCGAGGTTGGCGTGGACGTGGACGACGTCGAGGTCATCCACGGCGACACGGACCTCACCCCGATGGGCTGGGGCACGTACGGCAGCCGCACCACGGCGGTGTCCGGCGCGGCGGTCACGCTGGCGACGCGCAAGATCAAGGACAAGTCCAGGGCGCTGGCCGCGCACCTGCTGGAGGCCGCCACCGAGGACATCGAGTACGAGGACGGGCGGTTCTTCGTGCGGGGGTCGCCCGACCAGCACAAGACTATCCAGGACATTGCGCTCATGGCAAACGTGGCCTGGGACATGCCGGAGGGCATGGAGCCCGGCCTGGAGGCCAGCGCCTTCTACGACCCGCCCAACTTCACGTACCCGTTCGGTGCGCACCTGGCGGTCGTGGAGGTTGACCCGGCGACAGGCCAGATCGATCTGCAGAAGTACGTCGCCGTCGACGATTGCGGCGTGCAGATCAACCCGATGATCGTGGAAGGTCAGGTGCACGGAGGCGTCGCGCAGGGCGTGGGGCCGGTGCTGTGGGAGGGCGTCGTCTACGACGAGAGCGGCCAGCCCCTGACCGGCACGATGCTGGACTACGCGTTGCCCCGCGCAGACGGTCTGCCGGACATAGAGGTGCAATCCAACACCACGCCTTCGCCCCATCACCCGCTCGGCGTGAAGGGTGTCGGCGAGGCCGGGACCATCGCATCCACGCCCACGGTCTACAACGCGGTTATGGACGCCCTGCGGCCGCTGGGAATCACGCGCATCGACATGCCGTTGACGCCAGAGAAGGTGTGGCGGGCCATGCAAGACGCCAGGAACGGAGGCTAGACCATGTTTCCAGCCAACACAAACTACCATCGCGCAGGTTCCGTGGCTGAGGCAGTGCAGCTGCTCGCCGCCAACGAGGGCGCAAAGGTCCTGGCCGGCGGCCACAGCCTGATACCGGCCATGAAGCTCCGCCTGGCAGTGCCAGAGGCTCTCGTGGACATCGGACACATCGATGCGCTGAGGGGCATCAGCCTGGAGGGCGGCTCGCTGGTCATCGGCGCGCTGACGAACTTCGCAACCATCGCATCGAGCGACCTGGTGCAGGCCAACGCGCAGGTCCTGGCGGAGGCAGCGGGCGTCGTGGGCGACCCGGCGGTGCGCAACCGCGGTACCATTGGAGGCAACGTGTCGCACGGCGATCCGGCCTCCGACCCGCCGACGGCCCTGACCGCCCTGGGCGCGACGTACAACGTCAGCGGGCCGGGCGGCGAGCGCAGCATAGCCGCGTCCGACTTTCCGACGGGCCTGCTGGAGAACGCGCTGCAGGACAACGAGATACTGACCGGCGTTTCAGTGCCGGCTCTTGCGGCTGGTTGTGGCTCCGCGTACGTCAAGTTCCCGCATCCCGCCTCGCGCTACGCTGTCGTCGGCGTCGCAGTGATAGTCGGAGTGGATGGAGGCAGCTGCTCGTCGGCGAGCGTGGTGATAGGCGGCGTGGAGACCACGCCGACCAGAGCATCGTCGGTCGAGGCGGCGCTGGTTGGCTCTGACCTGGGTGAGGGCGCGCTGGACGCGGCTGCGGCCGCGGTGGCCGCCGACTTCACGGGCGACCCCATGAGCGACATCTTCGCCTCCGACGAGTACCGCAGGGCGATGGCGGCGGTCTACCTGCGCCGAGCCCTGGGCATCGCGGCGTCGCGGGCGGGATAAGCGCTCACGGGCGCGCCGGATCGCAGCATCCAGGAGGACGCAGAATTTGGAGCAACCTCCAGTCGCTCCCATGCCGGCTTCGGTTGACGACCTTCAGGCCGCGCTTCGCAAGGAGCTGTACGTAGCGGATCGCGGCCTGGCCATGTCCGTCTACCTGGCCCTGCAGCTGCGGAGGCCGCTGTTTCTGGAAGGCGAGGCCGGCGTTGGCAAGACAGAGGTCGCGAAGGCGTTGTCCTCCGCGCTCGGCGCACGGTTGATACGTCTGCAGTGCTACGAGGGGCTCGACGTCAGCCAGGCGGTCTACGAGTGGAACTACTCGCGCCAGCTGCTCCACATCAGGCTGCTGGAGGCCGCGGGCGGCGTTGAGCGGAAGGACGCGGAGAAGGAGCTCTTCAGCGAGGAGTTCCTCATCAAGCGTCCACTGCTCGAGTCACTGGAGAGCAGTGGACCCACGGTGCTGCTCATCGACGAGCTTGACCGCGCCGACGAGGAGTTCGAGGGCTACCTCCTCGAGATGCTGTCCGACTTTCAGATAACCATCCCGGAGGTCGGCACCTACACGGCGGCCGAGCCGCCGGTCGTGGTCATCACCTCCAACCGCACTCGCGAGATCCACGACGCCCTAAAACGGCGTTGCCTCTACTATTGGATCGATTACCCCGATCTCGACAAGGAGATGCAGATCGTGCGGAGCAAGGTGCCGGCCGCCGAGCAGAAGCTGGCGGAGCAGGTGACTGCTTTCGTGCAGGAGCTGCGGAGCACTGAGCTGTACAAGGTGCCGGGCGTCGCCGAGACGCTCGACTGGACGGCCGCGCTGGTGAGCCTGAACGAGACTGAGCTCAGCCCTTCGGTCATCGATGACACACTGGGCGTCATGCTGAAGTACCGCGAGGACGTAGAGATGGTGCGCGGAGAGCAGACCAGCGCGCTGCTCAACCGTGCGCTGCAGCGCGGCACCCGGCGCGGTGGCAGGCGTGGCTAGCGCGCCGGCCGGTCACATCCTCCACAACCTCCTCATCTTCGGCCACCTGCTCAGGCGTCTCGGCCTGAACGTCCACGAGGGCCGCATGGTGGACGCCGTGCGCGTGCTGGAGGACGTCGGCATGACGCGCCGGGTCGATGTGTGGTCGGCGCTACGCACGCTACTGGTGCACCGCCGTGAAGACCTGCCGCTCTTCGACGAGGCGTTCGAGGTGTTCTGGCGGCAGCGCAGGGACCGAATGTCCAGGCTCGACCTGCGCTCGATGGGCGAGCAGCGCCGCTACCGGAGGGTGGAAGCCGGCCCGCCTCCGCCGGGACTCGACGCTGGAGGCTCAGATGCGCAGGAACAGGACTCTGGTGAGCAGTACGACCGAATCGACCTGACGCGCACCTTCAGCGCCCGCGAGGTACTTCGCGAGAAGGACTTCGCCGAGTTCACGCCAGACGAGGTGCGGGAGGCACGCCGGCTGATGGCCTCGCTGGAGTGGAATCCGGGGCTGCGCCTCACTCGCCGGCAGGAGCGCGGCGCCGGCCCGAGGCTGGACGTGCGGAGGACGCTGCGGGACAACGCGCAGTTCGGAGGCGAGCTGCTTCACCTGAAGACCCGGCGGAGGAAGGTGAAGGCCCGGCGGCTGGTGGTGATCTGCGACGTGAGCGGCTCCATGGAACGGTACACACGCATGCTGCTGCACTTCATCCACAGCCTGTACGCGGGCCTGGAGAGCCAGGTGGAGGCGTTCCTGTTCGCTACCAGGCTCACCCGCGTCACCAGGCAGCTAGGCCGCCGTGACATCGACGGAGCCGTGAGCGAAGTCTCGAAGGCGGTGCCGGACTGGTCGGGCGGCACGCGCATCGGCGCTGCGCTGCGGGAGTTCAACTTTCGATGGGCGCGCAGGACGCTGGGCTGGGGCTCCATCGTGCTCGTCGTGTCGGACGGCTGGGACCGCGGCGAGCCTGAGATGCTGAGCGAGGAGATGGCGCGGCTGCAGCGCAGCTGTCGACGCCTGATCTGGCTCAACCCGCTGGCCGGCGCCGAGGACTACGAGCCGCTGACGCAGGGCATGCGGGCCGCGGCGCCCTACATCGACGACCTGCTGCCCGTCCACAACCTGGCCGCGCTGGTCGACCTGGCGCGCCACCTGAACGGCCTCGACTCAGGCCGTGCGGTCCGCCGGCAGAGCCACGCGGAGGCGCCGGATACGAGGGGGGCCGTGGCCGCGGCTGCTGCGCCGGTGCAGCGCTCGTGGCACCGCGACGCGAATCCGACGTTCCGCCACCCGATGTGGGGACGGGGATCGCAGGGGAGAGAGGGGTAGGGGGCTGTCAAATCAGATCGAGAGTTACCTATACGTCGAAAGCGTTATATTGAGAATTCTTCATAGTCGCCGGGCTTCATGCTGCCGATTCGCTCTCTAAGCTCGTCCACCTTGGTTTGAATGCGCGGCCACGAGGTTGATCGAATGACGAGCACTGCCAGCCGCCGACCTGCGAGATGCTGTTGATGTCTTAGCTGCTGGTCGGTGGTTACGAGCAGCTCAAAGCCATTTTCCTCTGCTGCATTTAGCAGTTCTCCATTGGTTAGATTGGACCAACGCCTCTCGAAGGCAGTCTCAACCAAATGCTCTTGGAGATAGGGCCGCAGTGGCGTAGGGGTGCCTTGATCCAGCAGAATCCTCAAGGCCTTGAAGCTTCCGCTAGTGACTCTACCTCATGGGCAAGAACGGCCTCCACCGCGCCCCCTTCGACGCCTGGGAACCATTCCAGGAACTGTTCAACCGTGGCTCCGTCCCTCAGGTTCTCAAAGAGTGCGGACACGGGCACCCGCGTCCCGCGAAAGACCCAGGTTCCGCTAACCCTTTCGGGGTCTCGTTCTACCGCCGAACAGTTCTCCCAGTTTGCCATATCCTCGATCCCGCAGTTCTCATTGGGCTGAACGATGCCTTAATCCTACTGAACACTCGTTCGCGTGGCAAGTGTGGGGGCCGCACGTAGCCCCCAAACGGACACCTGCACCAGTGCGGCCATCAGCCTTCATCGGCGGCCCATCTGCGCATTGGTTAGAAGCTTCCCTGTGCTGCCTGTCCGCCGCGTCCAGGGCTGCTCATTCAGCGTCGCGATCGGCGGTCTCCTCCACCCGCATCAGCAGTGCCGGCACTATGGCCAGGAGCGACAAGAACCCGGCGACCATGAACAGGTTCTGGAAGACGGTGACGCCTGCCTCTATCAGAACGGCCTCCGTTTCCTCGTAGTTTGCTCCAAGGCTGACGTCGGCAGTCAGATTATAGAAGCGCTCTATGCCCCATGCGGACAGGGCCGCCAGCCCCAACGCCATTCCCACCATGCGCGATGCGGTGACCAGCGATGCCGCCGCTCCCCAGTAGTCGCTGGGCGCGGCGCTAAGCGCGCTCACGCCTATGGGTGGGATGACGAGGCCGAATCCAAGCCCAGCAGTAATCAGCGGCAGGGTCAGCCTCAGCTCGCCTACTTCCGTCTCCCAGCCGCTCATGAACAGCAGGCCGGTGCCCATCAGCGCAAGGCCGACGATGCACACCCCCTTGACCCCTGTCCAGCGCAGGATGTAGCCGCCCACCAGCGCGCCCACGGGAATGGCGGCCGTGAGCCGGACCAGGCTGAGTGCGCTCTCCAGCGGCCCTCTCTCCATGACGGTGGCTGCCATGAGGGGCACGCATACCAGGGCCATGATCAGGGACACGCCCACCAGAAACTGGGTAATGTTGGACATTAGGAATGCCCTTGACGTGTACAGGAAGGACGCCAGCAGTGGCTGTATGGCCCTCCGTTCCACGAATATCAGGATTCCGACAAGGACAACTCCCGCCCCGAGCGTAAGGTAGGGATAAACGGACTCCCCGGTGAAGATGCTCCTCTGCGCCAGGCCCAGTGACAGCACGGTCAGCGCTCCGCCGAGCGCCAGCGCACCCGCCCAGTCCATCCTGGCCGCCGGATTCGGACGGTTGGGAAGGATGGCCATCAGCAGCAGCAGTATGAGGCTCTGAGGCACGTCGAACCAGAAGATCCATCGCCATCCGATCCACTCGATGATGGTGCCGCCGTACAGAGGCCCCACCACCGAACCGGCTTCGGCTGAGGCCGCAACCAGACCTATCGCAAGCCCTCGCTTCTCCTGCGATACGACCGACACGGCCATCGCCAGGCCGATGGGGACGGTGGCTCCTCCACCAACCGCCTGAATGATCCTGGCGGGCACGATCCACGTAAAGTCCGGCGCCATCGCCACGAGGGCCGACCCAATGGCGAATATGACGAGCGACACCTGGAACATCTTGACGCGGCCGTATACGTCCGAAAGGCGCCCCACTAGAGGCATGGCAACGGTGTAGCTGATGAGGTAGCCGGTTATTATCCACGACGCCCGGTCCAGGTCAGTGAGTGGAATCTCCAGGTCCACCATGACCTGCGGCAGGGCGGCAACAACCACAGTCTGGTCGAGCGCGGTCGAGAATACGCCCAAGCATAGAATCGCCAGTATGGTCGTCTGGGAAGAGCCCCAGCGTACGAGGGTGGACCTCACTCCAATCACTGGCCGGAGGCTGAGTCCGGTAGCTGAATATCCACGGGTTCGTTGATGTTCTCGATGGTCAGAAGGCGGGTGGTCTCCGGCGCGTCCTCATTGTAGATCTGGCCCGCCAGCCTGAACTGCCTGAGCACCACATCCGCCTCGTCGATCCAGAAGGTCAGGGTTATCGGATTGCCCGGGTCGGCATCCGTGATAAGCGGCAGCAGGGCCTCCGAGTCGATGATGCCCTTGATCTGAATGGCCTGCGCGCCCTGCACTTCCTCCCGGCCGATCAGCGAAACGTAGGTGATAGTGTTGGGGAGGCCGGCGAATACCGTGCCCATGCCTGCGAAGTTGAAGGGCACCTGGTCGAAGGGCAAAGGACTCCACGGCGCGTCCTCGGAGAGCTTCAGGAATGCCTCGTCCCCGACCTTCACAATCTCGATTACGACGAAGCCAAACACCGGGGCCACCACTTCCACGATCATTTTCAGGCTGTTGGGCGCCTCGACCTCCGCCTGCATGCTCTTCAAGGTGGTCCCGAAGAACTTGGCGCCGGTTTCCGTTTCGTCGATCATGCCGAACTTGGCCGTGGACATGGCGGAGACGTTCTGGCCCAATGCTCTTATGAAGTCCTCCGCGGTGGGCGTAGGAGTCGGCAGAGGGGTCGGAGTGGGCTCAGCCGCGGCGGTCGGAGTGGGAGGGGGCTCGCCTTCGCACGCGACGGCCAGCAGGAGTGAGCCGGCCAGCAAAGCGGCGAGCGACAGCCTGAGGGCAAGTGTTGCCGCAGTTCTCATCCGGTATTCTCCTTGTCTGCCGGCGCGGGAGAATGCGCGGTTGTGAACCAGAGGCAGACATCCCTCGACTGGGCCGGGGAAGCAGGCAACGGTCGCACTGACAGGCTGCCGGCCGTGCAGCCGACCGTTGTGGCACCGGAGTTTGCGGTGAGCATAGCTCCTCTTCTACGGTGAGTCCTGCTCATGTGAAGGCTCTCCTTGGCCGCGCGTCCCACCTTCAATCAGTGAGAAGTGTGACTATCCTACAATGCGTGCATTCCCCGTGCAAGTAAAGCACTTCTGGCGGGGAGTAAGCGTGCGCCCATACCCGCTCGCCGGACGCGACTCCTGGCGCTCATGTCAGGCGTGGTATCGGAGAGCCTATGGCCTTGGAGAGCTGTGAAAAATGAACCTAGCTAGGCACTGTGTTGCACGGGAGAAGGAGAAGGGGAACGCCGTGGATTGCGCGGTGAGGGCCTGATAAGCTAGAATCCCACACAAGCAGAGTCGCAGGCGCTGTAACGTCTGCGACTCAAAAACCACTAGGGAGCATTTTGCACAGTGCCCTCCCTGATGGCTGGCTATCATTCTACGTCCTTTGGGACCGTTTCGCAACGGGATTCGCCCGGACTCGCGGCGCTCCGCTCCACGCTTGACCTCGTAGACGCCTCTGCGCTTCTCACCAAGCTGCGGGAGTACCGGCAGATACCCGGAGGCTTTGCCCAGGGGCGAAAGGGCTACACGCCGGAAGCGCTCTGGCGTGCCTACCTTGCCCGCTTCCTTCTCAATCTCCCCTCGGTCTGCGCTCTGGTGCGCCGACTCCAGGACGATCCGACTCTCCGGCGCATCTGCGGCCTCTCCCGTGTCCCTCACCGCAGCACCTTCAGCTACTTCTTCTCCAGAGTTGCCCGGCACCGCGAGCTGGTCGAGGAAGCTCTTGCCGGCACAACGGACCACCTGAAAGAGTTGCTGCCCGGACTCGGTGAAACCCTGGCCATCGATAGCACGACTGTCAGGACGCACAGCAATGCCCGCCGCGCCCTCATTAGCGATCCGGAGGCGTCTTGGACGGCAAAGACCAGCACGGGGCCGAACGCCGACAAGAACGGCAAGGAGTGGCACTTCGGCTACAAACTCCACTTGGCAGCCGATGCGGTCCACAACGTCCCATTGTTCGGCTACGTCTCCACGGCCAGCAAGGGGGATTCACCGGAGCTGCCCGGCCTGCTCAGAGGGGCGATGCGACGTTTCGGATGGCTTAGGCCGGCACACGTAACGGCGGATCGGGGATACGATGCGCAAACGAATCACCAAGCCGTCTTGCAAGCGGGAGCTGTGCCCGTCATCCCGATGCGCCGTCTCCCTGGCGGACGGCTTCAGAAAGGGCTGTACACCACTCAGGGAGCGCCCACCTGCTTGGGACTCCGGCCTATGGAGTTCGTGCGCGATGGACCCGGGCGCAGACGCCTCTACAGGTGTCCCGCGGATGGCTGTCACCTTGCGGATCGGAAGGGGGTGCTCCACTGCCAAGATGAGGTGTGGGTGGATCCGGCAGAGGATACCCGTCTCTTCGGGGTTATCCGCAGGGGCAGTCCTGAGTGGAAGTCCCTCTATGGCAAGCGCCAGTCCGTCGAGCGCATTTTCAAGAGCCTCAAGCAGGGGCGGTCACTAGAGGGACACTGCCACCGAGGTCTCCTGCGCATCAGCCTGCACGCCGTCCTGTCGGTCCTGGCGTTCCAGGCCACGGTGCTCTTCCACGTGCTCGCAGGTCAGTGGTCGCGGAAGTGCTGGATGCTGAGGAAGATCGCCTGATCTCGTTAGCCAATCAGGGTGGACGCTTGAGTAACTTGAGACGGACGGCATCTTCGGCATTCCACTCCGTATTCTGTAGAACATCCCGAAGTGTCCTGCGTGTGAGCGTGTCGCCCCGCTTGTGGAACGATATGACGACTTGTCTGCCGTCAGGATGGTCGTAGTACCTGTGCGCCCCTATCGTGTTTCTGCGCTGCGCAAAGCCGTCGCGCTCTAATGCTGTGATGATTCGCCGGATTGGTACGTTTCGTAAGGCGGCTACCAACTCGGAGAACGGGGTGTTCATCTAAGCTGGGATCTCCACGACAACGGCGTTTTGCTGTGGAATCGTCTCGCCTTTCTGCTCCAATGCCTGAACGACAACGCTGGCAGCGTCACGTAGTTCAGCTAGCGCATCCTCTTCTGTGTCGCCAAAGGTGCTGCACCAGGGTATCTCGTTGAGCCAGGCACTCCACCGTCCGTCCTCGTCCTCTTCTGTACTGGCCGAAAAGACGTACTGACGTTGCACGGCGCACCTCCTGAGTTTTCTCGCGCAATCAAGTGTAGCACATTCGGTGACATCAGTGTGCATAACTACACATTTTGTGCATATCTGCTTGACAGCCCCACGGCAGCACGCTTAGAGTAGCCCGTGGAACACCCCTTCCTTGACCGCTTTCTCCTGTACGCACCGAGGGTCTGGAGGGCTTCATGCCCCCTTGCGCGGTGCGTACATGAGTCCGGGGTGTTCCAACTGCCCGATCCATGACAGCGCAGGGGGGTTCCTCGTTGGAATCTTCCTCGTGCGGAAAGCAGGTTCCATGGGAGAAGGTCGAGTCGCCAGGAGTGTCCTCTATCACACGAATTTCGAGCGCCACCACGCCAATCTGCAACCCCTCCGTAGCAATCGGCTGCTCATCCGGGCGGCGCATAGCCACAGTGAATTCCTGGCACAGACCAGAGCGTTCTCCCACGAGGGACCGGGATGGCGGTCCACAGCGTCCGTAAGGGTTGAGCAAGAGGGCTACGCCGGCGCGACAGCCGAGAACATCTGGCTGCGCGTGAATGATAAGCGCCCCCGGCACTCCCGTTTGCCTTGGCGGAACGATTGGGAGCTTGGCCGTTCAGTCGTCGCGGACTGGATGGCGAGTCCCGGCCACAGGGACAACATCCTGAACCCCGCCTTCACCGAGGTGGGGATCGGCGTCGCACACACGCGCAGCCGAATCTACCTGACTCAGAACTTCGGCGTCGGCTTGGAAGCGCAGAAGATTCCCCGGTGGCTGCTGATGCTCGGCCTCGGCGTGTTCGCCCTCTCGCCCTTCGTGGTGTGGGAGTTCCTGAGACTCTAGCCGGAAAGGAGACTCTCCCGTGACCTATCAGACCTATGTGCTCGGCAACGGATACAGCAAGCCCAAGCCGAAACACTGGCACAAAAAGCACCACAAGCAAGAGCAGCCGTGGTACAGCCGACTCCCGATCTTCTGGATTCTCGCGGGCGCAGCCGTGGGCGTCGCCCTGCTACTCGGGGCCACCAGCGCAGGGCCTTCCGTGTTCCAACAGGGATTCTGGACGGCGGCTTCCAAGACTGGAACATCGGAACACCTGGCAGGGCTGCCCTTCGGGGATGCTCGCTGCGTAGCCGAGGGCAAGGCCGTGATGGAGAAGGCTGAGCGCATTCTGCACGCCATCGAGGACGCTCAGGCCGATGCGCTCTGGAATCCAGACGGGACCACCGGAAGTGCGTTCGCTCAGAAGATGCGGGCATTGGGCGAAGAGGAACAGGCGCTCAAGCGGTGGACAATCGAGCTGGAGCGCCAATGCGACTACCAAACCCTGCCCTGGCTGAACCGATAGGAGGCTGACACGTGACCACCTACCGCACCTACGTGCTCCACGACGGCTACGATGAGGATGTTCACCCGAAGCTGCCCCCGCGCCCCAAGGCTCGGCGTAGGCGTGGCGGACGGCACAGGACCTATCAGGGAAGCGCTCGTTTCTGGCGGCTGAGCAAAGGGGATTTGGGGCTGGCCGTCGCTGCCGTAGCGATTGTGGCGACTGCGGGCGTGCTCTGGCTTGGAGCATCGTCGGGGTTCCTGGACGGGTTCTTTGAGGGCGATAGCGCCAGTGTGTCGGTCGACGCGCCGGCAGAGTTGCCTGGCGGCGCGGGCAGTGGCGCGTGGACCGCGGCGATGACGGCAGAGCTGCACCGGCTGGTTAATCTGGGAGCGCACCGCGCATTATGGCCTTGAAATTATCAAACTGGACTATGACCCCGGCCTCGCGGCCATCGCACAGGCGTACAGCGAGTACATGGGCTGGAGGGGGCATCTCTCCCACACCGACATCGAGGGTAGGGGGCCCACCGAGAGGGCGCTGGAGGACTTCGACTACACCTGCGAGACGTTCTTCAGCGTCGGCGTGGGCGAGAACATTCACCAAGGGGCGCTCTGGTATGAGTACACCGCAGCCGGCGCGCCGGACTACCTCTCAGTGCCCGATCTCGCCGCCAGCATCGTTGAGTCTTGGATGGATAGTGAGGGACACCGGGAGAACATCTTGAGTAACCGCTACCAGTCCCAGGGCTTCGGGATCCACGTCGCCAAGCCCGAGAGAGTCTACACCACGCAGAATTTCTGCTGAGAGGAGAAGGCGGAGGCTATTCCAGTGGAGAAGGATGAATGTTGGGACTTAGTGCTTTGGCTATTCAGTCTTGGCACTGCCCTGCTACTAGCGGCCCTGGGCCTGTTTCTTGTGGGTCACGTTCTCGACAACGAGGACATTCCGGCGTGGCTGTCACCACCCTTTGTCGGAGTGCTCGGAGTTCTCGCCTGGATCGCCGCATTAGTGAGGTTAATATGGTGCTCGATACACCACCGAGAATAGCGGCGATGCCGAACACCACTGCCATCGCCGACGCCTCCGCGGCCGTCCAAGTATTCATTCCCTCAAACATACGTCGACCATATCAGAGCCGCGAGCGGACCGCAAACTCTAGGCACGAAAGGGGCTACCATGAGCAAACAGCACGAGGGCGACGAACAGGAGAAGCCCGGACAAAGAGTCTGCTTCTGTGGCATTCCTGCCGAGGACGCGGACCGTATGTGTACGGAGCGTGACTGCCCCTTCAAGTCCCTCCGCCGCCGCTGAGTGGGCAGGGGCCAGGCCGTCCATTGGGTAATCCGCATCGTGCCTGAGAGTTCATTTTTCACACCTCTCCTATGGCCTTGCCACGGCACTTGACACACGTTCCTTTCCATGATAGATTCGCGGGAATCTGGGAGGGTGCTTTCTGAAGGAGGGCATAGGGCCCGCTAGCTCAACTGGTAGAGCAGCTGACTCTTAATCAGCGGGTTACAGGTTCGAGTCCTGTGCGGGTCACGAAATTCGTAGGGGAAGTGTCGGAACTGGCAGACGAGCATGACTTAGGATCATGTGCCGCAAGGCGTAGGAGTTCGAGTCTCCTCTTCCCCAGGAGCAAGTGAAGACTTAGAACCCTCCGCAGGTAGCCTGACCGGGCACGCTTGGTTGGCGCCGAGAAGTCGGCAAGTCCAAGTCTTAACAAGGAGGAGGAAAAAGTGGCCAAGCTTCTTGAGGTCAAAGACCTCGCAACCTACTTCTTCACGCCGGAAGGCGTAGTCAAGGCGGTGGACGGCATCACCTATGACCTGGAAGAAGGCGAGATACTGGGCTTGGTGGGGGAGAGCGGGTGCGGGAAGAGCGTGAGCGCGCTGTCGCTCATGCGCCTCATCCAGAACCCTGGCAGGAACGTCGCCGGATCCGTGATGTTCAACGGCCAGGACCTTCTCACTCTGGAAGACGAGGACATGCGCCACATCCGGGGCAAGGACATGTCCATGATCTTCCAGGAGCCCATGACCTCCCTCAATCCGGTGCTCACAATCGGGCGGCAGCTCACTGAAGCCCTGCAGCTGCACTTGGGGATGGACAAGGCCGGTGCCGAACAGCGGGCGGGCGAGCTCCTCCTCATGGTCGGCATCCCGGAGGGCGACAGGCGGCTCAGGGACTATCCTCACCAGTTCAGCGGCGGTATGCGCCAGAGGGTGATGATTGCAATGGCGCTCAGCTGCAACCCCAAGATGCTCATCGCCGACGAGCCCACAACCGCTCTGGACGTGACCATTCAGGCGCAGATCCTGGAGCTGGTGCAGCGCTTGGGCCGTGAACTCGGCACTGCGGTGCTCATCATCACCCACAACCTGGGCGTGGTGGCTCGCTATGCCGACCGGGTCAACGTGATGTACGCCGGAAAGATCATCGAGCGAGGCACGTCCCGGGAGATCTACGGCAACCCGCGACACCCCTACACCATCGGTCTGCTCGCATCGGTGCCCCGCCTCGACGAGCCTCGCAAGGAGCAGCTGGACCCCATCGAGGGCCTGCCTCCTGACCTGATCGCTCTGCCCGCAGGATGCGCCTTCCGCGCCAGGTGCAGGTTCGCAATCGACAAGTGCGCAACGGAAATCCCTCCGTTGGTGGAAGTATCCGAAGGCCATACGGCAGCCTGCTGGGTGTCCGACCAGCTGGGCGCAGATGCTAGGAGGTAGCGTGCAAGACGATAATATCCTGCTCAACGTAGAAAACCTGGTGAAGTACTTCCCCGTGCGTAGGGGGATCGTCATCCAGCGTCACGTGGCCGACGTCAAGGCCGTGGACGACATCAGCTTCTTCATCCGCAGGGGTGAGACTCTGGGCATGGTGGGCGAGAGCGGTTGCGGCAAGACCACCGCAGCACGCACCATCCTCCAGCTGTACCGCCCCACGTCCGGTGTCGTCGAGTTCGAGGGGACAGACCTCGCCGTGACCAAGGGCAAGGAGCTCCGCCTGATACGCCGGAAGATGCAGATGATCTTCCAGGACCCCTACGGCTCGCTCAACCCCCGCATGAACTGCGGCAACATCATCGGCGAGCCTCTTATCGTCCACAAGATCACCAGCGGGCGCGGCGAGTACCGCGACCGCGTGGCCGAGCTGCTGACCACAGTCGGTCTCAGCCCGTACATGGCCAGCAGGTTCCCCCACGAGTTCAGCGGTGGTCAGCGCCAGCGCATCGGCGTGGCACGGGCGCTTGCAGTGCGGCCGAGCTTCATTGCCTGCGACGAGCCGGTGTCGGCGCTGGACGTGTCCATTCAGGCGCAGTTGGTCAACCTGCTGGAGGAGCTCCAGGCGCAGTTCGACCTCACGTACCTCTTCGTGGCTCACGACCTCTCGGTGGTGCGCCACATCAGCGACCGTATCGTGGTGATGTACCTTGGCAAGATTGCCGAGATTGCCGGCCGCGACGAGCTGTACGAGAACCCGCTGCACCCCTACACCAAGGCGCTCATCTCCGCAGTGCCAATCCCCGACCCGCTGGTGGAGGCGCAGCGCGAGCGCATGGTGCTGACGGGCGACGTGCCCAGCCCGCTGCGACCGCCTCCGGGCTGCGTGTTCCATCCTCGGTGCCCAATCGCCGCCGACGAGTGCGCCGGCGTTCACACCGAAGGGCTTTCGAACGAGCGCGGCGTGCCCGACCTGCGAGAGGTCTCGCCGGACCACTGGGTGTCCTGCATCCGGGTGTAGCCGGTAGACAACTTCAGAGAACACGGAATCGCGGCTGAGCCTGGCTCAGCCGCGATTCTGCTTTGTGCGGGAAGTGACCGTCCTCGTCACACCCCTATTCCCGCGCAGGCAGGAATCCAGGGGGGGCGGGGATGGACTCCCTAAACTCACAACCGAAGTGCAACACCTTGCGGCTGGAGCCTGCCCCGTACCCCGATACGGGGCCGCAATGACGGCTGTGGCTGTTGGAGTCTCGCGCCTCTGGTTGCTACCGGCGCCACTCCTCGATGTTCCATAGTTCGCTGTCCCAGCCGTTGATGCGTACGCCCTGCAGGCTGTCTAGGTGTGCAGACACGAACCCTCGGTTGACCAGCGGAATCTCTTGGTAGCTCTGCACCTGGATGTCGTTCAGCCTGATGATCAGCGCGTCGCGTTCCGGCCCGGCGCCGGTCTGCGCAAGCTCTACATACACCGCGTCGTAGTCCGGGTTGCAGGAGCGGGCCGTGTTGTCGCCGGTCCAGCCGTTCTCGCGAGTCGGGATGTGCTCGCACGTCGAACCTGCCAGGTACTGCTGCGGGTCGATGTCCGGTCCGTTGGCGTACATCTGCACGTCAGCAAAGAACCTGCGAAGCGACGCCTCCTTGTCCTCCACCGGGTCGCCGCCGAAGTAGACGCTCGCGTCGTGGTCGATGAGCTCGGTATCGATGCCTATCCGGCTCCACCAGTCCTGGATCAGGGCCTGCGTCGACTGGCGTATGGCATTTGTCGAGGTCTGGTAGATGATGCGGAGGGGTATGCCGTTGTGCTCGCGAATGCCGTCGCCGTCGGTGTCA
This sequence comes from Dehalococcoidia bacterium, assembly GCA_034423135.1. Classification (GTDB taxonomy): domain Bacteria; phylum Chloroflexota; class Dehalococcoidia; order Lucifugimonadales; family UBA2985; genus JAPPHY01. Next base: position 38,261 of record DAOUJC010000021.1, on the reverse strand, counting down.
AGAACGCCGTTGTCGTCCAGCAGCTCGTTCGCACCTTCGATGTCCTGGGTCAGGCACGCGTCGTTCGCGGTGGAAACGTAGGCAGGCGGGCCGGTGATGAGGTTGCAGGTAGGCTCTCCGGTGAACCCGTACAGGTCGCCTGCTATGACTCCTCGGTCGATGGCCATGGACATCGCTTGGGTGATGGGCGGGAACGTGAGGAAGGGATGTGGGTTCTCTCCGTCGAGGTACTCTGACCGGTCGTCCCCAAGGGCTTGGTCCGGGTTCGTCTGGTTGATCACGAGGCGCTCCACCAAGCTGGAGAATGCCGTGACCACCGTGCCGTGACCGGTCGCCTCCATCTCAGCGAGGACGCCCGGGTCCACCTGCAGGTTCCAGCCGTAGTCGGCTTCCCCGGCCTCCAGCACGGCTCTGGCTGCGGACTCGGCATCGCCGCCGCCCTTGATGACTACTCGGTCGAAGTAGGGTTCAGACCCACGATAGTAGGGGTTACGTTCGTAGTGGGCCTCCTCGTTGGGCGTGAAGTCTGTGATGCGGTATGGGCCCGTGCCAAGCGGGGAGAGGTTCGCAGCGTCGCAGGACATGGCGGCTTCGCCCACGCAGTCGGCGAACTGCACGCGGCTGATGATTGGCGAGCCCGTGCTGACAAAGGCCGTGTAGGGGTAGGGCGTAGGCGCCTCAAAGGTAATCCTCACGGTGAGGCTGTCTACCGCCTCCACGGAAAAGATGCCGTCAAAGTGGCTCTCCGCCGTGCAGCCCGTGGCTTCGTTGGAGCAGTACTGCCATGTGAAGACGGCGTCCTCGGCGGACACCACGCTCCCGTCCGACCAGTTCAGCCCATCCTTCAGCTTCCAGGTAATCGAGGTCAGGTCCTGCGAAACACCGCCGTTCTCGATGGTAGGTATGTCCGCCGCCAGGGCCGGGATCAGGCTGCCGTCCGGCGCGTACTTGGCCAGAGGCTCCAGCGTCAGCGCGCCTGCATCCCGATCCTTGTAGCCGGAGGACAGGAATGGTCCCGGCAGCGAAGGCGCCTGCCAGTAGAGAATGGTCAGGACCTCCGGCTCAGGCGTCGGCGAGGGTAGCGGTGTGGGTGATGGCGCTGGTGTCGGCGTCTGCGTGGGCTGTGGCGTGGGAGTCTCTTCGGCGCACCCGATGGCGGCGGCGAGAATCAGAAGGGCCGCAAGGCTGACTGCAAGTCTGGAGATTACGTTCATGGCGTGGCTGTAAGTTGTCCTTTCGGGGCGATGTGTCGCATTGTATGCCACGCCGGTTACCTGCACAAGCTGAAGCGGCCGGGCCCACCGCCGGGCCTATGACTCGCATGGGAGGAGGTTGAACGGCCTCATCTGACGCGACCTCAGTGCCGCGGCGCGTGTCCTTAATGTGCAGGTCGGCTTGTGACAGGACACACCCATTTGTGTTACAACTAGCGTGCGCGAGATTCCCGTCGTGGTCGCGGTGGACAGGCCGGCTCCACGTTGGTGTGCTGCTTGCCGTATCTGGGTACCTGATGCCGTATGGTTCCGGCTCTGATGACCGGGAACTGGAGGTCAAGCGATGAGCGTCAACGACATATTCGGAATTGGCCTCAACCTCCAGGACGCCCTGGACCTGCTGGGGCCGCTTTCGCTTTACGTACTGGCAATCGCAGGCTATGGCATTCTGGTGTTCAAGTACTACCGGTTCGTGGCAGCACGGGACATGTTCGAGTTGGATCTGTCCCGGTATCGGGGCGTGAGCCTCGGATGGCTCAGGTCCCTCGTGCAGGTGACGCTCTACGTAGTGAAGTACCTCATTCTGTTCCCGGTCTTCGCCTTCTTCTGGTTCGCCGTCCTTACGCTCGTGCTGGCCTTCCTGTCGAAGGGTCAGTCCTTCGCGGAGACACTGCTGGTCGCAGTGGCCACCGTCAGCGCGATCAGGGCTACGGCGTACTACAACGAGGACCTGTCCAGAGACCTGGCGAAAATCCTGCCCTTCGCCGTCATGGGCATCTTCCTCGTGGATGCGTCATTCTTCTCACTCTCGGATTCGCTGAACACCCTGAATGAGGCGAGCGATTACAATGATCACATCCTCTACTACCTGCTTTTCCTGATAGCACTTGAGTTCGTGCTGCGCATTGCCATAGGGGTTGCAAGGCTGTTTGGTCTCCGAAAGGAGCAAAAGCGCGCCGCTACCGGCGACAGGGGAGCCGTCCAGTCCTCGTCCGCACGCGAAGCCTCCACAACAGGTGACGAATCAGCCGGCGCGCGCTGAGGGCCTGGCGATTGTTCTCTGACTGCGTGGCTCCAACTGGCAAGGGAGGCCGACGGCGCGGCATCCGTGCGACTATCGGGGGCTTCACACCTCGTAGCATGCTGCGTAGTGATTGGGCGCCTTCTCCTCCAGCGGAGGGTGCGGGCCGGTCTCGCAGGTTGAAGTGGCCGCGGGGCACCTGTCGAAGAAGCGGCACCTGGGCATCGGGTCGACTGCCACGGTAACCTCGCCGCTGATGTCGGGTGGCGCGCGGTGGTAGTCGGGATCGGGCACAGGCACAGCGGAGAGCAGGGCCTTGGTGTATGGGTGAAGCGGGTTGTGCAGGAGGTCCTCCGCATCGCCAATCTCCACCACTTTGCCCATGTACATCACCGCTATCCTGTCGCACATGTACCTTGCCACCGCCAGGTCGTGCGTGATGTACAGGTAGGCGACGCCCATGTCGCCGGCTAGCTCCTGCATCAGAGTCATGATGCCGGTGCGGCTGGACACGTCGAGCATCGACGTCGGTTCATCCGCCACCACCAGTGACGGGCCTACAATCAGCGCACGCGCAATGGCGACGCGCTGCCTCTGCCCGCCGGACAGCTCGTGTGGATACCGAAACAGGAAGGCGCCCGCCGGATTTAGGCCCACCAAACCCAGCATGTGGGCGACGCGGTCTACGCGGTCCAGTGGGTTGCCGATTCCCTGAACAGCCAGTGGCTCTGCAACGGTGTCGTATATCGTCAGCCTGGGGTTCATGGACTCATAGGGGTCCTGGAAGATCAGCTGCACCTGGCGACGGAAGCGTCTCAGCTCGCGTCCCTTCAGGGTGGACGGATCGACGCAATCTTCCTGCGTGGACTCACCGGCTGCGACGGGGAAGCGGAACGACATGCTGCCGGCTGTAGGCTCTATCAGCTTCACCAGCAGCTTGCCCACGGTCGTCTTGCCGCAGCCGGACTCGCCGACGAGTGCCAGGCTCTTGCCGCGCGCGATGCTGAAGGAAACGTCGTCTACCGCGTGCACGAAGCCTGAGGGCTTTCGGAACAGGCTTCCAGCTACGGGGAAGAGCTTGACAAGCCCGTCCACCTCAACCAGCGGCCGGTCGTGAGGACTGGTGGTGTCGCTATTCTGGCGCATCTTGCTCCGAGGAGGGCTGTTTGACGTCCAGCGGGTGCCAGCACTCGGCCCACCGGCCTTCGCGCTCGACGCGAGGCGGGACCTGCTCGCGGCAGACATCGGTTGCGTAGGCGCAGCGGGGATGGAAGGCGCAGCCCTGAGGTGGATTGACCAGGTTGGGCGGCTCGCCGGAGAGAGAACCAAGCGGCCGCTTCTCGCCGGTGACGCTGGGGAACGACGACATCAGCGCCGCGGTATAGGGGTGCATGGGCGAGCGGAATACGCCGGCCGTATCCCCCAGCTCGACCAGTCTGCCCGCGTACATGACCCCGATGCGATCCGTCACCTCTGCCACAACGGCCATGTCGTGCGTGATGTAGATGATGCTCATGTGCAGCTGCTCCTGAATTCCCCTCAGCTCTCTCAGGATGCGGTCCTGCACTATCACGTCAAGGGCGGTGGTAGGCTCGTCGGCGATGATGACGTCGGGATCGCAGGACAGGGCCATCGCGATGACCGCCCTCTGCCTCATGCCGCCGCTAAGCTCGTGCGGGTACCGCTCCATGAGCTGCTCGTCGAGGCCAACCATCCGAAACAGCTGCGCCACCCTGTCCCTCGCGTCCGCGTCCGTGGCCTCGATGCCGTGAGCATCGATCGCCTCGATGACCTGCTGCCCGACCCGGTACACCGGGTTGAGTGAGTTCATCGCGGCCTGGAAGACCATCGAGATACGGCGCCATCGCACCTGGCGGATCTCCTCTTCAGATAGCGACAGCAGGCCCTGGCCGTTGAGCAGCACTTCTCCTCCGACAATGCTGGCGTTGTCAGGCAGGAGCCGCATCAGGCAGTTGGCCAGGGATGTCTTGCCGCAGCCCGACTCGCCTACCAGCCCCAGCGACTGGCCACGCGCAAGCTCAAAGCTGACGTCTTGGACTGCCTTGACCTCGCCCTGGCGCAACGAGTAGCGCAGGGTGAGGTCGCTCACCTTCAGGACTGTGTCGGTATGGGTTGCTGTCATGCGTGTCGCCTCGTGCAATCAGTCACGTCTCCGGCTCAATCTCGGGTTCACCACCTCATCCAGCGCACGCCCTGCGAGGTAGAACGCGCTGCACAGGAGAGTGATGGATGCGCCTGCCGGAACCATCAGCCACCAGTACCGCGTGCCGCTGAGCAGGTATCCGCCTGCGTTCGCGGTGTGGATCATGATGCCCCAGCTCATCCGCAGGTCCAGCAGCCCCAGGAACGACAAGACTGCCTCGGCGAAGATCGCGCTTGTGACCGTGAACATCATGTAGAGCAGGGACAGCGGCAGCAGGTTCGGCACGATGTGGACGAAGATGATCCTGGTCTGGCTGCCCCCGGCCACGCGTGCCGCCTCGATATAGGGCTTGACCTTGATGCTCAACGCCTGCGACTTGAGCACGATGGCGGTGCCGCCGAATCCACCCAGCACGCCTATGATTAGCGCGAGATAGAAGAGGTTAAGCTCGAATAGGGCGCTCAGGACTATCAGCAGTGAGATGCCCGGCAGCGCGATGATGAGGTCGGCGAGCCTCATCAGGAAGGCGTCGACAATACCGCCGTAGTAGGCGGCTATTGCTCCCACCGACGTGGCGATGGTGACCGTCACCAGCGCAGCGGTTATGCCCAGGATGAACTCTGATCCTGTGCTGGACAGGAGCTGGCTGAGCACGTCGCGTCCCAGCGGGTCGGTCCCAAGCGGGTGCCGCCAGCTCGGAGGCGCGGGCTGCTCGGTGGTGTCCGTTGCGTAGCCCGTTACGGGGTCATAGGTGTCTGCGTCCCATATGGTCGCCATTAGTATCGGGTGCGAAATCGCCATCACGGCAAAGGCTCCGATGGTCAGGAGCGACAGGAGGCCGATGCGGCTCTCGAGGAAAACGCTCAACCCGCTTCGAAAGCCGCGCAGGGCAAGCCTGGCCCTCGCCCGGAACAGCTGGAATCGACCGCGGCCCATCTCGAACGGTGCGGGGTCGGGCGCGGCGCCAAACGCCGTAGGTCTCTGCGGTGGGGGCAGGTTCATCGGTATCGTATCCTCGGATCGAGGAATGCGTATAGCATGTCCACAATCAGGTGTGCAAGCAGCGACATCAGCCCTATGAACACGATTGCACCCATGACCAGGGGCAGGTCTTCGGAACGCACAGCCTCGAGCAGTGTCATGCCGGTGCCGGGCCAGGAGAAGATGCTCTCCACGATCACGCTCCCGTCAATCGCGAAGATGAGGCTGTAGACCAGGCTCGTCACCACGGGCAGCAGGGCGTTGCGCGCCGCGTGTCTGTCGCGTACCTGCTTGTCCGGCAGTCCCTTGGCGCGAGCCGCCGTGACGTAGTCCTCGCGGATGGTCTCCAGCATGCTGTTGCGCGTGAGCAGCATGGTGCCTGCGAATGAAATCAGCGTCAGGGTGGCAATCGGCAAGACCATGTGCCTGAGGATGTCCAGCGCAAGAAAGCCGATGCCAGACATGGCCCAGACGATGGGCACGACCAGCGCGCCAGCCAGCACAACCGGTGCGGCTAGTCGCCTGACGCCGGCGCGCTGGGTCCGCCCGAGGGTGAACGCGACCCAGAGTGCAAATGTCGTGAAGACCGCGGCGGTTATCAGCATGAGGCTGAACACCGTGTTGGCGGCAACATCGGTGTCCCGCCACACCAGCGGGTCGAGGAACTTGCCGACCGGAAACCACCCAAGCCTGAAGGCGAATATCCAGATCATCATCAGCGCGAAAGCGGGAGTGAACATGGTGAACAGCGTGGCGCCTGAGATGGTGGCGGCGTACTCCAGGATGCCGCCGCGCCGCCACGCGATGGCCTTGCCGAGAAGGAATCCGATGTAGAAGGAGGCCGCGGTTGCCGAGACGAAGAGCACGATGGTGCGGGGCAGCCGCTCCGCCAGCACGTCCAGCACCGGGCGCGGGAAGTGGCCGAAGGAGACGCCGAAGTCGCCGGTGAGCGCGTTCCTCATGTGGATGAGGTACTGCTGCCAGAGCGGTCTATCCAGCCCGAACGTCGCCTTGATCTGCTCCCTGACGTCGGGAGGCAGATCGGGGTTGAGGGCGTAGAAGGAGGCGTAATCGCCGGGCTGGGCCTGCACCAGCAGGAAGGTAACGGTGAGTATCAGGAACAGGGTGAGGGCCATCTGCCACAAGCGTCGAACCAGATAGGCGATCATCGGTCCGATCTCCTGACTTCGCAGCTTCCCGGCGTCAGGCCCCGGAAGTTCACTTGAAGTTGACTATGGTCGGCATGCCGGAGATCTCCTGGAGTCCGCCCAGCGTTTCGGTATAGGGGAACTCGATCCGGTCACTGCGGTACGTCTCAACTATGGGTGTGGTGAACAGCACCACGTAGGGCAGGTCGTCGGCTAGGAACTCCTGCATCTGGAATGCCTGCCGGCGAGCCTCCTCAAGGTCTGTTGCCGCGAGCAGCTCGTCCGCGAGGCGATCGTATTCGGGGTTGCTGTAGCCGCCGGCATTGTGGCCTTCCAGCTCTGAGTGCCGGCTGTGGAAGAAGGACTCTAGATAGTCGGGGAAGATCGAGAGGCTCCAACCGAGAATCCACATGTCGAAGTCTTGCTGGACGAAGACCTTTTCCACGATCAAGTTGAACCCGGTGAGGTCGGCCCTCAACGGAATGCCCACCTCATTCAGCCACCTCTCGATCCAGATGGCGAACGTGGAGCGAAGGGGGTCATAGCCCGCGCTCGGCGCCAGGAGGCTGATGGACGGCACGGGTTCACCGTTTGGCATCATCAGTCCCTCACCGCGCTGCTCCATGAAGTTGCCGTCCTCGCTCATGCGCGGCTCGATGTCCCAGGTGAATCCTGCCTCCTTCAGGAGTGCTACGGCCCGGTCCACGCGCTCTCCCCTGGTCATGCCGCGCCCAATCATGGGTACGTCTGCGTTGTGCCAGGCCTGGTTCCCCTCCGGTATCATTGTGTATACAGGAATCGCTACACCCTGGAGGACCGTCCGCGTCAGGAACTCCTTGTCGATGAGCGTAGCAACCGCCTGCCGAAAGGCCTTGTTGTCCATCGGCGCCTTGCGGGTGTTGAAGCCCAGGTAGCGCACACCGGAATCCGCATTCTCGATTGTTGTCAGTCCTTCCTCTCCGCGGAGCTGCTCCTGCAGCCCCTGCGACAGCCCCAATGGGTTGAGCATGTAGTCTATGTCACCCTTCCTGAGCGCAAGCACGGCCGCATCCTGGCTGCCGTAGACCGAGTATATTGTGCTGGCGGCGTACGGGCCCACGGTGTACTCCAGCGATTTCTCCCCGCCGGGCGCGCCGTAGGCGGAGAACTCGTATGCGCCGGGCTTGGCCTCGGCGTAGGCGCCGCTGGCGTATTGGGTGACCACGCTGCCGGTGTAGTAGAAGTCCCCGTTCCGGTCCTTCTCGACGAACGCTCCCTGCTCCCACCTGTCGAACACGAAGCCGCCGGCAGAAGGCTCGCCGTCCGGTACGTGGGCGTAGAGCACCTTCTGCTGCTCGGTGACGCCGATTGCCTGCTTCGCCTCGGCTACAACCGGCTCCCAGTACGCCTTCGGGAAAATCGGCATGAACGCCAGGCCAAACTGCCAGCGCGCCAGGCCGGGCTTCTTGCTGAAGTATATCTTCAGCGTGTGGGGGTCGAGCGCCTCGGCGTGGTCGAAGAACTCGGGGTCCACAATTGAGGGCCAGTTTCCGGTCAGCTGAAGGTCGTTCGCCGTTTGGGCGGTGAAGACGAAGTCGTCCGCGGTGACGTCGTTGCCGTCACTCCACTTCACGCCCTGCTTGAGCTCGACCTCCGTGCTCCAGAGCGTTCCGTCTCCCGCAGTCTCCTCTTGCAGCGGCGACGGAAAGTCCGCGGCGAGCGACGGAACCCAGTCGTACCTCTGGTCAGAGTAGGAGTAGAGCGTCGGTTTGGTGCCGGACAGGGCGTACTGGTTCCAGACCGTGCCGTCAGGGCCCAGGTAGGCCCAGTAGTTCGTCGTGGTCAGGTCGGAGGTGATGCCGAGCTGGTAGATATGCTCCTCCTGCGAGTCGCCGGTGTCAGGGGCCTCAGCTGTCGTCGTCGGCGACGTTGAGGTTGCAGTCGTGGCTGGCGCCTGGGTATCCGTCGGTCCCGGAGTGGGCGTCACGACAACCTCTCTGACCACGCAGCCTGCCTGGAGCGCAAGGATGAGGAGCAAGACGAGGGCGTGAATCGAGAGGAGCCTGATTGCTTTCACGGTCACTCCAGTATGGTTTGGCTAGGTGTCCGGCGGATCGGTGCCTCGCTGGTGCCTGCGCCGAGCGATTCGCTAATCCCTATTTCGAGCGTGTGCCCGGCCTGAGAAGTGCACGCCGGTTCGAGCAAGTGCCAACCCTGAGTTTTGAGTATGCGCCAGCAATTGTCAAGTGTCTTGGAATTGGCTGACGTCGCCGGCCCCGGAAGCGTGCGTGATATAATCCCCAGATGAACGGCCACACTGCCGAGACCGGCGGCCGGGAGCATCCTTCTCGCCTGCTGGTGGAGCGTCTATCGCCATCCGCGCGGGAGGCACTGTGGCGTCTCGTGCGAGCCATCCAGGACGGCGACCCAATGGCGCCGGTCACGGTGGTTGCTCCGTCCCGCTTCGCAAGCCTCAGCCTGCGCCATGACCTCGGCTTGCAGGGCTTCGCCAACGTCAAGTTCATCGAGATGCCACGGCTGGCCGAGCTTCTCGGCGCCGCGTCGCTGGCCGGCAGGCGCCCTCTCACCGGAGTGCTGCATAGCATCCTGCTGCGCAAGGTGCTCGAACAGGCCGAGGGGGCGCTTGAGCAAGTCCGAGATCACGCAAGCACCCAGAACAGCCTCCGAGCCTCGTTCGTAGACCTGCGCCAGTTGGATAACGAGTCGCTGGACAGGCTGGAAGCATCGGGAAGCATATCGGGCGAGGTGGCGCGGATATACCGGCAGTTCAGGTCGGAGGTGAGCAGCGGCTGGTACGACGCCGAAGATCTGGCAGCGGCAGCCGCCGAAACGGTTCACCGCGATGCCGCGCCTGCCCTCGGTGACCTGGGCCAGATCGTCTTCTACCTGCCTCGCAGGGTCAGCCCGGCCCAGTCCGACCTGATGAGGGCGCTGGCGGAACGGGGCAGATGCTCCGTCATCCTGGGCGTCACATCGGATGAGACCGCCGACGCGCCGGCCCAAGACCTCGCAGCCTTGCTGGAACCTGTCATGGGCACGCGCGTGCCGGCGGGAGAATCGGCAGATGGGCTGCCGGTACTGGCAGGGGAAACGCACCTCCACGTCGCGCCCACCTCGCATGAAGAGCTGCGGTGGGTGGCCCGCCGCATCGTCGAGGAGGCTACTGTGAACGGCACGCCGTTCCACAGGATGGCGGTGCTCTTCCGGGTGGAGAACCCCTACGCCACTCTGGTCAGGGATGAGCTTCGACTGGCCGGGCTGCCGCTGGCCGGTCCAGGCCGCGACACGCTCGCCGACACCGGCGTCGGCCGCACTCTGACTGGCCTGCTGGAACTATCGCGCGGCGACTTCACGCGCTCAGGCGTGATGGCGTGGCTCAACGACTGTCCCGTGCGGCCCACGGCTCAGGGCCGCGCCGGATTCAACCCCAGCCGCTGGGACTCCATCGCCCGACGCGCCGGGATAATCGGCGGGCGGGAGCAATGGCGGGACCGCCTGGGCAGCTATGCGCAGAAGCTGGTTGAGGATGCCGACCACCGGGAGGCGAACGGCGAGATCAGCGAGGCACGCGCCTTCAGGATGAGGGATGAGGCAAGCACAGCCGCCGACCTAATGGCCTTCGCCGAGAAGCTGGCGGACGATGTTCAGCCGCCGGACGGCACTACATGGAAGCATCACTGCGACTGGGCAGCCGGGCTACTCGACAAGTACCTTTCGCGGGAAGTCCATCCACAGGAAGCGGGCCACCGAGACAGGATCGATCAGATTCTGAGGGAGATTGCCGGCGCAGACAGCGTCCGCCCGTCGACTACGCTCGACGAGTTTCGGAGGACTGTCGCCGATTCGATGCGGACTGTGGTAGGGCGCTTGGGAGCCACGGGGCAGGGGGTGTTCGTGTCCCCGTTCGCGGCCGCGGCCGGTATGAGCTTCGACGTGGTGTGGCTGGTAGGCATGATTGAGGGAGGAGCGCCTCCGACCCTGCCCACCGATCCGCTGCTGCCGGAGACCGTCTGGCGCGAGGCGGGCGGGACTCCGCGTAGAGAGCCGCGCATTGCACAGGAGCGGTACGACTTTCTGGCGGCGGCGGCCTCCGCACCGCGCCGCTTCCTGTCCTACCCGATCGCAGACGCGGCGTCGCAGCGGCAGGTCCACCCATCGAGGTGGCTGCTGGAGCAGGCGACGGCGCTGGAGGGGACCCCGGTGCACACCAGCGGGCTGGCCCGGCTGTCCGGCCTCCCCTGGCTATCGGTGGACGTATCCGCCGAGCGCGCGGTCGCCGCGGCTCCGGACTCGTCATTGGCGGACGACCACGACTACCACCTGAACCGGCTGGTGCAGTGGCGCGGCGACAGGCAGCGGTTCGCAGATCATCCTCTTGTGCGCAGCGGCATGCTGGCGCGGGCTGACAGGCTTGGAAGGAGCCGGTTCGCACTCGACTTCACCGAGTTCGATGGCAACCTGACGTCCTCGGCTGCCGATTCGCGGTTGGCAGGTGCACTGCATGGTGTGGCGGTATCTCCGACCAGCCTGGAGTCCTGGGCAGTTTGTCCGTTTAGCTACTTCCTGGGCTACGTGCTGCGCCTGAGCGCGCTGGAGACCCCGGAAGAGACGGCGGTGATCAGCGCCTTGGAGCGCGGGAGCCTCGTCCACACCATTCTGGAGCGGTTCGTCTCGGAGGCTGAGAAGTCCGGCACTGCTCCAAGTCCCGGCGCGTCGTGGAGCGAGGAGATGAATCGCAGGCTCATGGCGATTGCAGAGGAGGAGTTTGCCGATGCCGAGAGGCGGGGCGTGACCGGCAAGCCGCTGCTCTGGCAACTGACCAGGCAGGACATCCGCGACGACCTTGCGTCGTTCCTGGAAGAGGAGGCACGGCTGAGAGGGGAGTTCGGGACAGGGCGTGTGATGACTGAGGCGAGGTTCGGCCTGGGCGGGCAGTCGCCGGAGGTGACGGACGAGGCCACGGGCCTGAGGTTTCGCGGCATCATCGACCGGCTGGACGTGAACGCCGCCGGCGACGAGGTCATGGTCATCGACTACAAGACCGGCAGCGCATCACCCTACCGGGAGCTGGAAAGTGACCCGATCGACAATGGAAGGCGGCTGCAGCTTGGCGTCTACTCGCTTGCAGCACGCCGGATGGTGCCCGCCGCCGTGGTCAAGGCCGCGTACTGGTTCGCCACCAATCGGGGCGCATTCGCCCTGCGTCCGAAGGAGTTTCTGCACGTCGACGACGACGAAACCGCCGAGCGGTTCCGGTTTGGTGTTTCCACCATAGTCGAAGGCATAAGGGAGGGCGTATTTCCCGCTAATCCAGGTCCCATTGGCCGCGAGGGCAAGCCGGACAACTGCCGCTACTGCGACTTCGACTCCCTGTGCCCCTCGAGGCGCGTGGACATGTGGCGGCGCAAGAAGGACGTCCCTCTGCTGGCCTCGTACGTCAGGCTTGCTGAGGCTAGCGATTCCGACGCGAGCGGGGAGTAGCATGGCCCAGGGGTCACCCGCAGGTTCAGACCGGAATGCCGGGTTCAGGCCGAGCGACGAGGCCTCGCGGCACATCATAGAGCACGAGCTGGAAGAGACCCTGTTCGTGGAGGCCAGCGCGGGGACCGGCAAGACCCACAGCCTGGTCGCACGGATGGTGAACCTGGTGGCGGAAGGCAAGACCACCCTGGACCGCGTCGCAGCCATCACGTTTACGGAGGCCGCCGCCGCCGAGCTCCGGTACCGCATCCGTGAAGGGCTGGAACGGGAAATGGAGACAGCCCCGGACGAAGGTCGGCGGGAGCTCTGTGCGCAGGGCATCGCGGACCTTGATCAGGCCACGATTCGTACCCTTCACTCCTTCGCCGGCATGCTGCTCCACGAGCGGCCTCTGGAGGCCGGCCTGCCGCCGGGCTTCGAGATTACGGACGAGATAGCAGCCGGCCTCCGGTTCGATGAGGCGTGGGAGGAGTGGCTGGACGGCGTCCTGGAGACCGGCTCCGCTCTCGCCCCTCACCTGTCCATCGCGCTGAGCCTCGGTCTGTCACTGCAGCGTCTCAAGCAGGTAGCGCGGGCATTCCATGAGAACTACGACGACCTCAGAGGTGTGGACTTCGAGGCCGGCGCGACGCCGCAGGGGGATGCCTCCCGTGCCGTGCTTGAACAGTGGCCGCGAGTGGAGAGGCTCTGCGGGTTCTCTCGGCTCGGGAGTGAGGATGCGCTCTTCAACCACGTACAGGCCAAGCGCGGCACGCTGAACCGCCTGTCTGAGGCCGAGGCCGGTTCTGTCACCTCATACCGGCTGCTGTCCAAGCTCTTGCCTCTGAAGCAGAGCAGGGGCAGGCAGTCAGACTGGGAAACCGACCCAGAAACGCGCAGGAACGCCTGCTCATCCTTAAAGGAGCAGCTGGGAGCACTCAACGACAACGTGTCAGCGGAGCTGGAAGGGGCACTGAGGTATGCCTTTGTCCACATCCTTCGCGAGCTGCGAGATTTCGCGCTCGATTACGCCGAGCGGCGGCGTGCGGATGGCAGAGCCGACTTCCACGATCTGCTGGTCTGGGCAAGGGACTTGCTGCGCGACCGCGTGGACGTGCGCGATCACTTCCGCCGCAGGTTCACCCACCTCATGATCGACGAGTCGCAGGACACCGACCCCATCCAGGCGGAGATAGCAATGTTCCTGGCCGAGGACGCCCCCGATGGCGCGGTAGACGCCGAGAGACCCGCCTCTTGGGATGGTATCCGGCCTGAGAAGGGCAAGCTGTTCGTAGTGGGAGACCCCAAGCAGTCGATCTACCGGTTCCGGCGCGCTGACGTCGAGCAGATGCGGCAGATGCAGGAGCGTATGCGGCAGGCCGGCGGGCAGACCGTCAAGCTCGTGCAGAACTTCCGCTCACAACGTCCCGTCACGGACTGGGTGAACCACCTGTTTGCGCGCTGGATGAGCGAGGGCGACTCCGGCGAGGCCGAGCGGTACGTGCAGGCCGACTACGAGGAGATGTCACCCCGGTGGCAGGCAGTCACGGACAGCGCCGTTGGGCCCCGCGTCTGGGCGCTGGGCAACGAGGCCGTCGAGGGTCGGGTCAACGACGTCAGGCGGCAGGAAGCGTCGGAGATCGCGGAGCTTCTGAACCAGATCGTCGATCAGGGCTGGCTGGTCCTTAACCGTGACGCCACCGACGAGGCGGCTCAGGAGACCTATCGGGCTGCCACGTACTCCGACATCTGCATCCTCATGCCGGCGCGCACGGGCCTGCCGGCGCTGGAGAGGGCGCTGGAGGCTGCGGACGTACCCTATCGACTGGAGAGCGCGTCCCTTGTGTTTGAGACGCAGGAGATTCGGGACCTGCTGAACTGCCTCAAGGCCATTGATGATCCGGCGGACCAGGTGGCCACCGTGGCCGCCCTCCGCTCTGTGGCATTCGGCTGCTCAGACGTTGACCTGTTCCTGCACGTGAGAGACGGAGGCAGGTTTGATTCCCTCTCCGCTCCGCTTGATGGCGCAGCCGGCCCCGTGGCGGAGGCGCTGTCCGTCCTTCGTCGCTTCCACGAGGAGCGCGTCTGGCAGTCCACCGCCTATCTGATCGACCGGTTCGTTCGTGAGAGACGGCTGATGGAAGCCGCCGCCGGTCACCCGAGGATGCGAGAGCAGTGGCGCAGGTACCGCTTCATGGTTGAGCGGGCATGGCAGTTCACCGCGGCCGGTGGAGGCTCCCTGCGGGCCTTCATTCAGTGGGTAGAGTCTCAGATGGAGGAAGGGGCGCGGGTCACCGAGTCGCCCGTGCCGGAATCGGATGAGGAATCGGTGCGGGTGATGACCGCTCACGCCGCGAAGGGGCTGGAGTTCCCTGTGGTCGTGGTGACGGGCATCAACGCCGACCGCAGCACTAGAGTCGGCGAAGTCCTCGTCGATCGCAGCAGCGGCAGGGTGGAGGTTGGCGTAGGATCGCAGCAGAACCGGATTGCCACCGTGGGCTACGATGAGCTGAGAGCCAGGGAACAGTTGATGTCCCAGGCGGAGGACGTGCGCCTGATGTACGTGGCTGCCACCCGCGCACGCGATCACCTGGTGCTCAGCCTTCGCCGGACCGACAACACGCGAGGCGAGAACTCGATGGCCGGGGTGATGTCCAGCCACCTGGAGGACTCGCCACAGCTCTGGCAGCCCGTCGGGCTGGCGGCGGCGCTCCCGGAGGTCGCAGACCGGGAGCCTGCGGAACCCGAAGCTCCGCAGGTGGCGGCGGTGCACACCGTCGAGGCTTGGGAGCAATGGCAGCGGGAACGCGAGGAGCTCATAAGGTTCCTCAGCCGTCCATCGTATGCCGCTGCCACGAGCCTGCAACAGGACGGCGATGTGGACAAGCCGGAGCAGGAGCACGCCGAGCCGTGGCGAAGGGGCAGGGCAGGCACGTCGGTTGGCCGGGCTGTCCACGCAGTGCTGCAGTCCATCGACCTTTCGACCGGCGACGGGCTTGCTGAGCGTGCCCGGGCGCAGGCCGCCGCGGAGGGCATAGACGGACGCGAGGCCGAGGTGGCGCGCCTGGCACAGGTTGCGGTGGACAGCGACATCGTCAAGCGAGCGGTTGCGTCGGGTCGCTTCTGGCGGGAGGTCCCGGTTGCTGCGCCCATAGGGAGCGGCTCGCTGCAGGGGTTCATAGACCTGCTCTTCGAGGAGCCGGACGGCATGGTGGTGGTGGACTACAAGACGGACGCCGTGAGCGAGGCCGAAGCGCCCGCCGCTGTGGAGCGTTACCGCCTGCAGGGTGGGGCCTACTCGTACGCCGTGAAGGCGGTCAGTGGCAGGCCGGTGAAGGAGGTCGTCTTTCTCTACCTTCAGCCCAGGCGGGAAGAGAAGCTGGAGGACTTGGATGCGGCCATAATAATGGCGGTGAGCGCGGCCGAGAGTGTGCTGGCCTGAGAGCCGGCGTGAGCGCGTCGAATTCCCGCGAGGCGCGCAGCGACGCCTGCGCGAAGGTCAGGCCTCGATTTGACAAGCCTGTGACCTGCTGATAGTATGCCGTGTAGAGAAGGAACCCACCGGAACACGTCAGACTGACGATTTCAACACTCCAAAGGAGTCGTGATGGTGCTCCCAAGTTCCTCTGACGCAGGATGCTTTGAATTCCGTCAGATAGAATGCGGTAGAAGCCACAACTGCCTGTCGACTTGCCCGTCGTGCCAGCTATCGTGGCCATCGAGCAACTCACGCCGCTACAGATACGCCCTGCCCTGCGATCCTTAGTGTCTCCCCGTCAGTTAGGGGATTCTCCTTTCGTATAGTCTCCCTGGCCGGTACGAGTACGAGCGCGCGCGTCTGCGCCGGGTCGCGCTCCGGTTGCCGGTAAGCCGCACTCTACAGGCTATATCCGCGTCCCATCAGCATACGCACTGCACGTCCGTTCATGCTGCCGTCCAGGCCAGACGAACCTCGGGTGACCGCGTCGCTCGAAGGAGCAACAGGACCTGAAAAGCTAATGGAGGTGTGCATGAAGATCGTGCTCAACGCCAAGATTCACAGAGCATGGGTCACTGGAACCAACACCGAATACGTCGGTAGCGTAATAATCGACAAGGCCCTGATGGACAGGGTGGGCATGTGGGAGTATGAGAGGGTGATGCTCTGCAACGTCACCAACGGAGCCCGGTGGGAGACGTATGCGATCGCAGGCGAGCCGGAGTCCGGCACGATATCGGTGCAGGGTGCGGGCGCGAGGCTCTGCGAAGTCGGCGACTGCCTGGTCATTCTCTCCTTCGAGGTCACAGACCAGCCGGTAGAGCCGAGGATGATCCTGGTCGACCGAGAGAACAGGTTCGTCGACTACCTGGAGGGGATTCCTGCGAATGAACTCGTACACTGAGGATGTCACGGAGTCCTACTACGACTCCGAAGACGCAACGTATCGCTCCTTCTGGGACACGGAGGGCAGCCTGCACTGGGGCCTGTTCGATGAGCGCACCGGCCAGGACTTCCTGAAGGCGTGTGCCAACCTCAACGAGTTCATGGCGAACAAGGCTGGGCTGCTCCCCGGTTCCACGCTGCTGGACATAGGCTGCGGCAACGGCAACACCGCCATGTGGCTGAGCAGGACCCGCGAGTGCAGCGTGGTCGGCATAGACCTCAGCGGTGTGCGCATCAACAACGCCGTTCAGGCGCTGGAGGAAGCGCCGGAGCCGCTCAGGCAGCGCATCAGGTTCGAGAAGGCGTCCGCCACGGCGCTGCCGTTCGAGGATGGCGCCTTCAGCCACGTGTGGAGCCAGGCCACCATCTACCACATCCCGGACAAGCGGGCCGCTCTGCAGGAGGCGCACAGGGTGCTGTCCGACGGGGGCCGCTTCATCTTCGATGACCTGGTCAAGCCGAAGCCGGACATCAGCGAGGCGGCGCGGAAGTACGTCTACGAGCGCCTCTACTTCGATACCGACTTCAGCTTCGACTCGTACGGGGACGCGCTGAGGCAGACGGGCTTCCGCGTGCTGGAGGCCGTCGACCTGTCGGAGCACCTGCGCGCCAGCTACCTGCACCTGGCCCGCGTCACGCGGCCGCTGGGGGAGCGGGACCAGAAGTTCTCAGAGCTGTCCTACGCGTATGAGCAGATGGCGGCAGCCCAGGAGAACGGCGAGCTTGGCTGGGCATTCTACCTGTGCGAGAAGTAGACGATACCTAATCTCAAGGAGATGGCTATGACAGGCCAGAACAGGGTGCAGTGGGTATACTCCTCCAGGGACAACCGAGAGCTTGAGGAGCGGTACGACCAGTGGTCGAAGGACTACGACAGCGATCTATCCGAGGAGTTCGACTATCAGTCGCCGCGGAGGGCCGCGGAAGTGCTGGCCGGCTACGTGCCCAGGGACGCTCGAATACTCGACGCGGGCGCGGGCACCGGGCTGGTGGGCGAGATACTGTCGAGCATGGGCTATCAGCGCATGGTCGCTATGGACCTTTCGCAGGGGATGTTGGAGGAGGCGCGCAAGAAGGGCGTCTATGAGGACTTTCACCAGATGGTGATGGGCGAGACGCTGGACTACGAGACCGGCTCCTTTGACGCCGTGATCACGGTGGGCGTGCTGACGGTGGGCCACGCGCCGGCAAGCTCGCTGGATGAGCTTGTGCGCGTTACGCGGCCGAACGGGGTCATCGTGTTTTCGCTGCGGCCGGACGTGTACGAGCACAACGGATTTCGCGAGAGGCAGGATGAGTTGGAGGTGCAGGGGAAGTGGCAGCTGGTGGATCGGACGGAGGAGTTTCAGCCGATGCCGAAGGGGGAGCCGGAGGTGATGCACCGGGTGTGGGTGTATAGGGTGGTGGGGTGAGGGGTGGGGGCCCCCATCCTAGCCTTCTCCCGCAGACGGGGGAAGGGATTTGGTGGCCCGCGCATATGGTTCGACGGGCTCACCATGAGCGGGCCGGGATGGATTGCGGCTTGCGCCGCAATGACGGAGGAGGCGGCACTCCTTGGGCTGTCATTCTGAGGAGCGGTGCGACGAAGAATCCAGGGCATGCGGCGTGATTTGCTGCTGTTCTGAGGGTGAGTGTTTTGGATTCTTCGCTTCGCTCAGAATGACAGTGAGGGTGGCGGCTCAGGGTGATTGTGGTGGGCGGCGGATGTGGCCCGCCCATGTCCTTCGACGGGGCTCAGGATGAGCGGGCCGGGATGGATTCCCGCTTTCGCGGGAATGGGGATAACAGAGGCCTTAGGGGAGTGGGGGTGGGCGGCTGGCGAGGCGGAGGGTGAGATAGCCGGCGGCGCCGGCGATGAGCGATGCGCCGAATACGCCTATCTTGGCCTGGTCCACCAGGTCTGCGTCGTTGAAGGCGATGGCGGAGACGAACAGCGAGACGGTGAAGCCCATTCCGCACAAGGCCGCTACACCCAGGATGTGCGCCCAGGTCACAGTCCGCGGCAGTATTGCGAGCCTCATGCGGAGGGCGAGCCAGGTGAAGCCGACGATGCCGACGATCTTGCCGGCGAGCAGCCCGGCCGCTATGCCCATTGTGACGTTGCTGGAGGTGGCGGCGGTCACCGTATCGGACGTGAAGGTGATGCCGGCGTTGGCGAGCGCGAATATGGGCAGCACCAGGAAGCTGACCCACGGGTGAATGGTGCTTTCCAGGCGCTCCATGGGGCCTTCCGTGCCGCGGCTGAGCCTTTCGATTTCCTCGGCGATGGCCTGGGCTTCATCGTCTTTGTGCTGCGTGGTGGCGCGTCGGAACTCGCGGATGAGGGCCTGGACTCGCCGGGCGTACTCGTCGCGGTCTACGCCGCCGCCGGCGGGCACGAGGGTCGCCGCGAGGACTCCGGCGAGGGTGGCGTGGACGCCGGAGTGGAGGAAGAACTGCCACATGATGAAGAAGAGGCCGGTGTAGAGGATGGGTGAGCGGTATCCCATGCGAACGAGGGCGCCCATTGCGGCGAAGGTGGCGAGGGCGAGGGTGAGGTCCAGCCAGCTTATGGTGTCGACGTAGAAGATTGCGATGACGGCGATTGCGCCGAGGTCGTCGAAGACGGCTAGGCCGAGGAGGAAGACGCGCAGCTCTGGGGGCAGTCGTCTGCCGAGCAGGGCGAGGACGCCGAGGGCGAATGCGATGTCGGTGGCCATGGGGATGCCCCAGCCGCGGGACGCTTCGCCGGTGGGATTGAAGGCGATGTAGATGAGCGCCGGTATCGCCATGCCGCCTATGGCCGCTACTACGGGCAGGGCGGCCCGCCTGAAGGTGGAGAGTTCGCCGTGGACTAGCTCTCTTTTGATCTCCAGGCCGACGACGAAGAAGAAGAGGGCCATGAGGCCGTCGTTGACGATGTGCTGGAGGTCTTCTGTGATGGTGAGGATGTGGAAGTCTATGGTGATTTTGGTGTGCCAGAGGTCGGCGTATTGTGAGGAGAGGGGTGAGTTGGCGAGGGCGAGGGCTGCTGCGGCGGCGAGGAGGAGGACGACGGCGCCGGTCTCCTCGGTGCGGATGAACCTTTGGAGTGGGAGTCTGAGGGCTTTGACGATGTTGGGGGTTGTCATTGCGGGACTATGGTAGCAGGGGATGGGGGATGCGTCCAATGGGGGGGCTTCGGCCCGCCCATGTGGTTCGACAGGCTCACCCTGAGCGGGCGGAGAGGATGGACTGGATTGCGGCTTTCGCCGCAATGACGGATACGGTGGCACACGTCGTCACCCCCGCGAAAGCGGGGGTCTAGCACCTGGAGGAGGAGGGAAGGGTGATAGATTCCTGCTTTCGCAGGAATGACGGAGGGAAAGGCGCGGGAATGACGGTGGAGGTGGCACACGTCGTCACTGTTGGGGAGGCGGGTGTGGTATGCTAGGTGCGCCTGGGGGCGGCGATTTATGGCTTTGTCTGGTAATCCATACGCGACGGCATCGGTTTTGGCTGGGCGTTATGTGAGGGAGGCGCTGCTGGCGGGTCAGGGGATCGACTTGAATGAGGCGATTGAGGTGGTGAGAAACTACCGGGAGTCGTGGCCTGGTCGCAGGGCGGGACAGCTTTGGTGTAGGGGTCGGACGCGGGATGGCAGGGCGATCAAGGTGCTGATGGGCCCGGTCTTCGCAGGTACTGCTGAGATGATTGCGGTATACGCTGTTTAGGGGGGGCTGCTATGGAGTGCCGACATTATGAGGATGAGGATGCGATCCACGTGACTCTGCGGGCGGGCGTGTCTGCGCGTACGGTGCAGCTGGATGAGAGCCGATACGTGGGCTACGGGGAGGGCGGCGAGCTGATGTGGGCGTCGTTCTTGTACGTGTCGGAGGGGGTGGACCTGGATGATGTGTTTGAGTGTGAGGGGGACCGGGCTGCTGCGAGTGGGTTTATGGAGGAGAGGGATATTCGGGTGTTTGCCTGACGGCTTGGCGAGTGAGTGGGTGGTTTCTGTCCCCGGTGCGGTCGTGCGTGGCTGCGGCGGGGGTTGTTGGTTTGGGGGGATGGTGGCCCGCGCATGTCCTTCGACGGGCTCAGGATGAGCGGGCCGGGAGGGACTGGATTGCGGCTTTCGCCGCAATGACGGTGGCGGTGGCACGCGTCGTCGGGTGTCATTCTGAGGAGCGGTGCGACGAAGAATCCAGGGCATGTGGTCGGCTTTGCTGCTGCTGCGAGGGCGAGTGCTTTGGATTCTTCGCTGCGCTCAGAATGACAGTGAAGGTGGCCGCCGTCCATCGTGGCCACTCCTGCGGAGGCAGGAGTCCAGGGGAGGGAGGGACTGGATTCCTGCTTTCGCAGGAATGACGGACAATGCGGCGGGCGGCCCCCACTCCCGTCACCCCCGCGGAGGCGGGGGTCTAGCACCTGGAGGAGGAGGGAAGGGTGATAGATTCCCGCGTGCGCGGGAATGACGGAAGGGTCGCCCCCACTCTGACTCTCCCCCATCGAGGGGGAGAGAATTTGCTCCTTCCCCCCTTGTGGGGGAAGGTTGGGATGGGGGGATATGGCCCGCGCATGTCCTTCGACAGGCTCAGGATGAGCGGGCTGAGAGGGAGGGTGATAGATTCCTGCTTTCGCAGGAATGACGGAGGGGGAGGGGGAGGGGCGGGGGAGACTTCGCCGGGGAATATCGTGGAGGGAGCGCTGTAATAAATGGGGAATGGGGTATTGACATGGCGGGAATGTCTTGGTAGAGTCCCCCCTAGTGTGGAATATACGCGCAGGCAGGCGCGTCACAGAATACTGTCTAAGTGAGGCATCAAATGTATAGATTGGCTCTGGACCACAAGGCTAGACAGATTGTCTTGATAGCTGGAATACTCCTCGCGGCATCTCTGCTGGCTTTGTTCCTGCATAGATCCGCGTCCGCTCAGGACACCACGATCAGCTACCCTGAGGGCAGCAAGGAAGTGGTGGCGACCTTCACGGCCGAGGACCCTGAGGACGATACGGTCACCTGGAGTGTGGCCGACGGAGGGGCCGGCACGGTTGACTTCAAGATTGGCAGCTCGAACGGGGTGCTAGAGTTTCTCAGTTCCCCGGATTACGAGGCGCCCACGGGCGGCGACGCCAACGATTCCAACACCTACACGGCAACGGTGACTGCAACCGACACCGCAACGCCTACGGCGAATACCGAGACGTTCGACGTGACCGTCAAGGTTACAAACGAAGCCGAGACTGGGAAGGTCATCTGGACCGTAGATCCAGATGGCGATGGCGACTTGACGGCGAACGTGCCGCCCGCGAAGCCGATAGTGCAGTTCCAGGTTGGGGCAACATTGAGTGTCCCGGCAACTGGTGGCGTGACAGATGGCGACGTTCTGACCACTACCAAGGACGTAACCGAAAGATTGCAGTGGCACAGGTCTCCCAGCAAGACCGGCCCGTGGACGGCCATCAAGGGCGCGACCGGCGCCTCCTACACCACGACGACCGACGACGTTAACATGTACCTCCGCGTCGAAGCGTTCTACAATGTCTCCCCTACGGCGCGCGAGGAATCCGCATCCCTGACCTCCGATTACCCGGTGCTGGCGTCCCGGTCGAGCAACGACGCGCCAGAGTTCTCACCGGCTGCGGTCAAGAGGAGCGTGGACGAGGGCAAGAAGGGCGGGACTGTCGGCGCACCCGTGACCGCGACGGACGACATCACCAACGCTCTGAGCTACGTGCTTGGGGGCGACGACGCGGCCAGATTCGAGATTGACCAGAAGACCGGCCAAATAAAGACCTCGGTGGATCTGGATCGCGAAGGTGGTGCGGTAGCAGTCGCGGGCACCCTTGGCTCTTGCGCGGGCGCCTCTGCCGGCAGTCCAGATACCTCCTGCACAGTCACCGTCACGGCGACGGACTCCGCTGGCGCCGTTTCTGACCCAGTGGCGACCGTAACCATCACAATCACGAACGTGGACGAGAAGCCGAAGTTCACCAGCGGGTACAAGATGGCGAGCGTCGCGGAAGGTACCACAGTGGTCGACGAGAACGCGGACACCGACGATGATCCTACGACAACTGCAGTAGACGCTGACTCAGCAATCTACACGGCGAGTGACGAGGATGGCCGAAGCCTTACTTACAGCGTGATAGGGCCGGACGGGGCCAGGTTCCAGCTCACCGACGCGCGGGCCCTCTCCTTCAGGACGAAGCCTGACTACGAGAAGCCGGCGGATGCGAACAGGGACAACGTCTACGAGGTGACAGTGCGGGCCTCGGACGGCACGATGAATGCCGACCGGGCAGTGAGAGTGACCGTCACCGACGAAAACGAAAAGCCGACCGTTGCGGGCAAGAACAGCGTGAGCTACCCAGAGAACAGCAAGACTGCGGTGGCCACCTTCACGGCGACGGATCCTGAGGACGACACGATCACATGGAGTGTGGCCGACGGAGGGGCCGGCACGGTTGACTTCAAGATTGGCAGCTCGAACGGGGTGCTAGAGTTTCTCAGTTCCCCGGACTTTGAGGCGCCCACGGGCGGTGACGATGACGATTCCAACACCTACACGGCAACGGTGACTGCAACCGACACTGCTGCAACGCCGAATACCGATACGTTCGACGTGACCGTCAAGGTTACAAACCTAGCCGAGACGGGGAAGATCACCTGGACCGTCGACCCAGATGGCGATGGCGCCTTGGCGGCGAACATACCGCCCGCCAAGCCGATAGTGCAGTTCCAGGTCGGTGCAACTTTGACGGCCAGCGCGACTGATGGCGACATAGAAGGTGGCACCAAGACCGTTACAGAAAACGTCAGGTGGCAGTGGCATAGAGGGAGTGCCAGGATCAGCGGCGCGACCAGCGCGGAATACACCACGACTACTGAAGACGTCGGCAAGCGGCTCAGAGTGATGGTGTCCTACACCGTCGACGCCGTCGGAGGCGGTCGTGAGGAGTCCGCGGTCCTGACCTCTGATTATCCTGTGCTGGCGGCCCGGTCAAGCAATGACGCTCCTGTGTTCTCACCGTCTACGATCAAGAGGAGCGTGGACGAGGGCAAGAAGGGCAAGAATGTCGGCGCACCGGTGAAGGCCACCGACGACATCAACAACGCTCTGAGCTACACGCTTGGGGGGGCCGACGCGGCTAGATTCGAGATTGACCAGAAGACTGGCCAGATAAAGACCTCGGTGGACCTGGATCGCGAAGGGACGGCCGTGGCAGTCGCGGGCACCCTTGGCTCTTGCGCAGATGCTGGGGCAGCTGCAGATACCTCATGCACAGTCACCGTCACCGCGACGGACTCTGCTGGCGCCGTTTCTGACCCGGCGACCGTCACCATCACAATTACGAGCGTGGACGAGAAGCCGAAGTTCAGCAGCGGGTACAAGATGGCGAGCGTCGCGGAAGGCGCCACAGTGGTCGACGAGAACGCGGACAGCGACGATGATCCTACGACAACTGCAGCGGAAGCCGACTCGGCAGTCTACGCAGCGAGTGACCAGGATGGCGTCCTTGTCAACTTGTCGCTGATGGGGCCGGACGCTGCCAGGTTTACCCTCACTTCCGATGACGCGCTCTCCTTCAGGACGAAGCCTGACTATGAGAAGCCAGCGGATGCGAACAGGGACAACGTCTACGAGGTGACAGTGCGGGCCTCGGACGGCACGATGCACGACGACCGGGCAGTGAGAGTGACCGTCACCGACAGAAACGAAAAGCCCGCGATCACACTGGTTCCTGCGACCGGACTGAGGATATCTGGCTCGACCTCAGAGAGCTACCCTGAGAACGGATCGGGAGCAGTGGCCACCTACACGGCGATGGGGCCGAACGCGGCCTCGGCCACGTGGAGGCTGACCGGCGCCGACCGCAGCGACTTCAGGCTCAGCGGGAGCGGCGCGAGCAGGATGCTGATGTTCAGGAGTTCGCCGGACTACGAGAACCCGGGATCTGCGGACGGCGACAACACCTACACGGTGACGCTGAACGCGAGCGCCAACGGCGAGTCGGACACGCGCACGGTGACCGTGACGGTGACGGACGTGGATGAGGATGCGGCGGGGCAGACGCTGCTCCAGAGGTTTGACACGAGCGGCAACGGCTCAATTGAGAGGTCTGAGGTCATCACAGCGATCAACGCTTACCTTGACGGGGGCACGGGCGCTCCCAGCAGGGCGGACGTGATCGGCGTCATCAATCTCTACCTGGACAGCTAGAGCCGGTCGGAGAAGAGGAATAGGCAACCATCCTGGCTGCTTCAGCGAGCAATCGTTGAGGCAGCCAGGGTTGGAAAGCGAGGAAAGCTTTGTTCACAAAGAGAAGCTTAGCGATAATAATGACCGGCCTGGTGATGGTCCTGGTGAGCATGCTGGGGTTGGGCATTGTGACTGCGCAATCTACAGCTACGGCGACCCGGTCGTTTGACAGCGCGACAGTTGCGGCGGGCGGCCAGGTTGAGGTGACGATAAACGTCTCCAACTACGGAGGATTCGGGCGGGTGACGGAGACGCTGCCGATGGGGTTCACCTACGTAAGCAGCAGTCTTGAGGACTTCCAGGTCACGCCGAGCGGCCAGGAGGTCAGGTTCACCCTGCAAGGGGAGAGTTCATTCACCTACACAGTGACCGCTTCCAGTATGGCCGGCAGCCACTCATTCTCCGGCCAGCTAAGGGACGGCCAGAGGAACAATGTTGATGTCGGCGGCGCTTCCAGCGTGACAGTGCAGGCCGCGCAGACCTCCGGCGCCAGCGCGAGCCGGGCGTTGAGCTCGGCCACGGTTGCGGCGGGCGCCGAGCTGACGGTGACGATCACCGCGAGCAACTACGGAGGATTCGGACGGGTGACGGAGACGCTGCCCACGGGGTTCACCTATGTGCGCAGCAGTCTTGACAGCTTCCAGGTCACGCCGAGCGGCCAGAATGTCGGCTTCACTCTGCAAGGGGAGAGCTCATTCACCTACGTGGTGACCGCTTCCAGCACGGCAGGGTCGTACAGCTTCTCCGGTCAGCTAAGGGACTCCCAGAGGGCCACCCAGGCTGTCGGCGGAGCTTCCAGCGTAACTGTGACAGGCGGGGCGGCAGCGAGCGCGAGCCGCGCGCTGAGCACGTCTACTGTGGCTGCGGGCGCTGAGGTCACCGTGACCATTTCCGTGGCCAACTATGGTGGGTTCGGACGCTTGACTGAGACGCTGCCCGCGGGGTTCACCTATGTGCGCAGCAGTCTTGACACCTTCCAGGTCTCGACGAGCGGCCAGACTGCCAGCTTCACCCTGCAAGGGGAGAGTTCATTCACCTACGTGGTGACCGCTTCCGGCACGGCAGGGGCGTACAGCTTCTCCGGCCAACTAAGTGACTCCCAGAGGGCCAGCCATAATGTGACCGGCGAGTCGAACATAACGGTTCAGGGGCAGGCGGCGCCTGCTTCTCGTTCGTTCTCCCCGTCCACTGCGGCCCCAAGCGGGAGCGTGACGGTCAGGATTGCCGTCTCCAACTACGGAGGTTTCGGGCGGCTGACGGAGACGTTGCCCGCCGGATTCGACTACGTGTCCAGCAGTCTTGACAGCTTCCAGGTCTCGAGGAGCGGCCAGACTGTCAGCTTCACCCTCCAGGGAGAGACTTCGTTCAGCTACGTGGTGACGGCGCCGGCCGCGGCCAGCACCTACACGTTCAGCGGAACGTTGAGGGACAGCAACCGCGTTGAGACGAGCGTCGGCGGCGTGTCCAGCCTGCAGGTTGGCGCTGCGCCTCCACCGCCGTCGGTACCGACGCCAGTGCCACCGCCGGCAGCGACAGCAGTGCCGCCAGTGGGTGCGAACGTACGGCCGGCGTTTGACGGCGGAATCGTGCAGGAGCGCTCGATAGCGGAGGGCGCGGATGAGGGCGCCAACGTGGGCGACCCGGTGACGGCAACGGACGCGAACGGGGATGAGGTGACGTACTCGTTCCTGCCGGGCAATGACGAGGGGCTGTTCGAGATCGACGGCAGCACGGGCCAGATCACGGTTGGTGAGGGCACGGAGCTGGACTTTGAGAGCAAGAGCAGCTATGTGGTGCGTGTGAGGGCGTCCGACCCGCTGGGCGCAGCGGACCACGGCACGGTGACGATCAATGTGACTGACGTGGATGAGGATGCGACGCCGACGCCTGAGCCGACGACGGCTCCTGAGCCAACAGCGACGCCTGCGCCGACGGCGACGCGTCAGCCTGCGACGGCGACGCCTGTGCCGACGGCGACGATGCCTGCGCCTACGGCTACGGCAGCACCAACGGCGACGACACCGCCGCCTACGGCGACAACCGCGCCGACGGCGACGCCTGAGCCTGAGCCGACGATGGCGCCACCTACGGCGACGACGGCACCGACCGCGATGCCTGAGCCGACGGCGACGCCTGAGCCTGAGCCGACGGCAGCGCCGACGCCTGCGCCGACAGCAACGACGGCGCCGCCGGCACCGACGGCGACGACAGCGCCGGTGGAGCCTGAGGAGGAGCCCGGATTCCCGGTGGTGATCATCCTGTTGATCATCGTGGCGATAGTGGTGGTGGCAGTGATCTTCTTCGTGGTGCGGAGGAGATAGGGGCGGGAGGCTTAGCAGCCAGGCGAGAGTAGGAGTGAGATGAAGAGAGGGGCCGCGAGGCCCCTCTCTTCTTTTGTGTTGGGGGAGGTTGGGGGAGGGCGCCCACGAGGGGCGCCCCTACGGGAGAGGGGGGGGCTGGATTGCGGCTTGCGCCGCAATGACGGATACGGTGGTGCGCTTGGTGACTGTTGGGGTGGGTGAGTGCTGCCCGCTCATGTCCTTCGACAGGCTCAGGATGAGCGGGGTAATTGCTTGGGGCGGCCCCCATCCTAACCTTCCCCCGCGGACGGGGGAAGGGATTTGGGTGCGGCGGCTACATGAGGGTGTAGATGATGCGGTTGGGTGGGCCGTTGTAGGCGAGGGCACCGTGGTTGAGGACCATGATGCGGTGGGCGTGGCGGATGGCCATGTCCAGGTCGTGGGTGATGAGGATGACGCCCATGCCGTCAGCGGCGAGATCAGAGAGCATGCTGAAGAACAGGTCACGCGTTGCGTGGTCGATCTTGTGCAGCGACTCGTCCAGCAGCAGGAAGTCGCGCTCCTGTGCGAGGCAGAAGGCGAGCCAGACGCGCTGCTTTTCGCCGCCGGAGAGCTGCGCGAAGGGACGGTCGGCGAGCGGCTCCAGCAGGCAGCGGGCGATGCAGCGCTGGACGGCCGCTTTGTCCTGCGCGCTGATGCGCCAGCCGAGCGTGGCGCGCGGACGGAAGCGGCCGAGGGTGACGAGCTCTCGGACAGCCACGAACGGCGGGTCCTGCACGTCCTGCGGCAGGTAGGCGACGCGGCGAGCGGGCGCGGATGCGTCGGCGGCGGGCGCATCGACCAGGGCGACGCGGCCGTGCGCAGGCGCGAGCTCACCGGCGATGAGCTGGGCGAGAGTCGACTTGCCAGCGCCGTTGGGGCCGAGTAGACACACGAACTCACCGACCGAGACGGAGGCGGAGACGGCGTTGAGGATGGGCGTCGCGCCGTAGGAGAAGGATACGGCGTCCAGCTGGATGGTGGCGGTCATGCGCCACCGCCTGTGAGGCGCGTCATCGCAGCCTCCTTGCCACCCAGATCATCACGGGCGCGCCGAGCGCGGTGGTGACGAGGCCGACGGGGATCTCAGCAGGCATGAAGACGAGGCGCGAGATTTGGTCGGCGTAGAGGACAACCAGCGCGCCTGCGGGGATGGAGAATGCCATGACGCTGCGAGCGTCGTTGCCGACGATCAGCCGTGCGACGTGCGGGGTGAGCAGGCCGACGAAGCCGACAACGCCTGCGAGGGCCACCGCAGCGCCTGCCAGGACGCCGGCGGCCGACATGGCGAGCAGGCGCGTGAGCTTGGGGCTGCCGCCGAGGTGACCGGCGAGCCGGTCGCCGATGACGAGCAGGTTGAGGCGGCCAGCGGCGATGGTCGCGAGCAGCACGCCGAGCGCGAGGAATGGCAGGACGGGCGTGACGTCGGTCCAGCCGCGGTTGGCGAGGCTGCCGCTGAAGAGGGCGAGCGCCTGCAGGCTGAAGACGCGCGCGTGCGTCAAGATTGCAGCGGCGATCGCGGCGGTGAGGGCGCCGATGGACACGCCGATGAGGGCGAGGCGAGCGGGCGTGAGGGCCTCGCGAGAGGCCAGGAGGGAGATCAGGAGACCGCCGGCCACTGCTGCCAGTACCGACAGTGTGGCCAGCCCCCAAGCGCCCGTGCTCAGCACACCGGCCATGGCCAGGGCCTGCACGATGGCAGCTCCGCCGCCAAGGCCGAAGAGCTGTGGGTCGCCCAGCGGGTTGCGTGTTGCGCTCTGGATGAGCGCGCCGGCGGCCCCGAGGGACGCGCCAACCACCAGGGCGGCCGCGACCCTGGGCACGCGAATCGAGCGGACGATCACCTCTGCCGTGGGGTCGCCGCCGTCGGTGAACAGCGCCCTCAGAAGCGTGGAGACGCCCAGGTTGGCGCTACCGAAGACGACGCCTGCTACACAGCCCGCCAGCAGTGCAACAACGAGTGCCGTCAGTACGATGACATGGCGATGCAACTATGAGGAGCCTCCCAGCAGCTCCGCCATGGCCTCAACGGCATCTGCAATGCGCGGCCCGGGGTTGCGCAGGAATATCACGTGGTCGAGCTCGTGCAGCTGACCGCTTGCAATCGCCCGAAGCTGTGCGAGCGGTGGTGCGGCAGCCAGTCCTGCGGAGAGCCGCGGCGCCGGTTCCGGCGCGGGCGTGATGGTGAAGAGGATGTCCGGGTTCATGACGAATAGCTGCTCAGGAGGAAGAAGAGCGAAGCCCGGAAATGTCCCGCTGTCCGGCAGCTCTGAGGCCGGATTGGACAGCTGCAGCATCGCGGCAATGGCGCCGGGATAGGACTGGGGCTTGGCGGCGTAGAGGTTCCTGTCCGCGTCCGATATCAGAATCAGGACGCTCCTACCGCCTTCCGAACCTTCGATAGCCTCCGAAACGCGCTCTGAGATTCCCTGCGCAGCCTGATCTGCTTCCTCAACGTTGTCGATTATCTGCCCAAGGAGCATGATGCCTTTGGTCACGTCTTCGAGAGACGTGGCCCGGACAGCCACAACGGGCGCGCCCAGCTGCGACAGCGGACCAAGGAATCTGGCCTGCGTCAGAGCCTCGATGATTATCAGGTCGGGCCTCTGGGCAGCGATTGCCTCAAAGCTGGGCGAGTAGGCGCCACCCAGTTCCGGCAGGTCAATGACCTCGCTGGGGAAGGTAGAGCTTGAGTCGCGAGCAATTGCCGCTCCGCCGGCAACGTACAGCATCTCTGTGGACGTGGGGCTGATGCTGACGATGCGAGTCGGCTTGGCCTGCAACTTAACCGTGACACCCAGCATGTCGACGACTTCGAGTGGGTAGTGCTCAGCTACCGGCTCCGGGGTAGACGTAGGCTCAAGAGTCGGTGGGGGTGTTGGCTCGGGCACGGGAGTTTCGGTGGGGGGCTGTGTGGGGGTGGGAGCCTGGGTTGGGGCCGCGGTTGGCGCTTTAGTGGGTTCCTGTGTGGCCGTGGGTTCGGGAGTCGGGGTTGCTGCGGGCGCCGCTGTGTGAGTAGGTGGTACGGTGCTGGTCGCCGTAGGTTCCGATTCCGAGCATGCCAATACAGTCAGGGGAATTGCCAGCGAGAAAAGCGCTAATGCGATCCAGAATCTGCTCTGTCCTCCAACGCTTGAGTTCTTCAATCTACTCTCCTTCTCCGAAATGGCCCAGTGGACGCTGGTTAGTATATATTTACTCTTGCCCTATTGTCAAACTAAGCGCCCCTGAGAACACGTGCAGGCCGATCTCGCAACGTCAATCCCGTACCTGCATGGGTATCGCTCAAGCACACCATCGAATGCGCGAGATTCTGCCTGGACTGTGAACGGAATAACGAGCCATTCGCAGGCTCCTATTGCAGGCTTGCCCCATTCCGCTCTGCGAATATTGGTTATCTGACGCATGCTGCTTCGCTTCACTACATGAGAAAAGTCGTGCAGACAATGTAGTTGACAAAGGTAGTACGCAATAGTATAGTGTGTCTGGTCTAGCCTTTCGAGGTATGGCCTCCTAGAACGATGTTCAGCGCAGGAGATAAGGCGCTGCGCTGCTAGCGCCCGCACTCGACCTCAATAAGGAGAAGAAGATGCTGAAGAAGGTGATTTTCGTGCTCATCATTTCGCTCGTGGGCCTCGCGGCCTTTGCGGCGTGTGATGAGGGTGACGGAGACATCAGGCAGAGCGTGGTGGACAACTACGCCGCCGGCGCGTACGCCTCGTATGCGAAGAGCCTGGCGACTGCGAAGGAGTTGGACATTGCCGTCGACAGATTCCTGGCTTCGCCTTCGCAGGCACGGCTGGACGCGGCCAAGCACGCCTGGCTTCGAGCCCGCGACGACTACGGCGTAACCGAGATATACCGGTTCTACGAAGGCCCCATCGACAACGAGCAGGACGGCCCTGAGGGGCTGATCAACGCCTGGCCTCTGGACGAGTCATACATTGACTACGTGGAAGGCGATCCCAGCGCAGGCATCATCAACAAGCCCGGTGACTTCCCCGTGATTGACGCGGACCTGCTGATCTCACTCAATGAAGAGGGTGGCGAAGAGAACGTCTCCACTGGCTGGCACGCAATTGAGTTCCTGCTGTGGGGCCAGGACCTGAACGCAGACGGTCCCGGCTATCGCCCCGTCGAGGACTACACGGTCAACGAGAACGCCGACAGGCGCGGCACCTACCTCGCAGTGGCATCCAACCTTCTGATGGGCCACCTTGAGGACATGGTGGAAGCGTGGGCGCCGGGCAAGAGCAACTACCGCTCGCAGTTCGTGTCCAAGGACACCGACGAAGCTCTCACGGACATCATCACCGGGATCGGCGAGATGAGCCGCGGTGAGCTGGCGGGTGAGCGGATGACCGTCGCCTACGAGGAGCGCTCTCAGGAGGACGAGCACTCCTGCTTCGCCGACAACACCAACGCAGACATCATTGCCAATGCGCTCGGAGTCCAGCGCGTGTATTTCGGCGAATATGGCAGCGTTTCCGGCCCCGGCGTCAAGGACCTGATCGCCTCTGAGAACGAGGAGCTTGCGGAGTCTCTGGGGAATGAGATAAAGAAGTCCGTTGCTCTCGCCCAGGCCATCCCAAACCCATTTGACAGCCTTCTCACACAAGACCTGGCAGACAGCGACGCTCGCCGTCGTGCGGTGCTGGAGACCATTATCTCGCTGGAAAACCAGACCGACACGATCGTCACGGCTGCGGAGGAAGTGGGGATCACCATCAGCGTGACCTAGGAGCGAATGCCTCGCTTGTTCAACCAGGGCCCCTCCTTATGGCGACCGCTAGCACCAGTTCTGGTGCTGGCGGTCGCTGCATTGTTCGTCGCCGCCTGCCTGGCTGAAGGCGACAGGATAGACCTGAGCCTCGTCTACGACGAACGCCTGGGAGGAGACACCACGGCTTTCACCTCCAACAGAAGCGCCTTCGAGATGTCCGCTCGCAACCTGGACAACGAGACCAGGCGCACATTCGAGGTGGGCGACAGCTTCTTCAACCAGAACTGGGTGGCCGCGCCCGCCAGCACAGAGGCAAGGGATGGCCTTGGGCCGACCCACAACGCCCTGTCATGCTCTTCCTGCCACACCCTCGACGGCAGGGGCAAGCCGCCCGACAATCCGGACGACCCCGAGCGCGGCCTGCTCTTCCGCCTGAGCATCCCCGATGGAAGCGGCGGCGTCATTGACGAGCCGACGTACGGCGACCAGCTCCAGGACAGGTCAATCCTGGGTGTGCCTGTCGAGGGACGCATGCTCGTCACCTACGAGGAGATCAAGGGCCAGTACCCGGACGGGACCGAATACAGCCTGCGCAAGCCCGTCTACGCCATCGAAGACCTGGCGTTTGGCCCGCTTCACCCGGACGTCCTGATCTCGCCGCGCGTAGCGCCTGCAACCATCGGCATGGGGCTGCTGGAGGCCATACCCGAAAGCCGCATCCTGGAGCTCGCGGACGCGGACGACGCTGACGGCGACGGCATATCCGGCCGCCCCAACTACGTCTGGGACTTTCGGAAGGGCGAGCCTGCGCTCGGCAGATTCGGGTGGAAGTCCAACCAGCCCACGGTGGAGCAGCAGGCCGCCGGCGCCTTCCTCGGCGACATCGGGATCACGTCCACCATCTTCCCGGATGAGAACTGCACCTCCGCCCAGGAGGCGTGCGGGATGGCCATCAGCGGCGGCTCGCCGGAGATTCCCGACGAGCGTCTCGCCAAGGTGACCGTGTACGTACAGACCGTCGCAGTGCCGGCAATGCGCGACGTGGAGGACGAAACAGTGCAGCAGGGCGCTCGCCTGTTCGTTGAGACCCAGTGCTCCGTTTGCCACACCCCCCGTCACGTGACGGACGACTCCCACCCGTTGGAGCCGCTGCGCGAGCAGGTGATCTTCCCATACACCGACCTGCTGCTGCACGACATGGGCCCCGGCCTCGCCGACAACCGCCCGGATGGGCAGGCGTCGGGCACCGAGTGGCGCACTCCGCCGCTCTGGGGCATAGGCCTTGTGGAGACTGTGAACGGTCACACCATGTTCCTGCACGACGGGCGCGCCCGCAGCCTTGAGGAGGCAATATTGTGGCATAATGGGGAGGCCGAGGGGTCTCGTATGCTCTTCATGGAGCTTTCCGCTGAGGAGCGAAGCGCTCTCATCCGTTTCCTGGAGTCCATCTGACTTGCGACACACCCTGTCAATATCCATGTTGGCCTCATGCCTGCTCCTGGCCGTCCTGACGGGATGCGGGTCGGGCGGCGCTTCTGACCGGGACGTACTGGTCAGCCTCACGGACGAGGTTGTCGTTCCGACCTACCAGTCCGCCGCCGAGGACGTGGCGCAGATGGACCAGGACGTGGATGCGCTGTGCAGCTCGCCGAGCGAGGCGTCTCTGGAGGCCGCGCGGCAGTCCTGGCGCGACGCCCGGGCGTCCTGGATGCGGACGGAGGCGATGTGGTTCGGCCCGGTGATGGACAGACGCTCCGTCAGGCTGGTCGACTGGTCGCCGACCAATGTTGCAGGCATGGACGAGATGCTGGCAAGTGGGCGCGTCCTGTCGACGGACGAGGTACGCGAGGTGCTGGCGTCAAACCTTCGCGGCTTTGGCGCCATAGAGTACCTGCTCTTCGCCGACAACACCCCGGCAGGCTCCAATGCCACAGAAGCTCTCTGCGCCTACCTGACTGCGCTGACGGAGGTCGCCCGCACGGAGACCGACGCCATCCTGCAGGAATGGGTGGACGGCGCAGAGGGGCGACCGCCCTACAAGGACTACTTCTCAGACAGGGCCGGCGTGTCAGCTCTACCCAAGGCTGCCGTGGCTGACGTGGTGCGCACGCAGGTGTTCCTCATCCGGGACGCCGTGGACATGCGAATGGCATCGGCCCTGGGACTCCGCGGCGACGCTCCAGACCTGACCCTAATTCCCGGCACCGCCGCAGACAACGGCCTGCACGACCTGCGGAACGAGATACTCGGTATGCAGGCCATCTACGAGGGAAGCGGTGAGGAAGGCCTCGGCGTCTCACACCTCGTCGTCGCACTCTCGGAGGAGACCGACCGACGCCTGCGCGAGCAGTTCACGGCCGCAATTGCGGCCATCGACGCCGTGGAGGGCACACTGCGCGTCGCGATAGGGGAGCGGCCGGAGCAGGTTGTCGCCGTGCACAACGCTCTCCAGGACGTGCAGGTCACCGTCTCGACCGAGGTGGTGAGCCTGCTGGGGGTGTCCGTCGGGTTCACGGACACGGACGGCGACAGCCAGCGGTAGGGGAGCGTCCCGGCTATGTCGACCTCAGTTGCTGTGCCGGCGCCGCTGCCAGGAGCGACACATGCCTCCAAGGGCGGCGTCCACGTGCTTAGCCGAGTCATCCGCGCCGGGCGGCGGCCCGTCTCGCCACAGTCCGCAGCCGCATTCCGCATCGCCTTCGGGCTGCTTGGCGTGGCCGCCGTGATTCGCTTCGCGGCCAACGGCTGGATCGGCGAGCTGTACATCGAGCCGGCGTACCACTTCAGCTACTACGGGTTCGGGTGGGTCAAGCCCTGGCCCGGCTGGGGCATGTACCTGCACTTCGCCCTGCTCGGGCTGGCGAGCCTCGGGGTTGCCCTGGGATACCGCTACAAGCTTGCGATCACGGCGTTCTTCCTGCTCTTCACCTACGTTGAGCTTATAGACAAGGCGACGTACCTGAACCACTACTACTTCATCAGCCTGATCAGCCTCATCATGATCTTCCTGCCGCTGAACCGGGCGATGTCGTTGGACTCGCGGAGGGCGCCGCCGACCGACGCCCAGCCCGCCATCCCGCTCGCCGCAGTGTGGATGTTGCGGGCGCAGATAGGCATGGTCTACGCATTTGCAGGACTCGCCAAGGTCAACCCGGACTGGCTGTTCAACGCGCAACCCCTGCGCATATGGCTGTTCAACAGCACAGACGCGCCGCTTCTCGGCTGGCTGGCGAGGGAGCCGTGGCTGCCGTACGCCATGAGCTGGACCGGCGCCCTGTTCGACCTGACCATTGTGGGCTGGCTGCTGTTCAGGAGGACGCGGCCCGTCGCATTCGCGGTGCTTGTCACGTTCCACATCCTCACAGGCGTGCTGTTCCCCACCATAGGAGTGTTTCCCTGGGTGATGATAGGCGCGGCGCTCATCTTCTTCGACCCGGATTGGCCGTCGCGAGTCTTGAGGCGGCTGCGCGGGCTGCCCAGTCCTGCGGAGCCCCGTGTGCTGCCAACTACGCTCCGAATCGACGACAGGCCACTGCCGTGGCATATGAAGGCTGCCTTGATTCTGGCCGCCGTGTTTCTCGCCGTGCAAGTCTTGGCGCCGCTGAGGCACCTGGCCTATCCGGGCAATGTTCGATGGAACGAGGAGGGCTACCGCTTCTCCTGGAGGGTGCTGGTCACCGAGAAGACCGGCCTGGTGAAGTTTCGTGTGTCCGGTGACGACCTGGACGGGGAGAGGCTGGTGTACCCTGAAGAGTACCTGACGCCCGTACAGGTGGAGCGCATGGCGTACCAGCCGGACATGATCCTGGCCACCGCGCACATAATTCGCGACGACTTCGCCGCCAGGGGACACGAGGGGGTTGAGGTGCGGGCAGATGCGCTGGTGGCGTACAACGGCCGCGCGGCGGCCCCGCTAATCGACCCCGACGTGGATCTGGCCGCAGTGGAGCCCGGAATCGCACCCAAGCACTGGGTGCTTAGCAGACGAGAATAGAGGTAGATGACGAATGGGACAGCTCGCGCTCGCCCATGCGAAAGGAGTACCATGAGTTTGCCACCCGACCCATCCGCAAGGCTGGCCGGCCTGTTCCTGCTGCTCACGGCGGCAGCCACCGCAGTCATGGTGTACGCGCGCGTCGCCGCGGACGCCGACCAGGATACACTGCTGGAATCCTTGCACGCGATCGCAGCCAACAAGCCCATGTACAGCCTCACTGGCGTCGCACGGCTCGTCTCAGGCATAACCCTGATGGCAGGCGCATGGTTCCTGTGGAAGACGTGGATTATCCGTGAAGGATTTGGCACCCGCCTTGTGCCTCTACTGTTTGCGGCATCGGGGGCGTTCACGGCCGTATCCGGCCTCTGCGCGATCCTGCTCGCCACGGCTGCAACTGCGGGCATGGACACCGTGGACGCCTCGACGGAGACAGTGGCAATGCTGCGATGGCTCACGGGCAAGGTGGGCTTCGCGGCTGCGGGCCTGGCGCTGCTTGCTGCGGCTCAGCGGCAGTGGAACGCCGGCGCCCCGATAAGCAGGATTGCGCCTGTTTCGGCCTTGATTGGAATCGCGATGCAGCTCATTTGGATCGATGCCGCGACGATGCTGCACCGGCTCTCAGGCGTAGCATTCGGGGTGTGGCTTATCGGCATCGGGCTGATGCTGGTGACGGGCAGGGTGGAGCGACACTTCGCCTCCCACCGGGATTGATCCTGCTCGCAGCCTGGACGTGGCCCGTCACCCACCGAACGCGGCTGAGGCCCAGCTGACGGAGGCTGCGACCGCTACGGCAAACGCGGCCTGCTGCGCCACAAGCCTGACCGTGAACCGCAGCCCAAGCTCGCGCCCGATCGTGATCGCGGTGACCAGGCATGGCAGCACCGTGCCGGCCAGGAAAGTGGCCACCAGCAGTTGGGTCGCGGTCAAGGAGGCCACGGTGCCTTCCTCGGCCAGGAGCAAGATGCCGTCCTTGCGGATCGCGGCGAGCACGGTCGGCAATGCCGCGTCCACCGGCAGTGCGAACACGGCCATCGCCGGCGCGAGCAGGCGTCCGGCTGCATCGAGCACGCCCGACCAGTCGAGCAGCGAGGCGACCATCGCTATCGCGAAGAAGGTCGGGAGCGCCGTGCGGAAGAAAGCCCACACCGTCCCTCGCGCCTCTGCCCCGACCGCTGCGATGGACGGCCGGGTGAGGAAGGTGCGCGGTGAGATGAGGAGCGCATTGAGTGTCGAGCGGGCACCGGGCTGGCTGATGAGCCGCGTGTAGACGAGAGTCGCTGTGACGAGCAGCGCCAGGTACGGCACGACGAGACCGCTTCTGTCGGCGGCGGCAAAGACCGCTAGCGTCGCGCCGAGCTGGTACGAGCAGGCGGACCCGAATGAAATCGCGCCGACCGTCGTTGGCCGCGTGCAGGCAGAGCAGGAGCTTGTCGAGACAATCGCCGGGACATTGCACCCGAAGCCCATCAGCACCCGCGTCACGTCGCGCCCGTGCAGGCCGACCGGCCGCAACAGCGGATGAAGCGCCGTCCCGATGCGGTCTGAGAGGCCGCTCGCCTTGTAGACACTGATCAGCGCCGAGTAGACCAGCACCGTTGGGACCGCCCACACGAACAGCAACGGCCCCATGATGAGCAGCCCGTAGTCACCGGCCAGGACAGCCTCAAGAGGCCCCGGCCAGCCCGCAATGCCGTCCGCAAGAGGCGTCGTGACAGCCAGGATCAGCGGCTCAACCCAGGCGGCAACCTGGTTCGCGCCGAGCACGGCTAGCACAGCCGGCAGGATGAGGAGGGCGACCGCGGTAGCTGGCCCTGCGATAGCGTGGTCGAGGAGGCCGCGCCGGGGCTCGATTCGCCACCCGGCTCTCACCGGCGTCCGCATATGTCGGACTACTCCGGGCGCCATGACGGCGGCCCGCAGCTCCTCAAGCGCTGCGGCGTCGGGGCGGCGCGCGTCGAGCACCACGAATGACAGCCCGGTCGCCAGCGACATGCGCATGATCGCCTCGCGAGCGGCAGCGTGGTCGGCGACGAGGTCCCAGCGTGTCACGGCGATGCTGGCCCGCCTCCCCTGCACGAGCGGCAGCAGAAGGTCAAGGTCCTCGTCGATGTGGGTCGCAGAGGCGACGAGCAACACCTCGTCTGCGTCCGCGAGCGCCTCCAACGTGAGACGCACGGTGTCGGCGTCGGAGGCGCGGTGCAGCCCAGGCGTGTCCACGAAAACGCGGCTGGAGGTCGTGTACTCGCCGCAGGGCACGCTGGTGCCGCGGAAGTTCACGTTCCGCGCAGGTCGGCCCGTCAGTGCACGGACCAGCGTGGACTTGCCTACATTCGCGCGTCCTAGGATTAGTGTGGCAGGAGGCGCCGCGACGTCAATGTCACGTTGCCTAGCATGCACAAGACTCCTCGCAGCAGGAGAGGTCGTCCAGGTACATCCCGGCCGCTCTGCGGGCCTCAACGGCTTCCGTGGTGTCGATTCCGAGGCGCTGTGCAATTGCGTCGGCCACAATCGCGAAGCGCTGCCGGAACTTGTAGATGAAGCAGAAGTTCACGCCCCGGTGCTCAAG
>DAOUJC010000020.1:0-13793 GCA_034423135.1 Dehalococcoidia bacterium | reverse complement strand
TGTGTACATCCAGTCCAATATATAGTGTCACCTGGTCCCTCCTTTGCTGTTGGTCTTCTCCCATACAGCATGCAGGAATCAGGTGACTCTTTCATACCATCAGGGTGAGCGGGCGAGACCAGGCCCGCTCATGCTCCTCGCCCGCTCATGGTGAGCCTGTCGAACCATTCGAGCGGGCAAGAGGCGGATGCCTCTGCGTAACCTCAACTGCGGGGCGCACTTTCTCCGTCATTGCGGCGAAAGCCGCAATCCAGGGGGGATAGACTCCTGCCTCCGCAGGAGTGGTTACGGGTGGGGTCGCTGCGCTGCCTCCATCATTGCGGCGCCGATCGCCGCGCGGCCCCGCTCACGCCCTTCGACAAGCTCAGGGTGAGCGGATTCGAGAGCGAACGAGCCAGCCTCCCCCCGCTCATGGTGAGCCTGTCGAACCATATGAGCGGGCTATCGCGCACCCACATGAGACAGGGCAACCACGAGGGTTGCCCCTACGTTCGGCGGCTGCCCGCGTCCCAATTGTGGCCCGTGGATTGGTGTATAATGCCGGCATCACACTGATCGCGAGAGGAGTCGCATACATGCAA
Organism: Dehalococcoidia bacterium; assembly: GCA_034423135.1. GTDB lineage: Bacteria > Chloroflexota > Dehalococcoidia > Lucifugimonadales > UBA2985 > JAPPHY01. Next base: position 13,212 of record DAOUJC010000020.1, on the reverse strand, counting down.
TACAGGCGCATGGGTTCGTCCGGTCTTCACGTCTCGGTAGTCGGGCTGGGCACCAACAACTTCGGCTTCAGGATGGACGAGGAGAGCTCCATCAGGGTATGCCGTCACGCCATGGACGAGGGGATCAACTTCATCGACACGGCGGACAGCTACGGCAACGGCCTGTCCGAGGAGCGCATCGGCATGGCCCTCAAGGGCAACCGCCACGACGCTATCATTGCCACCAAGGCCGCCAACCCCGTGGGCGAAGGCCCCAACAAGCGCGGCGCATCCCGACACCACATCATGAACCAGGTGGAGGCCAGCCTCCGCTGCCTGCAGACCGACTACATCGACCTCTACCAGATACACAGGCCGGACGCCAACACGCCCATCGAGGAGACCATGCGCGCCCTCGACGACCTGGTGAGCCAGGGCAAGGTGCGCTACATCGGCTGCTCGAACTTCTCCGCCTGGCAGGTCTGCGAGGCCAACTGGACGGCCCGCGCCGGCAACCTCGCCCAGTTCGTCACCGTGCAACCCGAGTACAACATGCTCAACCGCACCGTGGAGCTGGAGCTTGTGCCGTTCTGCCACGAGTACAACATCGGCATACTGCCGTTCTACCCGCTGGCCAGCGGCTTCCTCACCGGCAAGTACCGCCAGGACCAGCCGCTGCCGGAGGGCGCTCGGCTGACCGGCAACCAGCGGGCGCAGGCCAATACGCTCACCGAGAAGAACTACGCAATGCTGTCCAGGCTGGAGACTTTCGCCGAGGAGCGCGGCCACCCCGTGGTGGAGCTGGCGATCGCGTGGCTCCTGGCCAACTCCGCCGTCTGCTCGGTGATTGCGGGCGCAACGAAGAACGAGCAGGTGACCGCCAACGTCAAGGCCGCCGACTGGGTCCTGACGCCGGAGGACATGACGGAAGTCGACGAAATTCTCCGCAGCGGCGACTAGCGAGACTAAGGGCCCCCACGCGACAATTCGGCGAGGAGGCGGTCTTGGCATCAGGCACAACGCGGTCATGGGCACTGGGGCTTGTCGGCGCCGTAACACTGGCGCTGGCTATAGCCGCGTGTGAGGGAACGCCGGATCCCACCTCCACTCCCGCTCCGACTTCCACAGCGGTTCCAACATCGACAGCCGCTCCGACGGCAACGCCGGTGCCTACTGCCACAACCGCCCAAATGCCAACAGCCGCTCCCACATTAACACCTGCCCCAACAGCAATCCGCGGCCCCGCTTCCACCTCTGCGCCCCCGCCGGAAACCAGCGCCGGTCTCGTGGAGAAGCTGTCGCTGATACCTGCGTCCTTCAAGGACAAAGGGGTGTGGTACGGCGACCTCGGCCGCGCACTGGAGATGGCGGGCGTTCAACAGCCTCGCAGCTGGGATGACCTGGCCGATAGGGATGCCCGGGACGCGTACAACGAGGCGCGCAGTGGAATCATCCTGGCTCCCGGCTTTCTGGGAAGCTTCATCGGCCAGCAGGAGTGGGCGGACGTCTTCGGATTCAACGGCCTCGAAGTAACCCTGGCCGTGGGTTTCGGCGGCTCGGCCTTGGGACTCGCGTTCCCCTCCTCGGAGGCGTACCTTGAAGGTGAATTTGACGACGCTGCAATCCGGCAGAAGCTCCGCGACCTGGGGTATGAGGAGATTGAGGCATCCAGACGCACCTACTTCTCGCTGAACGATGACAACTCATGGGGCTCCCTTTCAAGCCCCGGTGGAATTGCGACCGGATCGATGAACCGCGTCTACGTGAGCGGAACCGCATTGGTCGTCGCTCCGGCCACCGCGTTCGTCGCCGGCACGCTGGCGACATGGGCGAACGAATCGCCATCGCTGGCGGATGACGCCGCCTATTCAGGCCTTGCGGCCGCACTGGGTGACCCGCTCTCGGCCGGCTTCCTCACACAAGAGGCCATATTGGACCATGACACCGGACCCCCGCCAGGCCTGTCGCAATTCGAGAAACCGGCTGAGTGGGGCACGCTACACGAGTGGTCCGACCTGGGTGCAGGCTACGGACGCGGCGAAGAGGGCGAGTGGTGGGTCATATCACTCTTCTACCCCGATCCCGACGCGGCTTCCGCCGACGCGGAGGAGCTCCTACAGCGCATGCAGGGGTACGAGAGCGCCTACCCCGAGTACGTCGAGCGGGGCCATCTGATACAACAACCCATTGACCACTCATGCAGTCAGCTTACGGCTGACGCGCAGACGCATGAAGGCGGGTCGATCTTGAGCATTCACTGCACGATGATGGAGGACGGGCTTACCGCATTGCAACTGGCGGACCTGCGAGACGTGGGCTTTCTGGTGCCGTAGGAGGGGATGTGTGCTGGTGGAAGGTTCTGGCAGGGAGAGCAGACCTGTGTCGATGCTCTTGGGATAGACATACCAAACTGACGAAATCGAGATCGTTCCGTTGAGAGGTACGAGCAAAGTGACCCCTCTCCAATTCGAATCAGCTCTGCAAGAATCCGTCCGCCCTGAGATTACTTAAGGTGTGGCCTATCGACAACTCCAATTCTGACTGAATGTCGTAGTAATCCACTATCTGAAAGCTAGCCAACAATACACCCTTGACTTCCTGAGCTAGCTTGGTCGTGTCTGGCTCGCCGTACTTCAGACGCTTAACGCCAGAATTCTCAAAGTGATTGACCTGCTGCGCCAGTTCGCCGCATTCTTCTAGGAGGCGAGTCATAATCTGAAATGGGGTGTTGCCATTAGGAAACTTTCTCCTGAATCCTTGGTTAGCAGTCTTGATTTCGTCCAACATCTCCCCACTCCTCATATCTCATGGATTCCTCAACTTGCCCGGTTGCCACTCACTCACCGCATTCATTGCAAATTCGGCAAGGCTAATTCCTGCCGGCGCCTGACCGGAATGCCCGTGGATCCGTACCGGCATTTACTCTTGGAAACAAGACTACGTGCCTTCACCGGAGCGCGTTGTCCGGTAGGACGGCTTAGCCTTACACACTCCCGCTCTCTAAGCAGCTAAGTCAGATGGGAGTGCTTGATCCCCGCTCGCGTCGGCGCTGCTCCCGGGAGGTAATCAGCTGGATTGCTTCCTCTACTCCCATGCGGCCCACCGGACCTGATGCGTACATGGCGCCGAGTACCACACCGCCGCGTCCCAGGAGAAACTCTGCCGGCTGAAAGTGACCGCCGTGGCCCTCGTCCCACCAGGCGTCGATGAGGTCGGCGTCCTCGCGGGTCGCGCCGTAGGCGACGGGGAACGTCAGGCCGCGGTCGGCCACCTCTTGCGCCTGCTCAAGGGAGTCCACGCTGATGGCGTAGACGGTCGCGCCCAGCTCCTCCAGCTCCGCCTTGCGCTGCTCCCATGCGGCCAACTGCCGCTTGCAGTAGCCTCACCAGTGGCCGCGGTAAAAGAGCACGGCGGCGTAGCGGCCGGTCATGTCGCCTGGCAAGGTTACACTCTCGCCGCTGGTCAGCTTCAGCGACATCGATGGAAATCTATCGCCCTGTTGGAGCTTCTGACCCATGATCCCTCCCGGAGATGAGGCATTCATAAGAAATATCGAATGCAGTTTGGTCTGGCTGCCGAGCCTGGATTCGAACCAGGGTTACCTGATCCAGAGTCAGGCGTGCTACCGCTACACCACTCGGCAACGCGGGGTACATTCAGTTTAGTACACGGATGCGCGCCGGTCAAACGCGCTACGGCGCCAGCAGCCCCATCTCGCGGAGGCTGGGCGACCCCTCGCTGTCCGGGTGGAGGTCCGCCACCAGCCTGCCCGCGGCCAAGTCCTTGATGGTCGCGGCGTGCTGCTGTATCGAGCGCACTCTGGCCTGCACGTACGCCTCCACGGACTCGTCGGGCAGCGCCACCAGGTAGACGTACAGCTCCAGTGACGCGTCGCGACTCAGGCGTCCCTGCGAGGTCAGCTCCTCCCTGAGGTGCGCCAGGTTGGGATCGTCCAGCACCGACAGCCACTGGATCACGAGCCCATAGCTGTGCGCGGTCTGGTCAGGCTCCGCGAACCAGGTGTCGAAGCCGAACTCGATGAGGTCTCTGAGCCCACGGTGGTCCGGGTACGTGAGCAGCTCCAGGCCGGTGAACCGCTCCATCTCCAGCCAGAAGGCCCGCTCAAACTGCTGGGCCTGGGCCTCCTTCAGCCCGTTCGGCTCGCTGGAGGTCGACGACCCGCTGCCCTGGTCTGGATTGAGAAGCGCCTGCCGCATGTGGCCCAGCTCGTGCATCAGCGAGCCGATGACCTCGGCGAAGCCGCGCTCCGCGTCCACCGCCACCGCGATCTTCCCGTATCTGGGCACCTTCAGCCCGCCAGAGTGCTCCAGCACGTAGTCCCGCCTGACAAGAATCGCTGCCCGGTCCGCGCCCTCAGTCAGCGCCAGCCGCTCGGTGTAGTGGTCGTCGATCCAGTCCTGGTACTCGCGCTGGCTTAGCAGATAGACGTCCGCGCGCTCGTCGTTGAGACTTGTGCCCGTGAGCAGGTAGTAGCCCGCCTCAGCGACCCGCAGTACCTCCGGGGTGCCGTCCCGCACGCCGGGCACAAGGACGGCATCACGGTTGTCCACCAGCTCCCGCAGGTCGGCGAGCATCAGGCGCAGCTCCTCCTGCGTGTACGTCGTGGGCACAGGCTCCGGCACTGGGCCGTTGATCCAGCTCAGCGTCACCTCGTATTCGTTGTCGTCCTCGTTGGCCTCGGCGACCACGTTGTCCGGGTCGATGACCATCCTCAGGGTGTGCTCGCCCGGGGTGACGCCGCCCTCGCCGCCGAGTCCGCCCCAGTCCTGCGACCACCACAGCTGATTGGGCCTCATCGCCTCCTCGAAGTCGTAGGTGTGCGCCAGCGCGCCGTCGAGATATAGGTCGACGGTGAACGGCGCGTTGGCCGCCACAACGCTCTCGTTGTGGACGACCACATCCACGTGGGGAGTCATGTCCGTGGTCAGCGGGCTGTTGCGGAAGGTGCCCAACTCGTGCGATACGATGATTGGGCCGTCCCAGTCCAGCCGCCAGCCAGGCACAAGGTTCGGCAGCGTAAGCGGTTCGGGGATGAAGCGCGGAGTTGGCGTAGGACGCGGCGCCATAGGCGGGACAGCGCCCTCGCCCCAAGTGAACTGCTTCTCGATGGAGTTGTTGGTCTCGTCCGCCTCATCAATGAGGTTGGTCGCGTCCACCTCCAGGCGAAGAGTGTGTACGCCAGGCGTCAGGTTGACCGACTCGAGCAGGTCGCCCCACGCCGCGCTGCCGACCGTCTCCTCCGCGAGCAGGCCCACGCCCACCTGCGCGGACACCAGCACGCCGTCCAGGTACAGGTACACCCACGACTGCTCCTCGTAGCTGGCGAGGCCCTCATTGCGGAAGCCGTAGCTGATGTACGTTGGGACGTTCACGGACAGAGGCCCGTCCGCCTTGTCGCCCCGGTAGGACGTGGCGATGAGCGAGTCCGACCAGCCGTCAGGGACTGCCGGCGCCAGGTCGGGCAGCCGATTCGGCGGCGGCTCGGGTGCGCCCGTGTAAGTGGTCGATTCCTGCCAGGTGAACTGCACCTCGTACACGTTGTCGTGCTCGTCAAGCTCCGGCACCAGGTCGGTCGGGTCCACAACCAGCCTCAGTGTGTGACTGCCCGGTTCCAGCCTGACCCGCTGGGACATCTCCTCCCAGTCCGTCAGAGCTATGACCTCCTCGGCTCCAAGTTCCGGCGTGGACCAGCGCTCCGCCAGCACGCCATCCAGGTACACGTCCACGAAGAAGGGATAGTCCACGACTCCCGGCCCGTCGTTGATCACCGCCCAGCTTATGTATGTCTCTTCGTCGACCGAGAGCACATCCACCCTCTGCGACCCGGGCGCGGCCGATGCCACCAGCGGGTACGTCCAGGACGGCGGCCTGAACGGCGACAGGTTGGCGGTCCGCTCCCTCACGGGCGTGGGCTGGAGCGTAGGTATGGGCGTTGCCGTGGGGTGAGGCGTCGGCGATGGCGCGGCCGTTGGCTGAGGCGTTGGTGCGAGCGTGGGAGTGGGCGCCGGCGATGGTGTTGGCGTCGCGGACGGCGTGGGTATCGGGCTTGGGGTGGGCTGCGCCTGCGTGCAGGCCGAGGCAAGCAGGGCGGCGAGCAGGACTGCTGCAAGTCCGGCATGCCATTTCAACGCAGGTCGCATACAACAAGTCTAGCAGAATCGAAGGACATGAGCGGGCTATTCTCCTCCGCTCACCCTGAGCTTGTCGAAGGGCGTGAGCGGACAGCACACCGTCGTCATTCTCGCGAACGCGGGAATCTACACCCAATAGCCCGCTCATATGGTTCGACAGGCTCACCATGAGCGGGGAGTTTAGCCTACAGCTTCCAATTCATGCCGTCCGCGGGTACAATTGCGGGTGAACCCAGCCCCCGCGGAAGGTCCGCAGTGATACTGCTCATCGACAACTACGACAGCTTCACCTACAACCTCTACCAGTACCTGTGCGAGCTTGGCGCAGACGTGGAGGTGGTGCGCAACGACCAGGCCACCTTGGAGGACGTTGAGCTCATGGCCCCCGAGAAGATCGTCATCTCGCCTGGGCCGTGCACGCCCAGGGAGGCCGGCATCTCCAACGAGCTGATTCGCCACTTCGAAGGCCGTATGCCCATTCTCGGTGTGTGCCTTGGCCACCAGTGCATCGGGTTCAGCCACGGCGGCACCGTCGACAGGGCCGGCGAGATCATGCACGGCAAGACCTCGCAGATCCACCACGACGGCCGGGGCCTCTTCGCCGGGCTGCCAAACCCGTTTGAGGCCATCCGGTACCACTCGCTCGCCATCTACCGCGACGATCTGCCGGACACGCTGGAGGTGACGGCCTGGACGGACAAGGGCCTCATCATGGGCGTGCGCCACAAGGAGCACCCGGTGGAGGGCGTGCAGTTTCATCCAGAGTCCATTCTGACCACGGTGGGCAAGGACCTGCTGCGCAACTTCCTGAGGATGTAGGGGCCTCGAATGGACCGCACTCGACGGCGCAAGGGGACCCAGACAAGCTCTTTCGGGACAACCGGACGCATCGGCCACAACTCGGCGAAGTTCTACGCCGGCCGCCTCTACGAGGGCCTGCCCACCGAGTCCCGCGTGCCCTACGAGGAGAACCCGCTGCCCGCCGACGCCGTAAACTGCATCTTCCCGCACACCAGCGAGGACATGCACGAGCTGCCGGACCGCAGCGTTCACCTCATGGTAACCTCGCCGCCGTACAACGTGGGCAAGGAGTACGACGAGGACCTGACGCTCGACCAGTACCGGGCCTTCCTGAAGCGGGTGATGGCGGAGGTGCACCGCGTGCTTGTGCCCGGCGGCAGGGCGTGCATCAACATAGCGAACCTGGGCCGCCGTCCCTATCTGCCGCTCCACGCGTTCATCATCGAGGACATGCTTGACCTCGGCTTCCTGATGCGCGGCGAGATCATCTGGGACAAGGCCGCAAGCGCCAGCCCCTCCACGGCTTGGGGCAGCTGGAAGTCAGCCGCCAACCCAACGCTCCGCGACATTCACGAGTACATACTGGTGTTCTCCAAGGAGACCTTCAGCCGCCCAAAGGTAGTCGGGCGGGAGGCCACAATGGCGTCGGAGGAGTTCCTAGAGCTTACACGCAGCGTGTGGAGCTTCCCGGCGGAGTCCGCCCGCCGTGTGGGGCACCCAGCGCCGTTCCCCGTCGAGCTGCCACACCGCTGCATCCAGCTCTACACCTACGCAGGCGAGGTTGTGCTAGACCCGTTTATGGGCAGCGGAAGCACAGCCGTGGCGGCGGCGAGGACGGAGCGGACGTTCGTCGGCTACGAAACGAACGCCGACTACTGCGAGGCGGCCACGCAGCGCGTCTCCGATGCGCGGCTCACGGAGCCTCAGCCTCATCTCGAAGCGAGTCTGACGCACTGAGCCTGCGGACAGACCGTCACCGCGTGACACACGAAACAGGAGCAATGCCAACATGGTGCAGCAAGCAATAGCCGACCTGGTCGCAGGCAGGGACCTGTCTGAGGAGCACGCCTCCGGGGTCATGGAGTCGATCATGACGGGCGAGGCCACTCCCGCCCAGTTCGGCGCATTCGTGACCGCCCTGCGCATCAAGGGCGAGACCGCCGATGAGATCGCGGGCATGGCACGCGTCATGCGCGACAAGGCACTGCGCGTCAGCATCGACGGCGATGTGGTGGACACGTGCGGCACCGGCGGCGACGGCTCCCACACCATCAACGTCTCCACAATCGCCGCGCTGGTGGCCGTCGGCGCGGGCCTGCGTGTCGCCAAGCACGGCAACCGCGCCATCACCAGCGCGTCCGGCAGCGCCGACGTGCTGGAGGCCGCCGGAGTCAAGATCGACCTGGGGCCGGATGGCGTGGAGCGCTGCCTCCGCGAGGTCGGCGTGGGCTTCATGTTCGCTCCCACGTTCCATCCCGCCATGCGGTTCGCAGGCCCGCCCCGCAGGGAGATTGGCATTCGCACCGTGTTCAACATCCTTGGCCCGCTCACCAACCCCGCGGGCGCGCAGCGACAGGTGCTGGGCGTAGCCGACGGCGCGCTGGGCGAGAAGATGGCGCAGGTGCTGCGACTGCTCGGCTCCCGCCACGCGCTGGTTGTGCACGGCGAGGACGGCATGGACGAGGTCTCCATCGCCGCGCCGACGCAGGTGTGGGAGCTCAAAGACGGCGCAATCCAGTCATACACGATCACGCCGGAAGACGCCGGCCTGCCCCACGCCGCGCCGGAGGCCATCCGCGGCGGCTCCGCGCGGGACAACGCCGCCGCTATGGAGCGAGTGCTGTCGGGCGAGCAGGGAGCGCACCGCGACGTGGTGGTGCTGAACGCGGCCGCGGCTCTCGTGGCCGGCGATGCCGCGCCAGACCTCGCGAGCGGCGCAGCCCTCGCCGCCGAGTCCATCGACAGAGGCCGCGCGCTGGAATCGCTCCGCGCCTGGGTAAACCTCAGCAGCAGCCTGGAGTAGACTACACACCATGCCAACGATTCTCGACCGCATCGTAGATGTCAAGCGACTGGAGTTGGAGCGTCACATGGAGCAGACGCCCCTGACTGCGCTGGAGGAGCGCATCCGAGACCTACCGGTGCCGCTGAACCTGTCCGGCGCGCTCATGGGCGACGGCCCGCGCCTCATCGCGGAGTGCAAGAAGGCGTCGCCGTCGCGCGGCCTGCTGCGCGAAGACTACGACCCCGTAGCGCTGGCCACCGCCTACGCCGAGAACGGCGCGGCGGCAATATCGGTGCTCACGGAGCGCGACCACTTCCAGGGCGGGCTGGAGCACATGGCGTCGGTGAAGGAGGCGACCGGCCCGTGGAGGCTGCCCGTCCTACGCAAGGACTTCCTGTTCGACCCATACCAGGTCTACGAGGCGAAAGCGAACGGCGCCGACGCCATCCTGCTCATCGTGGCCATCCTCACGCCTGAGCAGCTCACGGAGCTCCTGGCCGTCTGCCGGAGCCTGTGGGTTCAGGCGCTGACGGAGGTGCACACGGAGGAGGAGATGGACGCGGCGGTTGCGGCGGGTGCCGAGATCATCGGCATCAACAATCGCGACCTGCACACCTTCACTACGGACATATCGCTGACAGAGAGGCTGGCGTCACGCACGCCTGCGGGTCGGATACTGGTCAGCGAGAGCGGCATCCACAGCCGCGACGACGTGGTCAGGCTAGGACGTGCGGGAGTGCACGCCGTACTCGTGGGCGAGGCGCTGGTGACCGCGCCGAACCCTGGCGCCGCGGCGAGGTCGCTGCTGGGCGGCTGATCCGCCAGCTTCCACCGTCACCCCTGCGGAAGCAGGGGTCTAGCACCCCGCATGGGTGATAGTAGAATCCCGCTTCCGGAGACCTTCGTATAGCTGCAGTTGAGAAGCAAAAGATGTGCCCCAAATGTCATTCTGAACGGAGCGCAGCGGAGTGAAGAATCCAAAGCACCCGCCCACATGCCAGCGTTGTACCACGCTAAATGCCTTGGATTCTTCGCTGCGCTCAGAATGACGGTGTAGAGCGACTCCCAAGCTGGCTACGCAGAGGCCCGCCCCCGCTACACGACCCCGCTCTCTGCCAGAACCGTAAGCTCAGCCCGCGAGAGTCCCAGCTCCCCGCACAGCACCTCTTCGTTATGTTCGCCGATGAGCGGCGCGCGGCGTGAGATGCCCCACGGCGAGTCGCTCCAGATGGCTGCCGGGCCCGGGTAGGTGAAGGTCTGCTCAAGCTCCGGGTGCTCAACCTGCACCCAGAAGCCGCGGTCGTTGAGCTGGCCGTCGTCCGGCAGCTCATCATGGGCGCGCACCGCGCCCCAGGAGAAGCCAAGCTCCTGCGCGCCCGCGTACACCTCGTCCCGCGTCATGTTGTGGATGAACGTGCGAACCGCTTCGCTGATGTGGTCGCCCTGCTCCATGATCACCGCCGTGTCCTGGTACTTCTCATCCATCAGGTCGTCTGCCATGCCGTAGCGGTCCATCCACTCGGCCAGCTTTCGCAGCTGCGCGGGCGGCAGCCGGAAGGCGAGAAGCTGGATGTTGACGTACTTTCCGTCCTTGCACAGCGTCTGCGTGGGCGCCGTGGGGGCAACGCCGGCGTGGCGGCCGGTCTGCCGAATCATGGTCTTGCCGTTGTAGATCCAGGACGCCATTGCGCCCTCCGTGGTCAGCGCGCAAGACTCGTGGACGGAGACGTCGATGTACTGGCCCGCGCCGGTGTTGCCGCGGTGTATCAGGGCAGCGGTTATCGCCATGCAGGCGTAGTGGCTGCCCATGTGCCACGCCTGCCCGCCGCCGGGAGCGATGGGCGGCGCGTCCGGCACGTCGTCGTAGCCGCACGACCCCATCTGGCCGCCGACCGACAGGTGCAGCAGGTCGCTCGTCAGGAAGTCGCGCCACGGCCCCGTCTGGCCGAACGGCGTGATGGAGCAGACGATTATGCGCGGGTTCAGTTCCTTGAGGTCGTCGTAGCCCAGGCCGATAGACTGCATGTAGCCCGGCGTGAATGTCTCGATCACCAGGTCTGCACTCGCGGCGAGCTTTCGGATCAGGCCGCGCCCGTCCTCCGATTCGATGTCCAGCGTGACACCGCGTTTGGACGAGTTGTAGTGCCAAAAGCTCAGGCTGCGCTCCGGCCCGAAGCTGTCCTGGTAGAAGGGGCCCACCGTGCGCGTCGACTCGCCGCCCGGCGGCTCGATCTTGATCACGTCTGCGCCCAGGTCCGCCAGGAGCTTGCCGCACCACTGCCCCTTCTCGTCGGCGAGCTCCAGCACACGTACGCCGGTAAACGGGCCGCCTGCGCTGTTCTGTGTAGTCATTGCAGCAGCTCCTTCTGGTAGGGATAGAGGTCCAGCGAGTCGGGCCAGAACGTGCCGTCGCTGTAGCCGGACACCAGCTCCTCGCGGCTCATGCCCAGGATGCCGGTGATGATCTCCTCGTTGTCCTGGCCGATCAGCGGCGCGTGGCGATGGTTCATTGCGGGACTCTCCGAGAGCACGAACGGGGCGTTCTGCATCCGCCACGTCCCCAGCTCAGGATGGTCGACTTCACGAAGCAGGCCACGCTCCCGCAGCTGCGGGTCGTGCTCTGCGCGGTCTTCGTTGCTCTGCACGGGCATCGCTCGCACGCCTGCCGCCTGGCACTTGTGCATCAGGCCGTACTTCTCCAGCGTGAGCGTCCACTCCTCAATGCACCGGTCCATCTCCTCCTGGTTCTGAAGCCTGCCCTGCAGCGTGGCGAGCTTGGCGTCCGTGGCCCAATCCGGGCTGCCCATGAGGCACACCAGGTTGCACCACTCTTCGTCCGTGAAGCATGCGATGGTGCACCAGTCGTTGTAGCCGCCGCCCAGAGTGCGATAGCTGTTGTGAGGCGCGACCGTGCGGCCTCGGTATCCGCTCACAAGCGGAGTGCCGGGCCAGTGCGCGCGGTTGCCCGGCGGGTAGCCCTCCCGGCTCGAGGAGCGGCCGTTGACTGTGACGTCCAGCAGCGCCGGGCCGTTGAGGGTTGCGCCCATGATCATCTGGCCCATGTCCACGTGCTGGCCGCGGCCGGTGGTCTGCCTGTGGAACAGGGCGGCCAGGGTGTAGAAAGCGATGTACATGCCCCCGGAATCGTCCAGGTACGACCAGCCCCAGCCTGCCGGAGGCTTGTCGGGCAGCCCGGATGCGAAGGTCATGCCGGACAGAGCCTGCGCGGACGGCCCGAACGTGGTGTAGTGCTTGTCCCGCCCGCTGTGGCCGAAGCCGGACATGGACACGTAGACGATGTCCTCTCGCAGCTTCTTGAGCTCCTCGTATCCAAGGCCCCAGTTCTCGAGCACCGACGCGCTGTAGTTCTCCACCACCGCGTCGGAGACGGAGATGAGCCGGCGGACGATGTCCATACCGCGGGGGCTGCGCACGTTGAGGGAGAGGCTCATCTTGTTGGCGTTGGTGTCGTTGAAGTTGCCACCGGTGTTGAGCGTGGGCGTGATGCCGGGCGGCGCGCCGGCGGCGCCTCCCGCCCGTCCAAACTCACGCAGCGGCCACTCAATCTTGATGACCTGCGCTCCCAGTGCGCCGAGCCACCGCGTGGCCCACGGGCCGGCGCGCACCCACGTGAAGTCGACGATGCGGCAGCCGTCAAGCGGCCTGGGATGTGTCTTCGTTGCAGTCGTGGTTTGAGTCATGGGCACCTCCGTTACATAGGCGGATTCAGCCGTGCCGATAAGCCTGTGGTGCGGTATTCGTAGGGATGTGGGGGAAGTTCGGCTATGGGCATTCTATGGAACGTCGGCAGGGGTGTCAATTGCCGCTCGCGGGCACGATTGAGGCGATCGGCGATAGCTTAAGGCGACGAGAAATGATCGCGACGGAGCCAGGCTTCATAGAAATGTGCGAAATGAAGAGCGCCGCCTGTCCCGGTGGGAGGCGGCGCACCTTGACTGCTGAATAGCGGAAGGAAGGCAAATGACCAACGGTAAGCGGTGAGTTCTCTCGGGGCTTGCGCCCCGAACGGTCCCCGTCGTGCGGGAGCTCCCTCCGGTCCCCGTTAGGGGTCCGGGTCGTGCTTCGACCACACGGCCGGGGGCCAATCACCCACCGATCGAACTGGGATCCCGTGAGAGGGGCGGTTGGCCCCTCAGATGGGCTCCTTAGAAAGGAGGTGATCCAGCCGCACCTTCCGGTACAGCTACCTTGTTACGACTTCGTCCCAGTCACCGGCCCCACCCTCGGCCGCTGCCTCCCTTGCGGGTTAGCCCA
>DAOUJC010000019.1:0-1504 GCA_034423135.1 Dehalococcoidia bacterium | reverse complement strand
TGCAGCCTCCGCCTGCACGGCGGCTGCGGAGGGCCTCCCTCCATCTCTTGCGCAGCACAGCTGCGCGGAGGGCTTCCGCCCTCCCCGCGCGCCTTCGTGGCGCACAGTCGTCGGCAAACCGCACTAGCTGGCTGGCCCCTCGCAGCCGTGGTTGCACCGTCTCGACGAACCAGCGGTCCAGCACGTGGTGCAGGAACAGGTTCGCGATCAAGGGTGAAATCACACCGCCCTGAGGGGTGCCAGTTTCCGACTTGTGGAGAGTGCCTGCTTCCAGCACCCCCGCCCTCAACCACCGGTCGATCATGCGTCTCACGACGCCATCCTTGATTCTCAGATCGAGGACGGCCCGGATTTCGGCATGGGGAATGCTATCAAAATAGCCCGCCACGTCGGCGTCTATCACCCATGTCTGTCCTTGCCATCCGATGCTCTCGTACACTGTGTCGAGCGCATCGTGGGCCGACCGTCCGGGCCGGAACCCGTACGAGCACGACAGGAAGTCGCTCTCGTAGATCGGTTCCAGCAGCATCACGATCGCCCGCTGCGCCACCTTGTCCTCCAAGGTCGGGATGCCCAGTGGCCGCATCCTGCCATCCGCTTTCGGGATGTACTGCCGTCGCACCGGCGGCGCGTGATAGCGGCCCGACTTGATGCGTTCCAGCAGGCTCTCTAAATTGGCCTCCAGTTCGCGCTCGTAGTCGGCTGCCTTCACGCCGTCGATGCCTGACGCTCCATCCTTGCGCGTGCGGCGGTACGCCTCCCGCATCCAGTCCTTGTCGATCAGGTGATGCAGCGAGTTGAACACCCGTTCCGGGTGCGCCCTCGCCTGCTCGGCTATCCATGCTCGTTTCGTGGACGTGTTTGTGTAGCTCTGTGTCTGCTCCATCGTTTCCCTCGCATGGTTCTGCTCTTCAGATGCCTCGCTTCCCTCGGGCGGGTCCCGCTGAACACAGTTCCCCGCCGTCTGGCGGTACTATCAAGGCACTACGACTCCCTGCCCTGCGTCCCTTCGGCTTATTGCTTCGCCAGCCGGTACCGCGTGTGTTGCCTGTCGGTTCGTGTCCGCCGCAGCGCTCCCCCGTGGCGCAGGCCAGCCGCGGGGGCCGGGGCCTTGTGGTAGTCGGGCATCCCATTGCGACTTCTGCACGTGGACAGGACAGGGGCTCCCAGGTTCCCTGACGAGCCATCCTGCGGCTTTGCCTTCGGTCTTGGACCCCGGCCGGCCCGTGGCGCCTCGCCTGTGGCGGCGCTTCCGGTGCTGCCCCCAGGGTCTGAACGCTGAAGGCACCGACATTGACGATCTCGGGGCTCGATAACGATGCTTCACCGCCCGCTGTGTACGCTTCACGACGTGCGTTGCCGCACGCCATGCAACACTCGCTCCCGGCTGGTGGGCTGCACCTCTGCCGGGCGGGGGTTGAACCCGCTGGCTCGTGGTGAAAGGTTTTAGCTCATCGCTTCCTCCTCTCCAGGGCTTGCCCTGGCGCAATCAGACTTCGGCACA
>DAOUJC010000018.1:0-38526 GCA_034423135.1 Dehalococcoidia bacterium | reverse complement strand
CCAAAATAGTCGATGGTCAGTTCTCCCAGTTGGAAGGACCCCTGGTGCGGCACCCTTCCCGGCGCGTCCCGACGCCGCAATGCCGCACCCACCCGGGCCACCAGCTCAGAGGGAGAGAAGGGCCTGGCGATGTAGTCGTCTGCGCCACTCTCGAAGGCGAGGGCAATGTCCCTCTCCTGGCTTCCACCGTGGCCCGACAGCAGCACGACCGGCGCGTCGGTCACACTTGATATGCACTTGATCAGCCCCGATCCGTCGGTCCCGGTCATCGCCGAGTCCAGTAACACTAGGTGGGGCCGCTCCGCCGCGATGAGCCGTTCCACCTCCTCCGGGTCCCAGGTGGCTGCGAGGGTGTAGCCGGCCTCCGTCAGGGTGTTGCGTACGTGCCACAGCACCTGGGGATCGTCGTCCACCACCAGCACGCGCCCCAGGCCCCTTCCAGCACGCCGGATGACGTCGGAAGACAGCCCCGCCTGTTCCGTCCTGAGCGGCGCACCTCCCTCGGCGACCGGCATGGTGAAGATGTAGCGTGACCCTGCGCCCGGACCGCCGTTCTCGATCCAGATGCGGCCGCCGTGGGCCTCCACAATCCCCCGGCATACCGACAGGCCCAGGGCCTCTCCCCCGGCCACGCTTTCACCCCTGCTTCCCGCAACGGAGAGCCTGTGAAACAGCAGCGGCAAGGGTTGGGGAGGGTATGTCCGGCCCTGCTCGGCAACACACACCGCCACATGCGAGTCCTCCAGGCGGGCGCTCACCGTGATGACCGAATCCTCAGGGGAGTGGCCTGCGGCGTTGGACAGCAGGCGGTCCAGCACCTGGAGCGCTCGCTGCCGGTCCGCCGCGACCTGGGGCAGGTCCGGGGGAACGTCAATCTCAACCGCATTGACCGCCCTACCGTCCATGAATGATGCCCGGGCCTGTCCCACCAGGAAAGACAGGTCCGTGGGCTCGGGGGCCAGGGACAGCGTTCCGGTCTCGATGCGCGCAACTTCCAACAGGTCTCGGATCAAGCGCCGCATTCGGTCGGCCTGCCACTGGACGATGCCGAAGAACTGGCGGACCTCTCCGGGGTCCATCGGGGACGGGCCCTCCAGCACGGCGGCGGCGGAACCTTTGATGGAGGTCAGGGGCGCCAGCAGCTCCTGGCTCACCATGCCCAGAAACTCGGCCCGCTGGCGGCCCAGCTCCCTCATTGGCGCCAGGTCCTGCAGGGTGACCACAGTCGACACTACGTCCCCTTCTTCCGATACGATGGGCGAGGCGTTTACGATGGTGTTGACCCAGCGCCCGTCGGGGACCTGGATGACGATCTCCTCGGCTCGCACCGTTTCTCCGGAGCTCAGCGCCTGCGCCATGGGGTAATCCTTCAGGGAGACCTCCCGCCCGTCGGCTCGCCGAAAGGTCAGTATCTCCAGCAGTTCCTCGGCGCTCTGATCGGGGTTGCGGAGCCCGTCCACAATCCTCAGCGCCTCCCGGTTGACGAAGGAGGCCGTCCCCGTACCGGCATCGAAGACCACCACGCCCACCGGCGAGGTGTTGACCAGCGTTTCCAGACCGGCCCGGGCCCGCTTCTCATCCCGGTGGCGGCGAGCGTTGGCGATGACCAGCGCCGCTTGGGCGGCGAACATCACGAGGGTCTCCTCATCCTCCTGGCTGAACTCAAGGCCCTCCTCCTCGTGTGCCAGATAGACGGTGCCCACACCGACCCTCCGGTGACGGATGGGCGCCACCAGGAGCGAGGACGCCGAAATCGGGGGGGAGAACTCGGGCATCCCCAATGCGCTCAGGTGGCCGGCGATGTTGGAGACCCGCAGGGGTGCTTCCAGCCCGCTGAGGTACTCGAAGAAGCCCAATCCCTGGGGCATTTCCCACAGTCCCTGATGCTCTTCCCAGGTCAGCCCGGAGACGATGAAGTCGGGCCGCTGTCTTGTCTTGCCAGGAAGGGTTATCGCTCCGTAGCGGGATCCGGTCAGGGCCCTTGCACTGTCCACCACCTCCTGCAACACCGTGTCGTAGTCCAGGCTCTCGGTGATGCGCAGGCTGGCCTCGCTCAGGAGGGAGAGGCGGTCTTTCCGTGGCTGATCTTCGGATTCCGCTTCCGGTTGCTCTGCTCGTGTCAAGACTGCACCTCACGCGTAGGCAGGGATGGTGAATTTGCAGTTAGTATAGCACGTAATCCGGCTCCTGTGGTCGATTGTAACCGATAGTTCACCAAGATTGTCACTGAATATTTACTGACTAATCACGCGGTAGCACGGATAATGTTTGCTGAGTTCGTGTCCGTGTCTAGCTATGGGTCTTGAATGACCGAGCTATTCGAGTGCACTCCAGCGAGGGAGGCGAAACCAATGCTGGCTATACGTAGACTCGTTTCCCTGCCGATCATTGCCGCGGCGCTGGCGAATGAGTGGATACCGGAGGCAAGCAGAAGTAGATTCGGCCTGTTGGGCAACGCCTATGTCCCTGAAGTACCCCTGGCCCCGAACCGGCGGCGTACGAGATTCAATCTCTCAGGCGGCTGATTGCGGTGCTACGCGCCCACAACAGAGATCTCCACCCCGCGTCCGACAGAGGCCGTCGGCAGACAACAAACCTCAGGAGCTGAACCAATGAAAGACTACGAACGACTGATCGTCCCCGGCCTTGGCGTCGTCATCCTGCTGTCCGCATTCATACTCGGCGTGCCTCTGGTCTACAAGCTGCTCTTGGCGCTTCTCGGACTGGCGGCGTCCGCGACCTACTTCGCGCCTCACTCCGTGCAGGTGGAGACACGGATCGGCATAGCCGCTGTGGGGCTGGTCATCCTTCTCATGGTCACCTCCACCGCCTTCTGGCTGGCCCTGATGTCGTTCGCAGCCATTGCCGCTCTGCAGTTCCAGCATCGCCATACGCTGCAACGGAACCCGGCCACCATCGAGTGGCTGACCGCACTGGTGAAGGGCGCCCAGGCGCGCCGGGCCGGGCGGGCTGATGGCGGAGGCGGCGAGGGAGAGGCTGCGGGTGAAGCCGGAGATGGAGCCGTAGCAGAAGACGGCGAGAGGGCCGCGGCTCCGAAGCCGCTGGGAGTCGATGCTCTCCCGGGGTTCGTCAGAGTGAACGTGGCAGGCATCGGTGGTCTGGTCGCGGGCGTGGTGGTGGTGGGGAGCGTCTTCATGCCCTGGTACGGCTTCCTCATCTCCGCTTTTGGCGAGATTGTGAGCGCTGAGGTTCCCGCTCTCACACTCCAGGCGGCAGCCCGGGAGTTCGGGTTGCTCGCGTTTCAGGTGTTCTTCTACGTTCTGCTCGCGCTCGGCGTGTTGAGCATCGTCTCGATGGTGTTGCCCCGCGCCGTGGCGGCAATCATCGCCGCCGGAGGGCTGGCCGTCACGTTCGTCTCGTACGCCTACATGGTTGCGCAGGTCGAGGGCGACGCTGAGCTGAGCAACCTGGGCGTCGACGCGACCGCGATTCCCGCTATAGGCGCGCTGATGGCCGGGGCTTGCTTCCTGGCAATGCTGGCGCTGCAGCTCATTCCCGCAGCGAACAAGTCCAGGTAGGGAGGAGAGCACGATGCGCCAAACGGTACGCTGGATTTTCCGCTCGGTGATTGTCACGGGCATACTCGGACTCCTGCTGTTCGTCCTGTTCGTCCTTCTGGCGGGTCAGGACCCGAACCGCATGACCGTAGCGGAGTACGCGGTCGGCATCCCGATGTGGCTGACGTGGTTCTACTTCTGGGCCGCGCTGATTGTGGGCGTCATCCTCAAGCTGGTGAGCCGGGACAAGGGTGACAGAAGTTAGTCGAGGTGAAGGATCGCGAGGAGCGGGACTTCGCTGAGGCAATAGCAAGGAGGCGCAGCGCGATGAAGACCATCCGCTATCTTGCTTTGGCAGTCATGCTGGTTGTCGTCGCCTGCGGGGAGACGGCTCCGGTGCAGGACGCGCCGGGTTCCGATGGAGCCGGCGACGTGCAATCCCACTCAACGCCGGAACCCACGGAGGCGTTGCCGTTTACGGTTGTGGTCGAGTCCACCGCCAGGGTCGCATACGTGACGCCGACGCCGACTCCCGTGCTCACCTTTGAGGAACAGGAGGCCACCGCTCGGGCCGAGAATAAAGCCCGTGACCGTGAGCGCACGTGGGGCGATGGCGCCTGGGATGGCGCGGGGGACTTCCTCTCCGTGGGCGTCGGAGCCGGCTTCGCCTGCGGGCTGAGGAGCGACGGCGGCATCGAATGCTGGGGCGGGGACCGGCAGTACGTTGAAGTCGACATCACCCCGCCGGAAGGGGAGTTCGACTCTCTCAGCGTCGGGCCCGGCTACGCCTGCGCGACGGGGTCGTCAGACGGTCTTCTCGTCTGTTGGGGCAGTGCGTACCTGGCCACAGCCGGGGTAGCGAATTGGATGGAGGACTACTACGCAGGCCCAACGTTTTACTCCGTCAGCACCGGGCGTGACATTGCCTGCGGCCTTTTAATTGACACCGGGTTCTCACAGGACGGGGCTCTCTTCTGCTGGGGCAAAGGCTTCTGGGGGGCCGAGAAGATCGCTGACGGGGGGGAGTTCACCTCTGTAGGCGTCGGGACGTACGCAGTCTGCGGGGTGAGGCCAGACCGCACCCTGGCCTGCTGGCGTGGTGAGGAGGACGGCTGGATAGACGCCAACCACCCGGGCGACAGCAATCTCATTCCACCCGAGGGGGAGTTCGACTCCATCAGCATGGGCTCCGGCTACCGCTGCGGGGTGAAGACCGACGGCTCCGTGGCCTGCTGGGGCCATGACTCCCAGGACCGAATCGGGCTGACGCCCCAGGGGGCGTTCGAGTCCGTCAGTGTCGGGCATCACTTCGTCTGCGGGATAAGAACCGACGGGAGCATCGAGTGTTGGGGCGCCTACCCCGTGCCGCCCTACGGGGAGTTCGCATCGGTAAGCACCAGCCGCTATCAGACCTTCGCCTGCGGGATGCGGCCCACCGGCGGGGTCATCTGCTGGGACCGTAAAGGCGCCGTAGAGGGGCCGTCCACAGGAGCGCCATGAAGGGGGCGGGATAAAGGAGCTGAGACCGGATAGAGCGGTCCCCAACAAGCGAGCAGACGGAGTGGTTTGACGAGCACTACATCCTGGACGCCAAGAGGTCGCCGATGGAGTCCCGAACTATGTCGCTCTCTCGACGCTCCGCAGTACCGCCAAGCCGTCACTCGTAGCCTTGTTCTCCCTTTCTTCTTTCATTCCAGCTTGGTGCAGTGAACTGGACGTGAAGCCAGACTGGCAGCGAGACTATCGCCAGCGCTATGGCCGTCCACCATGCGCCGTCCCGTATCTGGTCGTGTGAGGGGTCGGGGCAGCCTCCGAACCCGATTAGGCAGACGGGGTATACAAGCCAGGTGGAAAACTGAATGACAAAGAATGTCGCGGCGAGGGATAGACCGAACGCCCACACAGCGTGAACGCCCACTCGCCTAACAAGTATTCTGGTGCCAGCCGTCGAAGGGACCGCTCCCAACCATGTGAAGAATATCCAGAGGTAAAGGGCGTTTGCTTCATGGATCGGTTCCATGTCGTGTTGAACCACTTGATACCACAGGAGAGGCGAGAGGAGCGAGGCAAGTGGGATGAGAGCGTAGCGGCCCTGCTGCATCGCGGCCATTCTAAGTGTCCTATGATTCATCTTTTCTCTCCCATCACCTAGCGCAAGGTAAGTGTCAGCACCATCGTCCTTAAAGATGCTGGCAAAGTCCTCCGCGGGTACATAACACGCGACGGTGATAATCCGACCCATCCGAGCTTCGGGCACTTAGCGAGCTGACCAGATGGGCGTCCCGCAATACGGCTCTTGAGATTGGGCACCTTTGTGGATTCATCAGGACGCCCCATCACGCACTTCGGCCTCTCCCAGTCGGTAGCCGACGCGGGGCTCGTTGAAGATGTACCTGGGGTTGTCAGCCGTCTCCCCCAGCTTCTGTCGCAGCCTCTTCACGTAGCCCCGCAGCACGCTGAAATCATCGGGATACCGCGACGACCAGACCCCGGGCCGTACATGCTGGCGGAGGGGGTGGGATTCGAACCCACGTCACCTTTCGGTAAACCTGTTTTCAAGACAGGCGCCATCGTCCACTCGGCCACCCCTCCCACGTCAATCCTACCCAAAACTCGCCCGCATTGCCAGCCCGCCCTCGACGCTTCCAGCCGCAGCCACGCGATGCTACAATGGCCGCCGCGGAGCATCCATCCCCCTCGCGGAGGTGTCGAGATGAAGGTCATCAGGCTCAAGGACGTCCCGGCGGAGCCGGTCGAAGGAGGCATTTTCATCGGCGGCGAGGTCTCGCGGCAGCCAATCGTCACCGAGGACATGGGGCCGTACTTCAGCATGAGCAACGTCAGCTTCGCCCCCGGAGCCAGGAACAAGCTCCACACGCACAGCAGCGACCAGGTGCTGCTCGTCACGTCGGGCACTGGGATCGTGGCCACGGAGGAGAGCGAGGCGGTCGTGACCGTGGGCGACATCATCCACATTCCAGCGGGCGAGAGGCACTGGCACGGCGCAACTCCCGACTCGGCCTTCGCGCACATCTCGCTGACACAGGCGGGCAGCTCCGGCGTGCAGGTCGAAGAGTAAACGGCTCCCGGGACAATCAAGTTGAAGGTACTGGGCATAGAGACCTCCTGCGACGAGACGGCCATCGCGGTCGTGGAGGACGGCCGCCGCGTTCTGTCGAACGTAATCGCCTCGCAGGTGGATATGCACGCCCGCTACGGGGGCGTGGTGCCGGAGGTGGCGTCGCGGCAGCACGTGCTGGAGATGGTGCCCGTGCTGGAGGAGGCGCTTGGACGAGCCGGCCTCGACCTGGGCGGCGTCGACGCCGTTGCCGTAACGAATGGCCCGGGCCTGGCGGGCGCTCTGCTGGTGGGCGTGAACACCGCCAAGGCGTTGGCCCTCGCCGCCGGGCTGCCGCTTATTGGCGTCAACCACCTGGAGGGTCACGTCTAC
Source organism: Dehalococcoidia bacterium (assembly GCA_034423135.1). Classification (GTDB taxonomy): domain Bacteria; phylum Chloroflexota; class Dehalococcoidia; order Lucifugimonadales; family UBA2985; genus JAPPHY01. The sequence goes on along the minus strand of DAOUJC010000018.1, from coordinate 31,557 downwards.
GCCAACTGGCTGGAGGACGCGAACCCGGAGTCGGAGTGCGGATTCCCGCTGATGTGCTTAATCGCCTCGGGCGGCCACACCGACCTGCTGCTGATGGAGGACCACGGGCAGTACACGATTCTGGGACGCACGCGGGACGACGCCGCCGGCGAGGCCTTCGACAAGGCGGCGCGCATCCTGGGCCTCGGCTTTCCCGGAGGCCCAGAGATCCAGCGCGCAGCCCATGACGCCGCGGGCGAGATGACGCTCCCCAGAGCGTGGCTGAGAGGCACGGACGACTTCAGCTTCAGCGGCCTCAAGACGGCGCTTCTCCACGCGGCCAGGCAGGAGGGGGTCTACCCACCGCAGGAGGACACGCCTCCTGATGGCAGGCTGGTCAGGGAGATGGCCTCGGCGTTCCAGACGTCCGTCGCGGAGGTCATGGTGGTGAAGACGCTGGACGCGGCGCGGCGATACGGCGCCAAGGGAGTGCTGCTGGGAGGCGGAGTCGCTGCGAACGCCATGCTGAGGCAGGTGCTCCGCGAGAAGTCAACCCTGCCAGTCTTCATTCCGTCGCCACGGCTCTGCACGGACAACGGCGCCATGATCGCATCCTGCGCCTACTACCGGGGCTCGCCCGGCGGCGACGGATGGGACATGGACGTGTACCCCAGCCTGCGCCTGGGCTAGGGCGACGAGGTGGGGCCGCTCACCACCGCCACTCGGACTCCCACTCGCCCGGCTCGTCCCACGGCTCGAAATGCGGCTCCGGCGCCGCGGCGGGCGCGGGAAGCAGCGCCTGCTTCAGGCTGAAGAGGCGGTTCACGAAGTCGTAGGCCTGATCGGCCAGCCGTCCCTGGTAGGGGAGCAGCACCTGTTCCTGGCCAAGGTGGAGCAGGATAGTCCCCTCCTCGGCCACGTCCACGTAGCGGTACAGGTGATAGAGGGCGGCAAGGGCCAGCAATCCTGCAAGCCCCATCTCCAGCGGGGGATAGCCTATGGTGGCAAGGGCGGCGCCGGCCCCGGCCAGCAGCAGGGCCACCCGCCAGAGTGGCGAGATGCCCCGCGATGTGCGCCTCACCTCGACGAGGCCGACGTCCAGCAGCGAGACGAAGGTGACGTCCCTCCGGCGGCCGTTCCTGTGCAATAGAAGCAGCCGGCGGTCGGTGAGCACGATCGAGTTGCGGTCTCCGGTTGCCGCGGGGTCGAGGCCCCGCCTCTCGCCGAAGGACGCCTCCACCGCCTCATCCGCCGACAGCGGCAGATGGTCGTCCGTTGTACTGTGCATTCCAGTCTCGCAGCCTGCGGGCGGGCGCCGGGGAGGCCCGGCCCTGCAGCACCCTGTAAACGTGGATCAGACCCTGCTGTCTCCTGGCGGAGTTTACCACGGGGCGGCCGCCTTTGGAAGCTGTCATAAGCGCCTTGACCTCCCGCGTGACCTCGTTGTCCGGGCACGCGGGAGCCTCGCGGTAGAGGTGCAGCGCCCTGCGTCCGAGCTCGGCGTCCGCCGCCAGGTGGGCGGAGGCGTACAGGTGGGGCAGCAGTATGTTGACCAGTATCTCCCCCGCGCGGCCGGTTCCCAGGAGCGCGGGCGCCCTGCTCGCGGGCAGGTGGAAGTCCAGGTGGCCGGACCAGAACCCGTCGCCATCCACCTGGAACGCCAGGCGCATCTGCGCAGCGGTGCCTTCCCAGGACATGCTGAGCAGCGCCTCCCGCAGCCCATCGCGCCGGTACCTGCCCAGCAGGACTGCGGCGGCTGCCAGCCTGCGGTGAGGGCTGTTCGGCGGCCTGATACCGGTCCGGTCCCAGTCTCCATGGCCCAGCACCGAGCTGAGTCCGGCGGCACTCCAGCGCGCCGACAGCTCCGCGGCGCGTTCCGCGCCCGCGGGAGTGAGCAGCCGAACGCCCCTCTGGTGCGGCAGCAGCCCTGCGGCCCCCAGCAGCAGGGCCTCCAGCGACAGCGGGTCAGCGCCGCCTCCGGCCAGCGTTCTGAGCTTGCCCAGCGGCAGCCCCCGCGCCAGGCGAAGCATGGGAGCGCGGTTGCGGCTGTAGCCCAGCGCCTCCAGCAGCGAGGCGTACAGGGCCTCCCTCGGGTCTGTCTCCCGCATGCGGGTCAGCATGGAGGAGGCCTTGCGAAGAAACCTGCGGTCCCCGGCCTCGTCCAGCGCCTGTTCCAGCCTGGGCCGCGGCAGGGACAGCAGCCCCTGAAGAGGCGCCGCGGAAACGGAGCGCGTCGGGCCTTTGACGGACGACAGCGCACGCCTCTCCGGGGGATGAGGGGCGTCCAGCCGCACCTGGCGAGCGCCAGAATATCCAGATCCTCGCGCGCTCTGCCCGTGGAGAAAGACGTGGAGCACCACGCCGTCGTAGCGTGTGTCCGTGTCGTGGCCGTGGCCGTGCCAGTCGCTCTGCCGGACGTGCACCTCCACGTCGCCCCTCACAAGCTCCCCGCCGGGCGTGATCAGCACCGCGTCGCGGAAGTCCGGCCCGGAGCCGGGAGCGGGACGGCCGGGGTAGAGCACCTGGAGATCCGCGCCATCCAGGGTGATTATCCGCCCGAGGGCTCCCGTGCGCCACCACGCCGCAACCTCAGCCTCCGGCGGCGTGCGTGCCTCCGAATCTTGCGGTGCGGCCCGGCGCACCTCCGGCTGACCGGAGCCTTCTGCAACCCGCAGTATGCACCCGGCCGCAGTTCCCACAGGCCGCACCCTGCTCTCCAGCGGGCTAACCGGGGCGCTTGTCATCCGTGCTCTCCGCGCGGCCGCCGTCTCCCTGCGCCGACGATCCGTACTCGAATCCGGCGCGCTCCGCGATCATGTTGAGCAGGGTGTGCGATGCCCCTCTGGGCCGGTACATCCCGGTCTCCCACTCGCTTATGGTCTGCTGCCTTGTGCCCAGCTCCTCCGATAGCTGCTGCTGTGTCAGCCCCATGTGGCGTCTCAGAGCTCGGACTCTGTCGGCGGACCAGGACGGGCTTCTCCTTCCTTTCTTCTCGTACTCCATATCGGGTATTGTACACGCAAGCGTGTACTCGTCAAGCGTTCCGGCCAGGCCGCTCCGGGCCGCCTATGTACCGCTTGGCCGAGACCTGATACCATGTACCGGCGATGAACTCAACGGAGCAGGGCATAGGCATTCTGGGCTGCGGCGCCATCGGGCGCGGGCTGGCGCTCGCCGTGGACGGCGGGTCGATCCGGCGCGCCAGGGTGGAGGCGCTCTACGACCAGGACTCCGGCAGGCTTCAGGGTCTGGCGGAGCGCCTCTCGTCCGGCCCCGATGCGTGCGAGACGGTTGAAGGCTTCCTTGCGGCTGCCGGCGTGACCCTCGTGGTGGAGGCAGCCTCGCAGGAGGCGGTGCGCCGCAACGCCGAGGCCATCCTGGCGAGCGGCAGAGACCTGATGGTCATGAGTACGGGCGCTCTGCTCGACGAGGACCTGCACTCACGTCTGGAGGCCGCGTCGGGGGAGAGCGGCTGCCGCGTGTATGCGCCCTCGGGCGCGCTGGGCGGCATCGACGCCATCAGGGCATCCAGGCACCAGCTGGAGGAGGTGGTGCTTACCACGCGAAAGCCTCCGGCCAGCCTGGTCGACTCTGCCACTGGCAAGAGCATGGACGGCGTCACCACCTCAACGGTGGTGTTCGAGGGGAGCGCGAGGGAGGCAGTTGCGCGCTTTCCGTTCAACATCAACGTCGCCGCTACGCTCAGCCTGGCAGGACTCGGTCCGGAGCGCACGCGGGTGCGCATCATCGCGGACCCGGAGGCCAGGGGCAACAACCACGAGGTCTACGCCGCCGGGAGGAGCGGCACGCTCCGCTTCACCATGGAGAACGTGCCCCACCCGGACAACCCCATGACCAGTCACCTGGCCGTGCTCTCGGCGATCGAGACCCTGCGAGGCATCTGCGAGGGCGGCGTCAGGGTGGGCGCGTAGCGCGGCGCGCTGTCATTCCTGTATGTGTCAGCTAATTCGTTGACAGATTTTGCAGGGTCTGTAGTGGGGTCTTGCCGCCGAGGCCCTGGTGGGGTCTCTCGGTGTTGTAGTAGAGGAGGTACTGCATTAGTTCATCCTTGAGCTCCTCTACGGACTCGAACGTTGTCTCCTCCAACAGATCCTCGTTGAGGGTGCGCCAGAAGCGTTCCACCTTGCCGTTAGTCTGGGGTCTGTAGGGCCTGGTGTAGCGGTGCTTTATCCCCAGTTCCATCAGCATCCTCTCGAAGGGGTGCTGGTCCTTACTCTTGTGTGTGGCCACCTCGGGCCCGTTGTCCGTGAGGATGGCCTCAAAGCGCACTCCGTACTCCACGTTCAGCAGGTTGATGCTCTTCAGAGCTGCGAACATGACGCTCAGGCTCTTGAGGTCATCAACCACCTCTGCCCATGCCAACCGAGTGCAGGAGTCCAGCAGGGACACCAGGTAGTAGCGCTGTCTGCTCCCCAAGACCAGGTCCTTGCTCAGGTGGTGGCAGTCCAGGTGGCCCAGCTCTCCTGCACGAGTCTTGATTATCCTGCGCTTTGACTGCTCCATGGGTCTGGTCAACCTGTTCAGATTATGGCGCCTGCTTATGGCGTAGATCGTGGATGGCGCAGGCGTGTGGGACTTCAGCACCGGGTGAAGTATCCCATAAATCTCATACCGGTTGATACCCTTACGCCTCAGCTCCAGTACCTTCTGCTCTATGAAGGGCAATGTCCGCCGGCTCTTCCACCGAGGGCCACGCTTCAGAGGCAGTAGTGATCCGTCACTCCTCTCCCGGAGGTAGCGGTTGTAGTACTTGGCAAAGGTCTGGCGGTTGGTGCCATGATACTTGTAGAAGTCCTGGGCGAATCGGAAGTGCGGATGCCTCTTGGCCTTCACCAGCTCGTACTCCCTTATCAGGAACCGCCACCTCTGAACGTAGTTCCGCTCAATCGTCCGGTCCTTGCTGTTGTTCCGCATCTTCGCCTCCAGAATAGCTCTTCTCTAAATGCTATTCTGTCAACGAATTACCTGACATCTACAGGAATGACGGTGGAGGTGACGCGCACACCGTAACCGTCATTGCGGCGAAAGCCGCAATCTAGGTCCCCCTCCGTCATTCCTGCGAAAGCAGGAATCTAGGCGGGGAGGGGTGCTAGACCCCCGCTTTCGCGAGGGTGACGGGAGTGGGAAGGCGGACGCCCCCCTCTCTGACTCGCCCCCTCAGAAGGGGGCGAGAAGCCAAATCCCTTCCCCCGTCTGCTGGGGAAGGCTAGGATGGGGGCCGCCCACACGCACCGCTCACCTGGTTCGACAGGCTCACCATGAGCGGTGCATTTCCCGTCCGCTCACCCTGAGCTTGTCGAAGGACATGAGCGGACAGCCAGCTCTTCCCATCCCTTGCCCGTCAGCTCCAGGTAGAGCGCATCCGCGCACAGCTCAACCTCATCGTCCCACGCAATCGCCCGATGGGCAGCAATGTGCGCCTTCTCGAAGCATCCCGGCTCGTCCCACGCCTTGAACACGCCTTGACCTGCCACGTCCGACAGGTCGACCTCCCCGGCCGTCCCGTCCGAGTACCGCAGCCATATCCGATAGCCCGGCCGAGCCTCAACCTCGACTGGAATGACCATCGCGTCCCTCCTGGGCGATCCTGTTGTGCTCCATTATACCCCATCACGCGGAAGCGGGAGTGGACGAAGGGGAGGGCGGCCGACCTAACCACTCCTGCGAAGGCAGGAGTCCATCCCCTCCCCCTGGATTGCGGCTTCCGCCGCAATGACGGCCAATCATCCGCTCATCCTGAGCTTGTCGAAGGACATGAGCGGACAACCAAATTCTCTCCCCCTTGATGGGGGAGAGTCAGAGTGGGGGTGACCCGCGTCAGCCTACAATCACCCCCATCCTGGCCTTCCCCCATCGAGGGGGAAGGGATAAGCCCCCCATCCTTGACATCCCCTCTCGCAACCCTATACCGTCAATCCAAACCCACTAGCAGACCGCAGACCGCGGAGGCGGAACCGATGGACGCGTACTGCTTCAAGTGCCGGGCCAAGAGATGGATCAGCGGAGCGCAGCAGATCACGCTGAAGAACGGTCGGCTTGCCACTCACGGCACGTGCCCGCAGTGCGGCGCCAAGGTCTTCCGCATCGCCAGAAGCTAGCCGAACAGCCCCCGCTCACCCCCGCATCAAGTGCAGGGCAGGCTCTGAGCCAGAGTTTACCCTGAGCCTTGCCGAAGGGAAGGGCGCCGCCGACGGTCGGCCCCTCAAACAGGCGGCAATCGAAACACCTTCACCGGCCGCCACTGGCCGCGCACCCGTGCAGGCTGCAGCAGCGCAAGAAACCGACCGTCCACCGCCGAGTACGCCCTGTACATCTGCTCCGGCGACTCCACGCCCGCACGCAGCCCCAGGTACACGTTTTCGCCCCGCTTGATCGCCTCTTCCTTGTCGCGCTGCACAATCGCGGCCTTCAGCTGCAGCAGCGGATGGTCAACGGGGAACAGCAGGCTCCGCCAGTCGCCGCGCTCGCACGCCTCCTCCAGCTGCTCGAATGTGAAGGAGTCCGCTATGCGAAACGGCCCCGTGCGAAGCCGCGACAGCTCCTTGAGGTGTGCGCCGTAGCCCAGGTCAACGCCCAGGTCGTGCGCCAGCGACCGCACGTACATGCCGCGCCCGCACTCGATCTCCAGCCGCACGTCCGGCGGGTCCCACTCCACCACGTCCAGCCGGTATATCTCCACCTCGCGGGACGGCCTGTCCACCTCCACGCCCGCCCTGGCCAGATCGTACAGCCGCTTGCCGTCGCGCTTCAGCGCGCTGAACATGGGCGGCACCTGCTGGAACACGCCGCGGTAGGCGTCCAGCGCCGCGTCGAAGTCGCTGCGGGTGACGTGCGACGGATCGGCGGTGTCGGTGACCTGGCCCAGCGCATCGTAGCTGTCGGTGGTCACGCCCAACCGCACGAGCGCGGCGTACGTCTTCGGGCTGTCGACGAGGTACTCCATGACGCGGGTGGCCTGCCCGATGCAGACTGGGAGGACGCCGGTGGCCTGCGGATCGAGCGTGCCGGCGTGGCCCACCTTCTTCTGGCCGGTGAGGCGCCGCACCCTGCGAACAAGCTCCATGGATGTCCACTCCAGGGGCTTGACCAGGCTGAGGATGCCGTTGACGTCCGGCATCAGTCCGCGTCCTGCAATGGAGGATCGTCGGCGCGCACCTCCGCGATGCGGGCCTGCAGCCGGTCGCCCTCCTCGATGGAGTCGTCCGGCACAAAGCTGAGGAAGGGCACGGTCTTGAGCTTGATGCGGCCGATGAGCTCGCGCCGGATGAAGCCTGCTGCGCGGTTGAGCGTGTCGACGGCGGTCTTGCGCTCGTCCGGCCCGCCTAGCACGCTGGTGTAGACGCGCGCGTGTCGCAGGTCCGCCGAGACGCCTACGTGCACAATAGTGATGATGCGCGCGAGCCTTGGGTCCTTGACCTCGCGTGCAATGATCTCGCTGAGCTGCTGGCGCAGCAGCACGTTGACGCGGTCGGTTCTGCGGAAGGCTTGCATGGTGGCGCAGCGGGGCGTACCGGCGAGAGGGGCGGGCGCTACTAGCTGAACACCTCTATGACGTCGCCCACCTCAAAGTCGTTGAAGCCCTCCACGCCGATGCCGCACTCGTAACCGGCGGTCATCTCGCGTACGTCGTCCTTGAAGTGCTTGAGGCTGGATACGGTGCCGCTGTGCAGCACCTGGCCGCCTCGAATGACGCGCGCCGCGGCGTTGCGCGTGATGCGGCCGTCGGTCACGTAGGAGCCTGCGATGCGCAGCCGCCTGCCGACGGGGAAGACGGCGCGCACCTCGCCGTGGCCCTCCACTATCTCCTGATGCACGGGCGTCAGCAGGCCCTCCAGCGCACGCTGCACGTCCTCCGAGAGGCGATAGATGATGTCATAGTGGCGGATGTCAATGCGGTCGACGTCGGCCATCTGCCTCGCTCCGGGTTCAACGCGTGTGTTGAAGCCTACGATGATGGCATGTGACGTGCGTGCCAGCAGGACGTCGCTCTCGTTGATGGTGCCGGCTGCGGCGTGTATGAGGTTGACGCGTGCGCCGTCTACGGCGAGCTTCTCGAGTGTGCCGCGCACGGCGTCGACGCTGCCCTGGACGTCCGTTTTGACGATGAGGTTGAGGTCGGACACGTCGCCGCGCCCTATGCTGGCGGACGCCTCCTCAAGCGTGGTGGGCGCGAGCGTCTGCCTCTCGGCGTCCAGGCGGCGCTGGCGCTCGCGAATGAGGTCTTTGGCTACTTTCTCGCTGGGCACCGTCCAGAGCGTGTCGCCGGCCTGCGGCAGGTGGCCCAAGCCCAGGATTTCTACGGGCGTTGACGGCCCGGCTAGCTGGACTCGCCGGCCCGACTCGCTCATGAGCGCCTTAACGCGGCCCCATGAGCCGCCAACCACCACGGTCTGCCCTTGGCGAAGCGTGCCCGTCTGCACCAGGACGGTGGCCAGCGGGCCCTTGCTCTTGTCCACCTGCGCCTCCACGATGACGCCCATCGCCGGGCGGTCAGGGTCGGCCCTTAGCTCTGAAACCTCTGCGACAACCAGGATGTTCTCCAGCAGGTCGTCAATGCCCATGCGGTCTCTGGCCGATATGGGCACGGTGATGACGTCGCCGCCCCACTCTTCGATGACCAGGCCGCGCTCCACCAGCTGCCGCTTGACCCGCTCGATGTCGGCGTCAGGCACGTCCACCTTGTTGATCGCGACGACGATTGGCACGGATGCGGCCTTGGCGTGGTCGATGGCCTCGACGGTCTGCGGCATGATGCCGTCGTCGGCAGCGATGACCAGCACGGCGATGTCGGTGGCCTTGGCGCCGCGGGAGCGCATGGACGTGAAGGCTTCGTGGCCTGGAGTGTCCAGGAACGTGATCTTGCGCCCGCTGTAGTCCACCTGGTAGGCGCCGATGTGCTGGGTGATGCCGCCAACCTCGCCCTCGGTTATCTTGCTCTCCCGGATTGCGTCCAGGAGGGTGGTCTTGCCGTGGTCAACGTGGCCGAGGATGGTAACGACGGGCGGGCGCTCAACCAGCTTTTCGGGATCATCGACGAGTTTGAGCTGGGAGTACCCTGCGAACTCCTCCTCGGCCTCCGGCATGGCCGCCACGTTGTGGCCAAGCTCGCGGGCTACCAGCGCGGCGGTATCGTAGTCGATGGTCTGGTTGATGTTGGCGAAGACGTCGTTGCGCATCAGCTCCTTGATGACGCTGATGGGGTCCAGCTCCATCTGGTCTGCGAGCTGCTTGACGGTGAGCGTCCTGGGCAGCTCCAGGTCCTTTGGCACAAAGGTCTGGACCGCGCCACGGTACTGAGCGGCGCTGGAGGCGCCCGAACCGCGTCTTCCTCTTCTTCTGCCGCCGTATCTCTGCATTGCTTTGCTTTCGCTAGCCGGTCAGACGCATTCTGCCTGCCGGCGTGAGTAAGGTTCAGGGCCCACCGGCCCTTGGCCTCATGCCGATTGTCGCTCCGTTCGAGTCCCGCCGGGTCCGGCGGGCATACATCGAACTGACGCGGCTCCTTTAGACGCCCTGGACAGCCTCTGCCTGCAAGGTCAAGCCTTCCGCAAATCCCCGGAGTGCCTGCCTGTCTTCCGGCGAGACCGTGCTCTTCAGCCTGTGGTCAAGCCTGTTCCTCTTCAGAGCTACGTCCCAACACTCCCGGCTGTGGCAGAGATATGCGCCACGCCCCGGAAGTTTGCCGGTTGCGTCCACCTCCACTGAGCCGGACGGCGAGCGCACGATTCGCACGAGCGCTCGCTTGTCGGTCTTGGCGCTGCACACAACGCAGGTCCTGAGTGGCACGTGGCCCCGGCTCAATTGACTCCTCCTGCTGCGGGCTAGTCCGCCAATTCGTCCAGATCGTCGTCCGCTTCCGTATCGTCCAGCGGGTAGTCGGTGCGGCGGCCGCGCCTCGTGGATCTGGGAGCGGGCTCTTCGGCGACTCGCCTGCCTCCCTTGGCCCTTCGGCCCCGCCTGCCATCGGGGGCTGCCTGTGCCCTTGGCGCCATGATGTCCTCGGCAAATCTTATTCTCTGAGGCTGCTGAGCTACCTGTGGCACCGCCCACACGGAGTCCGGAATCTGGGATATTTCTGTTCCGACCTCCTCAACCTCCGGCGCGGTTGCGGCCTCGGTCTCCTGCAGCTCAAGCGCAACCTCTGCGAGCTGCTCTTCGATGGATACGGCGGGCTGAGCCTCCAGGGCGGGGACCGCCTCCGGCTCCAGCTCCGCTGCCGCCTCCTCGATAAGCTCCTCGACGGGTACGGCCTCGACCACGGCCGCAGCCTCCTCGGCGATTGCGTCGGTGACAGGCTCCGCAGTCTCGGCGGCGACGACGTGGCCTGCTGCGTCCGCAGCGCGTTGCAGTCGCTCTTCCTCTGCCTCTGTCACGCTCTTGATGTTGACCATCAGGCCGGAGAGCCTGGCGCACAGCCGGGCATTCTGGCCCTCTCTGCCAATTGCCAGAGATAGCTGCCGGTCCGGCACTACCACAGTTGCCATGTTCTCCTCAGGCCCCAGCTCGACGCGAGTTACGGGGCAGGGGCTGAGGGCGTTGGCCAGAAATACGGACGGGTCCGGGTGCCACTGGACGACGTCAATCTTCTCGCCCTGCAGCACGTTGACGATGTTCTGAATCCTGATGCCGCGCAGGCCGACGCACGATCCAACCGGGTCGACGCCCTCTTGGCGGGAGTGGACTGCGACCTTGCTGCGCGACCCTGCCTCGCGCGCAACCGCCTTGATCTCGACGATGCCGTTGAAGACCTCCGGCACCTCCATCTCGAAAAGGCGGCGCAGCAGCTCTCTGCTGGCGCGCGACACCACAATCTCCGGGCCTCGGATGGTGCGGCGCACCTCAGAAACGTGCACCATCAGCTTCTGCCCGCGGCTGTAACGCTCAGTTGCAACCTGCTCGGATACGGGAAGCACGGCCTCGGTGCGGCCGAGGTCAAGCGTAACCTGCCTCGAGTCCACCCGCTGGATGGTGCCGGTGACAACGTCGCCTTCCTTCTCGGCGAACTCCTCGAAGACGAGCTCTCGCTCAGCTTCGCGCAGCCGCTGCATGACCACCTGCTTGGCGGTCTGCGCGGCGATGCGCCCGCTGCTCTGGATGTCGCTCTCCACCACCAGCACTTCGCCAAGTGAGGCGGAGTCGCTGATCTTCCGGGCCTCCCTGAGGCTGATCTCTCTGTGTGGGTCTTCCACCCGCTGCACGACGGTCTTGTGGCTGAAGAGCTTTAGCTCACCGTTGGCCGGATTGAGGGAGACGGAGATTTCCTGACCGGCAAGTACGCTGTCCCTCTTGTAGGCGGAGGCCAGCGCTGCTTCTATAGCTGAGATGACAGCTTCCCTGGGAAGGTGACGCTCTGCGGCCAGCTGAGTTACCGCTATCAGAAAGTCGCTTTTCATCTCTCGTGCTCCCCTTACCCGCCGTGACCCGGTTGCCGGGAATGCCTAAGATAAAAAAAGTGGGTCGTGACCCACTTTCCACCACGAGTATAATGGAGAGAGTATATCATCATCCGCGACGGTCGGCAACCTTTGACCCGGAAGCCGCGCCGCGCGGGAAACCGGCTGACGGTCAGCGAAACAGGTCCTGAGCGGCTGGCCGCAGCAGCTCCGCCGAACTCGCCTCATCGTCGGCGACGTAGTCGCAGCCGCGCACGATGGCCACCGGCACCATGCTGAGCTTGCCCAGCGTGAGCTCAGCTGCGGAGGCGATTTCGTCGGCTATGGCGGACACGCTGACCCGCAGCTCATAGCCGTACGGATCGGTCTCGCCACGGTAGTCTCGCATGGGGTGCATGCCGGCCACGCCGATTGCCACGTCCGTGTTGCCCATTCGCCAGGGACGCCCGAACGTATCCGATATGACGACGGCAAGCGGGAACCCGGCGGCGGCAATCAGGCCGCTCCTGAGCCGGGCGGCTGAGGCGTCCGGGTCGCGTGGCAGCAGGGAGACGATCTCCTCACCTGGCACGTTGGAGGCGTCGACACCGGCGTTGGCGCAGATGAGGCCGTGCTTGGTCTCGACGATGAGCACGCCGCGCTCCATCCGCACCACGCGGCGGGTCTCGCGCAGCACCACCTCCACTAGGCGGGCGTCCTTCTCGTAGAGGCCGGCGAACTCCAGCGCCAGCTCCGACGGCTCCACAGTCCGCAGATCGACCAGAGCACCCTCCGCCTTGGACACGATCTTCTGTGTGAAGACCAGCACGTCGCCGTGTTCAAGGGGAGTGCCCTGGGCCTGTGCGGCCTGGAACGTCATGGCCGCGAGGTCGTCGCACGGCTGCACCTCCGGGATGCCGGTCACGCCTGTGACGCTGAGGCGGGGAATGGTCACGCCACACTCTCCTTTTAAGGGATGCACCGTGGCGGTTGCTCGCCGGGATTATAGACGCAATGGCGTTGAGAGTGGAAGTGCTGTGCGGATCGGGTGAATACTCGCCTTAGGCCAATCCCGAGTGCGCCACCCCAAAGTAGCTTCGAGCACAATTACTCCAGGTGTACAGCCAAACATTGACAACTCCCGTAGATTGACACCTGGAGTGGTGAATGGGATACTGCGCAATCATAGGGTGTCCTCATGTCTCACGGACTCCGGAGTCGACCGTTCAACAAAGTGCCTCATACTCTATGCCTCGCGCGTTTTGCGTGAGCGCTGAAGCATTTCACTACCAACTGCCTGTAAGGGAGTGGGAGGCGAAATGGTTGACCAAAGCACCAATCCCATTCACATTCTGAGTTTCGGAGCCGGAGTCAACACATTCGCTCTGATGGTGTTGCTAATTCGAGATGGTGCGCCCTTAGACGGCGTGGTATTCGCAGATACCGGTGGAGAAACACCCGACACTTACAAGGCAGTCGAAATCGCGCGCTCGTATTTCCAGCAGCACGAGATTCCCTTTAGTGTGGTTCAGGCGCAGAGCCGGGGAACTACCCTCTATGGAACGGCACTACGGCGTCGGGTTATTCCATCCGTTCACTGGCGATGGTGCACTAGAGACTTCAAGGTCAACCCAATCCACAAGTTCTACAGGGGGCTAAATCGACCTGTGCGTCAATATGTCGGCATCGCCTTCGACGAAATCCACAGGATGCGTGATAGTAGGGACGCACTCATCACAAATCTGTATCCCCTCGTAGACAAACGACTTACGCGACAAGACTGTGTGGACATAATTTCCCAGGCAGGACTGCCTGTTCCCGAGAGGAGCGGGTGCTATTTCTGCCCATTCAACTCGAGTGAACGGTGGAAGTGGATGCTAAGGAACTATCCGGATCTCTTCGAGAAGGCAATCGAGCTTGAGGAGCACTCTAAGCACTTTCCACGCCAACGCCTGACCGACCAGGTGTTTCGCGAGCGTGACATAATCACTCTGAGGCAGTATCGCAAAAGGCTCGAGATTGGGGACGACTCCCAAGAGGCCCCGGATGGTATAGCCTGCGGTGGGGAGTGTATGACCTAGCACTCGTCTTGCCTTTAGCTGTCGCCCATCTCCCCTATAAAGTTTCGAATAGTCAAGAGTTCCTTCAGAATCCTAGTTAAGGAGTTTAGTCCATCCTGCAATTGGCCAAATGCGTCGCTAGCGTCTGTGTATCCACCTTGGCTGACTTCAGCAATACTATCATCAAGAGCGACAATTAATTCCGGCAAGTCAATTTGGTTGATGGCGCGCAAACGTGCCACCGACTTATTGACCTGCTCCAGAATCATCCCTGTTGCTCGACTCTCATACAGCTCGCATTCAATCAGTGTGGCATTCAGTTCTGATTGCACTCATTCTCTCAGTTCCAACCGAATATTCCGAGCGGCTGCGCACAGACCCTTGACAAGGGTCTCGTCGCGCTCGGCGGCGAGGCTATAAAAGTCACTTGTCAACTTTCTCTTCCAGCCAACGAGAAACTATCAGAGACACCAACTCGCTTTCCTTAACCCGGCGCTTACGCGCCTGAGCAGTAAGCTCCCGAAACGCTTGTTCGTCGAGAATTGCGTCTATGTGGTATTCGTGAGTTATCGCTGGTTTCGCGGCATCCAATGCACTTAACCCCTCTTGGACCGAAGCAGTTTGAGTACGAATGAGGTATTCGATCAGATCTCGGGATTCCATAGCGGTCCTAGACCGAATAGTCTGAGCTACCTCTTCAACTATCTCTGGTCTTGCTCGACTAAGTTGCCATAGGCGTCTTCCTTGCTCCAGACCAAGTTCTCCACGTTTCAGTTGCGATTGCACGGAGTCTGGCAATGCCAGCAATGAGACGAACTGCCTCACTATTTCGCCGCTCACTCCTACCGCCTCTCCCAGGCGTCTGTTGGAGTTGAACTCCGGAAGTTCGCGAAGAAAGCGGAGCGCCCGGGCGGTCTGCAGGAGATCTTTGCTCTTCTGGCCCTTCAGATTGCCAAAACATATTCCAAGAGCCTCATTCCTGCTTGCTGGCGCTGTCATCGCAAGTACTTGTTGTCCTGAAGCCACTGTATCGTGGCACTCATGGCAATGTCATTTGGCCCAGTTTGTTGAACGAATGAGGCTTCGTCTATTGCCAGCGCTGACGACTCGGTCAGTACGAATGTGATGCGCTTCTCAGTCTTCTTCTCTTCCGCTCGTCGGAAGATGGTGTCTGATGATCGGCCGGGCAGTTCGGCCGCACTCTCGAGGACGCGGTCGCGATTCGTCTTCAGTGGCTCCGTCGCTATGCGCTGGGCAATGTCGATCGCATCTTGCTCGTCTTGTACGTGTTCTGCAATACGCATGGCCTGTTGCACAGTTATCCCGCCCTTCTTCATTCTTCCTGGCCGGACAAGTGCTCTAATGGAATCCGGTACAGCCGCGAATCCGAGCCACTTCCGAACTGTCTGCTCGCTAACGCCAAGAGCATCGGCGACCGCGCCAGTCGAGCCTAAGGCATGCCGCAGATACAGACATGCATCAGACTTGTCTTGGGGTGCAAGTTCCCTTCTCTGAACGTTTTCTCCAAACGAAAGTATGGTGGCCTTGACTTTTTCTAGTGGCTCTGATAACACCAAGGCGGGTATCATGTCCCACCTTAGCTGCTTAGCCGCCAGATAGCGGCGTTGTCCGATAACGATAGTGAATCGGTTGTTATCCTTGGGTGCAACAACGATAGGTTGGTACAAGCCGACGTCATTTAGGCTCTTGACCAAGTCATCCAAATCTGCGGTTATGTCTCGTCGCCTGACATTGAATTCTGATACATCGAGTTCCGCAAGTGGGATGTATCTGACCTGCTGATCCATCGTGTCTGTCAGTCTGCCTGCCACAGATCCTCCAGATTTATGCGAGCGGTTACTGCTGATGTGCCGAAAAAGACACCATACGGGTCTGCTACGAGGATTGGTTTCAGCTTCGGAAAGGGAACTCTTGCATGACTACCTGATGTTCCAGCGACGAGTTTCGCCACTCTAAGAGCAATTATCTCCCTACGTTCATTGCAATGTCAACATACAAGATGGTCGCAAGTAGCCTGCTCTGCGAAAGCAGGGTAGCAAGTGTGGGGGCGCCTCTCTGCCGCGACTTTGGACGCGATGGCGTAGAGAGTGGAAGGGTAGGAGGCGGCGCCTAGGCCAAAGACGGGTTTACAGACTCCCGCGCCTCCTCTATAATGTCGGCGCGCAGGCCGCAAATGTGTTGAGCGGCCTCGCAGGCGAAGTACCGCGCGAGGGGGGTGACGCTATGGACGAGAACACCAGCAGGCTGGAGATTATCTACTGCGTAGTCTGAGGCTATCTGCCACAGGCCGCTTGGATAGCGACCGAGTTCTTCAGCGAGTTCGGCGACAAGCTTGCAATCACCATTACTCCCGCAGGCGATGGCAGGCTTGAAGTGTATCACGACGGCGAGACCATCTTCGACCGCGAAGCCGCAGGAGGCGCCTATCCCTCGCTCACAGAGGTGCGAGAGATGAAGAAGGCAATCCGCGGTAAGCTAGCGGCGGCCGTAGGCTAGCGAAGCCAACCCAACCAAGGGTTCAATCGCAAAGCGGGGGCGGCGACCCGAAAGGATCCCGCCCCCTTTGCGTTTAAGCGACTGATCTACCGGTCTGGTCTTGGCTACCCGTTTGGGCTGCAGACGGCCCTGACCGTCGCCTCCGCCAGTTCCTCCGGCACGTCCGAGCGCACGACCGCCTGGCCGATGCACTCCAGCAAGATCCAGTTGATCCGCCGGCCGACCGCCTTCTTGTCCATCCGCATCGCCTCCAGCACCGCGTCAGGGTCCACGCCGGGCGCGGCCAGCGGAAGCCCGAATCCCCTCAGGACCGCGGTATAGTCCTCCACTTCCTCCTGCGATATGAGGCCCATCTGCCGCGATATATCGCCCACGGCGACCATGCCCACGGAGACCGCCTCGCCGTGGAACAGCGCCCCGTACTCGGTGGCGGCCTCCAGCCCGTGGCCTATGGTGTGCCCGAAGTTGAGGAGCATGCGGCGGCCCAGCGTCTCCCGCTCGTCCTCCTCCACAACCCGGCCTTTGATGGCCATGCTGCGCCGCACGGCCTCCTCGGTTATCTCCGGCTCCAGGTCCAGCAGGTCCTCGACTCGCTCCTGGAAAAGCCGGTACAGTGATGGGTCCAGGATGAGGCCGTGCTTTATCGCCTCGGCCCAGCCTGAGGCCAGCTCCCGCGCCGACAGCGACCTCAGCGTGGTCAGGTCAGCGGCGACCATGCGCGGCTGGTAGAATGCGCCCACCAGGTTCTTGCCCGCGGCCAGGTTGACCGCAGTCTTGCCGCCTATGGACGCGTCGACCATTGCAGCGAGCGACGTGGGCGCTTGCACCACCGCAACGCCGCGCAGGAACGTGGCGGCCACGAACCCGGCCAGGTCGCCGACCATCCCGCCCCCAAGGGCAACTATCGTGCTGCCGCGCTCGCAGCGGCGCTCCGCCAGCCAGTCGTAGAGCTCGCCCGCGGTCGCAAGGCTCTTGCTCGCCTCGCCTGCCGGTACGGTGTAGAAGTGGGACTCGAATCCGGCCTTGCCCAGAGCCTCCTCGACGCGCCCGGCGTACATCCAGGCGACGGTTGAGTCGGTGACGACGTACACGGGCCCGCGCAGACCCGCGGCCTGCAGGTATTCGCCGATGCGGTCGAGAGCGCCCCACTCCACGTACACGGGGTAGGTTGCCGAAGGCGCGCGCACCACGAACGCCGGCGCGCCCGGTTCAGAGTTACTCATGGTCAGCCTCCATCCTTTCGCGCCACAGCCGTAGCACCTCTTGGGCTGCCTCGTCCACGCTCAGGGCGTCGGTGTTCACCGAGATTGCAGCCATGTCGTAGACTTCCTGGCGCTCCGCCTTTAGCTCCCTCACTCGCTCGATGGGGTCCGGCACGGCCAGCAGCGGCCGCTCCTCCGGCGCATCGTCGCCTTCGGGCGTGGCGCTGAGCCTCGCGACGATGGTCTCCGGCGCGGCCTCCAGGCAGACGATGACGCCCGATGCAGCCATCGCCGCATAGTTGTCGGGGTCGATGATGGCGCCGCCGCCGACGGCCACCACGGCATTGGTCTCCTCGCAGGCCAGCAGCACGGCCTCCTTCTCCAGGTATCGAAAGGCGTCCTCTCCGTCCTCCTCGAATATGTCCGCGACGGACTTGCCCGAGACGCTTACGATCTCCTCGTCAGTGTCCCAGAATGCCCAGCCCTGCAGCTCCGCCACGGCGCGGCCGACGCTGGACTTGCCCGTACCTGAGAAACCTGTCAGAATGATGTTGCCGCTCATCTATACGCCCCCAAAGCTCCCGTACCCAGAGTGTAGCGCAAAAGTCGGGGGTTAGGTAGTCATGGCAAGCCGCCTTCTGCGTCCCATTCGACCTGCAGCCGTGGTCGTTACGGCGCTCTCAGTTCTCGCCATAGCCATCGCCGCCTGCCAAGACGCGCCGCTGTTCGTCTTCGACCCACCTGGCCATTTCGTGTGGGTGTACACGCCTTCCTACTCCGGCGAGTACCGTGCCCAGGACCTTGAGATTGCCGCTCTTGTGCAGCTGACCAAGAGCGGCGAGGGCGCCTACCTCAACGACGTATCTTACACGGGCAAGCTGGCGGTATCGCCATATCCCACTCTGGATACGGGCGGCACGCTCCAGCCCTCCTGCGGCCTCTTGCTACTCAGCCCTAGGGCTGGCGATGTACAGAGGGTTTCGGATGGCATGTTGGGCTTGCCTTGGGGCGCACTGTTCTCGCCGGACGGCGAAAAGATGGCATTCGCCGCCACGGAAGATTGCCCATTAGCCCCAGGCCATGACCTCTTAGCCGACCTACAGGTCCTGGACCTGAGTACGATGGAGAATACCACGCTCTACGAGGGCGAGCGGGCGCCGGTTCTCCGTGGCTGGGCCGCGACCGACATCATTCTGGCCATGCGCGAGGTGCCGAACCTAGGCTGGACATACAGGAAAATCTGGCTGGACCCGCGCAGCGAGATTGTCCCCGACCTGGTAATCGAGTACAGGGGGCTCAATCTGTTCATCGACAAGCCCTCTCCCAGAGGTAACATGGTTCTGCTGGTGGACGAATTCCCTCCCGGCTCATCCTTCAACTCGGAGCTCTCCCTAGCCTCGCTGATTACAACTGAGCCCATCGGAGACCCGTGGGAGGGATGGCTGCACCCTCAGGCCGGTCACTCACCGTGGTCGCCAGACAATCGCTCGCTGGTGTACCTCATGGCGGGCAGCGTTCGCGACGGAATGCCCATAGACGTGATGACCCTGGACCCAGAGACGGGCGAGCACACGCCCATCCTGACGGGCCTCAACGCGCAGTCGGACGCCTACCTGCCCCAGGCGTGGTCGCCCAAGTCTGAATTAGTCCTGTTGCTGACCGACGATCGGAGTGCGCTCCACGCGGTTAATGCAGACGGTAGTGGTTACAGCGAAGTGCCCGGCTCCTCGCTCGACGAGCCGCTGTCTACCTACCGAAACGTGCGATGGTTTGCGCACAGCGGGTACCTGTTCTTCGAGAGGCATGCGCCGCTGGAACGGGGCGTGATGTTGACGTCCGTGAAGTCCGAGATCTGGGCCGCAGTGGTGCGCCTGCCGGGAGAGAGTGATCGCTCGCTCCAAGAGCGGGTGCAGAAGCTCCGATCGGGGCCGTGGCCGGTGTCGCTGGCGCGGTAGGGCTGCCATCCGCTGACCGCTCAATTGGTTCGACAGGCTCACCATGAGCGGTCGGGTTTCAGCCGCAGTGACGCCGCTCATCCCCGCATCAATTGCGGGGCAGGCTCAGAGCTCGTCGAAGGAAGTGAGCGGTGTCATTCGCCAATGCCTGCGCGTACCTGGAATGCGCATCCTGCCCAAGCCGGTTGACGCACCGCTGCAGTCGTGCTATCATCTAAGCTCAGTTGCAAGTGACGGCAGCGAGATTGCTGTTGTTGCCGACTCCGGATCGAAAGGAGCGGGTATGATATCCATAAGCCCTTTGGCTTCTGAGAAGCTCAAAGAGATCCTAGTTGAGCAGGGAGAGGAAGGTTCCTCGCTGCGCGTAGTGCTGATGCCCGGTCCGCACGGCGGCGCCCAGTACATGCTCGCGTTGGAGAAGGACGCCAAGAGCGACGATACCATCGTGGAGAGTGAAGGCGTCCAGATTCTCATCGACCCGGACAGCGCGCCGCTTATGGCAGGCGCAGAGATCGACTACATGGACGGGCTGATCAGGAGCGGGTTCGTCATAAACAACCCCAACATCCAGACCGGCGGTTGCGCCTGCGGCGGCACTGGCGGCGGTTGCGGCGGCGGCGGTGGTGGAGGCGGAGGGTGCGGCTGCGGTGGCGGAGGCGGCGCCTGCGGGGGCCACTAGTCCGGCCCACCGTAACGATCGGCGGTGCGGCATAGCTGCTCGCCGGTGACAAGCCTGCTACTCAGCACTGACCCGCTGCACCCTAACTGGATTCAGCGGGTTCTGTGTGTCCGGTGAGACGGGCGTCAGCCGAACGGCGCCCCTCTCGAACGGACGCAGCCTTGGGGCTGCAGTTATGGTTCGGCGATACTCAAACAGGAGGGCGGGTGATTGAATGCGCTAGGTACTCATCTTCTGCTGGAGCTCAAGAGCTGCAACCCGGAGCTCCTGGACGACCTGCCTTACCTGAGGAAGTCCCTCATGGAGGCGGCCGAGGAGACCGGAGCCACCATCATCGGTGACTCATTCCACCAGTTCAGCCCTCAGGGCGTCACCGGTGTGGTCGCCATAGCTGAGTCACACCTCTGCATCCACACCTGGCCGGAGTTCGGTTACGCGGCCGTGGACATCTTCACCTGCGGCGAGGGGTTCAGGCCCCGCGACGCCGCGGCGCTCGTCGTGCGCAGCCTTGAGAGCGGCGAGCACTCGATCACCGAGATAGAGCGGGGCGTTCTCCCGGAGCTGGCCGGCGTTTCGATCCGCTAGCCTCCGCCTGGAAGTCATGGAGCAGAGCTCACGCACCTGGTTCCAGGAGTACCTGACGCCCAACCTCGTCCAGTACGTAGGCGTCCGGGAGCGTCTGTTCGCGGGTAGGACCCGCTACCAGCAGGTTGAGGTCCTGGATACGCTGGACTTCGGGCGCACCCTCATCCTGGACGGCAAGACCCAGTCCTCCGAAGCCGACGAGTTCGTGTACCACGAGGCGCTGGTACACCCCGCAATGGTCACGCACCCCAACCCTGAGTCCGTGTTCATCGCGGGCGGCGGCGAGGGCGCAACGCTGCGTGAGGCGCTGGCCCACGGCACCGTCAAGTCGGCTGTGATGGTTGACCTGGACGGCGAGATCGTCGACATCTGCCGCCGCTTCCTGCCCAACCACCACCGGGGCGCCTTCGACGACGCAAGGCTTGAGCTCCACTTCGCAGACGCCCGGCAGTACCTGGAGACCACGTCCCAGACATTCGACGTCATCCTGATCGATCTGCCGGATCCGCAGGAGGGCGGACCCGCGGGCATGCTCTATACCCGGAACTTCTACGACCTGGTGCGGCGCAGGCTCAACCCCGGCGGCCTCATCGCCGTGCAGTCGGAGCAGTGCATGTCCGGCAACCTGGACGCCTACGCGGCCATCGGCAGCACGCTGCGCAGCGTCTTCCCGGGCGTGTTTCCGTACCACGCCATGATCCCCTCGTTCTCGTTCGACTGGGGGTTCAACGTGGCGTCGCTGGGGCCAAGCCCGATGGAGCTGACGGCGGACGAGATCGACCGCCGCCTGCGCGAGAGGGGCTGCGACTCGCTGCGCTCCTACGATGGGCGGGCGCACGCGGGCCTGTTTGCGCTGGCCCGGAACCTGCGCGAGGCCGTGGAGTCTGAGACGCGCATCATCACGGAGGACGATCCACTGGTCGTGGTGTAGCGGCCGCGCTCCCTACTGCTCCAGCGGCGGGAGCACACCGTGGATCCAGGGCACCATGTCCTCCAGGACTTCCTGGTTTATCTCGTGCCCCATCTTGTACTCGTTGTAGGAGGGGTCGTACCCCTCGATGAGCAGGAAGTCCCGCGAGCTCTCCGCCCTCTCGATGTTGTCGTACGTGCCGTGCGCAATGAAGATGGGCTGAGTCCGCTGCTCAGGCAGCCTCTCCCTCATGCCGTCCTGGTCGCGGATCGAGCAGCTGAGCGCCACCAGCCCGGCGAATAGGTCCGGCCTCCCCAGCCCGCACTGGTACGTCATGCTTCCACCCTGCGAGAACCCCAGCATCAGCACCTGGCCGGGGGCCACGTTGTGCTTCCCGATAACCTCCTGCACCATTCCGATGATCCGGTTCTCGGCGTTCTCCAACGCCTGCGGATCGTTGCTGCCGGGCGCCGACCACGCAAAGCCGACCATGCTGGGTTCCAGCTGCACGGGTATGGGCGCGTTGGGGCAGACGTAGATGTAACCGGTGGCGCCAATCACGCTTGAGAGGCTGGCGAGATCGTACATGTTGGCTCCGAAGCCGTGCAGCATGACGATCAACGGATACGACAGCGACGGGTCGTAGTCCTGGGGGTAGAGGGTCAGGTAGACCAGGTCCTTGCCCTGGACCGTCTCCGCCTGCATGCTCTTCGATGTTCCCATATCTGTGCTCCTCAGTTCTTCAGCCAGAGCACGTCGCCGCACAGGTCGGCGGGATGGCTCCGGCCGGCGAAGATTCGGTACTCCTCCTTGGAGACGCCCAGGACTCCAGCCGCGCCGTGTCCCGGCAGCAGAAGCGTGTCGTCCGGCAGGGCGAAGAGCCAGCCGGTGATGCTCTCCATTATGTGCCGAAAGTCCTCCGGCGTCCTGGTTCGCCCAGGCCCGCCGGGGAAGAGGGTATCGCCGGAGAAGAGGTGGTTGCCCAGCACGTAGCTGGTGGAGCCAGCGGTGTGGCCCGGAGTGAAGAGCACCTGCACCTCTATCGAGCCGGCCGTCACCACGTCGCCGTCATTCACCAGCCGGCCGGCGGGCACCGGCAGCCTATCCGCGTCGGCGGCGTGGGCGTGCACAACCGCGCCTGTCGCCTCCACCATCTCCACCAATCCGGCCAGGTGATCGCCGTGGTTGTGCGTAATGAGGATGGCCTCCACACTCGTGTCCTTCGCCTCCTCCAGCACCTCCTCCGGCCCGGCCGGGGCGTCTATGATGATGCTCTCGCCGGTACGCGGGCACACCAGCAGATAGGCGTTGTTGTCCAATGGGCCGCAGGAGGTCTTGTACACGCGAAACTGCCCGTCCGTCAACAGGGGCATTTCCACCTCCCCGTCAGTGCGGAATGGGTGTTCTGCCGCGGGCAAGAGCTAGGCGCCGGCCTCTGGAGGCATAGGGTGGACTTCTCTATCGAACTCCACCGGCGTACTGCCGACGAAGATGTCCCACGGCTCGAAGCCCTCGACAAAGGCCTTGGCCTCTTCCATGGAGGCGAAGCCCTTCTGAGCGCGGCCGGGGTCGTAGCCGAAGGTCCGGGCGAGGGCGTCGAAGCCGCGGGGCGTGCGGCGTACTCCGCCGACCTCTTCCTGTCGGCCGTCCTCGGCGTCGAGGATGAGCCTCTGGCCGGTCCTGTGCTCTCTCCAGTAGACCTTCATGTCGCGCTCCGATGGGTGGCAGGGGTGTACGAACGTGGGTGCAGAGCCGATTATAGCCCGTGGCACGAGTAGAGGCAAGCGGATGTAGGGCGTGGCGCAAAGCCTCTTCCCCCTTGATGGGGGAAGATTGAGATGGGGGTGAACCGCGCGCGGACAATAGACCTGATTGCCCCCATCCTAACCTTCCCCCGCAGACGGGTGAAGGGAATTGGCGTTCCTTGTCTCGTTGACATTGCCGTAGAACGAAAGTACCATACCAGACATGCCCTGCGCTTGAGGGCGAGTCTGCTAGAGAGAAGCGCCAACACTCGATGACCACACCCAACTTTGCGGACAAGACCATCTGGACGGGTGACAACCTGGACATCCTGCGCGGGATGAACAGCGATTGTGTGGACCTGATTTATCTGGACCCGCCCTTCAACTCCAATCAGGATTACGCAGCGCCTGTGGGCAGCATGGCCGCGGGCGCGGCCTTCAAGGACACGTGGACGCTCTCCGACCTGGACGTGGCCTGATGGGACTCATTGCTGACGAGCAGCCCGCGATTGCCAACCTGCTCCACACCGCCAGCCTGACACACGGCAAGGGTATGCAGTCCTACCTCACCATGATGGCCGTGCGCCTGCTGGAGATGAGGCGAGTGCTGAAACCCACCGGCAGTATCTACCTCCATTGCGATGACGCCTCCGGTCACTATCTGAAGGTGCTTATGGATGCAGTGTTCGGTTCGTCCTGCTACCGGAATCACTTGGTCTGGCGACGAGCAACGGCCCACAACGACAGGTACAACTACGGTCGGATCGTCGAGTACATCCTGTATTACGGGAAAACGGATACCCCCAATTGGAATTGGGAAGCTGCTCATACGCCCAAGACGGATGGGGAATTAAAAAGGGCATATCCTCTGAATGACGCGTTCGGACCGGTCAGGTCGGAGAACCTGACCGGTCCGAACGTCCGATATGGAGAATCTGGAGAACCCTGGCGTGGCTATGATGTTACCGCTAGAGGGCGGCATTGGGCACCACCCAGGGACGGCTACTATGCAGAGTACATAGAGCAGCACTTTATCCCCGGCTACCGGAGCATAGAAGGGACTCATGCGCGCCTAGATGCCCTGGACGCGGCAGGGTTGGTCCAACATCCGACGAAAGGAATATGGCCTGGCCTAAAGCGGTATGCAACAGCCGACCGGGGTAATTCTCCACAGAACCTCATACTGAGCCCCATTGGCTTTACCAACTACAACAAGGGAACAGAATGGGTAGGCTACCCCACTCAGAAGCCCCTCGCTCTGCTGAACCGCATAATCTTGGCCTCCTCGAATGAGGGCGATCTTGTGCTGGACCCATTCTGCGGGTGCGCCACGGCCTGCGTTGCCTCCGACAGGCTGAACCGGAGGTGGGTAGGCATAGACATATCCCCAAAGGCCGTCGAGCTTGTGAACACGCGGCTGCGGCAGGCTATGGGCGGCCTCTTCCACCATGGCTATGTCACCGCTCGGACAGACGTGCCGCGCCGGACGGACATATCCGCCCCCATCGACTACCGAAAGAACGGGCACATCCTCTATGGCCAACAGGAAGGCCAGTGCAACGGCTGCAAAGTACTGTTCCCCTTCCGCAACTTCACCATCGACCACATAGTGCCGCGGAGCAGGGGCGGAACAGACCACATCGAGAACCTGCAGCTGCTCTGCGGGGCTTGCAACTCCATCAAGGGCGACCGGGATCAGGCCTACCTCATGGCGCGGCTCAGGGAGATAGGAGTGACGGGGTGAAAGGAGACGGATAGCTATGGAAACAATTCTGCTCATCCTAGTTGGTGTAATGGCGGTCGCAGTACTCGCCTTGTGTGCCATCGGCCTTTTCTCCACCTGGCGGAGTAATCAGCGCGACAGCATTGGCCGTCGTCGGAACCGTCCGAAGATCATGTGAGAGGAGAGGTTTGACCCTTACTGAATTGCAGGACTACAATCGTAGGGAAGGAACCTGATCCCTGTCCGCGAGAAATTTATAGCACGGCCGACTGGGGACAACCCGCCGGAGAAGAAGGAGGTAGGGAATGGAGGCGCTAACTGAGTTTGTGATTCAGTTGGGAACAGTCGCGCTAATCGGAGTGGTATTCGTGGCAGTCGGTGTTGCTCTATTCAGGGCGATAGTCGGAAAGTGAGGATGCAATGACAACGCCTGAGGGAAGACTGAGCCGCCTGGAAGAGGCAATAGAGCACCGCGCCACCAAGACAGAGCTTGCCCAGTTGGAGACTCGCTTACATCGATACACCATTGTTCTGTTGACATTGATCGCAACACTGGTGGGCGCTGTCGTTTTGGCGGTAGACAGTCTCTAGCAGCGATCGCGGCCACCGGTGGCCTACCGCCCGCTCACCCTGAGCTTGTCGAAGGGCGTGAGCGGGCATACCCGCGGCCACGCCGCCCCCACGAAGCCGACTGACGCGGGATGACGTGTCGGTGTGGGTAACGGTCGTCCTGGATTTCTCGCGGAGTTTATCCTGAGCGTAGCCGAAGGGCTCGAAATGACGGGAGGCGGCTGCCCGCGCTCACCGCGAGCCACTCGCCGCCGCTGGCGTGGCGCACAGGCGGCTGGTACACTAGCCTTGCTGAAGCAATAGGCCGCTCGCAATCTTCGCTCTCAGGGAGGCGCCATGAAGGCGGTATTCATAGAGGAACACGGCGACATCGACAAGCTGGTCTACGGCGACAGGCCGGACCCCGCGCCCGGCCCTGGCGAGCTGGTGCTCCGCGTGAAGGCCAGCGCACTCAATCACCTGGACCTGGGCGTGCGCTCTGGCCGCGGGCGCGGCCCCGGCTCGCTTCCTCGCATCCTCGGCTGCGACATGGCCGGCGAGGTGCATGAGCTGGGCTCAGGCGTGACCGGCCATAAGGTCGGTGACAGGGTGCTGGTGGACAACCGCATCAAGTGTGACGACTGCACCGAGTGCCTGCAGGGCATGGACCAGCTTTGCCCGCGGCAGCTCAGGATCGGGGTGGACGTAGACGGGGGACACGCCGAGCTGTGCCGCGTTCCCGCCGTCAACGTGCACCGTTTCAGCGACACCATGACGTTCGAGGAGGCGGCAGCCGTTCCGCTCGCGTTTCACACGGCGTGGCACTGCCTGATGGTTCGCGCCGAGCTGAAGCCGTGGGAAACGATCCTGGTGCAGGCGGGCGGCAGCGGTGTGGGCAGCGCGGCCATTCAGATTGCCAAGCGCATCGGCGCCAGGGTAATCACCACCGCCGGCTCCGACGAGAAGCTGGCCGTGGCTCGCGAGCAGGGCGCCGACGAGTGCATCAACTATCGCACAACGCCTGAGTTCAGCCGGGCCGTGATGGACCTGACGGGCGGCGCGGGCGTCGATGTCGCGCTGGACGTGGTGGGCGCCGCCGTGTGGAGGGAGAACCTCTTGAGCATCAGGCCATTCGGGCGGCTGGTGATCACCGGCACCACGTCCGGGTCGCAGGCCGACATCGACCTGTCGCTGCTGCAGGGACGCCCGCTCACGCTCATGGGCAGCGGAGGGCGATCGCGACGCTCGTTCGCGGAGATGATGAGCGTGATCAACCGCGGCGAGCTGCGCGGCGTGGTCGGGCGCGTGTTCGAGCTTCAGGACGTGGGTGAAGCGCACCGGGTGATGGAGAGCCGTGACTTCTACGGCAAGCTGGTGGTGCGCAGCCCCGGATAGCCAGCCTTCGCAGAATCTCAACTCAGCGCTAATCGCGTCGGTCAGTGCGTGCTTCGTCAAGATGTCAGCGGTGCATCCGCCTGCGATAAACGTGGACTACCCGCAACTTCCTGTGCTATATTGAAATTGCGTTGCCGGAACATGCCGGGAGCGAACCAAATCACCTGCAATTGGAGGACTACCCAATGATCAGCAC
This sequence comes from Dehalococcoidia bacterium, assembly GCA_034423135.1. Taxonomy (GTDB): domain Bacteria; phylum Chloroflexota; class Dehalococcoidia; order Lucifugimonadales; family UBA2985; genus JAPPHY01. The sequence continues at coordinate 4,669 of DAOUJC010000018.1, read as the reverse complement.
CAACCTTCAGGACGCACTCAACAAGCAGATCACCAACGAGCTGAGCGCGGCCTACTTCTATCTGTCCATGGCGGGATACTTCGAATCCCTGAGCCTGCCGGGCTTTGCCAACTGGATGCGGCTTCAGCACCAGGAAGAGTCCGCCCACGCCATGAAGATCTTCGACTTTGTGACCAACAGGAACGGCCGCGTGAACCTCGGGCCGATCGACGCCCCGGCCTCCGAGTTCGGCTCGGTGGAGGCAGCCATTGCCCAGGCGCTGGAGCACGAGCGCCGCGTCACCGCGGACATCTTCTCGCTGCACGAGGTGGCGCAGCAGGAGCGCGACTACGCCGCCCACGTCCTTCTGGAGTGGTTCTCGGACGAGCAGGTGGAGGAGGAGAGGACGCTGGAGGAGATCCTGGACCACGTTCGCATGGTAGGCGATGACGGGGCGGGCCTGCTGATTCTGGACGAGCGGATGGGAAGCCGTACCACGGCTCAATAGCGGAGCGGTCTCTCGCAAGGTCTGGCCCGTCGATTCGGTGGCGCACCTCTCGGCCCTGCACAAGGCCAGGGATCTGCGCCACTTCTACAACGACTTGGGGGTTAGCGTTATGACTGAAGACCAACAGCCGGTAGCCCACACGTCTCACACCGAGATCACGCTTGACCAGCTCGGCAACATGCAGCCTGGCCTGGCCCGCCTGATGGCCGAGATCAGCGACCGCTACTGGATCCTGTACTACGCCGCCAAGGCTGGAAGCTGGCCGCGCTGCAGTCGTCGGAGGTCGAGAAGGCGCTGCGAATCGGAAACGTCACGAGACCCCGCTACACGCCGCACGTGGAGGCCTTCATCAAGGGGCCTCTGACGGCCATCAACCGTGCCATCGAGAACCGCGATTGGGACGACTTCGAGCGAGGCTACTCCGCCGGCGTCACCGCCGCCAACGCCTACCACCGCGAGTACGACCACGAGGAGATCGTGTGGCAGCTGCCGGACGAGCCGCCCAAGCACCTGCGGCTTTCGCCGGAGTAGGCGCGCCGGCGAGCACGACCACGGATGCGGCGCATGAGCGATAGCAGCACAGACGGCCTCCCTGCGCCAAACCGCATCGTACTCGGCGACAACCTGGAGGTACTGCGCACCGTCGAGGACGGCGCGGCCTCGCTCGTGTACATTGACCCGCCGTTCAACACGGGCCGCACGCAGCGCCGCGAGCGTCTGAGCACACAGCGCGACGATGAGTCCGGCGACCGCACGGGGTTTCAGGGGCGCAGGTATCGCACCACACGGCTGGGCGTCCGCTCATTCCCGGACGCCTTCGATGACTACCTGGACTTCATGGAGCCTCGGCTGGAGGAGGCGAGGCGCATCCTCTCGCCCACCGGCTCGCTGTTCCTGCACTTGGACTACCGGGAGGTACACTACTGCAAGGTGCTGCTCGACGGCATCTTCGGCGTCGACTGCTTCATGAACGAGATCATCTGGGCGTACGACTACGGCGGCCGCCCAAGGGACCGGTGGCCTGCCAAGCACGACTCGCTGCTGTGGTACGTGAAAGACCCGGCCAGCTACACCTTCAACTACGACGACATCGACCGCGTCCCGTACATGGCGCCGGGGCTGGTGGGCGCTGAGAAGGCGGCGCGGGGCAAGACGCCCACCGACGTGTGGTGGCAGACCATAGTCCCTACCAACGGGAAGGAGCGCACCGGCTACCCCACCCAGAAGCCGCTTGCCATCCTGGAGCGCATCGTGAGGGTGCACTCCAACCCTGCTGAGCTGGTCGTCGACTTCTTCGCAGGCTCCGGCACAACGGGTGAGGCGGCCGCGCGTAACGGGCGGCGATACCTGATGGTAGATAGCAGCGAGGACGCCGCGCAGGTCATGGCGCGGCGGCTGGCGTTCAGCAGCCCGGAGTGCGTGGGGTTCACGCCGGAGCACGCTGACGCGCAGGCGCAACTGGTAGATGCGAGCCCCTTGGCCGCCAGCGGTGCTGAGTAGACCTTCAATAGCGAGGCTTGGAAGACGAACGTGAGCAGCCCATTAGCTGAGCTCTGGCGGCAGATGGTGGAGGCGGAGCACGCGCAGTCGGAGAGGGTGCGGGAGAGTGGGGGCGCGCCGTCGGACTCGTGGGTGCCCTACGCGGGCCGGTTCAGGCCGTCGCTCGACTCCGCCGACCCAATGGTCGCGCGGCTGCTCCGCGAGATCGAGCCGCACCACGTCGTGCTGGACGTCGGAGCCGGCGGTGGCCGCGTCGCTCTGCCGTTGTCGCTGCACTGCCGGCGAGTGGTCGCCGTCGAGCCGTCGGCAAGCATGGGCGCAGTGCTACAGGAGGAGGCGAGCCTCCTTGGTCGGGACAACGTCGCGCTCGTGGCCTCCACGTGGGAGGATGCGGAGGTGGAGCCGGCGGACGTGGTACTGTGCGTGCAGGTGCTCTACACTGTGCGTGACATCGAGGGGTTCATCCGCAAGCTGGAGACGCACGCGCGGGAGAGGGTAGTCGTGGTGCTTGGCGAATACCCGCCGTACACGCAGTCGAACCCGCTGTGGCCGCTGGTGCACGGCGAGGCGCGACTGGACCTGCCATCGTTCAGGGACCTCGTGAACCTGCTGTGGCAGATGGGCGTCAACCCGGACTTGGAGATGCTGACCCCGCAGGAGCCGCGCGGGTTCGAAAGCCGTGAGCAGGCGCTGGAGCAGACGCGGTCGCGGCTGTTCGTGGAGGCGGGCGGCGATGGGGAGCGGCGGCTGGCGCATGCGCTCGACGAGATGCTGGAGGAGTGCGACGACGGTCGGTTCAGGATACGCGGCGCGCCGGTGTTCCGGCCTGCGCTGGTGAGCTGGCGGCCGCGGGGGTAAGCGCGACTCTCAACCTGCCGGCCGGTTGCGCCAAGCACAGGCTGAACCTATAATCCGCGCAATCGCACTATCGCAGGAAATCGAATGACATGAGAAGGATTGTCACGTTTCTGTCCATCGCCGTGCTGACGCTCGCGCTTGGGCTGGTCGTGGCCTGCGACACCGGAACCGATGAGATCGAAGCCGTGGAAGGCACGCTGAATACCCACATTGCGGATGAGGCTACCGCGCAGGCTGACACCCACAACCGGCTAGCCGAAGTGGAGGCGCAGGTCAGCGCCCTCGCCGACGCCACGGCGCGCATTGAGGAGATGTTGAAGAGCGCCGCCACCGCCGAGCCAGCGGCTGCGGACCATCGCAACATCTGGATACCGCCCGCCGACATCACTGAGGACATGGACCCACTTGAGGCTGCGACCAGGTGCCTCACCGAGAAGATGCTTGGAGGGTCCGCCGGCGGGACGGTACCTGAGAATCTCGGCGAGGAGATCATGGAGAGCTTCTTTGGAGATTTGCTGCCGTCCGAGGGGGAGGAAGCGATGGCGCAGATGGGCCCGTTCCTCCGATACCTCTTCTGCGGGTTCTAGTTTCGAGGGCAACAGAAGCGGCGCGCCGGTGTTTCGGCCGGCGCCGGTGAGTTGGCGGCCGTCCTCCAAAGCCTCTTCCCCCTTGACGGGGGAAGATTGAGATGGGGGTGAACCGTGTGCCGCTGCTACAGCGGCACAAGGACGTGGAGGTCTCAACATGGTCTACGCTCAACGGCGTTGGGCACTGAACGGCCTGAGGCCAATGCTTGTGCTGGCTATGGGGCTGAACCTCTCGTTGGAGTTGACGCTCCGCGGTATTGAGTGGCTGCTTGATTGGACATGCTTCTGGCCCCGCTTCTGGCCTCGCCTGGGCTCTTTGGAAGCCGAGGTATACGTTGCTCACCTTCCGGTCACACCTGTGGCTCACATGATAGCGCCGAGTCAGGGATGTGTTGAAACAGCGTGGCTCCTGCCTGTTGTGTTCTTCGGCATAGCCCTCACGATTGGCTCGGCGATCTCGCCAAGCGGCCGCCTTGGCCTGCTGGCCATCTGCGCAATCATTGCGCTGGCCGTTGGCCTAGGCTTCCTGAGAACGCTGGCAGTCATTGCATTCAGCAATTCCACTTGGCCCCTCACTCAATTCCTGCGTATCGACTTCCCTACTGCTGTCGACACAATCATCTACCGGCTTGAGCCAGTTGGAGTTATCGCCATCGACCTTGGCATTCTGCTGTGTGGAATCGTCCTGGGCAGGCGCGTCACGCGTGGACGGCGGGCGGAGTAGGTGTCGTCGTCGGAATGGGATGGAAATCGTCGGCAAACGCCTTGACTACCCCTTGGGGCGCTTGTATAATGCCATTTACGTCCTGAGGAAAAGGAACGCTGAACTGGCCACCTGAGTACATACAAGACACTCAACTGGAAGCTGACCCAACGGCGGCTGGAAGCATCCAGGCGCCGTTTTTGCGCACATTAACAACTGAATAGAGGTTTACGGGCCTGAATGTGGGTTAAGTTACTTCGGGCCCACGGTGGATGCCTAGGCGCCAAGGGCCGATGAAGGGCGTGGCAAGACTGCGAAAAGCCTCGGTGAGCTGTCTAGCAAGCGTAGCCGGGGATTCCCGAATGGGGGAACCCGTCTCAATGAACTTGAGACAGCCCCGTCTGAACCCTTAGGGCGGGGCGGGTAAGCGAGAGAACTGAAACATCTCAGTACCTCGAGGAAAATAAATCAACCGAGATTCCCTTAGTAGTGGCGAACGAACGGGGAAGAGCCTAAACCTCTGGAGCTTAGTGG
>DAOUJC010000017.1:0-28677 GCA_034423135.1 Dehalococcoidia bacterium | reverse complement strand
CCTGCGCAGCTTATGCCGGCGCCCATAGATGCAGGACCGAACTCTCAAACACAGCCCACCGGATTCAGGGCCTTGACAGAGCAACTCATTTCATAGATGAGCTTGTCGAAGGGAGTGAGCGGGAGACCGACAATCGTGTTCATCCGCTCATGGTTCGACAGGCTCACCACGATACGGGGCGCAATATTAGGAGCAGCTGGGGTTGCCATCCAAGTGGCATGGTCGTGACCTAAACCTGCCTGAGGAGCCTGTCGTATTCATGGTGTGGCCCGATCCAGAACCACACTATATCGCCCGCGTGCAGGACCCCAAGGGCACGATAGTCTAGACTAACTCTCACCGAGTATACAGGACGCCGTTGGCTCACCCGTTTGAAGTCCAAGCTGGGGTGATTGGGATCCGACGCGAAGAAACGGTAGGAATCCCTGACTTGTCGCTGCACGTGCTGAGGAAGGCTACGATAGGCGTCCCAGAAGGAACTCTCCGTGAACGAACGCGCACCTACAACTTTTCCACGTCAAGGAGACTGGTGCGCCCCGCCCGGTGTTCCGCGAGGGCCTCATCCGCTAGCTTTTCCAGCAAGTCCTCGGACTCGGGACGGCTGAACAGTTCAGTCCATTGACGCTCCGACTCCAGCTGAGCCAGCAGAAACCGCGCAAATCGGTCCTGTTCTTCCTGTGGAAGTTCAGAGGCCCGCTCAAAGGCTTGCTCAAGCAACTTGGTCATCCGACTCCTCCATCAGGCATTGTTCGAGCCCAAGCTAGTGGTCAACTCAATAATAGAGAGAACACGGAAAGTTAGTCAATGCGCCACTCCTCACGCCCCATCCCCCTGGATTGCGGCGGAAGCCGCAATGACGGACGAGACGCGGGCCTGCCCAACGTAGGGGCAACCCTCGTGGTTGCCCTGTGTCCTGCGGGTACCCACAAGGGGCACCCCTACGAGACATGGTCATCTCTTGCCCGCTCGAATGGTTCGACGGGCTCACCACGAGCGGGTTGAGTGCCCCCTACGCGTTCTCCAGCAGCCAGCTCTTGAGCACGGGGTGAAGCGCGTCGCGGCACTCGCGCAGGTTGTGGCCCGCGCCAGGATAGAGGATCAGCCGCTTCGGCTCGCGCGCCCACTCGTTGATGAGGATTGAGCAGCGCGCGGGCAGACGGTCGTCGTCTTCGCCGTGCACGAGCAGCAGCGGTTTCGGGCTGACCAGGTGCGCGTACCTCGCGCCGTGCGTCTGGCTCGCCAGCCCAGCTACGGTCGTCACTGTGTCCGACAGAGGCGCCGCGGCGATGACCACGGCCCCGCCGAACGAGTGGCCCACAAGCGCGACGCGCTCGCAGCCCTGCGTCAGCAGGAATTCGACCCCTGCCAGCACGTCCATGATGGAGTGGTGAAGGACGTTGGCGTGCCGATAGTCCAGGCGCAGCGAGGATATGCCGTCCGCGATCAGCTCGTCTGAGAGGATTGAGTAGAGGCCTCCACCGCCGCTGAACCCGCCGTACGCTCCGGAAACCCACACCACGCCTCGTTCGGCCGACGGTGCCTCATGGTAGAGGCACTTGATGGGGCCGAGGTTGGTCAGGACCTCAATGCCTGTGCCGCCCCGGTCCTCCGGGGGCTGCCACGGGCGGAAGCCCTCGTATCGGATTGCAACGGGCGTCTGCCCCAGGACTAGGCTCTCCCAGGTCCTGTCAAAGACCACGCTTCACTTTCCCAACGAAGCGCCCGATGCGGTCCAGCGCCTCTTCAATCTCCTCCGTGGCCACGGCGTAGCAGCAGCGCACGTGTCCCTCGCCGCTGGGGCCGAACGCCGAGCCGGGGACGAGCGCAACGTGCTCCTCCATGAGCAGCCGCTCCGCGAACTCCACGGACGTCATGTCCAGGCTCTTGATGGATGGGAAGGTGTAGAAGGCGCCCTGCGGCTCCAGGCAGGCGAGACCCATGCGGTTCAGTCCGCTCAGCATCAGGTGTCGGCGGCGGTCGTACTCTTCGCGGGCCTCCTCCACGGAGCCGTCGCCGGAGCGCAGCGCCTCTATGGCTGCCATCTGGCCCTGGATGGGCGCGCACATCATCGTGTACTGGTGCACCTTCATCATTGCCTCGATGATCTCCGGCTGGCTGCACGCGTAGCCCACGCGCCAGCCCGTCATCGCGTACGACTTGGAGAAGCCGCTCAGGTGCACCGTGCGCTCCGCCATGCCGGGCAGCGAGGCGAAGGTGGTGTGCTCGGCGCCGTACACCAGCCGCTCGTATATCTCGTCCGAGACGACGAACAGGCCGTGCCTCTTCGCGATGTCGGCGATGGCCTCAAGCTCGCTGCGGGGCATCACTGCGCCCGTGGGATTGTTGGGGTAGCCGATGAGTATGGCCTTGGTCCTGGGCGTGACCCTGTCCTCGATGTCCTGGGGACGAACGCGGAAGCCGTTCTCCATGTGCGTGGGCACCGTCACGGCCACGCCGCCGGACAGGGTGACGCAGGGCACGTAGGAGACGTAGGTCGGCTCCGGTACGATCACCTCATCGCCGGGGTCAAGCAGGGCGCGCATGGCCAGGTCGAGTGCCTGGCTCACGCCCACTGTCACGAGCACCTGGTTCTGCGGGCTGTACTCCAGCCCGGCGCGCCGGCTCATGTATCCGCTAATCTCCTGGCGAAGCTCCATCAGCCCGAAGTTGGAGGTGTACATCGTGTACCCATGCTCGATGGAGTATATGGCAGCCTCGCGAATGCGCCACGGCGTGACGAAGTCGGGCTCGCCCACGCCCAGCGAGATCACGTCGTCCATGGTGTAGAGCAGCTCGAAGAACTTCCGGATGCCGGAAGGCGAGAGCGCCCTTACACGCTGGGATATGGCCGGTGAGCCTGTGGTGGTCGGAGAATCGTTCTGCAAGATATCACCTACGGGGTCATGGGTAAGCGCCGGGCCGTTTCCTCACCGTCCAGGACCACGCCGTCCTCCTTGAAACGCTTGAGCAGGAAGTGGGTTGTGGTGCCCTGCACCTCCTCCAGCGCAGCGAGCTTCATGGCGACGAAGCTGGCGATGTCCTGCATGGTGCGGCCGGCGAGCAGCACGGACAGGTCGTAGTCTCCGGACATGAGGTGCAGCGACCGCACCTCCGGGAAGCGCGCGATGCGCTTGGCGATGCCGTCGAAGCCCACATCGCGCTGTGGCGTCACGCGCAACTCCACGAGCGCGAGCACCTCCTGCTCGCCCACGCGGTCCCAGTTGACCACGGCCTTGTACTTGACGATGGCTCGGTCGCGCTCAGCCGCGGCAATGACCTCCTGCACCTCTTCCAGCGAGCGCCCGGTCATCTCCGAGATCTCGTCCGGCGTGGCCTTGCCGTCCTGCTCAAGGATGGTGAGTATGCTCTTGGTGTCCTCAGTCGTCACTTGATTGCGCCTCCGCGATTATCAGCAACTCGTGGGATCGCTTCACGTTGGTGATTGTGCCGCGATCCACGCGGTTCTTGCCTATGCGCGTCTCACCCTGTCCCAGCGTGTACTGCCATTCCACCTCGACTATCCGGCAGCCCATGTACATCTGCCGGACGGCGGAGCAGTCGTTATAGGATAGCACAAATCCGCCCCTGTGCTCAGCCAGCAGGTCACGGAGCAGCCCGTGGTCGAAGCCCCTGTGGTGGATGGGGAAGTTTCGCTGCGGGTAGATGCCCTTGAACATCCTGCTGTCGCCGTCCAGGTAGTAGGGCGGGTCGCAGTAGAGGAAGTCATCCCGGTGTCTGGGCAGAACGTCCGCGAAGCTACCCTGCTCAACGCTCAGGCCTGAGCATCGGAAGGTGCGCACCTTGTCCAGCAGGCGCTGGTATCGCTGTGGCTCCTCGTAGATGCCGGACATCCAGCCCAGGAAGCCGGGGCCGTAGCTCAGGTTGTGGTTGAACCAGTAGTGGGCCGCGAGCTCAAGCGGCTCCTCGATCGGCTCCGTGCGGTCCCAGTGCGCCTTGAGCCGTTGCTTCACCGATGCATACGTCTCCTTGTCCGGCTGCCAGCGGCCGATGCACTCCGCAAGCTCCTCCGGCGTGTCTAGCTGCACCTGCCAGTAGTTGGTGAGGATGTCGAACAGGTCATAGGCCGTCACGTCCATTCCAAGCTCGTTGGCGCATGCAATCTCAACCGACGCGCCTCCCACGAACGGCGACACTAGTCTGGTCAAGCCTGCTGGCAGCTGCTCGACTATGTGACCTACCGCCAGGCTCTTGCCCCCTCCGTACCGCAGCGGCAGGCCGTTGTAGCGACCGAAACGGTAACTGCTCTTGCCCTTCAGCCTTTCCAGGAACCGCTCGCGCCGCGACTGCTCTGGCGGTGGAGGCAGAAGAGGCAACTGCGCCTCGATCGAGTTTGCCGCCATTTGCGAGTTCGTCACAGGTCCGGCCTCATGGTGTGCCACTCCGTCGCCTGCTCGTAGGCGTGGGCCGTGCGCAGGATCGTCTCCTCGCCCAGCGGTCGCCCGATGATCTGCATGCCCACCGGCAGCCCGTCGACGAACCCCGCTGGCAGCGACAGCGCCGGCACGCCCGCGATGTTGATCGGTATTGTGCAAACGTCGCTGAGGTACATCTGCACGGGGTCCTCCACCTTGTCGCCCAGCCTGAACGCGACAGTTGGCGAGGTGGGCGTGACCAGCACGTCGAATCGCTCGAAGGCGTCACGGAACTCGCGGCTGATGAGCGTTCGCACCTTCTGCGCCTTGAGGTAGTATGCGTCGTAGTAGCCTGCCGAGAGTGCGTAGGTGCCGAGCATGATTCGCCGCTTGACCTCCGGCCCAAAGCCGTGCTGCTTGGTCGCCTCCATCGCCTCCCACATGCCGCCCGCGTCCTGCGCCGAGTAGCCGTACTTCACGCCGTCGTAGCGGGCCAGGTTGGCCGACGCCTCCGACGGCGCCAGGATGTAGTAGACCGCCAGCGCGTAGGCCGTGTGTGGCAGCGACGTCTCCTCGACGACGGCGCCAAGGCTCTCCAGCTTGGCCAGCGCCGTCCGCAGCGTGTCCGCTACGGCGGGATCGATGCCCTCCGCGTAGTACTCGCGCGGCACGCCCACGCGCAGGCCGCGCACGTCGCCGGTGAGGGCCGCGGTGTAGTCGGGCGGCTCCATCGGGATCGACGTGGAGTCGCGCGGGTCGCTGCCGGCTATCGCGCCGAGCACGATGGCGCAGTCGGTCACGTCCTTCGTCAGCGGGCCGATCTGGTCGAGCGAGCTTGCGAACGCCACCAGGCCGTACCGGCTGACCAGCCCGTACGTGGGCTTGATGCCGACGATGCCGCACAGCGACGCCGGCTGACGGATGCTGCCGCCCGTGTCTGAGCCGAGCGAGAAGACGCTCTCGCCCGATGCGACCGCCGCGGCCGGGCCGCCGCTGCTGCCCCCGGGCACTCGCCGCACGTCCCACGGGTTGCGCGTGGGGAAGAACGCCGAGTTCTCGGTGGAGGAGCCCATCGCAAACTCGTCCATGTTGCCCTTGCCGACCATCACGGCGAGGCCGTCGCGAAGCCGCTCGACGACGGTTGCGTCGTAGGGCGGCACGAACCGCTCCAGCATCCGCGACGAGCAGGTGGTGGCGATGCCGCGGGTGCACATGTTGTCCTTGATCTGCATGGGGATCCCGGCCAGCGGGCCAGCCTCGCCGCGAGCGATGGCGGCGTCGGCCGCGTCGGCCTGCTGCAGCGCCTGCTCCGGCGTCACGCTGACGAACGCGCCCACGCGCTGGTCGATGTCGCGTATGCGGTCCAGGTGGGCCTGCGTGAGCTCGCGGGCGGAGACCTCACGGCGGTCGAGGAGGCTGCGCGCCTCGCTGATGGTGAGGCTGTGGAGGGTGGACGGCATCAGTCGAGGACCGCCTTCACGCGGAAGAAGTCGTCCTCACGATACGGCGCGTTGGCCAGCGTGTCGTCGGTAGGCATGGGCGGGGCGGTGTCGTCGTCGCGCATCACGTTCTGAAGCTCGACTGAGTGGCCCGTGGGCGGCACGTCGGTGGTGTCGACCTCCTGGAGCACGCGGAAGTTGGCCAGGATGTCGGAGAGCTGGTTGCGAAGGCGTTCGACCTCCTGCTCGTCCAGACCCATGCGGTACAGCAGGGCGATGTGCCTGACCTCTTCCGGGGTGAGCCTTGGGGATTCCATGCGGGCCTCTTGCGGTGAGTTTGGGCAAGTGTAGCAAAGAGGGCAGGGGGGTTCAAGTTGGCCCTTGCGCGGGTGTGCTTGACTCCCGAGCGGGTGGTGTGTAACATCATTACACACTCCCGACAGCGCAGGTGAAACGACAACATGGCCAGAGTTCAGTTGGTGATGCCGGACGATGACAGAGAGCTCTTTGTTGACCAGGCGCGACGTGAAGGTATGTCCCTCAGCGCGTGGCTGCGGATGGCCGCTCGTAAGCACCTGGAATCCAGCCGGAGCATCAAGCGTTTCGAGTCACCGGAGGACGTTCGGGCGTTCTTCCGCAGGTGCGACGAGCTGGATGGGCCGGAGGCGGAGCCGGACTGGAGCGAACACCTGCGTGTGATAGATGAGTCACGCTCAAGGGGAGTGTCTCGTACGTGATATTCGTAGACACAAACGTGTTCATGTACGCCGTCGGACGGCCCCACGAGCTTCGCACGCCGGCTCAGGAGTTCTTCGTCGACGCCAACCGGAGAGGCGAACCGCTGTGCACTTCTGCGGAGGTCCTGCAGGAGCTGGCATACGCTTACCTGCCAGCGGGACGGCTGCAGGCATTCGATGCGACGCAGGAGCTGATGGCGAGCGCGGCAGTGGAGGTGTGGCCGCTGGAGGAAGCGGACGTGACCTTGGCCCGGCATCTCCATGAGCAATATCCCACCCTGCAAGCCTGGGACCTGTGTCACCTGGCAAGCTGCCGGAGGCGCGGCGTGCGGGAAATCATGACCTTCGACCAGACGTTCGCGGCCATATCCGGCAACCCCGCGGGATCAGGGCAGCCGGGTCGACCATAGGCTAGGCGACCTCTTCGGGTGTGAGCCCTGGGGAGTCCATGCGGGCCTCTAGCGGTGAATTGGGGCAAGCTGGGGGAGAGTGCGCTTTACTTCCGAACGGATGTTGTGTAGAATCTCTGCACACCCCACAACCACGCTGGCGAAGTGGCGGCAGTACAAACTGTATATCGCATCACGAAAGACCATGACAACGCAAATTGACCCCAACGATCCCGAGTGCTTGGCGGCAGCCCAAGAGATGCTGAGGCGACACCAGTTGGTGGAGGCCGAAGCCAACATTACAAGCACAGTGCGCGACTTCCTCATCCGCACAGGTCTAGTGAACGCGTCCGAAATAGTGGAGGAAGAGTCACCCGCGCTAGGTTCTCGCCGGGCCGTAGATCTAACAGCCTTGGATACATTCATTGAGGTGAAGATCAGGTTAGGAACAGCTTCGGGGTTCAGCCCCAATCCAGAGTATGTGCAACAGCTCGATAACTACTTGGCACTATCTAACAAACAGGACAGGGTACGCACAGGAATCCTGACTGACGGCAGAAGATGGTTGCTGCGCTGGCCGGAGGCCGGAGAAATAAAGACAACTCGCCCATATGCCTTCAGTCTGGAGAGGCCGGAACAGTGGGTAGCCCTATATGAGTGGCTACGGGATGTCGCTCTCAAGCCAGAAACCGACTTGCCGCCTTCGCGGGAGACTGTGACGAGACACTTTGGGCCAGACAGCATTACCTACCAGCGAGACATTGCCGAGTTGAGACGGCTCTACGGTGATTACGCTGACTTTGGCACCCTTAGGGTCAAGAGGAAGCTATGGGAGAACCTGCTCACGGCTGCGCTTGGGGAGATTGCCGTGGGCCCGTCGGAGTTGGATGACCTTTTTGTCCGCCACACCTACCTCACCACGGTCGTTGGCATAATCGTTCAGGCATCGTTCGGTATTGACGTCCGCAAGCTCGCGGAAACGGGCCCCGATGACCTGATCCACGGCCGCGAATTCCGCAGCAAGACGGGGTTACAAGGCGTAGTAGAGTCCGACTTCTTTTCCTGGCCTACCGAAGTGGGAGGATTGCCACTGCTGAAGACTCTCGCTCACACCGTCAGCAAATTCGACTGGCAGAAATCGCCAAACGATATAGGGGCAATCATTTACGAGACCATTATCCCCCCTGACGAACGTCGCCAGTTGGGCGAGTACTACACACCGGACTGGCTCGCTAAGGCAATTGTGCGGGAGATAGTTGCGAACCCATTAGATCAGACAGTCCTGGATCCAGCGTGTGGCTCAGGGACTTTCATCGCTGAGGCTGTTACCCACTACCTGGACGCCGCCAGCTCGACCTCAATGGGTGCCGAGAGAGTCCTAGACCGTCTGCGGTCCCGGGTTGTGGGCATTGATGTTCACCCAGTTGCCGTGCACCTAGCCCGCACGGCCTGGGTATTGGCCGCCAGGCCCGCCATAGAGGCCGCCGCCGGCTGGGGCACCGCCTCCAACATCACAATTCCCGTCTACCTGGGGGACTCACTTCAACTCAGATACCACAACGGGGACATGTTCTCGCAGCACTTCGTCACGTTGCACGTGGAAGACGAGGAGAATACGGCTCTGGTATTCCCAACGGATTTGGTAAAGAGGGCCGAGACATTCGACGCCCTCATGGGCGATGTGACGTACGCCCTCGAACATGAACAGGACCCGCTAATCACTCTCGACGACCACGGCATAACGAACCCTGTAGAACGGGACAGGCTGAAGGAGACCATTGAGGTTCTGAGAAAGCTGCACGACGAAGGGCGAGACCACATCTGGGCGTACTACACACGTAACCTTGTGCGTCCCGTGGCCCTGTCTCAAAGCAAGGTTGACATCATAGTGGGCAATCCGCCTTGGATCAACTACAACCAGACTGTCAGCACATTGCGCACTGAGCTTGAGCGCATGAGCAGAAACGACTACGGAATCTGGGCGGGTGGCAGATACTCCACTCATCAGGACGTTGCCAGCCTCTTTTTTGCGCGTTGCGTAGACCTGTACTTGAAAGATGGCGGCCTCATCGGTATGGTGATGCCGCACAGCGCGTTGCAGACCGGCCAGCACGCCAGATGGCGAACCGGCACGTGGACGAACCGCATGACCCTTAGCTCCCTGGCAGTGGACTTCAGCTACAAGATTCCCTGGGATCTAGAGAAGCTGGAGCCGAACACGTTCTTTCCCATTCCGGCATCAGTGGCATTTTCTAAGAGGCTAGGGCCTGCAGCCAAAGGCGTGCCCCTAGCCGGTGATACCGAGAGATGGCTTGGCGAACCCGGAACGCCCTTGGTGGAACGGCGCCAAATGCCCATCTCCGAAGCCGCGGTGGGTCAATCGCCATATTCCAAGCGTTCTTACCAGGGCGCAACTATCGTCCCGCGTTGCCTGTTTTTTGTGAAGGAGGCAGAGAATCCTGCCACCGTTCAAACTGGAGGAACAGTTACGGTGGATCCTAGGATAGGCGTTTATGACAAGCCGCCGTGGTCTAGGCTCGAACTGACTGCCCTGACGGGCAAGACCGTTGAAGCCCAGCACGTTCACAGCGTACACCTTGGCGAGACGTTGGCTCCCTACGTGACCCTGGATCCCCTCAAGGCCGTTTTGCCCTTCAAGCTGGGCGAGCACAAGATTTCAAGGGACAAGGATGGCGAAGGAGGCATTAGCTCGGGAAGCCTGGAATGGCGGATGCGAGACAGATGGCGGATAATCAGCATGTTATGGGAGGACAACAAGGCAGAAGCCAACAGGCTAAGGCTCTTGGACCAGCTTGATTACTACGGTAAGCTGTCCGCCCAACTCGCTTGGCAGGAAGACCCACAGAGCAGGCCGGTGCGTGTTGTGTACGGTAGCTCCGGCAGACCCACTGCAGCGATAGCTACGGACGCGAACCCAATCATTGACTACACCCTCTTCTGGATAACTTGCCGCAGCATTCAGGAGGCCAACTACCTGCTAGGCATCATAAACAGCGACGCCCTTTACAGGGTCGTAAGCTCTCTGATGCCCAAGGGGCTTTTCGGTTCGCGCCATCTCCAGAAGCACCTCTGGAGGTTGCCCATCCCGGCCTTCGACCGCAAGAACGCCGCACATACCGCTGTGGCAAGGGCAGCAGCAGCTGCGGCTGCCGGCGCGGGGCAGCGGCTCGCGGAGTTGCGCAGTGAGCGCCCGGATGCTGGCGTATCAATAGTTCGGCGCGAGCTCCGCGAATGGCTCAAGGCGTCCAGGCAGGGCAAGTCGGTGGAGCGTGCGGTGGAGCGGCTACTGAGCGGCTAGGCAGTGCTAAGGCACGGTACTGGTGGTGTGAACAAATGCTAGGGTCTAGATTCTTCTGGTCTACGCTATTGGCACTGTTGTTTGGCAGCGTGCTCACTTGGTACATATGGGACTGGTTGCGCTCAGGCGGCTCTGGAACAGAGTCAAATGGTACCACTGTGAGAAACGCTGGACTCATAGTCGGAGGTGTGCTTGCCTTCATTTTCACTCTTTGGAGAAGTTGGCTAACTGAGCAACAAAAGGTGACAGCGCAGCGCCAAGCGGACATTGCCGAGCAGAGTCTGCTGAATGAGCGGTACGAGCGCGGAGCAGAGATGCTTGGCAGCGAGGTTCTTTCCGTACGCCTGGGTGGGGTCTATGCGCTGAGACGTCTCGCGGAAGAACACCCGGAGCAGTACCACATTCAAATTATGGAGTTGTTTTGCGCCTTTGTGCGCCACCCCACCGGCAATGGAGAGCGCCGACACTGGCCATATCCAGTAAACCTTAACCTATCCTACTCGATACAGGAAGACGTACAGGCTGTACTGACTGCTATTGCTCGCCGCAGTGAAGCCGGCCTTAAGTGTGAGAAGACAGCCGGATACCGACTGGACCTGCGAGACGCGGACCTTGAAGGCGCGTTCCTTCAAGGAGCGAATTTGGCTGGCGCAGTGCTACGGATGTCTAATTTGAGTCATGCAAATCTCCTTGATGCAGACCTCTCAGGTACTAACTTGTTAGCCGCGAATCTACATCGCGCGTACCTTGTGAGGGCAAATCTGCATGATGCAGGTCTACATGCTGCGAATCTATCTTATGCCATTTGTCACGGTATAGTCTTATCCAATGTAAACCTAGATGCAGACCTATCTTATGCGGATCTTGCGTCTGCGGACTTCTCTGGCGCGTTTGTCGGAGTTAGTGACTTAACTGGAGCAATCCTCCGAAATGCAAATCTGTCCGGCGCAGATTTTGGAGTGGAAGCACGAAGTACACCCTCGACTACTCTGCCATTTGAGAACACCTATACTCGATTGACCCAAAAGCAGCTTGACGAGGCTAGAGCCAAGCCAGACAGCCCACCTTCAATAGCCGAAGGCGCCGCTGACATTGAGACTGGCGAGCCGCTGGTCTGGCGCGGCAAACCTCTTGATGGCTACGCATAACTACACGCAGCCCGCCTCATTCCCTCACTCGCGCGCCATGCGCTACAATCTCTGCAAAGGCAACCGCCATCAGGAGCACAGCACATGGGAACCTTCACCTACCCGATTCGCATAACCGGCATGGACTGCGATCGAAGCATGGACATCGAGGCTACGGTTGACACCGGCGCCTTCCTGACCATGTTGCCCGCTCGCACGCTGCGCGATCTTGGCGTGGAGCCGATTGGCAGCCGCAGGTTTCTCATCGGAGACGGCAGCAGCGTTGAGATGGAGGTCGGGCATGCATGGGCCGCGATTGACGGCGAGAGCGTGACGACCCTCGTGGCGTTCGCAGAGGACGATGCGCCTCCCGTGATCGGAAGGTACACGCTGGATGGCCTAGGACTGGCTGTTGATCCCGCCTCGCAACAGCTGGTGCCTGCCACGCTGATGATGCTATAGGGGGCGAGTCACTTCCCACTCAAGTGGTTCGACAGGCTCACCATGAGCGGGAAGTATAACGGCCCGCTCACCCTGAGCCACGTCGAAGGGCGTGAGCGGGCTTAAGCGCACGGCAGACTCCCCCCTCCCCCCCTGGGTTCTCGCGTTCGCGAGAATGACGGATACGTGACGCCCGCGGGTGTATACTGGATGCTGCCTGTTCAGGGCACTCTGGTACCGGCAAGATGGCGAGGAATGAAATCGTCGAGTCCGAATCTGGCGATCGCGGCCGCTCTTGGGCTCTGTTTGGCGTTGCTGGCGTGCACCCCGGAGCCCGCGCCGACCGCCACTGAACCTCGCCCGACTGACCAGCCGGTCGCTCCTCAGCCGACCGACACTCCATCGCCTACGTCTACGCCTCAGCCAACCTCAACCCTCCAGCCATCGCCAACCTCGACGCCGGTACCCGCGCCCGCTGCAACCATCACGCACGCGCCTACCCCGACGCCCACTCCTGCCCCCACGCCCACCTCGACGCCTACGGCAGTCCCAACGGCTGCACCGGCTCCCACGCCAACCAGGGCTCCAACCCCCATCCCTGCTCCCACTGTCACCCCCACTCCTCTGCCCGCACCAACACCTACGCCCAATCCCAGGGAGGTCCCCCTGCAAGACCTGTACAGGCTCGAGTGGGGAGAGACCGTAGACATCTGGTTTCCCATAGGCTCGCCGAGACTCTCGGGAGTCTACTGCGCATACTCAGGCAGGTTTCCCAGGTTTCTGGAGTTCAGCGACCAGGAGTGCAGGCTGAGCGGGAAGGTGATCGATCCCGGCAGGACAGTCTTCACCTACCACTGGGTCGACGAGGGCGGCAACAAGCGGGAAGAGACGATAATCATGATCGTCAGGGGTTCCGGAGAGGCCTGGATTCTTCCGCCTCCCACTCCTACTCCCACGCCAACTCCTCCCGATCCTTCCCTGGACGAGCTTCTGCCTACACCGGTACCAGAGGGCGGGGTGAAGTCCGTCGTTACTCCAACTCCCGTTCCTGCCGCCACCGCGACTCCCGCTCCAGCCGCCACCGCAACTTCCGCTCCGGCCGCCACTGCAACGACTACTGCTTCTCCGAGGTCCCACCTGTCGGTCAGGTTCTACTGCACGGGAAGCATGGAACCGACCATTACGTGCCTGGATACGGCCACCTTCCTGGCTGAGCCGGAACCCTCGGAAGTCGAGGTTGGCTCTATCATCATCTTCACAGCGGATTGCCTGGCAGGTCTCACAGTGCACAGAGTCATCGCCATTTTCGGCATCGGAGATGACCAGGAGTATACTGCCCAGGGGGACAATAACCCCAGACCTGATAGTTGCCCGGTCCTTCATGATGATGTTATGGGCGTTCTGCTGGAGATCCATCGAGGCGCCAATGATTCTCCCCGCAACAGAGCCTTGAGGGAGGAAGTGAATTCGACGTATGCCGCATGGAGGGCCAGCGATGCGGCGTATGATGAGGCGCTTGGCCGCTACGTCGACCTCAGAGACCGGCATTGCCAGCGGCGCGAAGATGGCGTATACGTATGCGATAGCGCAGCATTCGATGAGGTTGTACGCCTTAGAGGCGAGGCAAACAGGGCGGCAGACGTCCGTGACGCCGCCCTGATGGCCTGGAGTCGAGCCTACAACAAGGCTCTTCAGGGCTAGTTTGAATGACAGCAAAGTGACAGGTGAAGTCGGAAAGGATGGCTCTCATGGCGGACTATGACTTCGATGTGGCGGTAATCGGCGGCGGCCCCGGGGGCTACGTGGCGGCCATACGCGCGGGCCAGCTCGGCCTGCGGGCGGCGCTGGTCGAGGAGGCGGAGCTCGGCGGCATCTGCCTCAACTGGGGCTGCATTCCCAGCAAGGCGCTGCTCAAGAACGCGGAGGTGCTCAGCCTGTTCCACAGGGCGGAGGAGTTCGGCATTACAGTCGACAACCTCCAGTACGACTTCGGCAAGGCGATCGATCGCAGCCGCGGCGTGGTACGGCGCCTCACCGCGGGCGTCGGGATGCTGCTGAGGAAGAACAAGGTCGAGCACGTCAAGGGCCGCGGGCGGCTATCGGACGCGCACACGGTCACGGTCGAAGGCGACGACGCTCGCAGCTTCACGGCCGCGAACGTGATCATCGCCACCGGCGCGCGGCCGCGGCCGGTGCCCGGCCTGGAGGTGGACGGCGACACGATCATCGGCAGCCGCGAGGCGCTGGAGCTTCGCGACGTGCCGTCGCCGGTGGGCATCGTGGGCGGCGGCGCAACCGGCGTGGAGTTCGCGTACCTGTACCGGGCGTACGGCGCGGAGGTCACAATCGTCGAGATGATGCCGCGGCTCATCCCCAGCGAGGACGAGGAGATGGGGCAGCAGCTTGAGCGGGCATTCTCAAGCCAGGGCATCAAGACGCTGACCGGCTCCCGCGTGACCTCCGTCGAGAAGCGTGACGGCGGCGCAGTCCTGAGCGTGGAGACGCCGGAGGGCGCTCGCGAGCTGGAGGTGCAGAAGGTGCTGGTGGCCGTGGGCGTGCAGGGCAACGTGGAGGGCCTGGGCCTGGAGGAGCTTGGCGTGCGAATCGAGAGGGGCTTCGTGCAGGTGGACGACACGATGAGCACGGGCGTGCCGGGCGTGTACGCCATCGGCGACGTGACGGGCAAGATGCTGCTGGCGCACGTGGCTCAGGCGCAGGGCGTGCTGGCGGTGGAGACCATCGCCAGCATGGACAGCCAGACGCTGGACTATCGAAAGATGCCGCGCGCGGTGTACTGCCAGCCGCAGGTGACCGGCTTCGGCTACTCGGAGCGCGAGGCGAGTGAGGCGGGCTACGCCGTGAAGGTTGGGCGATTCCCGTTCCGGGCGAACGGCAAGTCGCTGGCCGCCGGCGACTCGGAGGGCATGGTGAAGGTGGTGGCGGACGGCGACACCGGCGAGATACTGGGCGCGCACATGATAGGCGCGGAGGTGACGGAGATGCTGCCGGAGATTGCGCTGACCAACCTGCTGGAGGGCAGCGTGAACGAGCTTGGCTGGCTGGTGCACTCGCATCCCACGCTGTCGGAGGCGGTTAAGGAGGCTGCGCTGGACGTGGAGGGCGCGGCAATTCACATCTGAGTTCTGCGCTCATCGCAAGATGCAGCAAGATTCGAGCGATTGGCGCGCCACCATCTTCCCAACATGCGCTATAATGTGGGCATGGCTCCCGGAGACAAGCCTGACGGCGCAACACTGATCGACTTCTACCGCCGCATGCTCCTCATCAGGACCTTCGAGGAGAGGTCGGCGGAGCAGTACACGCTCGGACGCATCCGAGGCTTCCTGCACCTCTACAACGGCGAGGAGGCCATCGCCGTGGGCTCCATCTCCGCGCTGCAACCGAATGACTACGTGGCAACCCACTACCGCGACCACGGCCACGCGCTGGCCAAGGGCATGGACCCCAACGCCGCGATGGCTGAGCTGTTCGGCAAGGCCACGGGCTGCAGCAAAGGCAAGGGCGGCTCCATGCACCTCTTCGACATCGAGAAGCGGTTCATGGGCGGCTACGCCATCGTGGGCGGACAGCTGCCGCTGGCCACCGGGTTTGCGCTGGCCAGCAAGTACAGCGGCGAGGACAGCCTGACGCTCTGCTTCCTGGGCGATGGCGCTATCAACGAGGGCGAGTTCCACGAGTCGCTGAACCTGGCGTCGCTGTGGAAGCTGCCGGTAATCTTCTTCGTGGAGAACAACCTGTACGGCATGGGCGCAACCGTCGAGCAGATGCTGGCGTTTCACGACGAGATTTACAAGTTCGCGAACGGCTACAAGATTCCCTCCGTTCGCGTGGACGGCATGGACGTGCTGAAGGTGCTGGAGGCCACGCAGGAGGCGGTGGCGCACGTGCGAGGCGGCAATGGCCCATACCTGATCGAGGCGATGGCCTACCGGTTCAGGGGGCACTCCATGGCCGACCCGTCTGAGTACCGGGCCAGGTCGGAGGAGGAGCGCTGGCGGACGCGCGACCCCATCGTCACCTTCGGCAGGCAGCTCGTGGAGGGCGGCACCGCAACCCAGGAGCAGCTGGACGGCATTCGCAGCGAGGTTGAAGACATTATCGACGAGGCGGTCCAGTTCGCAGAGGAGAGCCCGTTCCCGGAGCCGGACGCACTCTACGAAGACGTGTACGGAGGCATGTGAGCATGGCGGTCATCACCTATAGAGAAGCCGTTGGCCGTGCGCTCAGGGAGGCGCTCCAGGACCCGCGAGTCTTCATGATGGGCGAGGACATTGGGCGCTACGGCGGGGCGTATGCCGTGACCAGGGGCCTGATCGACGAGTTCGGGCCGGAGCGCATCCGCGAGACCCCCATCGCCGAGTCTGTCTTCACGGGCGCGGGCGCCGGCGCGGCGATGGCGGGCCTCAAGCCGATTGTAGAGCTGATGACCATCAACTTCAGCCTGCTGGCTATGGACCAGATTATCAACCACGCCGCCAAGGTGCGGTACATGTCCGGCGGGCAGCTGTCGTGTCCGCTTGTCGTGCGGACGGTCACCGGCGGCGGAGCTTCCGTGGGGGCCACGCACTCGCAGAGCCTTGAGGGCTGGTTCGCATCCGTGCCCGGCATGCGAGTGGCTGTTCCGTCCACGCCCCACGACGTGCTCGGCCTCTTCCGCGCAGCGATGCTGCAAGAGGACCCCGTGATGTTCGTGGAGCACACGCTGCTCTACAGCACGCGCGGCGAGGTGGAAGACGAGCCGTACGTGATTCCCTTCGGCAGGGCTGACATCAAGCGGGCAGGCACGGACATCACGATTGCGGCCTACTCGCGCATGGTCAACGTGGCGCTTCGGGCCGCCGAGCAGCTTGAGTCAAGGGGCATAAGCGCGGAGGTCGTTGACCTGCGCACGCTCAGTCCGCTGGACGGCGAGACGGTGGTGGAGTCCGTTCGCAAGACGGGCCACGCAGTGGTGGTCGAGGAGACTTGGTACACTGGCGGGTTCGGCGCGACCGTTGTGGGACTGATACAGGAGCGCGCCTTCGACTACCTGAACGCGCCAGTGGCCAGAGTGGCCGGCGAGGAAGTCCCCATGCCCTACTCTCGCTATCTGGAGCAGGCGTCTATACCGGACGATGCCCGCGTAATCCGGGCGGTGGAATCCACCCTCGGTCGCTGACACTTACGGCAGGAGGCACGGGAAATGGCTACATCGGTTGTAATGCCTCAGATGGGCTACGACATGCAGGAGGGAACCCTCGTGCGCTGGCTGAAGCAGGAGGGGGAGGAGATCGCGAGGGGCGAGGCCATCGCCGAAATCGAGACCGACAAGGCCGTGATCGAGATGGAGGCCTACGCCTCCGGCGTGGTGCTGAAGGCCGTGGTGGCGGAGGGCAGCACGGTGCCTGTGGGGGAGACCATCGCTTTCATCGGCAGCCCTGGCGAGCCTGTGCCCGAAGTGGCAGCACCTGCCGCTCCCGCCGCTGAGGCCGCTCCTGAGCCGGAACAGGCGGCCGAGACGACTGAGCCTGCCGCGGCCCCTGCGTCCGGCGCTGTGAGGGCGTCGCCCGTGGCGCGCAGGCTGGCACAGGAGAAGGGCATCGATCTGGCCCAGGTCACGGGAACTGGACCGAACGGGCGCATCACTCGCGAAGACGTAGAGGCCCACGAACGCTCGGCGGCTGCCGCTCCTGCGCCCGCGGCGGAAGCACCCGCCCCCGTCGAACCGGCCGCGCGAGGCCAGCAGGGCGAGCTCGTGCCGCTGACCCGCATGAGGCAGGCAATCGCACGGCGCACGGCGCAGAGCAAGCGAGAGGTGCCTCACTTCTACGTGTCGGCGGGCGTGGACATGACGGCCGCAATGGCGCTGCGCCAGCAGATCAACGAGGCGCTTGCAGGCGCGGCTCGCGTCTCGGTGAATGACCTGATTGTGAAGGCGTGCGCTCTGACACTGGCCAAGTACCCGGCCTTCAACGCATCGTTCGAGGGCAACAACCTTAGGATGAACCCTGCCATCAACGTGAGCATCGCGGTGGCCGTGGAGTACGGCCTGCTTGTGGTGTCGCTTGGAGACTGCCGCGGCAGGTCGCTCGTGGACATTTCGCAGGCGGCAAGGGGTGCGGTGGAACGGGCGCAGAGCGGTGTGCTGCGAGAGGACGACTACACCGGCGGCACGTTCAGCATCAGCAACATGGGCATGTTCGACGTGGACAGCTTCTCGGCGATCATCTATCCGCCACAGTCGGCGGTCCTGGCCGTGGGCACGGTGCGACAGCAGCCGGTGGTGCGCGACGGCGAGATCAAGGTTGCTCAGATGATGCAGGCCACGCTCTCTACAGACCACCGGGTTGCAGACGGCGCGCAGGCCGCGGAGTTCCTGGTAGAGGTGAAGCGCGTCCTGGAGAACCCCGTCACCATGCTGGTGTGAGGGGCCTGAGTTCTCCGGGCGAACTACCACCCCGTCAGCCCGCATAAGTTGACGGGCTCACCGTGACCCAAGTGGGAGGCAGCCGCCTACCAGTGTCATTCTCGCGTACGCGGGTATCAATCCCCCTGTCGGAGCGCGCGGCTCAAGTCGTGGACTCCCGCTTTCGCGGGAGTGGCACGTCGGAAGGCGCAGGAGTAGCTACGGGAAAGTGCCATCGCCGCTGTAGGCGCCGCCTATAAGCGCATGCGCATGGCCGTCCGTCGTATTGACCGCTAGTCCGGCCCAAAGTAGACTGGACTACACTGGAGAACAGCCTTGAACTACTCCTCCGAGCCCCGCGTCACCAGCCTCTTTCTGGTGCTGGCCGCCATTTTCGTGACACTCCTCGTCACGTCCAACATCATCGCGGTGAAGCTCATCGACGTGTACGGACGCATCCTGCCCGCGGCCATCGTCCTGTTCCCCATGACCTACATCCTGGGCGACATCTTCACCGAGGTGTACGGATTCCGCTTCGCCCGCCGTGTCATCTGGCTGGGCTTCATGTGCAATGCCGTGGCAGTAGCGGGCTTCTGGGTAGGCGGCATTCTGCCTGCCGCCTCATTCTGGGAGGGTCAGGACTCCTACGACGCAATTCTCGGTTACACGCCCCGGCTGCTCATGGCCTCCTTCGCCGGCTACCTCGTGGGTGAGTTTGCGAACTCCATGGTCCTGTCACGCCTCAAGGTGGCGACCGAAGGGCGTATGCTGTGGACGCGCACCATTAGCTCCACGGTGGTGGGCCAGGGCCTCGACTCTGCGGTCTTCATCACGCTGGCCTTCATTGGCACGGTCGCCAGCGGCAGCCTCGTGGAGCTCGTGATCACGGTGTGGGTGTTCAAGGTGGTGTACGAGGCCGCGGCTACGCCCCTCACGTACGCCGTGGTGGGATACGTGAAGCGCCGCGAGGGGGTGGACGCGTTCGACCGCGGCGCGTCATTGAATCCGCTCGCATTCCTGCGGTAGCGCGACAAGGGTACGGTGGTGGCAACACAGGCAATTCGGCGATTCGGACGCAGATGGCGTAGGCTGGCGCTGCGCGCCGCGATGGTGGCTGCGGCGTTGTTCGCACTGACGCTGCTGCTGATGGTAGTCACGCCTCAGGGCCGCACGGCGGCCAAGACCGGCGGCTTCATATTCCAGGTACTGCCCGTGGTGCCGGTCAAGCCTCTCACGTGGTTTACGAGCGGGCCAACACGGCACGAGGTGCTGTTCCCGCAGGCGTTGGGGGAGGGTCTGGCCGACGTGTACCGCCCGGCAGGCGACGGCTCCCATGCTGCTGTGCTGCTCTTCCTGGGCGTGAATCCCGCCGGCCGCGACGACGCGCGCGTGGTGAACCTGGCTGAGGGGCTGGCTCGTTCCGGCATGGTGGTCATGGTGCCTTGGTCGGAGTCTATGACGCAGTACAAGATCGACCCGTCGGAGGTGGACAACCTGGTCAACGCCTTCCTGTACCTGCGGGACCGCGAGTACGTCGACCCGGAGCGCGTAGGCATGGGAGGGTTCTGCGTGGGCGCTTCGCTGGCCGCGGTGGCGGCGCAGGACGTCCGCATACGGGACAACGTGAAGTTCGTGAACTTCTTCGGCGGCTACTACGATGCGCGCGACCTGATGGTGTCGGTGGCAAGCGGCACGCGTTTCGACGAGGATGAGCAGCGGGAGTGGGAGCCCAGCGGCCAGACTGTCACGACGTTTCGCAACCACCTGATCGACAGCGTAGAGAGCGCGGAGGAACGCGACCTGCTGACGCGGGTGTTCGTGCGAGGCGAAGAGCCTCTGCCGGGCGAGGTGGACGCCCTGTCCGCTGAGGCGGACGCAGCCTACCGGCTGATGGACGGCGTCACGGCGGATGAGGCAAGGATGCTGCTGGACCGGCTCTCGCCAGAGTTCCAGGACGAGCTGGACAGGATGTCGCCAAGCCGCAACGTCGACAACCTGAAGGCGAGGGTACTCATCATGCACGACACCGAAGACAACAACGTGCCCTCCGAGGAGTCGCGCCGGCTGACGGAGGCGCTGGAGGACACGGGCAACGTGCGTCACACGGAGTTCGTGTTCTTCCAGCACATGGACCCGGCGCGGGCGGTAAACCCGCTCACGTGGACGGTGGACGCGCTAAAGCTGTTCCTTCACATGTACAACGTGGTGCGGGTGTCCACGTAGGAGGGTGGATCACTTCTCCAGTGCTTCCCTGATGCGCCTGAGACCCGACTCCATCTCCCTGCCGAACACCTTGCGGTCGATCAGCCAGAGCGTGGGTGGGAACAACATCTGCGGAGGCTTGGGGTCGAAGCGGCGCTCCAGCAGCGTGTAGGTGAGGTTGGTGGCATCGCCGCGAGGCCGCAGGGTGTAGGCCCATCGGAATGTGTTCTCCTGGCCCGCGCCTTCACTGACGGTCTCCCACGCCAGGCGTTCGTTCGGCTCAAGCTCAGTCACGGTGGAGTTGTCCTCCACGCCCGCCCTGTGCGACAGCTTGCCGACGGACCTGAACCTGGAGCCGACGCCCAGCGGGCCCTCCGTGAGCTTGTTGATCCGCTCAAGGCCAAAGCTGAGGGTGCCGGACCACTCGACGTGCCTCTCAACGTCCGTCAGGTACTCAAACACCCGCTCCACCGGCTGTTGAATGATGATGCGCTTGCTTATCACTGGCATGTGCTTGCTCCAGTCTTCTGCTTGGCCGGAATGCCAAGGCTACGCTAGCACACGGACGGCGGAGATTCAACAGCAAGGGCTGTTGGTCTCTGGGTCGTTCGATAGTGGCCGGCGCGCTTATGTTCCCGCTCATATGGTTCGACAGGCTCACCATGAGCGGGAACATTGGGGATACTTGGTCGTCCCGCTCATTTCCTTCGACGGGCTCAGGATGAGCGGGAGTGAGGAGGCGTCGCTGAATAGCCTACTTTCATAGCAAGACACCGGCAAAGCTGTCTCGGACAATACAAATGCCCCGGCTTCGACTCACTCCCCGCGCGCTCTCGACGACAGTGCCAGGGCGGCCGCCCTTCCGCTGCGCACGGCGCCCTCCATCGTGCCCGGCCAGTCTGTGTCCACCCACTCGCCGGCCAGGAACAGGTTGGCAATGGGCGTGGTGACGGGCAGCCGGAAGGCCGCTGCGCCGGGAACCGAGCGGAAGGTGGCCCTAGGCTGCCTCACGACCAGCAGGCGCTCCACGTGTGCGTCCCTGGCGCGGGGGAACACTCGCGCCATCTCCTCCAGGAACATCTCGCCTAACTGTTGCCTCGGCACGTCCGCATACTGCCACGCGCCGCTGAGCGAGATGCACACGTACTGCCCGGACGCATCGTCGTCGTCGCCCTGCATGCGCGTCTTGTTGAACACCCACTGGAGGGGGCTGTCCACAAAGCCCGCGAACTCGTCGTCCATCACCGGGCGGTCGTACCAGACGTGCACGTTGACGATGGGGGAGTACGTCAGCTCGTTGGCGAGCGAGAAGAAGCCGTTGCTGTTGAGGTCCGGCGGCAAAACGGACGCAAGGTCGTGGGAGGGCAGCGCGAGGACGTACCAGTCGCCTTCGACGCTGCCGCGGGACGTGCGGACGCCGCAGACCCTGCCGTCGTCGATAGCCAGCTCCCGGACGCCTGCGCCCAGCACAACCTCGCCGCCGCGAGCTGAGAGGTAGTCGATCGCGCCGTCCGATACCAGCTCTGAGAGGCCAACCTTCGAGTAGCCCATGCTGCCGCTCTCCCTGGACTGCAGCACTCCCTCCTGGAACACCTTCAGCCCCATGCTCGCGCTCACCTGCGACGCGTCGTCGTTCAGGGTGGGGAGCACCACCAGGTTCCAGAAGCGGTCTATGGCCTCGTCCGACTGGTGGTGGCGCTTCAGCCACGCGGCGAAGGTCTCGTGCTCCAGCGTCGTAGCGTCTCGGGTGCGGTTGGCAAGCCGGACGCGCAGGCCGCCGTAGAGCACGCGCAGCTTGTCTGTCCACGAGAGGTGCGGGTAGGCGAGCAGCGAGGGCAGCATGTGGAGAGGAGCGGGCAGCGAGGCACTGCGGAGGACGCCGCGCCGGCCTGCGCGGTCGAGCACGGGCACGGACAGTGAGTCCTGCAGGTGAGTGTTGCGGAGCGCGCCAAGGCTGCGCAGGAAATCGATGTAGAACGTGCAGCAGCCCAAGAAAACGTGCTGGCCGTTGTCGGTCTCCTGGCCGGTGTCGGGAGCCGGAAATGAGAACGCCCTGCCGCCCAGAAACCGGCGCTTCTCCAGCAGCACCACCGGATGGCCGCGGTCGGCGAGGTGGCAGGCTGCGGCCATCCCGGCCAGCCCGCCGCCTATGACGACTACCTTTCCGCGCGCCTCGACAGTATCGCGTTCATCCATAGTTTCGCTAGCAGTCCCAGCTTTTCGGGAGTGCTGAGGCCAATCCTTTCGCCAAACACGTTGTACTCCGCGGCCTCTATGCGGTCAAGCAGACGGCTGTACAGGCTGTGGAGCATCGCGGGGCACATTCTTGAGCGCGGCGACAGAAGCGGCAGGAGGCGCTTGCCCCTTTCGAAGTAGTCGCGGGCGCGATTCACTTGGAAGCGCATCATCTCCCGAAAGCCGTCGCCGGTCCTCCGCAGCAGGATGTCCTCCTCGGAGCAGCCGAAGCGTTCCAGGTCCTCGGCTGGAATGTACAGTCGGTCGCGCTCCAGGTCTTCGTCCACGTCGCGCAGGATGTTGGTGAGCTGCATGGCGAGGCCGAGGTCGATGGCGTGCTGCCGGGCGCAGGGGTTGGTGTAGCCGAAGATCTCGATGCAGATGAGGCCCACGGCGGAGGCCACCCGGTAGCAGTACTCGCTCAGTTCGTCGAAGGTGGCGTAGCGGAACTTGGTGATGTCCATCTCCACGCCGTTGATCACCTCGTCCAGGTACGTGCGCGGGATGTCGTAGCTGTTGATGGTGTCGTGCAGGGCAAGGTAGACCTGCCCTTCCGGCCTTCCGGCGCAGGTCTTTTCGAGGGCCTCGCGCTGCTGCTCGACCAGTTGCAGCTTGATGACCGGGTCAGGTTCGTCGTCCGTCGCGTCGTCGCAGAGGCGGCAGAAGGCGTATGTGGCGTATATGGCCCTGCGCTTGGCGGCGGGCAGCGTGATGAAGGCGTAGTAGAAGTTCTTCGCCCTCTCTTTGGTCAGCCTTCGGCAGTATTCGTAGGCCAGGTCAAGGTCAGTGGTCACCGGCTTCTCCGTATACCATACCCTGCGATAGCGCCTAGATTCTCCCCCGCAGCTTCATTCGGAGCGCTGTGGTCGCTGCCAGCCGCGTCCTGGCGAGCTTGGACAGCGACGGCCTGCGGCTGAGCACGTCGTAGTCCTGCCGCTCGATGGCGTTCAGGATGTGCAGGCCGCCCTCCGTGAACAGCGCGATGTCCAGCCGCACGATGCCATCGACGGCGTCCACCAGGGCGGCGCCCTCCCGGAAGAGGCCGCGGGCGCGCTCCACCTCGAACCGCATCAGCTCGCGGAAGGCGTTGTCTGCCGCGCCCTCGCGCAGCTGATCCTCCGTGCAGCCGAACCGCTCCATGTCTTCCAGCGGGATGTATATACGGCCCATCTCCAGGTCGCGGCGCACGTCCTGCCAGAAGTTGGTTAGCTGCAGGGCCGTGCAGGTGGCGTCAGCCATGCGCTGACGCTCCTCGTCGCGGTAGCCGAACAGGTACAGGAACAGCCGCCCAACGGGGTTGGCGGAGTGGTCGCAGTAGAAGAGCAGGTCGTCGTACGTTTGATGGCGCTGCGTCCTCTGGTCGATGCGGTTGGCCTCGACGAGCTTGAGGAACGGCTCCATCGGTATGTCGAAGCGTTGGATTGTGTCGGCGAGGGCCACGGCGATGGGGTGTGATGGCGTGCCGTTGTAGGAGGCCCTCAGCTCCTGCTCCCACCGATCGAGCAGCGCGAGGCGGTCGCCAGGCGCCTCATCGCCAAGGTCGTCGACGAAGCGGCAGAAGGCGTAGACGGCGTAGACGTGTGGGCGCTTGTCGCGGGGCAGGAACCACGAGGCGACGGTGAAGTTCTCGTAGTGGGAGCGGGCAAGGGCGCCGCAGTATTCGTACGCCTCCTCCGCGCTCCACCTGGTGCGTGACCCCGCTGTAAGCCCGTCCATGCTGGCCTCCGGTGCCGGGGCTGTGCGCTCGCCGGGGGTGTACCGGCGGCGTGCGTGGCTCATATCACAGGCTACCACAAGCCGCAGGCCCCATCAATACGCGCGCGCCTAACGGTCGCGGGTGAGCAGGAAGTGCACCAGCTCCCGCAGCGTCTCGCGGCTGCCCTCCGAGGTCCTCACGGCGCCGAGCGCGTCCTCCACCAGCGCAGCTTGCTGCTCCGCCAGGCTCTCCATGTACGCGGGCGCGCCAAGGCTCTCCAGCAGCGCAATCAGCGACGCAACGTCGGAGTCGTCCACGTGCTCCTTGGCATAGACGGAGCGGATGTGCTCCCGCTCCACGCCGCCGCCGTGCTCCATGCCGTACACGACGGGGAGCGAGTTCTTCTTTTGGCGCAGGTCGTTGCCTGCGGGCTTGCCGGTCTCATCCTCGCGGCCCCAGATGCCAAGGTAGTCGTCGCGGATCTGGAACACCAGCCCGATGTGGCTGCCGCACCGGGAAATCGCGTCGACGGTGTCGTCGTCGCCGCCGCCTGCCAGCGCGCCCATGTACATGGAGCACCGGATGAGCGCGCCGGTCTTCAGCCCGATCATGCGCAGGTAGGAGGCGGTGTCCACGTCCGTCCGCCCCTCGAAGTCGATGTCCAGGACCTGGCCTTCTATCATCTCCAGGCATGCCTCGCTGAGAGCGCGGCTGCAGGCCGCCGCCACCGGCGCCTCCAGCGTCTCAGTCATGAGCCGGCCCACTCCCAGGTCGGCGAGCACGCGCATGGCGTTGCCTGCCTGCACGGCCTGCGGCTTGCCGTAGACTGCCCAAACCGTCGGGCGGTGGTGGCGCTGCAGGTCGCCGTCCTGGATGTCGTCGTGGATTAGCGAGAAGTTGTGCACAAGCTCGATTGCGGCGGCCGCGGGAAGCGCCCGCTCCGGCGCGCCGCCAACGGCCTCGCAGGCGAACATGCAGAGCGACGGTCTCAGCCGCTTGCCCTGGCTCAGCGACGTGGGGCGGCCGGTCTCGTCGACCCGGCCCATGTGGTAGCGGAGCATGACGCCGAGGTCCGAGTCATCCGTGCACAGCAGCTCGTCGATGGCGCGCTCCACGCCGTCAAGGTACGAGCGGAGTATGGCGGGTGTGCCGTCGGACTGGCTGGGCTCGGTAGTCACGGTGGCCTTCTTCCGTGGTGCAGAGACGCTGCGCTCGGCTCTGTGAGTGGTGGGAATGGAGCCTGAGAGGCGCCTTGCCGGGGATGCGGCAATGCTAGCAGAGGCCGATTTGCGGTGTCAATGACGGGCGCGCCGCGGGCCGCTTCTTGCCCGCTCATGGTGAGCCTGTCGAACCATATGATCGGGCAGGCTGTAAGCGCATTCGCCCCGCTCACGCCCTTCGACAAGCTCAGGGTGAGCGGGGGAGAGGGAGGGGACTGGATTGCGGCTTTCGCCGCAATGACGGACAAAGTGTGCCCCGCGGCAATGTCATTCTGAGCGGAGCGAAGCGGAGTCGAAGAATCCAAGGCCATCGCCCTCAGACCGGCAGTGAATCACGCCGAATGCCCTAGATTTCTCGGCTCCGCTCGAAATGACGGGAGGGGAGCCACAACCGCCGCCACCGTCATTGTGGCGGAAGCCGCAATCCAGGGGGGGATGGATTCCCGCGGACGCGGGAATGGGGGATGGGGAGCGGGCGCTGACGCCATCTCTTGCCCGCTCACGCCCTTCGACAAGCTCAGAGCCTGCCCCGCACTTGATGCGGGGGTGAGCGGACGAGATTAGGCCCGCTCATGGTGAGCCGAGAGTTTACCCTGAGCGAAGCCGAAGGGAACCATTTGAGCGGGCGGGCTGCAGGCGCATTTGCCCCCGCTCACGCCCTTCGACGGGGCTCAGGGTGAGCGGGGGAGAGGAAGGGGACTGGATTGCGGCTTCCGCCGCAATGACGGATGGGACGCGGGCGCACCCTTCGCCCGTTCGCCTACTCCCCGCGGCTCCAGCCTGAGCCGAAGACGTGGCCGTCGTAACCGGCCACGAATACCCGCAGCGACTCGGACTCCACCCAGACGCCTGACTCAGTGGCGTCAAACGTCTCCCCGCCGAACAGGCCCTGGGTGTCCCCGCCGATCTTCGAGATGTCGGAGTGGCCCACGATCTTGCCGTCCGGCCCGCCGATGAAGGCGAACCAGTGGCCGCCAATCGCCTCGGTGTCGTTGTAGTAGGCGATGGCCGCTTCCAGCCCCGCCAGGGCGCTCCCCGGACTGGCGAAGTACTCCATCGTGCCGGCCAGCCCAACCTCGCGGTACTTGTCCACCGCCACGGAGACCAGCATCCTCGTGAACTCGTCGGCCTCGATGTACCAGCCCGACCCGAACAGCAGCCCGTCGTGCCTCTTCACCCAGGCGTTCTTCAACTCAAAGTCGCCGCCGCTCTCGGGGTTGCGGTACACGTAGGAGACCCACTTGCCGTCCTCCGTGGCCGCGAGCATCTGCGGCCCGAACTCGTAGCCGTTGGCGTCGGTGCCCACCCAGCCCTTGAGGTCCAGGCCCAGGCGTTCGGGGTCGGGGTGTCCTATCACGAGGTCGTCCTGGTCGATGATGAAGACGTACCACTGGCCGTCCACGCTCTGGGGGCTGTTGTAGTGGACGAGGGTGGCCTCCAGGCCCTGGGCCTCGTAACGGGCGATGGCGTTACCGACGAAGTGCCGGGTGTAGTCGGCGGGGGCGGACTTGGACGGGATGGAGGCTATGGCCGCTCTGACTATCTCCTCCACCTCGGCCCGGGTCAGGCCCTGCTCCGGTTGGGGCAACTTGGCAATGGCGTCGTTGACGATCCCCTCGGCTTGGGCTTCGGTCAGCGGAGCGGGAGCAGTCGCAGTCGGCGCCGCGGCCATCTCCTCCCGCACAATCTCCTCCACCTCGGCGCGGGTCAGCCCGCCGTCTCCGCCGCCGCAGGCTGCGAACAGAGCGGGTAGGAGGAGCAATAGTCCCGCAGCCAGTGCAATGCGTCGCATACCGCCAGTCACGCCCGCTTCTTCCCTATACTCCACCGATCCGGAACGTGTAGGTGCAGCTTGCGGTGACCTCCGGGTGGTCGGCGAGCCTGAACTCGATCCCCCTGAAGCCGGGGGAGGTCTCCATCAGTTCGGCATAGGACTTGAAGGAGGTGTAGACCGAGTTGCCGGTCGTATGGATCGGCACTGCCGGCAGCCAGCCTCCGTTCGAGTCGGCCAGGATCCGGTAGTCCACGTTTTCCTCGGCGGCCGGGGCCGGGCTGAGGAAAACCGCCCACTTCGGCGTCTCGGAGGTGACGCTGACCGTGGAGCCGCACACCGGGTTTCCGAAGCCGGTGTCCACCGATAGCGTCCCCGGCGAAGCGGATTCGTCGTCGGTGATCCTGATCTGCACCGAGGTGATGGGGCCCGACGTCACATTCTCCAACGACGACAGGTCGCCCAGCGACACCGTGAAGGTCTCGTCGTCGGCGTCGGTGTCCTGGGCGGTCTGGATGAAGCCGTTCGTGCTCGTAAAGCCGGCGGGGATGGTGATGCTCGCCAGCGACCCGTAGTCGCCACTCTCGGCCGAGTCGATGGGAATCGTCACCGTATTTCCGTCGTTGTCGAGCGTGTTGGTGGAGCGCGCGGTGACCGTCAACGGGATGGTCACGTCACTTGCCAGGGTCCCCTGCTCCGTCCCCGCCGGTGTATACAGGGTTGCCGTCACCGTCACCCTGGAGCCCTCGGCCACCGGGTTGGGGGAGACGGAGAGGGACACGCGGCGGAGGGGTGAGGGGGGCCGCTCTTTCTGCATGGCCAGCCCCACGACGTCGCCTTCGGACCAGCTCACGCCGGTGCCTTCCCATGCTATGGTGTCGTTCGTGTTGGAGCTGGTGGACTTTCGCCCGTCGGCCCAGACCAGCCTCGCGTCGCCGCCCACGTACAGCACCAGGGTGTCCAGGCTGTCGGGAATGGTCTTGTCCAGCTCGAGGCTAAGCGAATCCCCCAACAGATTGATGTATTCGATTCCATAGTCCACGCCCCCAAAGGTGAATGTGTCATCGGTCAGGGCTGTGGAACATTCTTTACCGTCTATGCTGTCAGAACACCCAAATATCGGGATGTTCGAAACCTCCTGCACCGTCAGCGTGGCGGACCAGACTCTCTCCTGGGCCTGGGCGGGCTGTGCGCCGGGCGCAAAGAGGACGGCCAGCGCGACGAGAGCGGCGGCCAGGAGGAGGAACGGGGAGAGACGGGTGAGGCGGAGGGCTAGACTAGAACGCAGGTTCGGGGGGGGGGGGGGGGGGGGGGGGGGGGGG
>DAOUJC010000016.1:0-52503 GCA_034423135.1 Dehalococcoidia bacterium | reverse complement strand
GGCCTGAGCCACATCCAGTTCACCTGCGGCCTGCGCCTGCCCATAGCCGAAATCGTCGAGGCGGCCCACGACGCGGGCGTGCCTGTACTCATCGACGGCGCGCAGAGCGTCGGCCAGATAGCCGTCGACGTCACAGACCTTGGCTGCGACTTCTACACCATGTCCGGCCAGAAGTGGCCGATGGGCCCGGTGGGCACTGGCGCTCTCTATGTCCACCCCGACCGTCGAGAAATGCTGGAGCCGCTGTTTTCGACCAACGCTCTTGAGGAAGGCCGCGCGGCCGGCAGACGCGGCGCACTCGGACGCTTCTCGCTGGTGTCCACCAGCCCCGGCCTTGCAGCCGGTCTCACCGAGAGCCTGAGGCTGATCTCCGAGATTGGCATCGACCGCATCGAGGCGCACGCAATGAACCTGGGCAACATGCTTCGCCAGCGCGCCTCCATCATCAAGGGCTGCAACCTGCTGAGCACAACCGAGCAGGAGTCAGCGTGCGGGCTGGTGACGCTGGGGCTGGATGGCTGGCCGCCTGAGGACCTTGTCTCCGTGCTGCAGGAGAGGTTTGCGGTTGTGGGACGCACCGTCCACGGCCCGGACGGCGTACGCTTCAGCACGCACTACTTCAACACGGCCACCGAGGTCGATAAGGTGGCGGAGATACTGGAGCGGCTGGTCGCGGAGGGACATCGGCCGCAGGGGTAGGCCGTCGGGCCTGGCCGCCATCGCACACGGCGGCGCCTTCAGGCCACCCCGAATGCCAGCGCCATGCGCATAGGGCTGATCGCGGACACCCACCTGCCGTCCACAATCCGCGAGCCCTGGCCGGAGGTCGCAGAGGCCTTTCAAGGCGTGGACCTGATTCTTCACGCCGGCGACATCGTCACGTCACGCGTGCTGGACTGGCTGGAGAGAGTCGCGCCGGTGCTCGCGGCCCTCGGCAACAACGACTTCGACCTGGACGACCCGCGGGTCAAGCCGACTCAAGTAGTGGACGTGGATGGCTGGCGAATCGGAATGCTCCACGACGTCACCTCCGGCGTCCAGTTCGAGGCCCCCGTGGACGTGCTGATCAGCGGGCACACCCACTTCGAGCGGATCGAGCTAGTCGACGGCGTGGTGCACGTGAATTCAGGCAGTCCCACGCTGCCCCATCACCAGTCGACGCGGCTGGGCACCGTCGGCCTGATTGACGTTGATGCGGAGCGGCTGTCGGCAAGGATAGTTCGTCTCGGCGACGGAACAGCCGCGCTTCCGAATCCAGGCGTGGAGCTGCATCTGGAGGTCAGCCGTCAAGAGCTTCTGGAGTCGCGGCGTTCCGCGCGGCAGTAGTGACGGCTTACGAGAGGGGCGACGCTCCGCTATAATACGAATCAACATCATGACGGAGGTCAATCGATGGCCAAAGCGACTCTGTACTGGTGGAGCCGCTGATCCACCTGCCGAAGGGTGCGAGCGTGGCTCCACGAGAACAACATAGAGACTGAGGAACGCGACTTCTTCAAGGACAAGTTCGACGCGGACGAGCTCAGAAGCCTGCTGAGCGGCGTAGGGGTGTCAGACGCCTTCGCGTGGAACAGCCCGTCGTTCAAGGACCTGGGGTTGACCGCATCCGAGCTCGACGACGACCGGATGTTGGAGTTGATGGTGCAGGAGCCTCGGCTCATCCGCCGGCCGCTCGTCAGCGCGGAGGGCAAGCTGGTGATTGGGGCGTCGCAGAAGGCGCTGGAGGAGGCGTTCGGCTAGCACGGCGAGAGCCCGCCGAGCCAAGGAGGTCGGTCTACCTGTAGGTTGGCCGGTTGATGTCGGTGGCGGAAAAGGGATCGACCGGCTGCTTCTTTCGCTTCTTGCGCTTGTTCCACTGAACGATTGGCCACCAGAGGGGGAACGTCAGGTACTTGACCGTGTTCTCCATCCCGGTCCACATCGCATCGGCGAGTCTAAGGTGCCGGGTGCCGTAGCCGTGACGTGCGTGGTGTGCGTGGTGGTCCGAGCGGTCGGCCCAGTACTCCATGCGTTGATGCTGGAACGGATCGTTGGGCATCATGGCAGCGGCCCCCTCTCGTGCGATTCGCGCCGATGATAGCACGCCTGCCCAGGCGGAACAAGCGAATCTCCGCGGCTCACCGCGGGTCAGCCTCCTGCGGCAGCAGCCTTGGGTATGTCTCCGTCTCCCGCTCGATGGCTGTGAGACGCCCGGCAACGTCGCGGGAGGCCGGCATCACCGCCTGGCAAGGCTCGCACCACACGTGGTCGACCGTTGCCAGCATCATGTTCTCCTTCTTCTCGGAGATGGTGCCCACCTCGACACCGCACTCCTTGCACAGCTGCACTATGTCGATCAACTCTCTAGGCATGTTCACCTCCGATTCACCGGCCGCTTGTGTGCCTCAGCAGGCCGATGCCCCCTGATGATACCACGAAACCCGCTGCGGCCCGCAACCAGGGCGGCCGGCGGCCTCCATGCTCAAGCCTACGGAAGCCGCGAGTCCGGGGCTTTACTGCTCACTGCAACGTGAGTCCCTCTCACGCGTCCAGCTTCTGCAGCAGCCTGTCAGCCCACAGCCGGAACGATTCGTCCGTGTCCAGGCCGCAGTGCGGGCAATCCAGGTCGCCCAGCCTGAGCCTGGTGCCGCATTCCGGGCAGAAAACCGACTCGTAGAGGCTGCTCAGCACCTTCACGATTCTATCGTCATTGTTCAACACGTCCTCTCATACCTGCGAAGTCTACCGCTGTCTCGCCCCCGGCTGTTGCTTCAACCCGCGGCACAGGTGTTTGGAGCGCCGCGCGGTACCGCTAACGGCCACACTGCATATTATTCCACAAAATGTAAGACCTCAATTGCTGGCCTAGACTAGACCGCGGCTTTCCAAGCGATTAGACTATAGGGAATGCCTATGAGTCTTGGGACACGGGAGCAATGATAAATCGAGACATGCTATATACCAGCGAGCAGCGCAGCAACACCCGCAAATGGCTGGTGCTGATTGCTGTAGCCTCCCTGGTTGGCCTGGCAATCGGCGTGCTGCTTGGAAGCGTCCTTCAGGGAACGCCCGAAAGCGTCGAAGACCCAAGGGTAGGTGAGCTGGAGAGTCAGGTCGAAGATCTCCAGTCACAGATTGAACAGTTGCAGTCGCAGCACGGAGCTTTGGAGGGCGAGGCCAGCACGCTGGTGAGCGCACTGGAAGCCGCCGGCCGCGCTGAAACCGACCTCCGATCCCAGCTTGCTGACGCCAACAACAGGATTACGACCGCTGAGACTGGCCTCCGCGAGAGGGAAACGGAACTGGCGTCCAGCAGGGAGGCCGTGTCCGGCCTGGAGCAGCGGAACAGCGAGCTAACCGAGCGCGTGAATGCTCTCCAGAGTCACGTGGATGGCCTGGAGGGCCTCCCGGAAGCGGCGGAGAACCACCGTCTGCTGCTGGTGGAAATGCGAAAAGACCCGCCTGACACCCGCGAAGGGGCGTTCGAGTACTGGAACACGATGAAAGACAGGGCCGTGCGGGCCAATCCAGGGCTCTCCTCCCCCGTTGACCGCGTCATCCTGAAGATAGACAACTTCTTCGACTGGGCGGACCGTAGCCCGAACGCGGAGCCGACTTCCGACGAGTACATCGCATGGCTGGCGGAGCGCATCACTTCCGGCGCCGCCGGCTACCAGGAGTCCGCGGACGCCTTCTTCAAGGAGGCGTTGCTCTCTACAATTTCCCATCTGGAGGCGGTGGTAGGCCGGCTGAATTGACGCCCACCGGGCTGCCGGCAATCGGCCGCTTTCGAGCGCTTGACGCTCAAATGCCACGAGACACTTAGAATGGAGCAAAGATGACAAGGAGATTCCTGAGGGGGGGCGCCCTCCTCGTACTGCTACTCCTGACGGCGACCACCGCAGGCTCTGCGCTGGCCGCTCACGAGGAAGGGCCCACCTTCAAGTGGCCGCGGCCGCTGGACTTCCCGCTCATCGAGGCGTTCGACAAGAACCTGTCCGGCTCCATGTGGGTGATGTCACAGGGGCTTGACCCGCGCCTGACCACCGCCAAGGGCAACCCCCTGGGCGCAGAGTTCGAGCCGAGGGACGCGCAGATTCGGGGCATCACTCCGCAGTCCGGCGGCGGCGGGCAGGGCCCGCTGGTGCCCTACCGCAACCCTTCGCCAAAGTTCAGCCGCAACATCCTTGTTACCCGCGACTTCAGCCGCGTTCCGTTCCAGACGGAGCCGCACCTTGCCGTCAACCCAAAGGACCCGGAGCACATCATCCTGGGCCTGATCGACTACAACTTCCCGGGCATAACCACCTACAACTCAATCGACGCCGGCGTCACGTGGGAAGGCCCGTACCAGGTCAAGTACCCATCGGGCGACCTGGGCGGCGCAGGAGACCCCGTCCTGGCGTTCGACCGCAATGGCAACGCCTACGCTGCGTCCATCTCCATTGACGTAGAGGAGTTCACGATCAGGAACTCCGTGGGCAGCGCCTCCGTGTCATCCATTCCGATTTCCGTGTCCCGTGACGGCGGCTACACGTGGGAGGAGTCGATAGCCTCCGCCGAGAGCCACGTGGACACCGGCCCGCCAACCGAAAGCGAAGAGGGACGCACGACGTACGACCTGAGGCTCCCCTTCCTTGACAAGCCCTGGCTGGCGGTCGGGCCTAGCCGCACCGACCCGGAAAAGGACATCATCTACGTCACCTACACCAAGTTCGTGACAATCTACCCCATCTTCTTCCTCTTCGACGTAGAGGCCTTCACCCTGGTGCCTCGCACCGAGACCAGCATCGAAATGGTTACCTCGGAGGACGGCGGAAAGACGTGGAGCGATCCGGTCACCGTCAGCCCTATCGTGGAGAGCTCGCAGGGTGAGGACGCCCCCAAACGCGTGGTACAGGGCTCACAGCCCGCCGTAGCGCCGGACGGCACGGTCTACGTCAACTGGGTCGACAGCACGGATGACGACTCATTCGAGGGGCGCGCGGAGATTTACGTGGCCTCGTCGAGGGACAACGGCAGGACATGGAACACCGTCCGCGCTTCAGACTTCAACGAGATACCCTTCAGCCCTCGCAACACCTTTTTCCGCTACTGGGGCGCCAACTTCCCGCAGATATCCACCGGCCCCGGCGGCGAGGTGTACGTGGTATACACCGGTCTGCCGCCGGACAAGTCCACGGACGACGGCGATATCTACTTCGTGGCGTCTACGGACGGCGGCAGGACCTGGACTCCCAAGAAGACGCTGAACGACGACAACACGTCTCGTCTCCAGTTCTTCCCCTCAATCTCCGCCGGCCCGGACGGCGTCCTCCACGCCATGTGGGGCGACATGCGCGACGACCCGGTGGAGGCGCGCTACCACGTCTACTACACCAGCTCCGAGGACGGGGGGGCGACGTGGATCGAGAACGCACGCGTCACGGACTTCCCGTCCAATCCCAACCACGCCTTCCCCGGCGGCGCCTTCATCGGCGACTACTTCACGATAGTCGCAACGGAAGGCGAGGTATACATGGCGTGGCCGGACGCCCGCCTCGGCGAGTTCGGCGCGCAGAACCAGAAGATCGGGTTTGCACGCAGGGAGCTGATGCCCCTGCCGTCCATCTTCCTCTCGCCCCCGTCGGGGCCGGGCGGAAAGGACATCACCATTCAGGGGTCCAACTTCCAGCCGGACCAGGACGTGTTCCTGGAGATCAGCGGCGCCGTGGTCAGCACCGTGAGGAGCGACGACGACGGCAGGTTCACCGCGAGGCTGTTCATCCCCATATCCGGCGAGGGCGCGCACGACTTCCGCGCCATAGACGCCTCCGGCAACATCGCCACCGGCTCCTTCTTCATGGACTTCGGCTTCGACAACATCCAGGGCGCCGTGGACACAATCATCCAGCAGTTGGAATCCCCAACCGCGGACGGAAACCTGAACGGAGACACCGCAGAGCAGCTATCCGCCATACGCGCGGCCGTGCAGGACCTGGACCAGCTGCCGGAGATACGCACAGCGATTGAGAACCTGGAAACCGAGGAAGGAACGGCGACGCAGGAGGGCCTGCCCGTCTGGGTGCTCGCCGCAGTGGCCCTGCCGATGGCAACCGGCGCGCTGCTGTTCGGACTGTTCATTGGCGCGCGCCTGGGGCGCAGGGAGGCCATGTAGATGCTCCGCGGCGGCTCGCAGGCATCCAACATCAAGATGACGAAAATGAGCTCGAACATAGCCAAGCGACTCCTCCTGCTGGCGCTGGCTCCGGCGCTCTTCATGGTGCTGTCCGCGCCCTCCTTCCAGGACTACGCGCCGCCGCACTCTGAGCCCGGACCTGCCACCGACACGATCAATTTCAGCGCATTCGACGTTGGCATAGCTTCACGCGAGCTGGAAGCCGGCGCGATGGACATGTACATCTTCAGCCTCAAGACGCCGGCTGCGGAGGCGCTCCAGGACAACCCGGACATCACCGTGTACCAGGCGCCCGCCTCCACAACCTCGATAATCCTGAACCCGGCGCCCGCGCGAGAGGGTGAGCTAAACCCCCTCTCGATAAAGGAGGTGCGGCAGGCCATCCAGTTTGTGGTCAATAGACCGTTCATCGCGCAGGAGATATACAAGGGCTTCGCCCTGCCCATGCTCACCCACGTCAGCCCCAGCGACTTCGACTACCTGACCGTCTACAACCTGGCCAGGGAGTCGAAGATCACCTACGATCCGGAGCTTGCCGCCGAAATGGTTGAGCAGGCCATGACGGAGGCCGGCGCGGTGATGCAGGACGGCTTCTGGCACTACAACGACCAGCGCATCGACCTGAAGTTCATCGTGCGGACTGAAGACGAACGGTGGGACATCGGCAACGACCTGCGCGCCAACCTGGAGACCCTGGGCTTCGCCGTGTCGCTGCTGCCCAGGCAGTTCGGGCCGGCCATCTTCACCGTGTACGGCACGGACCCGGAGCTCTTCGAGTGGCACCTTTACACCGAGGGCTGGGGCCGCGGCGCGCCGCAGCGCTACGACTTCGGCAACATCAACTCGATGTGCTCGCCTTGGCTGGGCAACATGCCCGGCTGGCAGGAGGTGGGATTCTGGCAGTACGAGTCGACCGAACTGGACGAGCTGGGCCAGCGCATCTTCACCGGCGACTTCGACGGGCTGGAGGAGCGGAACCGGCTGTACGTTGAGACAACCGAGAAGTGCCTGGAGGAGTCCGTTCGGATCTGGGTCGTCACCGCCGTGAACAACCTGCCCGCCGTGTCCAACATTGCGGGCATCACAGAGGACGTGATCTCCGGCCCTCGCAGCTTCTGGACGCTCAGGGAGGCCCACCTGCCCGGCAACACCGATGAGCTGAACGTGGGCAACCTGTGGGTCTGGACCAACCGCACCACCTGGAACCCCGTTGGCGGTTTCGGCGACGTGTACAGCAACGATATCTGGAACAACGTGCGCGACACGCCCCTGGCTACACACCCGTTCACGGGCGTGCCCATCCCGTTCCGCGCGGACTACGAGGTGGAGACCGCAGGCCCAGGCGCCAGCCTGGACGTTCCCGCGGACGCCTTCGCGTGGGACGCGGGCGCGGGTAGCTGGAGCAGCGTCCCAGCAGACACGCGCGCAACCAGCAAGGTCACGTTCGACTACTCGAAGTACTTCCAGTCGAACTGGCACCACGGCAGGCCGATCACCATGGCGGACGTCATCTACCCCATCGCCCAGACGTTCGACCTGGTCTATGATGAGGAGAAAGCCAACATCGAGGTGTCCATCTCCACAACCAGCAAGCCCTTCACGGACACCTTCCGCGGCTTCCGCATCACGGATGACAACCGGCTTGAGGTGTACGTGGATTACTGGCACTTCGTGGATGACTACATTGCGCAGTACGCCAACATCTCCGGCGTCTCCATGCCGTGGGAGGTGCTGGCGGCCATGGACGACATGGTATTTGCGCAGAGGATCGTCGCCTACAGCGACACAGCGGCGGCCAGGTTCAACGTCGATCCCATCAGCCTTGTGCTCGACAGGTTCGCGAGGCTCACCCGAAACACGCTCAGGGACTTCGCCGAGGACGGGCTCCTGCCGGACAACGTGTTCGACGTGAACGGCGCGTCGCTGGTCACCGGCGAGGAGGCCGCAGATCGATACGCCGCAGCGATCGAGTGGTTCTCGGACAAGGGCCACATGGTCATCAGCAACGGCCCCTATCATCTGGAGACGTTCGACAGCAGCGCGCAGTTCGCCCAGATTCAGGCATTCCGCGATCCCGGCTACCCCTTCAAGCCGGGAGACAACTACTACGGCAAGCCTCCCACGCTCCGCATCACCGGCGTGGAGGACGCAATGCTCGTGGAGGGCAGCGGGATGAGCGCCGCGGTATCGGTGGAGGGCCCCGGCGAGCTGTCGGTGCAGTACGTGTTCCAGGACCCGGCCACCGGCGAGATCATCGCATCAGGGCCGGCGCGAGCCGGTTCAGGCGGGACGTTCCACGTAGACGTGAGCGCGGACGTGGCCGACAGCCTGGCAGGCGATCTCTATCACCTGTACGTGGCGGCCTACTCGGACGAACTATCGACGCTGCTGGAGCAGCGAGTGGACGTTGAGTTCGGCGAGGCGATGGAGCCAACGGCGGAAGCGCAGCCCACGACTCAGGCGGAGGCCACCCCAACTACGGCACCGGCAACCGACGGCGATGCTGAGGACGAGGGCGGCTCAACAACGATTCTGATAACTCTTGTCGCCGCAGCGGCAGTGCTGGGCCTGGCTCTCGGGCTGGTATTCCTGATCATGAGATCGCGGCGGGGGCCGCAG
The DNA here is from genome assembly GCA_034423135.1 of Dehalococcoidia bacterium. Lineage (GTDB taxonomy): Bacteria > Chloroflexota > Dehalococcoidia > Lucifugimonadales > UBA2985 > JAPPHY01. Next base: position 43,727 of record DAOUJC010000016.1, on the reverse strand, counting down.
TAGCCCAGGCGAGCCTCCTTCAGAGCAGCAGGGCGCCGGCGGTGTCCACATGACCATTGCCAAGACCCTGGCCATCAGAGGCGTCACACTGGTGGGCGTGCTCTTTGCCGTGCTGGTCATGGTGGTCGTGACGCTTGGCGCCACGGGCTTCTCCGACCGGATGCTGACGGCCATCGTCAACGAGGAGGTCCGCGGGCTCCGCCAGGGCCTTGCGCAGACCATTCGCGACGCCGACGAGCTGGAGGCCGCACTCCGCGACCACCGGCAGGAGCTGGAAGCGTCGTACGGGTTGGACACGGCCTGGTACCTGCGAATTCCCCAAATGGTCGGACGCGTGATCCGGCTTGACCTGGGCGAGGCGCGCACACTCAAGACCGCCGACGGCAGCAGCAGCATCACGGCGCTCATCCGCGAGCGCCTGCCGCGCACGATGATGCTGGTCACGACGGCATCCTTCATCACAGCCGGATTCGGCCTGTTCTTCGGCGTGAAGCTGGCGACGCGCGTTGGGAGCAGGTCGGACAGGATTGCATCGCTGTTCGCCGCCACGTCCAACGCCCTGCCCGCCTGGTGGGCCGGAATTCTCCTGATACTGCTCACGTACGTCATACTCTCGACCTTTGGCGTGAGAGTGTTCCCGCCTGGCGGGATGTACAGCGCCCCCCCGCCCGAGGGCGGCCTGTCGCGCCTGCTCGACCTGATGTGGCACGCCGCGCTGCCGGTCATCACGCTGGTGCTTATCTCGGTCGGCTCGTGGACCTACGTGGTGCGGACAATGGTGATGAACACGGCACAGGAGGACTTTGTGACCGTGGCAAGGGCCAAGGGGCTGCCGGAGGGCACGGTGATGCGAAGCCACATACTGCGCGTGGCTGCGCCTCCCATCCTGACCGGACTGATCCTGGGGATAGCCTCATCCGTGGGCGGAGCAATCCTCACCGAGACCGTCTTCAACTGGCCCGGCATGGGCCGACTCTACTACGACGCCATCCTCTCGGTTGACGAGTCGGTGGTTGTCGCGCTCACATTCATGTTCACCCTGATTTACGTCAGCGCTCGGTTCACGCTGGAGGTGCTGTACATAGTGGTGGACCCGCGGGTGCGATACTCATGACAGAGAGGCTTCGCAGTACGCTGAGCGAGCTGCTCACGTCGGTCACCGGCAAGGTGGGCGTGGCCTTCCTGGCGGTCATGGTGCTGGTTTCGATATACGCGCTCACTGCCAACCCGGTGGACTTCGGCGACCGTCTCTGGAACAACCCTGCGGCGTGGGCGGACAATCCGAAGAACGTGCCGCCTGCCTGGACGGGCCTGTTCCAGGGCACGCGCCGAGTCACGCACTCGGTGCTGGATGCCACGGAGCCGACCGAGACGCGGCAATCCACTCGCTTCGTCGAGCGGGTGTACGCCTTCGACGTGGACTTCCAGTACGACGAGGCTCCCACGTTCACCTCCTTCTCCGTGGAAGGAGTGACATATCAGCAACGCCCGCCGAGCGTAACCCTGTCTGTGACGCGCCCAGACGGCAAGGTAGTGAGCCTGTACCGGCTGGTCGTGACGGCCCCAAGGGAGGGCGAGCCGGCTCCGTACCGGCGCTACGAGAGCACACCCTTCCGCGTGCATCTCACCGGCGAGCCGTCCGTGGCGAGCGAGGTCTCGTCGTTCCTGCAGGACGAGTTCGGCATGAGCGAACAGAGCGGCAGCCTGGTAGGCCGCATCGATGAGGTGGTGTTTGGCATGCCGGACGCGCAGAGCGAGAGCGGCTTCCAGCCACTCCAGGGCGAGTACCAGGTACGCGTGACGGCCCGCTTCCAGGACGAGAACGACCGCATCGAGCGCGTGCGATTCGTGCTGGGCGGCTCTCAGTTCGGGCTGATGGGCACCGACTCGCTGGGCCGCGACCTGGCGCGCGGCCTCGTGTTCGGCTTCCCGGTCGCGCTGTCAATCGGGCTGGTGACGGCCATCATGGCCACGGTGATAGGCACAACAATGGGCATCATCAGCGGCTACACTGGAGGCAAGACGGACATTGGCATCCAGCGCTTTTCGGACGTACTCTCGAACATCCCGCTGCTCCCCATCCTGCTGTTCCTCGCGTTCATCCTGGGCCAGAAGCTGTGGATAGTTATAGCCATACTCATCGTGTTCGGATGGCCCGGCATGACCATCGTGATACGCTCAATGGTGCTCCAGCTCAGGTCCGGCCAGCTCGTTGAGGCGAGCACCGCGCTGGGAGCGTCCCGTTGGCGCATCATGCTCAGGCACATCTTCCCGCAGATCGCGCCGTTCGTCTTCGCGCAGATGATCTTCTTCACGCCCGCGGCCATACTCGCGGAGGCCGGACTGAGCTTCCTCGGGCTGGGCGATCCGTCGATACCCACGTGGGGGCAGATACTTGACCAGGGGTTCAGGACGGGAGCCGTCTACGTGGGCTACTGGTGGTGGGTGTTTCCGCCCGGCCTGCTCATCGTGCTCACGGCGCTCACCTTTGTACTTATCGCGCTGGGCATGGAGCGCGTGGTCGACCCGCGACTCAGGACGGTGCGCCAGTGAGTCTGCTCGAAGTCACCGACCTGACGCTGCACTACGCGACCCGCGAGAATCCGGTGCGCGCTGTGGACGGCGTCTCGTTCCGGCTTGACCGCGGCCAGGCTCTGGGCATCGTCGGCGAGTCCGGCTCCGGCAAGACCAGCCTCTCGCTTGCCCTCATGCGCCTGCTGCCCTCCAACGCGACGGGTTACGGCGGCAGCGTGGTGCTGGACGGGCAGGACGTCATGGCGCTTAGCGACGACGAGTTTCGCAGGCAGATCAGATGGCGCAAGCTGTCGATGGTGTTCCAGGGCGCGCAGAACTCGCTCAACCCGGTGCTGCGCGTGGGGCACCAGGTGGCGGAGCCGCTCATGCTGGAGAGCGGCGCCCGAAAGGCGCAGGCGCGGGAGCGCGTGCTGCGCCTCTTTGATCTCGTTCGCCTGCCGCGCGAGGCCGCCGACCGCTACCCCCACGAGCTGAGCGGCGGCATGAAGCAGCGCGTGATGATCGCCATGTCGCTGGTGCTTGACCCCGCACTGGTCGTCCTGGATGAGCCCACGTCCGCGCTTGACGTCAGCATACAGGCGCAGATGATGAACCTGCTCAAGGACCTGAAGAACAACCTGGGCATCTCCTTCATCTTCATCACGCATGACATTGCGCTGGCAAGCGACATCTGCGACCGCATCGCCGTGGTGTACGCCGGCCAGATGGTGGAGGTCGGAGGCGCAGACGACGCTCTCACGCAACCGAGCCACCCGTACACGCAGCTGCTCCTGGGAAGCATCCCGCGGCTGGCCGCAGACGAGCCACCGCAGTTCATTCCGGGCGCGCCACCGGACCTGACCGACCCGCCCGCAGGCTGCCGCTTCCACCCTCGCTGCCCATATGTCTTCGAGCCGTGCGACCGCGACGCCCCGCCGCTGGCGGCCGCCCGCGCGGGCCACGAGGCGCGATGCTGGCTCCTGGCCCGGGAGGCGCCGTGAACACCGAGCTTCTCAGGGTGGATGACGTCAAGGTCTACTACCAGGCCCGAAAGGGGCTGATAGGCTCGGTGGCCGTGAAGGCTCTGGATGGCGTGACGCTGGAGGTGCGCTCCGGCGAGACTCTGGCCGTCGTGGGCGAGTCCGGCAGCGGCAAGACGACGCTTGGCAGGGCCGCGCTCAGGCTCGTCCGGCCCACCGGCGGTCGCATCCTCTTCCGCGGCGAGGACGTGACCAATCTATCAGACTCCGATCTGAGCACATTCAGGCGAAGGGCGCAGGGCGTCTTCCAGGACCCGTACTCCAGCCTGGACGGCTTCATGAGCGTGGCGCAGATTCTGGAGGAGCCGCTCGTGATTCACGGAGTAGGCACCGCCGGAGAGCGAACCGAAATGATCCACGACGCGCTGCGAGACGTGCGCATGTCGCCGCCGGAGGAGATGGCGACCAAGTTCCCGCACATGCTCTCGGGCGGCCTCAGGCAGCGCGTGGGTATCGCGAGGGCGCTCATCCTCAGGCCCGACTTCATCCTGGCCGACGAGCCGGTCTCGATGATCGACGCCTCCAGCCGCGCCGAGATTCTATACCTGATGCTGGAGCTGCAGCGCACCTACGGGATAGGCTTCCTCTACATCACGCACGACATCGCCACGGCGCGCCACTTCTCGGACCGGATTGCGGTGATGTACGCGGGCCGCGTGGTGGAGAGCGGCCCAGCCGGCCAAGTCATCGACGAGCCACTGCACCCCTACACGGAGGCGCTCATTCGCGCCATACCGGAGCCTGACCCATCGAACCGGCTGCACCAGCGCCCCGTCATACCCGGCGAGCCGCCCAGCCCAACTGAGCCGCCGACAGGCTGCCGCTTCCATCCTCGGTGCCCGTTCGCCATCGCCGGCACGTGCGAGGTAATCGACCCACCGCTCATCGAGGTGAAGCCGGGGCACCTCACCGCGTGCCACCTGCACCCGGAGCCGCTGGGGGAGTAGGCTAGAAGCCAGGCATCACGCCTCGCCTCGAATGAGCGCCAGCGCCTCTCGTGCCTCCTGTCCCCACATATCGGGCAGGTTGTCGCTGAGCCACTGCAGCCGGTCCTCAGCGCGATGCTCCCTGAACTGACCCAGCTGCCGTATCAGCACGTCGCCCAAGCCGTGACCTATCGGATACCAGTCCGCCCCGACATTGGTGAAGAACTCGTCCAGAAGCGATAGCAGATGCAGGCGGATCTCCTCAGTGTCCGGCGAGTCCAGCCAGACCTCGCGGTCGTTGGACATGCCGTCACCAGCGTATCGGGTCACCGGACCGATTGGTATGGGGTCGCGGTTCGGCCTGCGATGCGGATGATTGGCGCAGTAGGTGTAGAAAGGGTTTGGGACCTCAAAGCTCCGAATCTCGCAAAAGTGGGGCTCTGGGTTGTCCGGGTCTCTTGAAATGCCGCGCTCACCGCGATTCCTGCGATTGAACCAGCATGTGCCGCAGCAGTCAGAACCTCCATTGGGCATGGCGTCTACTCCCTCTCGCTGTTCAGCCCGCCCGGCAGCAGCGCCTCCACCTTCTCTACGAGTAGCGCCACGTCGCCGATGAGATCCTCAATATCCTCCGCGTACAGTAAGTCACCGAATGAGTACAGGTTTCCCGCCGCCGCAAAGAGATACCTGAGCTTGGAATCGCCTGTCTCATCGACTAGGGCGCTTATCACTCGATTCAGAGCTGCGCGGCCATCATGCTCCCACCCGCGCAGGTCCGCCACAGCCTTGACAATCTGCGCTGCCGCGTCCCATCCCATATCCGACGCCCGCTCAAGATCGCCGCGGGCCAACTCTTCCGGAGCCTGCGCAAGGGATGCCCTGCTTCGCTCGCGATACGTGGTGGTGTTCACGCTGAAACTCACTAACTCCGTGTCCCCGGATGGAGTGGCTAGCTCCCGCCGCCGCCGTTCAGCCCGCCCGGCAGCAGCGCCTCCACCTTCTCCATGAATGTCGTCACCCCGTCTATGTGACGTGCCACGTCCCCTGCGTCCATGAAGTCCTCATAGAAGTTGGTGTGCAACTCTCCAGCCATCCCAAACAAGTCTCTAATTTCAGGGTCGCCCGCCTCCTCTGCTAGACCCCGAACCACGTTATACAGCGTAGCGTGGCGGCCATGCTCCCAGCCGCGCGCCTCCGCAGCCGCCTTCACGATCTGCGCCGCTGCGCCCCAGCCTTTCTCTGATGCCTGCCGCAGGTCGCCGCGGGCCAGTTCCTCCGACGCCTGCGCCAGAAACACCCTGCTCTGTTCTCGATACGTTGTCGTGCTCACGTTCAACCTCAAGTTGCACCGCGCCAGCCGGTCGGGCGGGATGCCTGATGGCCGGGCGCTCTACCTCGCCAGTCTACCCATAGCTTACACCTAACGGTCGGTTCACTCAATGACAGTCGACATGCCTCACTCGCCCTTGGCGCGCCGGCCGATACCGCCGATCGCTATAGCAGGAACCAGCGCAGCCACGCACAGCCAGGCCGACACCCGGAAGAAGTCCTGGAACAGCGTGATCGAGGCGTCCGCGAGCTGATCGCCGTAGTCCGGCGACAGCGCCGACGGCAGCTCGGCGGCGAGCAGCAGGAAACGGTCCATGCCCCACGCGCTCAGCGCGGCGAGGCCAAACGCCATGCCGATCATGCGGGCAACAGTCACCATAGAGGCGGCGGTCGCCTGGTAGTCGTCGGGACCTGCGTCCATCGCGGCCACGAACAGGGGCGCAATCACCAGCCCAAACCCGAAACCGGCCAGCAGCAGGTACAGCGTCAGCATCGTGTCGCCGTTGTCGGGCATCCAGCCGCTCATGAGGAATAGGCCAGCGGCCGCAATCGCCAACCCCATCGCCGACACAGCCCGGTGCCCCAACCTGTACGCCAGGAAACCGCCGAGCAGCGCGCCCACGGGCACGGCCGCCGTGAGTCTCATGAGCATCAGTCCGCCCTCCAGCGAGCTCCGCTCCAGCACCGTATTGGCCATCAGCGGCACCGTCACCATCGCGATGATCAGGGACGCCCCCATGAGCAGCTTGGCGGACAGCGTCGCCAGCACCGACCAGGAGCGGAAGAAGTCCGGCGACAGAAGCGGCTGCTCCTTCCGCCTCTCCAGCAACACCAGCGCGACGAGCACCACCAGAGCCATCGCGCCGAGCGCGTACGGCACGGCGGAGGAGCCGTCGAACAGATCTCGCCGGGAGAGGGCCACAACCGTCAGCGTCAGGACGACCGCCATCAGCAGGCCTCCCGCATAGTCGACCTTGACGCCACGGCTCCACGTCTTCGGCAGATTCTGGAGCGCAACCAGGATGATCAGTGCCTGCGGCACGTCCAGCCAGAAGAGCCATCGCCAGCCCCAGGCCTCGGTTATCACGCCGCCGTACAGCGGCCCGAGCACCACGCCCATCTCGGCTGCGGCGCCCACTATACCCACGGCAATCGCGCGCCGGTGGCGCGGCATGGCCTGTGTAGCGAGGACAAGGCCGATCGGAATTGTGGCGCCGCCCCCGGCCGCCTGCACCACGCGGGAGCCGACCAGCCACGGCAGGTCGGGAGAAAGCGCCACCGCAACCGAGGCCACTCCGAACAGCACCAGCGATAGCCGGAAGAGGACGGCGTGGCCGTGGGCGTCGGCCAAGCGGGCCGCGAGCGGAATGACGACCGTGTAGCCCACCAGGTATCCGGTGATGATCCAGGACGCCTGGTCCAGCTCCGACACGGGAATGCGGAGGTCGACCATGACGTGCGGCAGCACGGTCGCCACTACGGTTTGGTCCAGGGCCGTGAAGAAAACGGCCAGCGCGACCAGTCCAACAGTCGTCCAGCGGGCTGGGGGGTTGCTGCTTCTGCCGCTATCCTGGCGCAAGGGCACGTCCTGCTCGAGGCTTGCATGCGGGCCGCGAACTGCGCAGGCGCGCAGGGCAGACGCATCGGGGCGGTGCGAGCGATAGCGTGGAGACGGAAGCCCCGCGAGGGGCCTGGAATCGACTGGTCGGGGTGGTCGGATTTGAACCGACGGCCCCTTGCACCCCATGCAAGTGCGCTCCCGGGCTGCGCCACACCCCGTCCCGCGGTAGAATACCATAGGCCCTACCGCCATTCAAGCTGAGGACGCTCGCCTGACGGCAGTCCAAATGACTGAGACTGGCATTGCAAGGTACAGGATTATCTGATAGGATATTGCGGGCAAGGTTCAGAGCATCACAATCCTGACTAATTCCTACGAAAGGATGCGGAAAAGGAAGATGGCATTCACAAAAGCGGCTTCCGAGAGGTTGGAAGAGCTGAACAGGTTACGGGAAGAGTCCTCCCTTGGAGGCGGTCAGACCCGTATCGATCAGCAGCACGCAAAGGGCAAGCTCACCGCCCGGGAGCGAATAGACGCGCTCCTTGACGAGGGCACGTTCCGAGAGTTGGACCCGTTCGTCACGCACCGCGCGACGGAGTTGGGCCTGGCGGAGCGGCACTACCTGGGCGACGCGGTAGTCACGGGCTACGGGCGCGTGAACGGCCGCCTCACGTTCGTCTTCTCGCAGGACTTCACCGTGCTCGGGGGCTCCGTGTCCGAGGTGGTGGGCGAGAAAATCTCCAAGGTTATGGACCTAGCCGCCAAGAACGGCGCTCCTATCGTGGGGCTGAACGACTCCGGCGGCGCTCGAATCCAGGAGGGCGTGACCAGCCTCGCGGGCTACGGCGAGATCATACTACGCAACGTCCTGTTCTCAGGCGTCATTCCCCAGATCTCCGTCATCATGGGCCCGACGGCCGGTGGCGCTGTGTACTCCCCTTCCCTGACGGACTTCATCTTCATGGTGAATGGCGTCGGGCAGATGTACATCACCGGCCCGGACGTCATCAAGGCTGCCACGGGCGAAGAGGTCACCCACGAGGAGCTGGGCGGCTGGATGACCCACTTCACGCGCACCGGCGTCGCTCACTTCGCCAGCCAGACCGAGGAAGAGTGCCTGCAGCAGGTGCGCGAGCTGCTGACGTTCCTGCCTCAGAACAACGGCGACGACCCACCTCCGGTCGCCTCGACGGACCCGGCGGGCAGGACCAGCCAGGAGCTTAGGGCAATCGTGCCGGAAGACCCCTCCAAGTCCTACGACATGAAGAAAGTCATCCGCCAGATCGTGGACGATGGCCGCTTCTTCGAGGTACAGGAGGGCTACGCGCAGAACCTGATCATCGGCTACGGCCGTATGGACGGCAAGACGGTCGGAATAGTGGCGCAGCAGCCCGCATTCCTGGCCGGTGTGCTGGACATCGAGGCTTCAACCAAGGCATCGCGCTTCGTGCGCTTCTGCGACGCCTTCAACATTCCGCTGGTAACGCTCGTGGACGTGCCGGGCTTCCTGCCGGGCTCTGACCAGGAGTTCCGCGGCATCATTCGCCACGGCGCAAAGCTGCTCTACGCCTACGCGGAGGCCACCGTACCCAAGGTGAGCGTGCTGATACGCAAGGCCTACGGCGGAGCGTACATCGTAATGAGCAGCAAGCACCTGCGGGGCGACATAAACCTGGCCTGGCCCTCGGCGGAGATCGCCGTCATGGGGCCGGACGCCGCAGTCAACGTCATCTTCCGCGAGGAGATCCGCAAGTCGGAGAACCAGGACGAGACGCGCGAGCGCCTCAGCGAGGAGTACCACGACAGGTTCGCCAATCCGTACGTTGCAGCCGGCAGGGGCTACATCGACGACGTCATTGACCCCGCCGAGACACGACCCAGGATCATCGACGCTCTCGCAATGCTCCAGAACAAGCAGGAGACGCTGCCGCCCAAGAAGCACGGCAGCATTCCCCTGTAGTCCGGGAGACGGGGCGTCAGGGATGGAAGCCATCCAGGGCAAGTGAGGCTCAAGTAAGACAGATTCCATAACGATCGAGAGGACAGCCATAGCTCAGGCTAAGCGGAGACGCCTCGGCAGGGGTGAGAAGAGCGTCTCGCTTTGGCGCGCACCGAAGCAATGATATCTGATTATGCTGCCAACCCGCTAAAGATAACCGACACCACGCTGCGAGACGCACACCAGAGCCTCGCAGCAACCCGCATGCGCACCGCCGATATGGAGCCCATTGCCGCGGAGATGGACCGCGCGGGGTTCTGGTCGGCCGAGGTGTGGGGAGGCGCCACTTTTGACGTGGCCACCCGCTTCCTGGGCGAGGACCCGTGGGAGAGGGTACGCACGCTCAAGCGGCTCATGCCCAACACCCCGCTCCAGATGCTGCTTCGGGGCCAGAACCTCGTCGGATACCGCAACTACGCCGACGACGTTGTTACGGCCTTCGTGCACCACGCGGCCGACGAGGGCATTGACGTGTTCCGCGTGTTCGACGCGGTCAACGATGAGCGCAACTTCGAGACCGCTGCCAAGGCCATCAAGGACAAGGGCAAGCACTTCCAGGCCTGCATCTGCTACTCCGTAACGGAGACCCACATGGGCGGGCCCGTCTTCAACCTGGACTACTTCGTGAGCAAGGCCAGGATCCTGGTGGACATGGGCGCAGACACGCTCTGCATCAAGGACATGGCCGGCCTGCTGGCCCCCTATGACGCATACGACCTGGTGAAGGCGCTGAAGGAGAACATCACCATCCCCGTGCAGCTCCATACGCACTACACCAGCGGCATGGCGTCCATGACGATCCTCAAGGCTGCGGAGGCAGGTCTCGACATAGCCGACACATGCCTGTCCCCCTACGCCATGCGCACGTCCCAGGCCGCCATCGAGCCGCTGGTCGTGACGCTTCAGGGCACTGCGCGAGACACCGGCCTGGACCTCCAGCACCTGCTGAAGCTCGCCGACTATTTCGAGTCGATCGCGCCGCTGCTTCGCGACCACATCGACACCAGCCGCGCCTCCATCGTCGATACAGCTGTGCTCAGCCACCAGATCCCGGGCGGCATGGCCAGCAACCTCATATCGCAGCTCAAGGAGGCGGACGCCCTTGACAGGCTGGAGGAGGTTTACGAGGAACTTCCCCGCCTGCGCAAGGAGCTAGGCACCCCTCCCCTGGTCACGCCCACAAGCCAGATCGTTGGCATCCAGGCCGTGCAGAACGTGCTGTTCGGCAGGTATCAGCTGGTCTCCGGCCAGATCAAGGACTACGTGTACGGCCTTTACGGCCGCAGCCCAATGCCCATCGACCCGGAGGTCACGCGAACGGTGCTGGAGGGCTATGAGCGGGGCCAGGAGCCGGTCACGGGCCGCGCCGCCGATTACCTTCAGCCTGAGCTGGAGAAGGCCACGAAGGACACGGAGGGCCTGGCCAAGGACATCGGCGACGTGCTCACCTACGCCCTGTACCCCACAACCGGGCTTCGCTTCCTCAAGTGGAAGTACGGCCAGGAGCCAATCCCCGACGAGGTCAAGCCCAAGTCGCTGGAGCAGGTGAAGCAGAGGATGGCTGAAGAGGAGGAGCTTGTCTCCAAGGCACGCGCCGGCCTGCTCGTGGAGAAGGGCTCGCAGGAGGCGGCCGCCCCGGCCGCGGCGCAGAATGCACAAACGCCTGCCGCGGCTCGCGCCTTCAACGTCTACGTGGGCAACGAAATGTACCAGGTGCAGGTGGAGCCTCTCGCCGTCGACGGCGATGGGCGTCACAGTGGCGTCACGTACGCGGTCGCGCCCGTCGCGCAGCCGCAGCCCGTAGCCGCAGCGCCCGCTCCTCAGCCGGTTGCCCCGGCGCCCGCGCCGCAACCCTCCCCTGCGCCTCAACCGGCGGCAGCCCCCGCGCCGCAGGCTGAGCCGGCCACGGACGGTACGCCCATCACGGCACCCATGCCCGGCATCCTCCTGCGGTACGTGGTCGAGGTTGGACAGCAGGTGAAGAAGGGCACGCCCGTGCTCATGATCGAAGCAATGAAGATGGAGAACTCCCTCCCGTCGCCTGTGGACGGCACGGTCAAGGAGTTCAAGGTGTCACCCGGCAGCTGGGTGAAGAAGAACGAGGTTCTTGCACTAATAGACTAGGCCTGTGCAAGGGCCGGCGCGGCAGCAATGCGCCAAGTAGGGCGCCCCAGGCTTACGGACCGAGTCCAAACAAGGAGGCGTGACATGGTGGACAAGCAGGTATTGGAAGCTGCCAAGGAGCACTTCGGCAAGGTCCTTGAAGGCCAGCTGGAGCGTGTGGAGAACCTCAAGTCGGAGGGCGACTGGACTGACTACAGCGCCGTGGAGCCGATCATCATTGGCGTGCTGGGTGGCGACGGTATCGGCCCCACCATCACCGAGGAGGCCAAGAACGTGCTGGAGTACCTGCTCAAGCAGCAGGTGGACAGCGGCAAGGTGGAGTTCCGCACCATTGACGGGCTGACCATCGAAAACCGCGCCGAGAAGCTCAAGGCGATACCGGACGACGTCCTCGAGGAGATTCGCAAGTGCCACGTCACTCTGAAGGGCCCCACGCATACACCTGAACAGGGCGATGGCTGGCCCAACATCGAGAGCGCGAACGTGGCAATGAGGAAGGAGCTCGACCTCTTCGCCAACGTCCGGCCCGTTCGCATCCCGAAGGAGAAGATCGACTGGATAATCTTCCGCGAGAACACGGAGGACATGTACGCGGTGGGCAGCCAGGGCATCAACGTCACGCCAGACCTGGCTATGGACTTCCGCGTGATCACCTCCCAAGGCTCGCGGCGCATCCTTCAGCTTGCGTTCGAGCACGCCAGGCGCACCGGCAAGACCAAGGTTACCGTGGTGACCAAGGCCAACGTGGTCAAGACCACGGACGGCAAGTTCCTGGAGATCGCACGCGAGGTGTCCGAGGACTACCCGGAGATCGCCTGGGACGGCTGGTACATCGACATCATGACCGCCAAGCTCCTGGACCTGGAGCGCAGGCACGAGTTCCAGGTGATCGCCCTGCCCAACCTCTACGGCGACATCCTCTCGGACGAGGCCGGCCAGATTCAGGGCGGCGTGGGCACGGCAGGCAGCGCCAATATCGGCAAGCAGTACGGCATGTTCGAGGCCATTCACGGCTCCGCGCCCCGGATGGTGCGCGAGAATCGCGCCCAGTTCGCCGACCCCAGCTCCGTCATGCGCGCCGGCGCCATGATGCTGGAGCACATCGGCTTCTCCGACCTGGGATCAAGGCTCCACAAGGCGCTGGACGTTTGCGGCCAGTACGAGCGCAAGGTGGTGATGACGGGTCGGAGCACCGGCGCAACCGGCCGTGAGTTCGGCGAGTACGTGATGTCCACTGTACAGGAAGCCGACTTGGAGTCTCGCTGGGAGCAGTACTCACTGACTTAGGATTTGCGAGGGGCGCGGGCCGCGGCGCCTGCGGATGGACTCCGGTAATGGAGCATCCGAACTCAATACCGCGCGGTCGATAAGACATAGAAGGAGCAATAGTAGATGCGCAAGAAGATAACAGTTGTGGGAGCGGGCAACGTGGGCGCAACAACCGCCCAGCGCCTGTTCGAGCGGGGCTATGCGGACGTGGTGCTGGTTGACATCGTGGAAGGGATGCCGCAGGGCAAGGCGTTGGACCTACTGGAGTCCGGGCCGGTCCTGGGCACCGACAGCATGATCACAGGCGCCAACGCCTACGAGGAGACTGCCGGATCCGACGTGGCCGTCATCACGGCGGGCATCGCCCGGAGACCAGGCATGAGCCGCGACGACCTGCTGTTCACCAACATGGACATTGTAGGCGGCGTGGCCGAGCAGATCGCTCGCCACTCCCCGGACACAATCATCATCGTGGTCTCCAACCCGCTTGACGCAATGGCGCAGCAGACCCTCAAAGTGACCGGCCTGCCCCGGGAGAGGGTCGTCGGCATGGCCGGCATCCTGGACACCGCACGCTTCCGCACCTTCCTTGCGCAGGAGCTTGGAGTGTCCGTCGAGGACGTGCAGGCGTACGTCCTAGGCGGTCACGGCGACACCATGGTTCCGCTGGTGGCTTCGACGAACGTAGGCGGCATCCCCATCGGGCGGCTGCTTGCGCAGGACGCCGTCGACCGTATCGTCCAGCGTACGCGTGACGGCGGCGCCGAGATCGTGGGGCTGCTCAAGACCGGCAGCGCATTCTACGCTCCGTCCGCAGCGGTTGCCCAGATGGTCGACTCCATCATCCTCGACAAGAAGCGCATCCTCCCCTGCGCGGCATACCTGCAGGGCGAGTACGGCATCGACGGGCTGTTCATCGGTGTGCCCGTGCGTCTCGGCGAGGCCGGAATCGAGGAGATCATACAGGTAGACCTCTCGGACGAGGAGAAGGCAGCCCTCGACAATTCGGCTGCCGCAGTCAAGGAGCTTGTTGAGGTGATGGCCAACAGGCCACCGGCCGCGGAGCAAGCGTAACTCGGGCTCACACGCAGGTCCTGGACACAGGCGTCATTCGGAGGCGGAATGAGAGACATAGACGTAACCGAAATAGCTGACACGGTCGCACGGCTGGCCCAGGAGGCCAACTACTTCCTGCCGGAGGACGTGCTGGACGCCCTCAAGAAGGCGCGCCGCGACGAGGAAGCGCCCAGGGCGCAGAAGGTCCTGGACATGATTCTGCGCAACTCCGAGATTGCGGAGGAAAAGCAGATCGCGCTCTGCCAGGATACCGGCACCACGGTGCTCTTCCTGGAGCTTGGCCAGGACGTACACCTCGTCGGCGGCGACCTCTATGAGGCGCTTGCCGACGGCGTGCGTCGCGGGTACAAGGATGGCTTCCTGCGCAACTCCATCGTCAAGCAGCCGTTCTCGGCGCGCATCAACACCGGCGACAACACGCCGCCAATCGTGCACACCGACATCGTGCCGGGCGAGAGCCTCAAGGTGACCATCCTGCCCAAGGGCGGCGGCTGCGAGAACATGAGCAGACTCTCCATCATGCGCCCCGGCGACGGCAAGAAGGGCATCATCGACTTCACGCTGCGCACCATAGAGGAGTCCGGCGGCAACCCCTGCCCTCCCCTGATCGTGGGCGTCGGCGTGGGCGGCACTGCCGAGCACGTCATGCACATGGCCAAGAAGTCGCTGCTGCGCAAGGTCGGTGAGCACCATCCCGACCCGGAAGTGGCGGAGCTGGAGGAGGAGCTTCTGGAGCGCGTCAACGCAAGCGGCATCGGCCCGCAGGCTTGGGGCGGCCGCTCCACCGCGCTCGCCGTCAACGTGGAGACGCACCCAACGCACATCACCTCGCTGCCCGTAGGCGTCAACCTCCAGTGCCACAGCGCCAGGCTCAAGGTGGCGGTGCTCTGATGGCCAAGAGCCTGACCACTCCCCTGACGGACGAGGCGCTGGCCGATCTGCAGACCGGCGACGAGGTGCTCATCACCGGCGTCATCTACACCGCGCGCGACGCCGCGCACCGCCGCATCATCGAGGCTGTGGATCGCGGCGAGCAGCCCCCAATCGACCTGCAGGGCCAGGTCATCTACTACGTCGGGCCCACGCCGCCGCGTCCGGGTGACATCATCGGCTCCGCAGGCCCTACGACCGCCTATCGCATGGACCCGTTCACGCCCAAGATGCTTGACCTGGGCATGAAGGCGGCCATCGGCAAGGGCGGCAGGAGCAGGGACGTGCGGGACTCGTTCGTGTCGCACGGCGCCGTGTACTTCGGCGCCATCGGCGGCTCCGGCGCGCTGCTTTCAGGCACCATCAAGGGCGTTGAGATCGTGGCGTACGAAGACTTGGGCACGGAGGCCATACGCAGGCTGGAGGTTGAGGACTTCCCGGCCATCGTGGTCAACGACGTGCACGGCAACGACCTGCTAGAGCAGGGCCGCGCCGAGTGGAGCCGCCCCGTCGCATCCGAGCAGGCGTAGACGCCCCCTGATCCCTTCCCCCCTTGATGGGGGAAGGTTAGGATGGGGGTGAATGCCAAGCGGCTCGCCCCGTATCACAGGCGATATGCCGACCGCCCAGCACTCGTCATTGCGGCGGAAGCCGCAATCTAGCCCTTCCCGCTCAAATGGTTCGACACGCTCACCATGAGCGGGAGCTAAAGCCTCCCCTCCCACTCACCCCCGTATCTAGTACGGGGCAGGCTCTGAGCATGTCGAAGGGCGTGAGCGGGCTCTGTGGAGGCACCCCACCGTCCCATTCGGTGAGCGCGGCCTGCACTTCCGTCATTGCGGCGAAAGCCGCAATCTAGCCCTTCCCGCTCAAATGGTTCGACACGCTCACCATGAGCGGGAACTAAAGCCACCCCTCCCGCTCACCCCCGTATCGAGTACGGGGCAGGCTCTGAGCATGTCGAAGGGCGTGAGCGGGTTCGGTTCGGGCACTTCGCAGTCCCGGCCCGCGAGCACGCACGTCCGCCCATCGCGTTGACACGTCTCAGGCGTGATGCTAGACTGCGCTTGCCAATGTCTCAAGTAACTTGCGCCTACCTGCGCCCTCGAGGGAATTGACGCGATGAGCGGCAACGGCAGCATTGGCATAGTCTACAATCCAAGGTCTTCCGGCTCCATGGCGCTCGTGCAAGAGCTATCGCAGGAGCTGGGCCTCGGCGAATCGGCCTGGATAGTCCCCACACGCACCGGCGAGTCGGACGACCCGCCATCCTCCATCTCCCTGCTCATCACCGTGGGCGGCGATGGCACCATACTCTGGGCAACGCAGTTCGCCGCGCCCAGGGAGATCCCCATTCTGGGCGTCAACCTCGGCAGGGTGGGCTTCATGACGGAGCTGCGCGCCGACGAGGCCGTGAACCGGGTCAGGGACTACCTCGACGGCAGGGTGTGGGTTGAAGAGCGCTCGATGCTCCAGGCGACCGTCATATCCCAGGGCACCGACCGCGGGCCGGCACACCAGGCCCTGAACGACGTTGTGGTCGGCCGAAGCGAGATTTCGCGACTCGCACACCTGGAGGTCAAGATCGACGACGCACTACTCACCACGTACCGCGCAGATGCCGTCATCCTGGCCACGGCTACGGGAAGCACCGGCTACTCAATCTCTGCAGGCGGCCCGGTCCTTCACCCTGAGTCAAGGGACATGCTGCTCAATCCGGTGGCAACGCACCTCGGCCTCGCGTCCGCGATCGTCCTGGCGCCGGAGTCCGTGGTGGAGGTAGCGATTCGCTCCGACTACGTGGCCGCTCTCAGCGTGGACGGCCGCGCCGACATGGACCTCGCGCCCGGCGACGTCGTCGAGGTGGTGCGCGGCCCATACGTCGCACGCTTCCTCCGCGCCAACCCGCCAAGCCACTTCTACAGCGTCCTAACCGAAAGGCTGAACCCGGAGACTCGCGCCACAACCTACGCCGCCGCGCCGCGTCCCTGAGGTCAGCAGTCATGCAGAAAGAGCCAACCCTCGAAAGCAAGCGCATCTACGACGGCAAGGTCGTGGCGCTGAGGGTCGACACCATTCAGCTGCCCAACGGCGGCACGGCCACGCGCGAAGTGATCGAGCATGGCGCATCCGTGGTCATGGTGCCCATCGACGAGCAGCGGCGGGTGCTGCTGGTCAGGCAGTACCGCAAGGCGCCTGAGCTATCGCTGCTGGAAGCGCCCGCAGGCGGCCTGGAGGAGGGCGAGTCCCCGGAGGACGGCGTGTTGCGCGAGCTGCAGGAGGAGATCGGCCATGTGGCGGGCAAGCTGGTAGGCATGACCGGCTTCTGGATTGCCCCCGGCTTCTGCACGGAGTACATGTACACGTATATCGCAAGCGACCTGAGTCCCAGCGCGCTGGCGCCCGACGAGGACGAGAACATTGAGGTTGTGCCCGTCCCACTCGAAGAGATTCCGGGGCTGATCCGCACCGGCGAGATTCAGGACGGCAAGTCCATTGCGGCGCTGCTGATGGCGCTGCACATGTACGCCGACGAATTGTAAAATCCATCACTATCTGATATAGTTGCTGAGGCTGAAAAGCACGCCCAAGGAGACCTGCCCCATGCCTTTTGCGGTGGAAGACGAGATCATCCGGCACGACGCCGTGGTCTTGGGTGGTGGTTTGGCGGGCATGCGAGCGGCGCTTGAAGCGGCCCGCTGCGGCGCAGACGTGGCAGTAGTCTCGAAGGTGTATCCAACCCGCAGCCACTCCGTCGCCGCACAGGGCGGAATCAACGCCGCTCTCGGCGAGGACGACTCCTGGACTTCCCACGCTTTCGACACGGTGAAGGGCAGCGACTACCTGGCCGACCAGGACGCGGCCTCCATCCTCTGCCGCGAGGCCCCTGAAGACATCCTTGAGCTTGAGCACATGGGTGTGATCTTCAACCGCCGCGAGGACGGCAAGCTGGCCCAGCGGCCCTTCGGCGGCGCGGGCTTCCCCCGCACGTGCTTCGTCGCAGACATCACCGGCCACGTCATCCTGCACGTCATCTGGGAGCAGTCTATCAGGGACAGCGTTGCCACCTACGACGAGTGGTTCGCCGTGAGCCTCATCGTAGAGGACGGCAGGTGCCGGGGCCTCGTTGCGATTGACATGCGCACCGGGAGGCTCCACACGTTCGAGGCCAAGGCCGTCATACTGGCCACAGGCGGGCTGGGACGGGTCTACGAGCCATCCACAAACGGCCTCATCTGCACCGGGGACGGCATGGCGCTGGCATACCGCGCAGGCGCTGCGCTCATGGACATGGAGTTCACGCAGTTCCACCCCACCACCCTCTTCCCCAGCGGCGTGCTCATCACCGAGGGCGCACGCGGCGAAGGCGGACACCTCCTGAACTCGCTGGGCGAGAGGTTCATGTCCGACTACGCACCGGAGCGCCTAGAGCTGGCCTCCAGAGACGTGGTTTCGCGTGCGGAGCAGGTCGAGATCGATTCCGGCCGTGGCGTAAACGGCTGCGTGATGCTCGATCTGCGTCACCTGGGCCGAGACCTCATACGCACCAAGCTCAACCAGATCCACGAGCTGGCCAGAGACTTGGCGGGCGTGGACCTGATCACCGAGACCGTGCCAATCCGGCCCGGCATGCACTACCAGATGGGCGGTGTGAAGACCGACGTCGACGGCCGGTCAACAATCCCCGGCCTGTACGCCGCCGGCGAGTGCGCCTGCGTCTCCGTTCACGGCGCCAACCGGCTCGGCGGCAACTCCCTGCTTGAGACCGTGGTGTTCGGACGGCGCGCCGGCAGGGCTGCCGCGCAGGAGGCGGAGCACGAGCACTTCGTGAATCTGACTCCTGCCGTCGCACGCGACGAGGCCGACCGCATCGACGCCCTGCTCAGCCGCAGCGACCGCGGCATCAGGGCGGCCGCGCTGCGCAAGGAGTTGGGCGTCACCATGCAGCAACACGCGGGCATCTTCCGTGACGCCTCGGGCCTGAGCGCGGGCATCGACTTGCTGCACGACCTGAAAGACCGGTACCAAGCCGTGTCGATTCAGGACCACGGCAGCGTGTTCAACACGGACCTGGTCTCGGCGCTTGAGCTTGGCAACATGCTCGACCTCGCCGAGGTCATGGTGACGAGCAGCCTCGAGAGGCGCGAGAGCCGGGGAGCCCACGCACGGCGGGACTACCCGGAGCGGGATGACGAGAGCTGGCTGAAGCACACTATCGCATATCACACGCCGGACGGGCCTAGCCTAGAATATGGCCCGGTCAGGATCACAGAGTGGCAGCCGCAAGTGAGGTCGTACTAGCAGTGGGAGGCGCCGAGAGCGCCGTACACAGCGGCGCCCATCCAGGAGGGAACGGATGGAAGTAACGCTAAACGTCAGGCGGTTCAACCCGGAGGCGGAAAACCCGGAGTCCCGCTTCCAGGAGTACAACCTGGAGGTGGAGGACTACTTCACCGTTCTGGACGCGCTCATCAAGGTCCGGGAGGAGGTGGACGGCAGCCTTGCGCTTCGATGCTCCTGCCGGGCCTCCATATGCGGTTCGTGCTCCATGCGCGTCAACGGCCACGCCAAGCTGGTGTGCAAGACCAAGGTCCGGGACGTGACGAACGCCGAGAACGAGGTCACCGTTGAGCCGATGGGCAACCTGCCGGTGGTCAAGGACCTGGTTACGGACATGAAGCCGTTCTGGGACCGCGTACGGGCCGTGAAGCCCTACCTTCAGCCGGAGGGCGAGGAGCCGGAGGCCGAGTACCTCGCACCCAACGATACGATGCTCCACCTGGCCGGCGTGATGAGCTGCATCATGTGCGGCGCCTGCGTCTCCGACTGCACCGCAATCGAGGTTGACCAGCGGTTCCTGGGGCCGGCGGCCCTCGCCAAGGCCTACCGGTTCGTCGGCGACCCCAGGGACGACGCCGACAAGAGTCGTCTCCAGATGTACAGCGAGCCCGGCGGAATCTGGGACTGCACGCGCTGCATGGAGTGCGTAGAGGTGTGCCCCAAGGGCGTGGCACCGATGGACCGCATCATGGGGCTGCGTGACATGGCCATCGAGGCAGGGTTCAGCAACAACAACGGCGCTCGCCACACCGAGGCGTTCGTGGACTTGGTGAAGCACAGCGGCCGCCTGGACGAGCTGAAGCTGCCCCTGAAGACCTACAGTCCGTTCGACATCCGCGCAATGATGGGGCTATCGCTGGTCGGCCTGCGAGCCTTCCTGCGAGGCAAGACCCCACCCATTATTCACAAGGCAATACCGGGCAAGGACAAGGTCCGCCGCCTGTTCGACAAAGTGGAGGGCAAGTGATGAAGTACGCATTCTTCCCCGGCTGCGTCTCGCGCGGAGGCTGCCCGGAGCTGTACCCCGCGGCCGTCAAGGTCTGCGAACGCCTGGGCCTGGAGATCGAGGTGATGGAAGGCGCGTCCTGCACCGGCGCAGGCGTCCTCCAGGAGAAGAACCAGCGCCTCGGCGACGCGCTCAACGCCCGCACCTTCGCCATGGCGGAGGAGATGGGCCTGCCAATCATGACCATATGCAGCACCTGCCAGGGCACCATGAGCCAGGCCCACAAGCGCATGGCCGACGATCCGGCATACATGGCCGAGATCAACGAGGTGCTGGCGGAGGAAGGCCTGGAGTACAAGGGCGAGGTGGTGGTCAAGCACCTGCTGTGGATACTGGTGGAGGACCTGGGTCTTGACACCCTCAAGGACTACATCACCACTCCCCTGCAGGGCCTCAAGATGGCCCCCTTCTACGGCTGTTACATCATCCGGCCCACAGGCGCACTCGGCTTCGACGAGCACCCGGAGCGCGAGGACTCGCTGGAGCGCGTCATCGAGACGATTGGCGCGGAGTCCGTCGAGTACGCGGGCAAGACTCGCTGCTGCGGCTTCCCCATCCTGACCATCAACGAGCGCAACTCCATCACGATGGTTGCCAACCACACCATTGAGGCCAAGGACCTGGGCGCAGACGCAATGGTCACGCCCTGCCCGCTCTGCCACCTGAACCTGGACGGCTTCCAGCCCAAGGCTGCCTCCATGCGCAAGACCAAAATCGACCTGCCGATCCTCCACCTGCCTCAGGTGCTCGGGCTGGCGATGGGCATGGACGCCAAGAGCATGGGGCTGAACAAGCACATCATCTCCGCCAAGAAGCTGCTCAGCAGCGTAGCGCTCACCGCCTAGCGCACCTGAGATTGCGCCGTCGGCTCAGTGAGTGCGTAGAGCCGATTGAGCTGGCAATGCGGGCGCGAAGGTCGTCAGTTCCTCCGTCCGCTCACGCCCTTCGACAGGCTCAGGGTGAGCGGACTAGCTGCGCTAACGCGTCGGACTATGGCCCGCTCATGGTGAGCCCCGTCGAACCATTCGAGCGGGCCACCTTACCGTCATTTCGAGCCCGTTCGACTTCGCTCAGGATAAACTCCGCCGAGAAATCTAGGACAACCGCGTGCAGTAACCATCCGACTGCGGAGACACACTCGCCTACAGGGCTGGGCTCACTCGACCGCCGCAGGCCCAAGATTCCTCGACTCCGCTGCGCTGGCGCTTCGCTCTGCTCGGAATGACGATAGAAGCGGCGCTACGCGAAGTTCACACTGAATCAAGTACGGGGCAGCCTCTAAGGCCAGATGAAGGGAAGGATGGGCCGCCGCGCCAGTCGCCCAGCGGCCTGCTAGAACAGTACCGCTGCAGCCTTCTCGGCCACGGTCATGAGTGGTCCTGGGAACACACCCAGCACAAGTATGCCGATGCCTGTCAGGAACACCGCCAGCATCGCCGCCTGCGCCACCGGCACGCCCTCTTCGTCCTCGGGCTCGCTCATGTACATCACCCGCACCACTCGCAGGTAGTAGTACGCGGACACGGCGCTATTCACCACGCCCACCACCACGAGCCACGCCAGGTCGGCCTTCATCGCGGCGCTGAATATGTACAGCTTGCCCATGAAGCCGGCCGTCGGCGGAATGCCGAGCAGTGACACCATTGCGAAGGCCAGCACGATGGCCAGTAAGGGCGACCGCCGTCCCATGCCGGCGAAGCTGCTTATCATGTCGCTGCCGGTGCGGTTGGAGATGGCGATGACTGCGAAGAACGCGGCCAGGTTGGTGACGGCGTAGGCCACCAGGTAGAAGAGCACGCCGCTTGGCCCAATCGATGCCTCGCCATCAGGCACGCGTGCGGAGATCGCGGCCACGCCCGCCAGCAGGTAGCCCGCGTGGGCTATGGTGCTGTAGGCGAGCATCCGCTTGATGTTGCGCTGCGCAATCGCCACGAAGTTGCCGACCGTCATCGAGAGCGCGCTGAGCACGGCGAACAGGCCCGACCAGTCGAGTCCAATCTCGCCGAACGCCACGTAGAACACGCGCAGGATCACCGCAAAGCCCGCGGCCTTGCTCGCGACCGAAAGGAACGCCGTGACCGGAGTGGGCGCTCCCTCGTACACGTCGGGCACCCACATCTGGAAGGGGACAGCCGAAATCTTGAACCCGAAGCCTGCAACCACCATCACCACGCCGATGAACATGCCGTAGCTGCCGAACGGCACGGACGGGTCCAGAGCCGTTCCGAGCCGCTCCAATATGCCTTCCAGGTGCGTGGTGCCGGTGAAACCGTAGACCAGCGCCATGCCGTACAGAAGCACCGCGGAGCTCATCGCGCTCAGCAGCAGGAACTTCATCCCGGCCTCCGTGGAGCGCGAGTCTCGCTGGAAGGCAGCGAGCGCAGCCAAAGGCAGCGACGTCAGCTCCAGCGCGATGTAGATGGAGATCAGGTCCGTAGTGGAGGCCAGAAGCATCATTCCACTGGCCGAGAACAGCATCAAGCCGTGGTACTCGCCCGGGAAGAACCGGATGTTCGACGCGTAGCCGACGGAGGCCATCACGATCAGGCCCACCACTCCGAGGATCAGGAACTTGAAGAACAGGCTGAACTTGTCGACGGCCAGCGTGCCGAAGATACCGCTCATCTGCGCGTCCGGTGCGCTGCCCAGGTCGGACCAGAGCACGATGCTCAGAGCAACCGGCACGGCGAGGCCCACCACGGAAACGAGCGCCAGCAGGCCCTTGTTCCTGAAGGTCATGTCCACAAGGATGACAATTAACCCCAGAGCCGCCAGCGCCAGCTCGGGAGATAGCAGGTATACGTCGTGAAGCGTCATATCGATTCCCCGCTAGGGGATTACCCCCTGCTGAAGCGACGTCACTATAGGCTCCAGGCCCTGGGCGAATACGTCGGACACAAGCGCAGGATACACGCCCACCACCATGATCGCCGCCACAAGGGCGACCATTGGAACGGCCTCAAGCACGCTGGTATCTCCAACTCCTGCGAATCGTGGGAGCTGCGGGCCGAAGAACGCCCGCTGCAGCATCCACAGGATGTAGCCGGCCGTCAGCACGATTGCGAACACCGCAAGCGCGGTGATCCAGCCCCAGACCTCGAAGGTGCCAAGGAACACCAGTAGCTCAGACACGAAGCCGCTCGTGCCCGGCAAGCCGAGCGAGGCCAGCCCCGCAAGCAGGAACACAACCGCGATAACCGGCATGTTGGCGGCCAGGCCTCCCATGTCCGGAATATGACGCGTGTGCGCCTTCTCGTACACCAGGCCGACCACCAGGAACAGGAGGCCGGTTATTGTGCCGTGCGTGAACATCTGCATGGCAGCGCCGGTCAGTCCCACCGCGTTCACCACGCCTCCGGCCCCGACGACGGACGCGATGCCCAGCAGTACGTACCCCATGTGGCTTATGCTGCTGAAGGCGACTAGCCGTTTCAGGTCGGTCTGGCGGATGGTCACGACTGCGCCGTACAGCACGCTGATGATTGCCAGCGTGGCAAGCAACCACGCGTACTCTTGCGCCCTTCCGGGGAACATGCCCACAGCCAGCCGGATCATGCCGTACCCACCCATCTTCAGCAGGACGCCCGCGAGCATCACGCTGACGGCGGTCGGCGCGTCCGTGTGGGCATCGGGCAGCCACGTGTGAACGGGCCACACCGGCAGCTTGACCGCAAACGCAATGAAGAGGAAGGCGAAGATCGCTCCGGCGGGCAGCAGCAGTCGCGCGCCCTCCACGCCCTGTAGCTCGACGATGTTAAACGTGCCCGTCGAGAAGTACAGCGCCAGAATGCCAACGAACATGAAGGCGCTGCCCAACAGGGTGAAGATGATGAACTTCATGGCGGAGTACTCCCGCCGTCCGCTTCCCCAAATGGAGATGAGGAAGTACATGGGCAGGAGCTCCAGCTCCCAGAAGATGAAGAACAGAATGGCGTCCAGCGAGACGAACACGCCGGTGACCGCCGTCTGGAGCACCAGAAGCCAGATGAAGTACTCCTTCACCCGGTGGTTCACGCTCCAGGATGCGAAGGCGGCGCACATGCCAAGCAGCGCCGTCAGCAGCACCAGCGGCACGCTCAGGCCGTCCACGCCCAGGTGATAGCGAATGTCCAGAGCTGCTATCCAGCTCACGTCCTCCACCAGCTCCATTGTGCCCACGCGGTTGTAGTCCTCCACGCGGAACACCACGAAGATGGCGATCGCCAGCGCAAGCTCCAACACCGTCACCGCCAGGGCAAACACCTTTATCTGCCTGGCGTCCCTCAGCAGAACCAGGATTATGCCTGCGGCGATCAGCGGAAAGAAGACTATCGCAGAAAGCACTCAGCTACCCCTCTGTACCATTCTCAACTCCATACCACAAACGCGACCACTATCAGGACCAAGCCAGCGGATATTCCCGCTCCGTAGGCCTGCACCTGTCCAGTCTCCAGCTTGGCGACGGCTCGCCCCAGGTTTCTTCCGAACCATGCTATGACCGTACCGGCCATGTCCACGATGTTCCGATCGATCCAGTCCGTTGCCAGCGCCAGCCCTCGATAGAAGAGCCCGCGAGTGACCACGTCCTCGTAGAGGTTGTCGAAGTAGTACTTGTGCACTGCGGCGGTGTACCCCGGCCCCATGCCCGCGGCGATGTCGTCCGGGTCAACGCTGCGCCGGTAGTACATCAGGTACGCCAAGCCAATGCCCGCCAGTGCAACTGCGGTGCCCGCAGCGGCCATCAGCAGATTGAACTTGGCGGCGTGCAGCGATACAAGCTCCACGTGGTCGAGGAAGTCGACGAACCAGTGCGCCGGTATGACTCCCAGGCCCCACGCCGCGTTCAGAGGATTGGCCAGGAAGCCGGACACGATGGACAAGACTGCCAGCACGGCCATGGGCGCCACCATCACCATCGGCGACTCCGCAAGGTGTACGCCGTGGCCTCCGCCGTTCTGGCCGCCGTGCTCCGCGTGCTCTGCCTCCACTCCGCCCTGAAACTCGCCGTGGAATGTCATGAACAGCGCCCGGAAGATGTAGAACGCTGTCATGAAGGCTGTGACGAGTGCCAGGTAGAACACGATCTGGCCCAGCGCGCCGCCGAAGTTCCACGCCGCAACCAGAATCTCGTCCTTGCTCCAGAAGCCCGCCAGCGGGAAGAGGCCGCAGATGCTCAGCGAGGCAATCAGGAACGTTATGTACGTCAAGGGCATGCGCCTCCTAAGGCCGCCCATGTACCGCATGTCGAACGTTCCGGTGGCGTGGTTCACGCTGCCTGAGCCGAGGAACAGAAGCGCTTTGAAGAAGGCGTGGTTAAACAGGTGGAAGATTGCGGCCTCGTATGCGCCCACGCCAAGGGCCAGCATCATGTACCCCAGCTGGCTCACGGTGGAGTACGCGAGGACGCGCTTGATGTCGTACATCACAAGGCCCATCGTGGCAGCGAAGAACGCCGTGAATGCTCCGATCGCCGCCACAACTCCCATCGCAGTTGTGGATGCCTCGAACAGCGGGAAGAACCGCGCCACCAGGAACACGCCCGCAACCACCATCGTCGCCGCGTGGATGAGCGCGCTGACCGGCGTCGGGCCTTCCATGGCGTCCGGCAGCCACACGTGCAGCGGGAACTGCGCCGACTTGCCCACCGCGCCGGCAAAGATGCCCAGCGCAACCCACGTCGCCACGCCGCTGCCCATCGCCACTAGCTGCGCGCCCGCCAGCTCACCGCCCTGCGCCAGCAGGTTGATGTGACCGATCTCGAACGGGTTGAGGCCCTGACTCAGGAACGCCTCCCGGTTGAAGAACAGGTACAGGATTGCCAGCATGAAGCCCACGTCTCCCAGTCTTGTGACCAGGAATGCCTTCTTGGCCGCGGCAGCCGCCGATGGCCTGTTGCTCCAGAATCCGATTAGCAGGTATGAAGAGAGACCCACCAGCTCCCAGAACACGTACACCTGAATGATGTTTCGTGACAGCACCAGCCCGAGCATCGATGCCGTAAACAGCGACATGAAGGCGAAGTAGCGAGAGTATCCCGAGTCGCCGCGCATGTAGCCCTGCGAGTAGATCTGCACGGCAAGGCTGACGCCGCTGACGACAACCAGCATGATTGCCGTGAGCGGGTCCATGAGAATGCCGACCGTGATGTCCAGGCTTCCGATGACAAGCCAGGAGTGACCCGCCCATCCGATTTCGCCCTTGCCGCTTGCGACCTCGGCGAGTGCCACGAGTGAGAGCACGAACGCGGCGCCAATCGCCAGGATGGTCACGTAGCCGCTGAGTCCCGCGTGATGGTTCAGGAATGGCCTGATAACCAGCGCGATGAAAAGGAATGAGGCCAGGGGAAGGAAGAGGATGGCCCAAGCTGCTGCTTCGGTCATAATGCTGCTATGCCTCTCCCATAATCATCTTGACGTGCTGCGCTGCAGGGCCTCCGCCCTAAATCTTGCGCAGGATCTCCTCCGCCACGTGTTCCCTGCCCCGCGGGACCATGACGCGGTAGGGCACTCGCTCGCCCCAGGAGAGGATGTCGCCCTCCGGGAGAATCTGCGCGGGCAGACCCTCTCCCTCAAGGAGCTCCTTCCACATCTCCGCGATCATCAGGTTTGGCGCCTTCTTGAAATCAACCCACATTGCGTGCTAACCACTCATCATATTCGCCTGTGTAACGTCAACCGTGGAGCGGTTGCGGTACATGGCTATAACGATACCCAGACCAAGCGCCACCTCCGCGGCGGCTATGGTGATGATAAATACGGCGAATATATGGCCCGTGAGCAGGCTGCTCAGCACCGTCTCGCCAAGCGCCGCGCCCTCCGTCATGATCGCGTTCGCGACCTCTGCCTCCGCACCGGCCGGATCGACGGCTATCCTCTGCGGCACCACGTAGCGGCTGAACGCCAGCAGCGCGATGTTCACTGCATTGAACATCAGCTCGATTGACATGAGGACGGCGATCACGTTCTTCTTCGAGAGCGCACCGTAGAGGCCGATGCTGAAGATAACGGCCGATACCAGAAGGAAGTTCTCCAGGCTCAGGACTCACCCTCCCTCTCCCGCACCAGGGCCAGCGCGCCAATCACCGCCGCGAGCAGCACGACGGAGGCCGCCTCCATGGGCAGTACGAAGTCCTGAAGGAGAAGCCGGGCTATGACCTGCGTGGTGTCGCCGAACACGTTGCGGATGCCGACCTCCGTGTTACTCGGGTCGACTGCAGCAGCCTCGCCGGGCGCAACTGCGAAGCCAAGGCTGCCCCACTCGTTCCAATCGGTGACCACGACGGCAAAGGCAATGGCCGCGAACACCAGCCCCGACAGCAGCAGCGCCGGCAGCTGGAAGCGGTTGAACGGATTGCCGTCCTGGGAGTTCCGCGTGAGCATTATGGCGAAGATGATGAGGACCGAGATGGCGCCCACGTACACCAGCACCTGCACCACGGCCAGGAACTCGGCGTTGAGCAGGACGAACAGCCCTGCAACCACCAGAAATGAGACGACCAAGAACAGGGCCGCCCTGAAGATGTCCCTCTCGGACACCACGGCCAGCGCGGAGATTATCCCCACGGCGGCCAGGCCCCAGAAGGCGATGTCCAGGGGAAACATCTAGCGGCCCACCTCCTCCCATGAGAGGGGCTCCCCGCCCTGTGGATTGTAGTCTCGCGCCTCCAGTTGGGGCCGGAACCAGGTGCTGGGACGCCTTTCGGAGCTTCTGAGCTCGTCCACCGTGATGATCAGGTCGTCGCGGCGATACTGGCCCCGCTCGAAGCCGCTGCCCATGAAGAGCGCGTCGTAGGGGCAGGCCTCCACGCACAGGCCGCAGAACATGCACCGCCCAATGTCGATGTCGAACACGTCGATTGCGTAGGAGTCCCCCTCCTGCATATTCTCGCCGCCAGGGTGAGTCACAATCTTTATGATGCCCAGCGGGCAGTATTTCGCGCAGCTTGCGCAGCCCGTGCATCTCTCCTCGTACCAAGCGAACTCCTCGCCGCGGAAGCGAGGCGACTGAGGCACCGCCTCCTCCGGATACTGGATGGTGAACGGCTTCCTGAACAGGTTGGTCAGCGTGACCATGAGTCCTTTTGCGATTCCTAGACCATACATGTCATCTGGCCTCCTGCGCTCGACCGCTTGATCTTCCCGGCACGGGAGCCAGCGGCGCCCGGGTGCTGAGCTTGTCAGAAATCAGGTGCGAGGAAGCCACCAGGCAGGCCAGTGCGACGACCCAGTTGATGCCGCCCATCAGCCACAGCTGAGCGATGGTGGGGTCTTCCCAGATCAGCAGCAATCCAGCCGTGATGAACAGGTTGATTAGCCCCAGGGGGAACAGGAACTTCCATGCCAGCGCCATTATCTGGTCCACTCGCAGCCTTGGCAGCGTGGCCCTCACCCAAAGCAGCACGAACCATACGGCCCACACCTTGATGAAGAACCAAAGGTGCGATGGCAGGACGGGTCCCTCCCAGCCCTTGAGGAAGAGCGTAGTGATGATGGCCGCAGCTCCGAATGGGGCGATGAACTCCGCAAGCTGGAACGTGCCCCACTTCATGCCGCTGTACTCCGTGTGGAACCCCGCGACCAGCTCCGAGTCCGCCTCCACAATGTCGAACGGCGAGCGGTTCATCTCCGCCGAAATCGCCACGATGAAGATGAAGAACCCCAACGGCTGAATAAGTATGAAGGGCACTCGCTGGCTATCGACTATGTCCACAAGCGAAAGCGAGCCGGCCAGCAGCAGCACGCCTACGATCGACAGCACCAGCGGCACCTCGTAGCTGACCAGCTGCGCGACGCCGCGCATGGCGCCGAACAGCGAGTACCGGTTGCCCGAGCCCCAGCCGGCCATGAACATGGCGATCGTAGGCACGGTGGTCACGGCGATGATGTACAGAATGCCGATGTTGAGGTTGGCAACGTAGGTGTTCTCGCCGAACGGAATGACGGCGAAGACCAGGAGGGGACCCAGTATGAAGACTAGGGGCGCAAGATTGAACACCCAGCCGTCTACGCCCTCCGGCCTGGTGTCCTCCTTGGTGAGCAGCTTCAGAGCGTCCGCCACGGGAGTAAAGAGGCCGAACGGGCCCCACCGGTTGGGGCCGAGCCTCGACTGGATCCGTCCGATGACGCGGCGCTCAACCCACGTGCCCACTGTGGTCGTTATCACCACCGCGTTGATGACGGCGAAAATGACCAGGAAGCCCGCGATGAAGTAAGCGAGCCACTGCGGAATCAGCGACACGCCGAAGACGTTCAACTCCGCGAACAGGTCGTAGAGGTTGCCGAAGAAGGAGTTGGCCTCCCTGAATGGAGTGTAGCCGCCCATTTCTACCGGTCCACCTCACCCATGTTGATGTCGATGCTGCCGAACGTGACGATCATGTCGGCCAGCTTCCAGCCAATGAGGATGTCACGCAGCACGGTCAGGTTGATGAGCGACGGCGACCGAATCTTGCACCTGTACGGTGCAATGCCTCCGTCGCTCACGAGGTAGAAGCCCAACTCGCCCTTGGGCGACTCCACGTGGGCGTATGCGTCGCCGACGGGTGGCCTCACCAGGTTGGGTATCCTCTCGCGAACGGGGCCGTCCGGTATCTGGTCCACGCACTGCTGAATGATGTGCAGCGACTGCCTCATCTCCGCAATGCGTAGCAGGTATCGGTCGTAGTTGTCGCCCACGGTGCCGACCGGCACGTCGAACTCCAGCCGGTCGTATATGTCGTAGGGGTCTGCCTTGCGCAGGTCCCAATTCACGCCGGCGGAACGGAGCACCGGGCCGCTGGCGGAGCAGTTGATTGCAGTCTCTCCGGCCAGCACGCCGATGTTCTTGGTGCGAGACAGGAGAATTTCGTTGGCCGTCAGCAGCTTCTCGTACTCGTCGATGTACTCAGGCATGAAGCCCAGGAAGTCACGGATGGCGGGCCAGAACTCCGTAGGCGCGTCCTGGAACACGCCGCCGACTCGCATGTAGCTCAGCGTGATGCGCGCGCCGCAGAGCATCTCGAACAGGTCGAGTATCTTCTCGCGCTCGCGGAAGCAGTACATGAGAGGTGTTGCCAGTGCGCCCAGGTCGTTCAGGAAGAAGCCCGTGGCTACCAGGTGGCTGGAAATGCGCTGAAGCTCCGCGGCGATGACTCGGAGGTACATCGCGCGCTCAGGCGGCTGTATGCCGGACAGTTTCTCCACCGCCAGCACGTAGGCCAGATTGTTGGACATGGACGAGACGTAGTCCAGGCGGTCGGTGAGCGTGACAACCTGTGCGTAGGTGCGTTCCTCGGCCAGCTTCTCGGAGCCCCGGTGCAGGTAGCCGAATACCGGCTCCACGTCCAGGATGATCTCGCCGTCGAACGTGATGCGCATTCGGAAGACGCCGTGAGTGCTGGGGTGCTGTGGCCCCAGATTCAGCGTTACCGGCTCAGTTCGAATGGTCATCTGTCGATTCTGCTCCGAGTGGACTCTACCTGGGAGCCTCCAGGTAGTCCTTGCGCTGTGGATGGCCGGGGTAGCCCTCCCACAGCAGCAACCGCTTCAGGTTTGCGTGGCCCGTAAAGCGGACGCCCATCAGGTCATAGACCTCACGCTCCTGGAAGTCCGCGCCCTGCCATAGGCCCGTCACCGACGGCACGCTCGGCTCCTCCCTTCCCCAGCACCTTGTCCTCACCACCGCGCCGTGGTTGTGGGTCATCGAGACGAGGTGATACAGCACCTCGAAGTGCTCGATGTAGTCAACGGCGGTGATGGACACGAGGTATTCGAACTTGAGGTCCGGGTCGTCCTTCAGGAAGCTGCACACGTCCAGCACGGACTCGGCCGTGACCCAGACGTCCCGCTCGTTGGACTCCACAACCGCGCCCGGGACGGAGTCAGCCAGGCGTTGGGCGATCAGGTCTGCGCTCAGGGTTGCGGTCATCTATGCACCCGCGGCTTTGCCGAACAGACTGTACTTCTTGATCTTCTCGTGGAGCTGCATGATGCCGTACAGGAGAGCGTCCGGCCTGGGCGGGCAGCCCGGCACGTACACGTCCACCGGAATGATGCGGTTCACGCCCGGCACAACGCTGTAGCCCTGGTAGTACGGACCGCCGCTGGTGGCGCATACGCCCATGGAGATCACCCACTTCGGCTCAGGCATCTGATCGTAGAGGCGGCGGATGGCCGGGGCCATCTTCCACGTGACGGTGCCGGCCACAATCATGAGGTCGGCCTGCCTGGGCGACGCGCGCATGGCCTCCATGCCGAAGCGCGAGATGTCGAACCTGGACATCGCGCTCGCGATCATCTCGAATGCGCAGCACGCAAGCCCGAAGGTCATCGGAAACACGGACGACTTGCGGCTCCAGTTCAGGAGTGCGTCCACGGAGGTGACGACCACGTTGCGCTCGAACTCCGGATCAACCTGGATGTAGTCGCGGGCGAACGGCTCATGGTGCGTGGCCTTCATGTCGTTGATTACCGCACCCTCTTCCCGGTCGATGTCCCAGGTGGTTGCGTACAGCGGAATGGTCACGCCGTCCACCTGCCCTACGGATGCTCGCTCGGGCTGCATTTCAAGCGACATGTGCTACCTCCACTCCAGAGCCTTGTACCTCCACGCGTAGGCCCAACC
This sequence comes from Dehalococcoidia bacterium, assembly GCA_034423135.1. Classification (GTDB taxonomy): domain Bacteria; phylum Chloroflexota; class Dehalococcoidia; order Lucifugimonadales; family UBA2985; genus JAPPHY01. The sequence goes on along the minus strand of DAOUJC010000016.1, from coordinate 12,031 downwards.
CACCACCAGGATCAGGATAAAGACCAGCATCTCAATGAAGGCGAACAGCCCCAACTGGCCGAAGTGAACGGCCCAGGGGTAGATGAAGATCGTCTCCACGTCAAAGATGACGAACAGGATGGCGAACATGTAGTAGCGGAAGTTGAACTGCGGCCATCGGTCTCCTATGAGCTCCATGCCGCACTCGTAGGGGCTCTTCTTGGTCTCGGTGGGCTTCTTGGGGCGAACGCGAATGTAGGAGAATAGCCACGATACGACGAGCAGCGTGCCCGGCAGCACCACCGCTACGACGGTGAAGACGGCGATGAGGCCGTACTGGCGGAAATAGTCCTCAAGCACTGGCCGATGCCTCCCCTTCAAACATCGCAAGGAATATAGCACAGGGCAAGCCTGTTATCAAGTGAAAATCTCCACAATCGCCAAGAGTTTGAGACAGAGACAGAGGCGGTCTCCTGCCAGGACTGAAGCCGGAAGCCCATAACGTCCGGCGAATGCGTGCGCGCCTGCCTGCGTATGCTAGAATTGTAGTATCACCCGTACAGAGGAAACGCAGTGCGTCACAGCGTTCTCAGAATCGTAGCGCTTGGGGCCGTTGCCGTGCTCGCAGCGATCACCGTGATCGGCCTGCCGGAGTGGGCGTCTCCGGCGAAGCACGCGGCCATCCCGCCCGCCGGCATCGCCGCCGTGGTCGACGAGTGGGCGCGGCTGTCCGGCGCAGACGCAGCCGTCGAGCATAACTCCATCCTGGAGGTGTGGACCGTCCTGTCGGACGGCTTCGTCGAGAAGTCGGCGCTGGACGCGGGCGCCATGAGCCTGGCCGCGATAGAAGCCATGAAGGACGCCGCCGGAAATGTGGCGCAGCCTGCGCCCGACCAACTCTCGCTCGTGGCCATAGAGGCCATGCTGGACGTCCTGGACGACCCGTATACCACCTTCATGTCTGCGCAGGAGTACGAGCTCTACACCGAGAACAGCCAGGGCAAGTTCGGAGGCATTGGGGCCACCGTTGGCCTGCGGAACGAGCGCATCACGGTCACCGCGCCCATCCCGGACACTCCCGCGGAGCGCGCGGGCATCCTGCCGGGCGACGTGATCCTGGCCGTCGACGGCGAGAGCACGGAGGGCTGGTCCGTCCTGGAGTCCGTGCTCCGCATTCGCGGGCCGGAGGGTACGCCGGTGCGCCTCCTGGTGCAGCACGAGCACGAGACTGAGCCGGTGGAAATCGAGATCGTGCGCGCCGTCATCCAGGTCGCCAGCGTGGAGTGGCAAATGCTGCCCGAAGGCATCGCCCACGTCGAGATTTCGTCCTTCTCGGACAATACCGATGAGCAGATGAGCGACATCATCGATGAAGCCAAGCAGGCGAACGCCAAGGCCATGATCCTCGACCTGCGCGGCAACCCGGGCGGCCTGCTCTCCACCACCGTCAACATCGCCAGCGAGTTTCTGCAGGACGGGCTGGTGCTCTACTCCCTGGACGGCGACGGCAACCGCGTGGAGTACAAGGTGAACCCCGACGGCAGCGCGCCCGACCTGCCGCTGGCCGTGCTGGTTGACGGCAACAGCGCGAGCGGCAGCGAGGTGCTGGCCGGCGCGCTGCGCGACCATGATCGGGCCGTGCTCATCGGGGAGGATACGTTCGGCAAGGGCAGCGTGAACCTGCCGCAGGGCCTGGCCGACGGCTCCGGCCTGTACTACACCATCGGTCGGTGGTACTCGCCCGACGGCCACCTGATCGAAGGTGAGGGGTTGGCACCGGACATCGAAGTCGTACAGCCATCGGACATTGAAATCGAGTTGGGCATGGTGGAAGACCGGGACCTTCCGCTGGAACGCGCCGTGGAGCATCTGCTGTCGCAGGCGGGAGCCGCCGCCCCATAGCGGCGGACGAGGTAAGGAACGTCGCCATGCCCAAGTCCAGGACGAATCGGGCCAAGCCCAAGGCCAAGCCGAAGACCCAGACCGGCGCCGTCACAATGAACAGGCGCGCCTACCACGACTACGACATCCTGGAGACCGTGGAGGCCGGCCTTGCGCTCACCGGCACGGAGATAAAGTCGGTCCGCTCCGGCAAGATGAACATCCAGCACGCATTCGCCAAGGCGGAGAGCGGCGAGGTGTGGCTGATGAACTCCCACATCGCTCCGTACGAGCAAGGCAACATCCACAACCACGAGCCGACCCGGCCGCGCAAGCTCCTGCTGCACGCGAAGGAGATCGGCCACCTTTCCGGCGCAGCAGCGCAGAAGGGGTTGACGCTGGTGCCGCTGCGAGTGTACATCAAGGGCCACTACGCCAAGGTGCAGGTGGGGCTGGCCCGCGGGCGACGGCTCCACGACAAGCGCCGCGCCATCATCGACCGCGACCAGGAACGGGAGGCCGGCCGGGCCATGCGCGCCGCAGCCCGCGGGTGACCGCAGAGCCTCCTGCAAACCCTCTTCCCCATTGATGGAGACCACTGAGTGACTCCCCCTGCGGCTACCAAAGCCTCTTCCTCTTTGACGGAGAGCTTTGCGAAGCAGCTACGGTTAGCCAAACGACGTTAGCCAACTGTCATTCTGAACGGAGCGTAGTCCTTCGGCTGGGCTCAGGATAAACTCCGTGAAGAATCCAAGGCACCCGTCAGCAGAGTCGCAACGCTCTTCACAAAACGTCTTGGATTCTTCGCTTCGCTCAGAATGACAGTGGTGAAATGCGCCGTCCCTCGCACCGTCATTGCGGTGAAGGCCGCAACCCAGCGGCGACGGGGAGGGCTGGCAGTTTAGGCGCCACCGTCCCCACGCCCGCAGCCCTCGCGTGCTATAATGAGAGCGTTGGATCATCACATGGGGACGCGTGGTCTCGACAGGGGGTGGTCTCGCGGAATTGCAGGCCGGGGCGCCGTCTGCCCCGTCAACAAGGCGGCAAAAAAGTAACTGGCGAAAATAAAGTAGCCCTGGCGGCCTAACACGGCTGCCACGTCCACCCTCACCTCTCCTCGAAGGTAAGGAGTGGGCGCTATAAGTCGAGGTGCATCCCGCGCAACGCCGGTAGCGAGGGCCCAAGACCACCGGCTGGCTCCCGGGGAACTCCGGCCGGCAGGAGACTCCGAGAGCGAGAACTAATCGCCGGACAAGCCTGTAGCACATTCCAGCGGGAAGCTCTCTGGACGGGGAGTTCGACTCTCCCCCGTCTCCACCAAAGCTCCATCGCACACTGCCGCCACACGCTCGCCAACCAGCGGCAGACCCCGCAGCCGTAAGCAATTCTTAAGGAAACTCCCGCGTTCGGCGATTTGCATGCCGCCTATCGGGTGGTATCATCAAGGTACAGGCATTCGTAGCTGAGGAAGAGTGCAGAGCTTGAGCGCTACACACACAACCGCGGCCGCCCGGCGCAGCGCGGCGTTTCGCGTCCTGGCGCTGGCAGCGGTGTTGCTGCTCGTCGTGAGCGCGGCCTGCAGCTCCGACCCGGACCCAACGGCGACCACGCCTCCAACGGCAACCACCCCGCCAACTGTGGCACCGGCCGCGACGGCAACAACCGAGCCTATATCCGACCCGATCGCGACGGCGACGGCTCAGGACTCAGGATCTGTCGGCGTGATGGAAACGCCGTCCGCGGAGCCGGACCCAGAAGCGACGGCCACCGGCGAACCCGTCCCCTCACCCATATCACCATCACCGCAGCCTGCCGCGACCGAGGCGCCCATCGCGACGGCGGCCCCCGATGCGCCTCCAGTTGGCGTCAACGTGGGCGACACACTGCCACACTTCGAGATGACTCTTGCGGACGGCTCCAGGGTGTCGACGGACGTGCTGGCGGCTCAGGGGCAGCCCGTCTTCCTCTACTTCTGGGCAACGTGGTGACCGGTATGTCGCGCCGAGTTGCGGCGCCTGAAGCAGGACTACCCCGAATACGCCGACCGCGTTGACCTCTACGCCATTGGCCAGGACGTGACCGAGGGAGTGGGCAGGCTTGAGGACTACCGGTCCAGGGAGCAGCTTCCCTTCCCGGTTGCAGAGGTCGACAACAACGTGCTGCGAAGCCTGGAGATAGTCAGGCAGTCCACAAAGGTCGCCGTCGACCACAACGGCGTCATCGTCTATCGCGCGGGCATAGGCGAGGGCGAGAGTGAATGGGCCAAGGTCTTTGCCGATCTGGCCGCCGGCGCCGGCAGCTAGCCGGATCATCCCACGACTGCCGCGTCCTAGCCACCATCGTCCGCTCACAGTGTCGCACCTCTGCCCGCTCGAATGGTTCGACGGGCTCACCACGAGCGGGCAAAGCATTCCGCTCATCCCGAGCTCGTCGAAGGAAATGAGCGGTGTCAGTCGCCATCCCCCACGCCATGCGATGCTCCGCTTCGCGAGTGAGCTTGCCGCCTCCTGACCTAAGGGCTTGACAATGCCAGCACGCCCGTTCTATAATCGCCTCAAAAGGGAGGTGACGGCATGGTGGGAAGCGCTCTACTCATACCTGACAGCGAAATCGCATCGGCGAACGTAACCGCAGCCACACCGGTGGCTGAGCGGGTGGTGATCAGGCTCCACGGCCGCAGTGACGACGTGCGGTCCGCAGCAGCGCGCCTCCGCATAGACCTCGACTGGGGACACGCGGAACGCCTTCCCGCCGACGCCTGCTCCGTGGAGGGACGGCTCACAGTCGCCGAGTCGCCGCGGCTCTTCCTCTAGCAGACAGCCCGATGCCGCGAGAGCAAACCCGCGAAAGCTCGCGTCGAAACACCCAACACTGCTGCCCGACCGCGCCGGAGTCCCGCGGCGGCTACTGCGGCGGTTGACCTCACACGTCGCAGGGCATAATATGCCAATGGCACTGCCATGACCCGGCCCGGCCGCTGGCTACGCCGGAGGCGTTTTCCCATCCCGTTTGGCGGAGCTGAGGGATGGCCGCGTTCGTCGAGAGCATTCTAGGCGTCAGGCGCGTCTTCTATGGCTGGTGGATCGTTGCCGTCGGCATCACCATCGCTATTCTGAACGGCGCTTTCTACACTTACGGCTTCGGCATTTACTTCGTTCCGCTTCTCCACGAGCTTGGCGCAAGCCGCGCGGCCCTCGGTGGTGTGGTCGGCCTCGCGAGACTAGAGGGTGGTCTCATCGCTCCACTCGCCGGCTGGCTCATCGACCGCTACGGCCCTCGACCCCTTCTCTACTTCGGCATCATCACGATGGGCATTGCCTTTCTGCTTCTCAGCATGATCACCTCCCTCTGGATGCTGTATGCCGTCTTCATGATCATTGCCACGGCGTCCAGCTTTGGCGGCGGGCGGCCCATCAACGTCGCCGTTGCCAACTGGTTCGTACGCAAGAGGGCCAGGGCGCTGGGCATACTGCTCGCCGGCATTGGCCTGGGCGGCAGCGCCGTCGTCATCGTCGGCTGGCTGACGCAGATGTACGGCTGGAGATCGGCCGCCGTGATGGCCGCCCTGGCGTACTGGGCCATCGGCATACCGCTGGTCTCGCTGGTGCACCACAGGCCGGAGCAGGTGGGCATGCACCCGGACGGCGAGCCGCTCCCGACCGAGACCTCAAGGCGCGACCGCTCCGGAAACCTCGAGCCTCTGGAGATCGAGCTAACGCCCCGGCAGGCACTCAGGTCACTGTCGTTCTGGATGCTGGCCATCGCCTTCGCCAGCTGGTCCGTCACCGTCACCGTCGCCGCCATCTACCACGTCCCGTTCCTCATCGAGGAGATGGGCGCAAGTCCCGTGACCGCGGCTACCCTGGTCTCGATCACGCTGCTCATTTCGGTGCCGGGCCGCGTTTTCTTTGGCTGGATCGGCGACATGCTGAACATCCGCGTCCTGCTGGCAGTGCTCCTGCTCGTGCAGGGCATCGGAGTGCTGGCGATGTCGCTGATTCCGAGCCTCGGCTGGGCGCCTCTCTACATCGCGCTTCTGGGCCCCGCCTACGGCGGCTCCGCCGCGCTGCGACAGGCAATCGTGGCCCACTTCTACGGCCGGCGAAACTTCGGCACCATCAGCGGACTGCTGCAGTTTGTAGACCTGCCGGGCACAGTTGCGGGGCCAATATTCGTGGGGTGGATGGTGGACACGTTCGACAGCTACCGGCTGGGCTTCCAGACAGTGGCGTTATTCCTGGCGCTGGGAGCAGTGGCGCTGTTCATAGCTCGACGGCCACGCCTGCCGCTGGAGCCTGAGGAGGCCGACGCAGCCGGCTCGTCTCCCCCTGCGGAGTCTCACGGCAGGAGCTCCTGAGAAGCACGCGACGCCAGGCAGGTGGTGCGCACCCCGGCTCAGAAGGAATAGATGAAGTCGCAGACTACCGATGGAAGGGAGAGCCAATGCCGGAACTCGACGGCCTGCTCGCGCAGGTGGGCGCTCACCGGGACGAGATCATCGCACTGGAGCAAGAGCTGGTGCGAATACCCTCGGTGAACACCGGCGTCATGCCCACCGGCGACGAGACGGAGGTGTGCGAGGCGGTCCAGCGGCGACTTGCGCGGGAGGGCATCGCGTCCGAGATACTCGAGTCTGCGCCGGGTCGGGGCAACCTCATTGCCAGGTTGGAGGGCCGCTCCGGCAAGACTGGCCTGATGTTCATGTCCCACACGGACGTGGTGCCGGTGGAGGACGAAGGCAAGTGGAAGCACCCTCCGTTCAGCGCAACCATTGACGGCGACCGCATCTACGGCCGCGGCTCGTCGGACTGCAAGGGCCTGCTCACGGCACAGCTCATGGCCATGACTCTGCTGAAGCGCAACGGCGTTGAGCTTGCCGACGGCCTGGTGCTGGCCTCCGGCGCCGACGAGGAGCACGGCGGCCGGTACGGGTTCGGCTGGCTGGCCCAGCATCACCCGGAGAAGATCGCGGCGCCGTTTGCGGTGAACGAGGGCGGCGGCGTGCCCGTCAAGGTTGGGGCAGGCTTCGCATACGTTCTCGGCACGGGCGAAAAGGGCCGCCTGCAGGTTGAGATCGACATACGCGGCGCCAGCGCCCACGCCTCCGTTCCCTGGCGAGGCACGAACGCTCTCTACGCACTGTCGCAGGTGCTGACGCGCATCGAGCAGTACGAGCCGGAGCGGGACACCTCCGCCGAGGTCTTCCGCCACCTGTCCGACCTCGCAATCGAGCACCTGGCCTCCGCCTCCAACGTGGACGAGATAATCGCCGAGCTGGAGCCTCAGAACCCGTCCCTCGCCAGCGTGCTCAAGGCGCTCTCCCGCATGACCGTGACGCCCACGATGGTCCGCGGCGGCATCAAATCCAACAGCGTGCCTGAGTCCATAAGGCTGACCTGCGACGTGCGCACCCTGCCGCACCAGGACGAGGCGCATCTCCGCGAGGAGCTTGGCAGGCTGCTGGAGGGCATCCCGGGCGTGGACTACCAGGTGGACTACATGGCAGTGCCCAACTCCTCGCCGTTCGAGACCGACTTTGCGCGACGGATCAGGCTGGCCACTGCCAATGCGCTGGGCCTGGAGGACGTCCAGATGGTACCCTCCATCAGCACAGGCTTCACGGACTCGCGGTTCACCCGTCTGCTTGGCACCGTCACCTACGGCTACGCCGGAGCGCACCCGGACGACGACCCGCAGCTCTCATTCATCCACGGCGCCAACGAGTCCATAGGCATCAAGAGCCTGCTCAACAGCACAAGAGTCATGCTCGCGCTGGCATACGATATGCTGGCCGCGCGATAGCTGCCGCCAAGACACCTTGTCTCAGCGGTTGACAACATTACGCCGCCAAACTACGATGGCTCATGCGACGCAACTCTCTTCCCTGCCCGGCGCCGCCTCGCTTTTACCACGGCTCAGGATGAAAGGAGGAACCCATGACCAGTCAGGAAGGACCGCCAGTTGGACCTCTGGGAACGCACGCGACGGTGATAGGTGGAGCGGCCGCTCCCTTGGCAGGCGACGCGGATCACCTGATGCATACCACAATGGCTCCATACGGGGTTGTTCCGGTGCCTACCGCGGAGTTTCAGCCCTATTGGGACGGCGCCAAGGAGGGCAAACTGATCCTCCAGAAGTGCCTGGAAGAAGACTGCCTGAAGTACAACCATCCTCCCGTGGCCGTTTGCAACTACTGCGGCGACCGCGATGCTGAGCTGAAGTGGGAGGAGGTCAGCGGAAGGGGCACCCTCTACAGCTACTACATCTGCTACGACACCTCCGTTTCCGGCTTCGAGGAAAAGGTGCCCTACGCAGTCATCATGGTGGAGCTTGAGGAGCAGCCGGACCTGCTGGTGATGAGCAACATCCTCAACTGCCGGTATGACGCACTTGGGGGCGGACTCGACACGGGCATGCCCCTGGAGGCAGTCTTCGACAAGGTGAACGACGAGGTCAGCGTTCTCCAGTTCCAGCCGCGGTCGACCTAACCGCGCAGACCCGTCCTGTGGCTTGAGGCCAACGCAGGTCTCACAGAAAGAAGGGAGGGCATTATGCCAATCGAGTTCCCCAAGGGAAAGAGACCCGTTTTCGTAGGGTCTGGAAGCACCATGTGTCGCCGCTACTTCGAGGGTACCAAGTCCCATCGGGCCAACGAGGCGGCCCTGATGGCCATCGAAGACGCCGGCCTGACGGTTGACGACATTGACGGCATCTACATCTGGGCCGACCCCAACTGGGGCCCCAGTCAGCGGGGGGACATCAATGTCTGGCTGGACGTGCCGCACATGATGTCCGTGGTGAACTGGAACAACATCAGGCACTGGATCCAGACGGACAGCCCGGCTGCCGGCTCCTGCGCGGGCCCACAGCTTGCGGCGATGGCCCTGGGCGCAGGCGTGTGCAACTACGCGCTCGTCATCCGCACCGGCCACCATCCGGCGGGAGTCCGATACCGACAGGTCAGCGGGAGGACGGCAAGCGGCTCATCCGCTCTCACCAACGTCTACGGCCACGGCGTCGGTGGCGCAGGCCAGGCCGTCACCTACCAGCGATACCTGGCGAAGTACGGCGCCAAGCGCGAGGAGATGGCCGGCTACGTGCTCAACGCCCATCGCAACGCACAGCTCAACCCCTACGCCGTGTGGAACGGCCGCCAGATCACGTACGACGACTACATCAACTCCCGCCTCATCGCATACCCGATGTGCGTGTTCGACAACGACATGCCGGTGGACGGAATCCAGGCAGTGGTGATGACCACGGAGGACCGCGCCAAGGACACGCCCCATCCGGGCGGGTACATATCGGGCATGGCGGCCATTCCCATGCACCGGAAGAGGGGCGGCGTCGTTGACTCCCTGGAGGCACAGGAGGAGATGAACGACTGGCAGGCCAAGAACCTGTACGAGAGCGCGGGCCTGAAGCCGGAAGACGTGGACCTGATACACGTGTACGACGGTTTCAGCCCTATGGTGTGGATGTGGCTGGAGGCGTTCGGTTTCGCCCCGCGAGGTGAGGCTCACGCCTGGTGCCAGGCGGAGAACATAGCCCTCGAGGGCCGTCATCCGTTGAACACGGCCGGGGGCAACCTGGGCAACGGTCGGATCCACGGAATGACCCACGTTTGGGAGACGGCGCAGCAGATGATGGGAACCGCAGGCCCCAGGCAGCTGCCACACCCGGAAGGCGAGCTGAAGAAGCTGGACGTCGCCCTGTGCGAGACGGGCCCGTTCGGCAGCGCATCGAGCTTCATCTGCACCCGCGAGTAACGGCAGCAGCGCGAGGGCCGGACTGGCTGGGACTACACGGCTAGCCCGGCCCTCGCACATACCAAGTGGACTGGAGAGGGTGACTTGAAGATCGGCATCATCTCGGACCTTCACTGCGACCTTCAAGCACTGGAGACGGCGCTAAGGGAGCTGAGGGGCGTTGATCAGATCATTTGCGCCGGCGACCTGAACCTCCAGTACCGCTTCTCCAACGAGATCTCGGAGCTGATGCAGAGGTATCACATTCCTGTTGTCCGAGGCAACCACGACACTGCCATTCTCTCCTCAGCCGGTCTGATGCTGCGCAACTCCGGCCAGATCAAGCCGGAGAACCTGGCACACCTTCGCCAGATGCCGCTTGTGCTTGAATGGAACATCGACGGCAGGCGCGTGATGATGTTGCACACCAGCCCCCTGGACCCGACCGGCGGCGAGCACGGCGGACGCGCAGGAGTGTTCCTGCCCGGCGAGGGCGACCGACTGGCGCCGCCCCCTTCGCCGGATGGAGGGGACGGCATGGTGGCAGGCAGCGGAACGGACGACAACCTGAGCGCTGCGGGTCGCCTCGCCAAGATTCCCAACCATATGCTGCCGGAGGCCCAGGCGGACGTCCTGATAGTTGGCCACACCCACCGCACGATGGTCACGAACGTGGGCAAAACGCTGATAATCAACCCGGGCTCACTGGGGCAGCCGCGCGACCCAAAGAAGTCGACGCTGCGCACCTACGCCATCCTGGACACCTCCACCTGGGAGGCAACGATCCACGGCTTCGAGCAGGCGCGGGACAGCTGGGGATAAAGGCCCACTCTCCCCGCTCGGTCAGCTCAGGCGCGCTATCAGCTCATCCTCCGACGAGAAGTCGTACTCGCGCTGCTTGTCCAGCCCCTGCGTCATGAACCACTCGTACGTCTGCTCCACCGCCGATTCGAACGTGTACTCCGGCTCGTAGCCGATGTGGTTGCGCAGCTTGCTCATGCCGAACACGGTGCTCTCGTCCCAGCGATGGATGTACGGCGCCAGCCGCTGGATGAGCGGGCGCCGCTGGTCCGCCGATATCTCGTCCATCACCTGCGCAGGCACAAACAGCTTATCCGCCTCGACGCCCACGGCCTGCGCGCAGGTGTCCACGTAGCCCTCGTCGCTGAAGTAGTCCTTGCCCGTGATGTTGTATATCTCGCCGTAGGTGCGCGGGTTTAGCGCCATCATGCGCATCGCCCTCGCCTCGTCGTCAACGTGGCCTATCTGGCTCAGCGTGGTGCCGCGGCCCGGAATGAGTATCTTGCGACCCAGCAGGAGCCGCATGAACATCCGCTGCTCGCGGTCGATGATGCCGTTGTCCGGCCCGAACACCATTGAGAAGCGGGCCACCGACATCGGGAAGCGCCTCTCCCTGAACGCCCTGGTCAGGTAGTCCTCGCAGATGAGCTTGTTGCGTCCGTAGTCCGACTGGCGAGGCGTGCTGTCCACGGCGAAGTGCTCGTCGATGGGCAGGATGTTGGTAGCGGCGTAGACAACAGTGGAGCTTGCGAAGATGTAGTGCCCTGTGCGCCCCTCGAAGATGTCGACCATGCTCTGCACGTCCTCCAGCACGTAGGCGCTGATGTCGAAGACCACGTCAAAGTCCTCTCCGCCCAGCACCTCCTTGAGCTGCGCGTGGTCCTTCCGGTCGGCGTACAGGCGGCGCACCTCCCTGGGCAGCTTTGCCTCCGTCATGCCGCGGTTGAGCGTGGCAACCCGATGCCCGCAGCGCACCAGCTCATGCACCAAGTGAAGCCCGTTGAAGCGTGTGCCTCCCATTACCAGCGTGTTCATTCTCGACCTCCTGTGTGGGTCACTATTGCGTTCTATCGCCGGATTCGCCCCGCTCGCTCTTGCGACAATGCGCAGGATTGAACGCTGCGACCTTGCGGGCAGCCCTATTCTAGCCCGCGCACGCGCCGCAGTCGAGAGGGCAGCTCGCCAGTCCTGAACGCCCCCCGCTTATAGACACAGTTGCTCAGGTCACGAGGCTACGCCAAGAAGGCCGCCATGAGCGGCAGCGCAATCAAGGGATTCGATGTGGCTGTGGGCTGAAGTGCACCGTACATCCTGAGAATGCTGCATTTGCGAGACGGGGCGTCACGGCTCTCACCGAAGCTAGGCTTCGTAGCCTCTCCTCCGGGAGAGGCAGCCCTGTCCTGGTAGACAGGGCTGTGAGAGCCGTGACGCGCATACAAGTGCACGCCCCTGTTGCCTTGCCGCCGCGGACATTCCCAACTAGAGGCCGCCTCTCCTCCACTGTCATTCTTGTATGTGTCAGCTAATTCGTTGACAGATTTTGCAGGGTCTGTAGTGGGGTCTTGCCGCCGAGGCCCTGGTGGGGTCTCTCGGTGTTGTAGTAGAGGAGGTACTGCATTAGT
>DAOUJC010000015.1:0-13043 GCA_034423135.1 Dehalococcoidia bacterium | reverse complement strand
CGCGTCTCTACCAGGGAAGCACGGGTCCGCACCAGCCGACGCAATGCCTGTACCCCAGGAGGCGCCAAGTATGCCTGCGGCAACAGCCCTCCCCTCAGTAGGTCTGCAAGTGTACGAGCATCTATAGCATCCGTCTTCACCTTCGCTGATGCAATAGCCCGCGTACGCCGAGGATGAGACAGCACCACCTCCGCTCCCTCTGACTCCAGCATGGCTGCTACGTGCTGCCAACTCCCCGTCGCCTCCAGAGCCACACGGGTGACTTCCCCACACCCCACTATAAGCTCCCTCACCGCACCCACTTCGTGGGACAGCTGACCGGTTCTGATTACCTTCCCACTCTCGTCCTGGCAACAGTAAACACTTCCCTTTTTGTGTACATCCAGTCCAATATATATCGTCACCTGGTCCCTCCTTTGCTGTTGGTCTTCTCCCATACAGCATGCAGGAATCAGGTGACTCTTTCATACCATCAGGGTGAGCGGGGGATATTCCGCTCGTGGTGAGCCTGTCGAACCATTCGAGCGGGCCGCGCCTAGATCCACCGTCATTCCTAGCGGAGCGCAGCGGAGTCGAGGAATCCAGGACACTCGCCCTCAGACCAGCAGTGAATCACGCCGAGTGTCCAAGATTTCTCGGCTTCGCTCGAAATGACGGCAGTGGAGGTGGCCGCAACCGCCGCCTCCGTCATTGCGGCGAAAGCCGCAATCCAGTCCCCCCATCCCAACCTTCCCCCACAAGGGGGGAAGGAGCAATTCTCTCCCCCTTGATGGGGGAGAGTCAGAGTGAGGGTGATCCTTCCCCCGCATCGGCGCGCTGCCCCGCTCATGCCCTTCGACGGGGCTCAGGGTGAGCGGGTAGGGATTCCGCTCATGGTGAGCCTGTCGAACCATATGAGCGGGGAAAACAAGGCCGCCGGCTGGCCCTGCCGCGGCTCTCGCCGTGTAGTTGACATCGCCATCGCGAATTGCTACTCTCGGTGAAGTCCCAAACGCCTGCTCCGGGGGTGATATGGCATGACCACTGCGGGAATCGTCGAGGCGGCCCGCCGCGCCGGTCGGACTCTGCTCAGCGAGGTCGAGTCCAAGCAGCTGCTGGAGGAGGCGGGCATCCCGGTTGTGCCCACACGCCTGGCCACCTCCCGCGCGGAGGCCGTGCGCATCGCCAATGAGATTGGCCTGCCCGCCGTGCTCAAGGTGATCTCGCCTGACATCACCCACAAGAGCGACGTTGGCGGCGTGAAGGTGGGACTGGAGACCGCGGGCCAGGTGCGCTCCGCCTACGACTCAATCATGTCGTCCGCACGCGCTGCCGCGCCCACGGCCTCGATTGAAGGCGTGTCCGTGCAGAGCATGGCGGAGCCGGGCGTCGAGGTTATCGTCGGGGCCACGTGCGACCCGCAGTTCGGGCACGTGGTCATGTTCGGCCTGGGCGGCGTGCTCGTCGAGATGCTGCGTGACGTTTCGATGCGGCTGGTGCCGGTGGAGCCGCGCGACGCCCGAGCCATGATACGCGAGATCAAGGGACTGCCGCTTCTGCAGGGGTATCGCCAGTACGCTCCCTGCGACCTGGACAGCCTGGAGCAGGTCATCCTCGGCCTGTCTCGCTTTCTGGAGGAGCATCCGGAGGTGAGAGAGCTGGACCTCAACCCCGTTCTCTGCTATCCCAAGGGGCTGGTTGCGGTGGACGCACGGGTGGTTCTTGAGGAGCCAAGCCCCTAGTCTCAGCCCTATGCCGGAGGGAAAATGGGCCTGGAGCTAGACTACATCTTCCATCCCCGCTCCATAGCGGTTGCCGGGGCGTCGGAGTCCCCGGACAAGTTCGGTCACACCTACTTCAGGAACGTCCTGGAGCACTTCTCAGGGCCCGTCTATCCCATCAACGGAAGGGCAACGGAGATACTGGGCGAACGCACGTACGCGTCGGTGCGCGACGTGCCCGGCCCAGTCGACTACGTGGTCTCCGCCGTGCCCAACAACGCCGCGCTCGACCTGGTCGACGACTGCGTGAGCAAAGGCGTGAAGGCGCTCCATTTCTTCACGGCGCGCTTCAGCGAGACCGGCTCCGCGGAGGGCGCGCAGATGGAGCGTGACATGCTCGCCAAGGCCAGGTCGGCAGGCATGCGGATTCTCGGCCCCAACTGCATGGGGCTGTACTATCCCAAGGAGGGCATCGCCTGGGGCAGGGAGTTCCCCTGGGAGTACGGCAACGTCGGCATCATCTCGCAGAGCGGCGGAAACGCGGGCGAGATGATCTCGGTGGGCGCCGTGCGCGGCCTGCGATTCAGCAAAGTGATCAGCTACGGCAACGCGCTCGACCTCAACGAGGCCGACCTGCTGGAGTACCTGGCAGACGACCCGGAAACTGAGCTGATCGGCGGGTACATCGAGGGCGTGAAGGACGGCCGCCGGTTTGCCAAGGCGCTCGGCTATGCGTCGAAGCGGAAGCCCGTGGTGCTGCTGAAGGGCGGCAGGACACAGTCCGGAACCAACATGGCGTCGTCGCACACGGGCTCGCTGGCAGGCGCCAACGAGGTGTGGGAGGCGATGTGCCGTCAGATGGGCGTGGTCAACGCGTTCAGCATGGAGGACCTGCTGGACTCGCTGGTGGCATTCGCGCGAATGCCGGCGGCCACGGGAGTGAACCTGCTGGTTGGAGGCGGCACCGGCGGCAAGGGCGTCATGTCCGCGGACGAGTGCGAGGAGGCGGGTCTCCAGTTGCCGCCCATACCAGACTCCGTGCGGGAGGAGCTCGTCGAAAAGGACCCCTTCTTTGGCGCGTGGGTCACCAACCCCGTGGACGGCTCCATCATGGGCGGCAGCAAGCTGACGCCGCACGATGTAATCAGCATGATCGCCGCCGATCCCGACTTCAACGTTGTGATCAACGGTGTTGCGCCGTCCGTGCCTTCCAACGGGCGCCGCTCACGCCGGCCCACGCGTTCGAGCCGGATGCTGGAGCGCACGGCCGCAATCGCCAGCGAGATGGGCAAGCCGGTGGCGCTGGTGATCGCCGACTACATCCCGGACAACGACAAGCTGCTCAAGGCTTCGGCAGAGCTGCACCGGCAGTGCGTGAAGGACGGCTTTGCCGTGTTCCCGACGATCAGCCGGGCCGCTCGCGCCATCCGCCGCCTGGTGGACTACTACCGCTGGCGCGAAGATGCGGCGTAGGGCGGCTGCGTGGGGCGGTCACTCGGCTACCGCCGACGTTCCAGGCGAGGCGTCCACATCGCGTTGTCATTTCGAGCGAGGCGTAGCCGAGTCGAGAAATCTGAGACGTCCCGCGTTTGTACCACCCTCTAGGCATTAGCCTGCGGAGCGCGCTGCGAGCAATCCCTCCAACCGTCATTGCGGCGGAAGCCGCAATCCAGGGGACTGGCCGTGAAGTACGGCGAAAGTCCTAGATTCCTCGACTTCGCTGCGCTCCGCTCGGAATGACGGTGAGAGATTGCCTCGGCATACCCGCCTGCTTCACGCGCCTGCGGCCTCTTGCCATCCGACTGCCCTATGCTATGCTAGGTAGACTATGTCCGTGAGCCGGGAAGAAGTTGGATACTGGGTGGCGTTCAACCGCATACCCACCATAGGCAGGGCCAGGTTCGCTCTCCTGGAGGGCCACTTCGGCTCGATGGAGCGCGCATGGCGCGCCTCGTCTGACGAGTTGGTCGCGGCCGGCCTTGACCAGCGGTCGGTTCGTTCGGTGGTTACTCGCCGCTCGTCCATCACGCCGGAAGCCGAGATGGACCGACTGGCGCGACAGGGCATCGACGCCTTCACCATCCACGACGAGGGCTACCCGCGCCTGCTCCGCGAGATTTACGAGTACCCGCCCGTTCTCTATGTGAAGGGCACGCTGGAACCGGACGATGAGCGCGCCGTCACTATCGTGGGCACGCGTAAGACCACCGCCTACGGTCGGGAGGTGGCGCACCAGATCGCGTGGGACCTGGCCAAGAACGGCGTCACCGTCGTGAGCGGGCTGGCCCGCGGCATCGACGGCACGGCGCATCGAGCCGCGCTGGACGCCGGCGGCCGCACCGTCGCAGTCCTGGCCAGCGGGCTGGACACGATTTACCCGCCCGAGCACTCGAACATGGCCCGCGAGATCACGCGCAACGGCGCGCTGGTGAGCGAGCACCCTCCCGGCGTACGGCCCGAGGCCAAGAACTTCCCGCGGCGCAACCGCCTGCTGAGCGGGTTGACGCCCGGCACGCTGGTGGTAGAGGCGGGCGAGGGCAGCGGCGCTCTCTGGACGGTGAGGCACGCCGTCGACCAGAACCGTGAGGTGATGGCCGTGCCCGGCAGCATCCTCTCGCCGGCCAGCCGCGAGTCCAACCGGCTGATACAGGACGGCGCCAAGACGGTGCTCGGCTACGCGGACATCCTGGCAGAGCTGAACTTCTCCGCGCTGGGACAGCAGATGGAGCTCAGGGCGGTGCTGCCGCAGGACGGCCGCGAGACTCAGTTGCTCACCTGGATCACGTACGAGCCGGTACACATCGACGAGATCCAGCGTGCTTCCGGGCTACCGGTTGCCGCTGTGAGCAGCTCGCTTACAATGATGGAGATCAGGGGCCTTGTGAAGCAGGTGGGCGGCATGAACTACGTCAGGACCAGGGAGGCCCCCGCACTCTACGAGACAGCAAATGCGTGAGGAGATATGTCGAAGAATCTGGTAATAGTTGAGTCACCCGCAAAGGCGCGCACCGTCGGCCGTTATCTCGGCGGCGACTACACCGTGCTCGCGTCGCTGGGCCATGTGCGCGACCTGCCCCCGGGAGGGCTGGGCGTGGACGTGGAGCGCGACTTTGAGCCCAAGTACGAGGTGATGAAGGACAAGGAGAAGGTGGTGAAGGAGGTGCGCCAGAAGTCGCGAGGCGTCTCCAACGTCTACCTGGCCACCGACCCCGACCGAGAGGGCGAGGCGATTGCCTGGCACCTGGTGCACTCAGCTGGCCTCGGTAACAAGACTGTGAAGCGCGTGGTGTTCCACGAGATCACACAGGAGGCGATTCGAGAGGCGTTCGAGAGCCCGCGCGATATCGACGATAACCTGGTCAACGCCCAGCAGGCGCGGCGTATACTTGACCGGCTGGTGGGCTACAAGCTCAGCCCCGTGCTGTGGCAGAAGGTGTCCCACTACAACGCTCGTACCAGACGGCTCTCCGCGGGCAGGGTGCAGTCGGTAGCGCTGAGGCTGGTGGCTGACCGCGACGGCGAGATTGCGGCCTTCGTGCCCAAAGAGTACTGGACGATAGAGGCTCAGCTACGGGGAGGCTCCAAGCCGGCAGGCGTCTTCAAGGCCGGCCTGCACTCCGTGGCGGGCGAAAAGCGAAGGCTGGACATCCCGGCTGAGGCGGAGGCGATGGGCCTGGTGGCCGACCTCCATGGCGCCTCCTACAGCGTGTCTCAGGTCAGGAAGCGGCAGGTGAAGCAACGGCCGGCCGCCCCATTCACCACAAGCTCGCTACAGCAAGAGGCGTGGCGGAAGCTGCGGTTCTCGGCCCGCAGGACCATGGCGCTGGCCCAGCAGCTCTACGAAGGGCTGTCCGTGGGTGACGAGGGCTCCGTCGGACTCATCACGTACATGCGCACAGACTCCACCAGCGTCGCCTCGTCGGCACTACAGGAGACGCTTGCCTATGTGCGCAAGCGGTACGGCTCCGACTACGCCCCGAAGTCGCCAAGGACGTACGCGACCAGGAGCAAGGGCGCGCAGGAGGCTCACGAGGCCATCCGGCCTACTTCCGTCCAGCGCGACCCGGAGTCGCTGGCAGGCCACCTGTCCAGGGAGCAGATGCGGCTGTATGAGCTGATCTGGAAGCGCATGACGGCGAGCCAGATGGCCGACGCCGTGCTCGACTCCACGTCGGTGGAGGTAGAGGCCCGCGCCGAATCAGGCCGCGCATACGTGTTCAGGGCCAGCGGCAGCGTGCTCAGGTTCGCTGGATTCCGCGTGCTCTACATGGAGGACCGCGACGACGCCTCAGACAGCGGGGAGCAGGCCACGCTGCCCAACCTCACCCAGGGCGACGCGCTGGAGTGCCTGGGCCTCAAGCCTGAACAGCACTTCACGCAGCCTCCGCCCAGGTACACGGAGGCGTCGCTGATCAAGAAGCTGGAGGAGTTAGGCATAGGCAGGCCCAGCACATACGCGCCCACAATCTCCACCATCCAGGACAGGGAGTACGTGTCCAAGACCAACGGCAGCTTCAGGACAACAGCGCTTGGTTCGACGGTGTGTGAGCTGCTGCGCCGGAGCTTCCCGGACATCATGGACTCCGGCTTCACCGCGCAGATGGAGAACGAGCTTGACGACATCGCCCGCGGCGAGCGGGAGTGGACGCCCGTGCTGGGCGAGTTCTACGGTGGGTTCAGCCGCTCCGTGGAGGAAGCCCTCAAGATCGAGCGCATGCAGGTCGCCGACGAGGTGACGGAGCAGAAGTGCGACCAGTGCGGGAAGTTCATGGCCGTGAAGATGGGCCGCTTCGGGCGGTTCCTGTCCTGCACCGGCTTCCCGGAGTGCCGCAGCAGCAAGCCGTACCAGGTGCCCACGGGCGTCAACTGCCCGCGATGCGCAGGCGACCTCTTGCAGAGGCGCGCGCGCAAAGGCGGCAGGGTGTTCTATGGCTGCTCCAACTATCCGAAGTGCGACTTCACGGTGCAGCAGCGGCCCCTAACAGAGCCGTGCCCGGAGTGCGGCGAACTGCTGGTGGCGGCCGGGCGCAACGGCGCGCGGTGCACGGCCTGCGGCTACCGCGGCCCTGCGCCGGAGGGCGAGCCGGAGACGGAGGCTGCCGAGGAGCGAGTGGAGGTGGCGGTCTGAGCGCTGGCGCCGCGCAGGCGAGGGAGCACCTCGAAGGCTACCGTGAGCACCTGATCGGAGAGCGCAACCTCTCCGAGTACACCGTGCGCAACTACCTGGACGACCTGAACCCGCTCATGGAGCTGCTTGAGCAGCAGCAGGTCGGGTCGCTGGATCGGGTAGACCGCGCGTTTCTCAGGCGATACATCTCGTGGCTCATGTCCGGCAGGCGCATCCGCGAGGGCCGCGCCCGCACCAGGACAGGCCACGAAAGGGCGAGCGTGACCCGTCACCTGGTTGCGCTCCGTTCGTTCTTCCGCTACCTCACGGCGCGAGGCGTGGTGCCTCCCGACCCGCTGTGGAAGCGGGGCAGCCGCCAGTCTCGGTCGCTCATACCCAAGACCGAGCGGCTGCTGCCCAGGGTGGTTGACCGCCAGGAAGTGGAGCGCCTGCTGAACGCGCCGGACGCCTCGGAATCGATGGGCAAGCCCAAGCCGCCGGAGATTCAGTTGCGCGATCGCGCGATCCTGGAGCTGCTCTACGCCACCGGCCTGCGCGTGAGCGAGCTCTCCGGTCTGGACCTCGGGGATGTCGACCTGCGGCGCCGCGTGGTTCGGACGGTGGGCAAGGGCTCCAAGGAGCGGGAGGCGATCATGGGTCGACCGGCGCAGGAAGCCGTGGAGCAGTACGTCACGGTCGGGCGGCCAAGGCTGGAGGGAGGCCGGAGGACGGATGCCTTATTCCTCAACAAGTCCGGCGGCCGGCTCACCAAGCGCTCCGTGCAGGAGATGGTGAAACGCTACGGCCTGATGTCCATAGACGCCAAGGTTCACCCGCACATGCTGCGTCACAGCTTTGCGACGCACATGCTGGACGGGGGCGCCGATCTGCGGATAGTGCAGGAGTTGCTGGGACACTCCTCGCCGGCGACCACGCAGATCTATACGCACGTGAGTCTTGCCAACTCACGCAGAGTCTACTTGCAAGCGCATCCAAGAGCGCGCAATGACGCGGATTCGGACTAGTCCCGGCGTCCGACCGGCGTGAGGCGTCCCGTCCCTGCGCCAATGACCGCGAATGCGGCAGTTATGGTAGGCCCCGTCGTCAGCGGCCGCGGCCGCCCGTCTCCGGCAGAAACCTGCCGCCCACCAGCAGCGTGAGCGCCATCGGCGAGACCACGCACATGCCGATGAACAGCGAGCCCGTGTCCTCCAGCAGGAACCCGACAAGCAGCGGCCCCATCGTCGCGCCCAACGGAAACAGCGTGCGCACCAGACCCAGTGTCACCGCAACCTCCCGCGGGGGTAGCTGCATGTCCAACGGCATTGTCGCCAGAATTGGAGGCACCGCCATCGCGCACATGCCCGCAACGAACAGCAGCAGGTACGCCGGAAGGAATGAGTCGACCATCAGCAGTGCCAGGTAGGTGACGGGCAGGATTATGCCGGGCACCCAGATGAACGGCTTCCTGCGCCCGATTAGCTCCGACAGCGCGCCGGCGGACATGGAGCCGACAACGCCGCCGATCGGGAAGGCGGCCATCAGCAGGCCGACGGTGGTTAGGGAGATGTCCAGCTTATCGAGGGCGTAGGTCGGGTAGAATGTCATGAAGGATGCGAATGCCGCCGCGGCTCCCATCTGGCAGCCCGCGACAACCCAGAGCACCTTGCGCCTCTTCAGCACTCCGGCAGGGTTCCCCACCTGCGGCGCAGGCCCGCCCTCCGCCTGAGTGCGCCGTCGCTCGCGCCCGGCGAACAGCCACACCACCGAGAAGACCACAATCGCCGCTGCCATCGCCACGTGGACTTCTCGCCAGCCTCCAAGCAGCGACACCATCGAGGGCGTAGCGGCGATGCCGGCCATCTGACCTATCGACCTGATGCTGAAGTCAATGCTGTTCACCACCGCGTAGAGCCTGGCGCGGAACCACTGCTGGATGAAGATGACCTGCATCTGAATCCGGCAGACAGCCATCAGGACGAATGTGAAGCGGGCGGCCAGCAGCACCTCCACAGTGGGCGCAACGGCGTGGAGCATGGCCGCGGCTCCCATGCCAAGCGCGCTCAAGAGAGTGACGAGCCTCGGGTTGTACCGGGTAAGCCAGATGCTGGCGGGCAGGGCCATCAGGCCGAAGCCCATGAAGCCTGCGGAGCCCATCAGCCCAGCCTGCAAGGGCGTCATGCCAAGGCCTTCAGTCCAGATGGGAATGAGCACGCCGATGGACATGAAGATGAACGTGTTGACCAGGTCCATGCCCCACAGGTTGCTCATCACCACCCAGGCGTAGAATGGCTGCCTGTCCGAGGCTGCGGCCGGCGCGCTCGCAGGTGGGGTTGCGTCTACCGGTTGGTCGGCTGGTCTCAAGGTATTTCGAGGGTTGCGGTTGCCGGGCGTCAGTGGTGCGACGGCGGCAGCCTTCGGATTAGGTGGTGCGGCCGTTGCGGCGGAGTTCGCTGGGCGATTCGCCACATCATACATCGGCTGTCTGCGTTTAGCTAGTCGCGCCGCTGGACGCTGCGGTCGCCTTAAGTTAGGCTGTGCGCACTGCTCACGCAATACTCGAGCGCGCTCGCGGCTGGCAGGAGCGAGGGAGGTGCAGACTGACGAACGACGCGGATGCAGTGGAGATGGACGTTGCGGTCAGGCATGGCCGCATGCACTGCACGCTCCACGGCAAGGGTGAGCCCCTGGTGCTGCTGCACGGCGCGCTCGGCACGGGCGAAGCGCACTTCCGCCGCCAGTTGGATGGTCTGGCGCGGGACTACCGACTCATTGTGCTGGACTTCCTGGGCTACGGCAGGTCAGGCAGGCGTGACCTCTTCGATGGGGCCTTTCACTCCCGTGACGCCGAGGACGTGATCGCGCTCATTGAGCATCTAGGCGTGTCCCCCGTCCACCTGTGCGGGTTCAGCGACGGCGCAATCGTGGCGATGGTCGTGGCGACCCGCTACGGCGAGCACCTGCGCTCGCTGACGCTCATCGGCGGCGAGGCCGTCGTTGACGAGAAGGGCATGGCGATGACACGGGAGTGGGTGCCGCCGGAGCAGCTGTCGCCGGGCTTCCAGGAGGCGCTGGCCCGCTATCACGGCGACCCGTACTGGTCGGAGATGGTCACGGAGTACGTGAACGCGTTCGAGGAGCTCTGGGCGGCCGGCGGCGACCCGGTCGGCGGCTCACTGGATCGCATCACGTGCCCCACGCTCATCGTTCAGGGCGCCGACGACCCCTGGGTGGACGTGTGGAACGCGCACCACCTGCACGCCGCGATACCCGGCTCGCGGCTGGAGGTGTTCGAAGGCGCCGGCCACGAGGTGCAGCGCGACCGCCCGGAGGACTTCAACGCGCTGCTCCTGGAGTTCCTGGCGTCCGTGCGCCAGTCTGCCACCTAGCCCGCACGAGCTAAGTCTGCCAGAAGGTATGAGCGAGGCTAGTGTGCTGACCCGCTCAAATGGTTCGACAGGCTCACCATGAGCGGGCAAGAGACGGCATGACGGCCCGCGTTCCCATCCGTCATTCTGAGCGAAGCGCAGCGGAGTCGAAGAATCTAAGACACTCGCCCTCAGACCGGCAGTGAACCACGCCGAATGCTCCAGATTTCTCGGCTTCGCTCGAAATGACGGGAGTGGAGGCCGCAACCGCCGCCTCCGTCATTGCGGCCCCGCTCACGCCCTTCGACAAGCTCAGGGTGAGCGGGTGGGATTAGGCCCGCTCATGGTGAGCCTGTCGAACCATATGAGCGGGCAGGTGGGAAGGCCGCGCGCCGCGCTCGTCTCACACAACCTCCACTCCCATGCGCCCAAGCTCATCCTGCACCGCCGCAATCAGCCCGTCCGCCGTCTCGCTCGACAGGACGAACGGCTTGGATCTCGTGGGGGCCACTGTCATGTAGCTCCAGAGCGCGTTCCACACGCGCTGCCGGTCCTCCGGCCGCCGTGCGGCGAGCAACGCGGGCAGGTACTGGCCTGCTAGCCTGAACGCCAGCAGCTCGCAGCCGACGGGGTCGTCCGCAAGCTCCGGGTCGGCGGCTGAGAGCACGGCTCTCCACCGGGCCTCGTCCAGCAGTTCTGGTCTGTCCACGCGGCGCTCCTCTCTGCGGTTCGGCCCGCCGCGGCAACGGGGTGCCGCGCCGTTCGGCAGTAGTCCGCAATTGCCAATTCACAGCCGTTCGCCCATAATGGTAGCACAGGTTTGAGGCGTCACGGGGCCGCAGGAATGGGGCGCGGCTCGCCGACAGGAGGTGCAGTGATATGAACGACCAGACCACAGAGATCGCGACGCTTGCGGGCGGGTGCTTCTGGTGCCTGGAGGCGGTCTACGAGCAGCTAATCGGCGTCCACAAGGTGGAGTCAGGCTACATTGGAGGCCACGTGCCCAACCCCAGCTACGAGCTGGTGTGCGGCGGCCGCACCGGCCACGCGGAAGCTGTGCGACTCACCTACGACCCGAGCGTCGTATCGTATCGGGAGCTGCTGGAAATATTCTTCACCATCCACGACCCGACGACACTGAACCGCCAGGGGCCGGACGTCGGCACGCAGTACCGCTCAGCCATATTCGTCCACACGCCGGAGCAGCAGGCGACCGCGGAGGAGGTGATGACGGAGATCGACCGGGCGCGGCTGTGGGATCGGCCCATCGTCACGGAGATCGCTCCCGCCACCGCCTTCTTCGTCGCCGAGGACTACCATCAGCAGTACTTCCGCAACAACACGTTCCAGCCGTACTGCCAGATTCTGATCCAGCCGAAGGTGGCGAAGTTCCGCAAGGAGTACCTGGAGCGGCTGAAGCCCGAGGCGGCCGAAGCCACGATGTACATGTGATCCGGGCGCGGCTCTCGTCTACTGCCGCCGCTGCGGTGGCGCCCACGCCTCGCCGGGCCGCCTCGGATGGCGGTACATGTGGCCCGAGTTGACCTCCGGGAACTCCACGCTCTCCGCCTCCGCTATGCCCTCGGTGTACGCTCGGATCAGCTCATCCTCAGCGTCGTAGGCGAATGGGTCGCCCAGCTGCTGCTCGATCTCGCCGCCGGGTTCAGGTCTGTTCTCCATCAGCCACTCCGTCGAGAGCGTCAGCGCTTCCGCCACGCCCACGACGTCGCGGTATCCCAGCTCGGTCCTGATCTTGGTGATGTCCATCTCGGTGCCCGGGCCTGCCTGCGCGCTCCCTCCCCGGTACACCCTCGCCGCAAGCGACGGCGGCAGCTCCACCAGCTCCCACTCGTGGCCCATCAGCCCACCGATGAACCGGGCTATCTGGCTCTGCGAGTACTGGGTCTCCTCACCCACGTTGTAGACCTGCCCCGCAGACTCGTTGGGCTTGTCCACGCCGAGCAGCACCGCGTGCGCCGCGTTCTGCCCGAATGCGCGCCTGCCGACGCCCCTGCCGGCGGACACGATGAGCTGCCTGCGCCCGTCGAGCGCTCTTCGCACGATGCTCCACTCCGGGTTGGCGGGCGCGCCGGGGCCGTAGATGCCCGGGTAACGGAAGATGGTGGCGTTGTAGTGGCCCTCGGTGTGTGCCTGCAGGACGGTCTGCTCCGTGACCCAGATCATGTAGGGCAGCCTGGGGCCGTCCGGGTCGACGGTCACGGGGGCGTCCTCCGGGATGGCTGCGGGCGCTCCGAGCGGTCCCCATCGCGGGTCGTTGCGAGGCGCGTAGAGCATGCCGCCGCTCACGGTGATCAGTCGCTGCGTCTTGCCCTTGAGCACCTCCGCGATCAGGCGGATTCTGCCGTAGGTGGCAATTGCTACGTCGAAACTGCGGCCGTCAAGCGCGGACTCCAGCGTCTCCGCGAAGTGTGGATCGGTGTGGATGTGCTCGACGTACTGGACGGACTCAGGTTCGTGCTGGCCGCCGTGCAGCACAACAACCTCGTAGCCGCGCTCGGTGAGGCCGTGGACGATGTACGGGCCGGACGGGCCCGTCCCTCCGATTACCAGAGCCTTCATGCGTACCACCTCCTAGTCTACGGCTGGGGCCGTGGCGGTTCACTGCGTATGCTAAGTCATGCTCACCGCGCGGTCAACCTGCCGACGGGCGGCTCATGGCCTGTCCTCGACCCGCTCATGGTGAGCGTGTCGAACCATTTGAGCGGGCCTACATACGCAAGCACCGTCCGCTCATGCCCTTCGACAAGCTCATCTATGAAATGAGTTGCTCTGTCAAGGCCCTGAATCCGGTGGGCTGTGTTTGAGAGTTCGGTCCTGCATCTATGGGCGCCGGCATAAGCTGCGCAG
>DAOUJC010000014.1:0-118175 GCA_034423135.1 Dehalococcoidia bacterium | reverse complement strand
GAACGTAGTTCCGCTCAATCGTCCGGTCCTTGCTGTTGTTCCGCATCTTCGCCTCCAGAATAGCTCTTCTCTAAATGCTATTCTGTCAACGAATTACCTGACATCTACAATTCTGAGCGCAGCGAAGAATCCAGGACAATGGCGCACTGTAGGCCTTCGAGCGCGGTGACTGATGCGCTTCCAGGGGTGGGAGGTGGAGCTGGCAGAGGCCTTGGATTCTTCGACTCCGCTACGCTCCGCTCAGAATGACACCTGAAGGTCGCTCCCCTGTGGATAAGGCTGGAGAGTGGCATGGCGTCTCGTCGACGCCACCCGGCTCGACACGCGCGAGTCCGGGGTATGCAATCCTCGACCTTCACTCTACTATAGGTGATAAGCGGGCCGGGGCGTGGTCGCGCATACGGGAGCTGAATGGAAGACACCACGAGGACAGAAACGGAACACCAGCTGAAGGAGACGCTGTCTGCGGAGGATAGAAGAAGGGAGGACGTGGACAGGGTTCTCAGCCTCGTCGAGGGGGGCAATGTGGACGCGGCGGTCGTGCTGCTGGGCGAACTGCACCCGGCGGACCGCGGCGAGGCTCTGCTCGCGTTGGATCGCGGGCCGCTCGGCGACGCAATGTCGCGGCTGACGCCCGAGGCCACGGCAGAGGTCCTGGAGTACCTGGACCTGGAGGAGGCGCTGGCCCTCATCTCCGAGATGGATCCGGGGAGCCTCCCCCGCGTGCTGGACGAAACCAGCCTGGACGTGGCCGCTGACGTACTGCGCAGCCTCCCGCCCGGCCGATCTCTGGCCGCGCTGGCAGGCATGTCGGATGCGGCGGATGTCGCACCGCTGCTCGGCTACTCCGACGAGTCGGCGGGCGGCCTTATGGTGCCGGAGTTTCCGGCGGTTTCGGCGCACATGACTGCGGGCATCGCACTGGACGTGCTGCGCCTCCTGGGGCCGGACGCAGAGGAGTTCGCGTCCATCTTCGTCGTGGATGAGGACGGCAGGCTGCTAGGCTCCATCACCGTCACTCGACTGGCCCTCTCGCCCCTCAGCGACATAGTGCGAGACATCATGCAGCCGGAGGTGGTGGCCGTCACCGCCGATACCGACCAGGAGGAGTGCGCCAGGCTGATGGAGCGCTACGGACTCCGCTACCTGCCGGTGCTTAACGCCGACCGGAAGCTGATCGGCATCATCATGCTGGAGGACGTGGTGGACGTGGTGACGGAGGAGGCCACGGAGGACATGTTTCGCATAGCGGGCATAGCCGGCGAGCGCGTGATGGGGCCATTTGGGAGTTCTGTGCGAAGCCGGCTGCCGTGGCTGTACATCAACCTGGCGACGGCATTCCTGGCGGCGCTGGTGATCAGCTTCTTCGAGTCTACTATCGCGAGGGTGGCGGCGCTGGCCGTGTTCCTGCCGATAGTCGCTGGCCAGGGCGGCATCGCGGGCACGCAGACTCTGACGCTGGTGGTGCGTAGCATGGCGCTCGGCGAGCTGAGCAGCACGCACGGCATGAGGCTCGTGGGCCGCGAGCTGCTGCTTGGCCTGTTGCACGGCCTGCTGCTGGCGGCGGTCGTAGGGACGGTGGCCTACGTGTGGATGGGGACGCCGGTGCTCGGAGTGGTGGTTGGAGCGGCGATGCTGGGTAACATGGTTGTTGCGGGTCTCGCGGGCAGCGGAGTGCCGTTGCTGCTGCGCAGGCTGAAGATGGACCCGGCCGTGTCCTCGGCGATCTTCGTGACCACGTTTACGGACGTGCTGGGCTTTCTGATGTTCCTGGGGCTGGCTGCGATACTGATAGAGAGGCTGGTGTGACCGGGCGATTCTGGGATTGTGACACGATTCTTGATAAAGTGTCAGTTGCGCACATAGGCTGAACAGGGAGAGGGACAATGCCAAACATCGTTTACGTGCTAACCAATCCGGCAATGCCGGGAATCGTGAAGATCGGCATGACCGAGAGTGACGATGTCCAAGTCAGGATGAAGGGACTCTACTCAACCGGAGTGCCACTGCCATTTGAATGCGCGATAGCGCGCCAACTTGACGATGTGGAGGCGCTTCGAGTGGAGAGCGCCCTGCACAGGGCATTCGAGCCAAACAGGATTAACCCGTCTCGCGAGTTCTTTGAGATTGAACCGGAACAGGTCGAGGCTCTGCTGCAGGTCATGCCTGGTCGGGACGTGACTCCAGGCGTCAGCCAACAGACTGAAGGGCTTGATGCGGAAGACATTGAAGCCGCCTCGGCCTACAAGAAATACCAGGCAAGAACCAACGAAGACGAGTTCATGTCGTCGCTTGGCAAGAACGGGAGAATCACCTTCGAGAGGGTGCTGGATCTGGGGAAGCAGCATGGAATGCACATTAAGTGGACCAAGAGCGGGTTTTCTCTCTACGTCATCCTGAACGAAAGGAACGTACTGGTGTGCTACGGTTATCCGTACAGCTCGACCAAATATAACCAGTCTCTCTATACGGCCTTTGATTCGATAGGCAGTGGAGGCGGAGTGCCCCCGGAAGTCATAGAGAAGCACAAGAGAGACGCTCTAGGTATAGGCCCATTCGAGCCCGCAGGCAGCGGTAAGGACATCGCTTTCCGGACGGACCTGATTCGTGACGAGTCTCAGGTCGCCGAATTGATGGCATGGCTGGAGTCTGTGGTAAGCGCTATCCGGGAATACGAGAGCACAGACACAGGCACGGAGTAGTCTAGCGCTTGCGCGTGCTTGCGCGCTGTTTCACGGATTATCGTAGGCGTGCGTACGCTGTCGCGCTCTAAATCCGCAGCCGCGCCTGGAACGGACGCTCGCTGCGGAACGGCCCAACGATCGCAGTGCTCAGCTTTTCCGTCACCAGCAGCTCGTTGGCAACCCGCTGCACGTCGTCAGTCGTCACCGAGTCCACCGCTGACAGCACCTGCTTCACCGTGCGCACCCTGTTGGTGAGCATCTCCTGCGCGCCCATCCATGCCGCTACGCTTCGACTGTCCTCCATGCGCAGCACCAGCCTGCCCTTGAGGTACTCCCTGGCCTTGTGGAGCTCCTCCTCCGGCACCCCGCTCTTGACGCGGTCCAGCTCCTCCAGAATGCTCTGAACGGCGGTGCGAGCGTTCTTGGGGTCCATGCCGGCGTAGGCGATGAACGTGCCGCAGTCCCTCAGGTGGCTGACGGTCGTGTGGACGTCGTAGACCAGCCCGCGCCTCTCTCGCAGCTCCAGGAACAGGCGGCTGCTCATGCCCTCGCCGAGTATGGCGTTCAGCAGGTCCAGCGCGTACCTGTCCGGGTGCGACGACGACAGGCCTTTCAGGGCGACGCACAGGTGCGCCTGCTCCGTCTTGCGGCGCTCCATCCCGAACGATGGCGATTCCTGGGTGTCGTCGGCGGGGTACCAGTCGCCCGGCGAGTGGCCGGCCCAGCCGCGGAAGCGTCGCTCCACGGCCTCGATGGCCTCGTCGTGGTGGATGTTGCCGGCGATGGAGACCACCAGGTTGGGCATCGTGTACTGCCGGCCCATGTAGTCCAGCATCATGTCGCGTGTTAAGCCGGCGACGGACTCGCGGGTGCCGCCCACGTCCCTGCCGAGCGGCTGGTTGGGCCACATCACCTCGTCGATGAGCAGCTCGGCGCGGTAGCTGGGCACGTCGTAGGTCATGGCCAGCTCCTCCAGGATGACCTGCCGCTCCTTCTCGATCTCGGCCGCGTCGTAGATGGGTTCCCGGACCATGTCGGCCAGCACGTCCAGTGCCTTGTGGAAGTGCGTGACCGGCACCTTGCACCAGTAGGCAGTGAGCTCCCGGTCCGTGGAGGCGTTCATGATGCCGCCCACGCCCTCGATGGCCTCGGAAATGTCCTTCGAAGTCGGGTACCGCGGCGTGCCCTTGAAGCACATGTGCTCAACGTAGTGCGATATGCCTGCCTCCTCCGGCGACTCGTAGCGCGAACCCGCTCCAACGTAGAGCACGATGCTCGCCGACTGCGTGTGCGGCATGCGGGAGGTGAGTATGCGAAGCCCTTCGTCCGTTACTGTCTTTCTGTGTGCCATGTGGTCTGTCTTCTCCGAGTGTGGGATGGGTCTGTGATTCCTCAGTTAGCAGAGAAGCGAGGCGCAGTTGACGCCTCGCTCCGATGATCATCACCTGACACTGAGTACGTCACGATGACGGACGGCGGGGGATGTCACGGAGGGTTTACTATAGGTCACGTTCCCTGGCCTGTCAACGAGCCGACTTGCCGGCGGCAGCGATCACTCGCTCGCGCTGCGCCCTCGCGTGGAGCCTCAAGGGTGGCCGGTGAGCTGGGCAAATCGTGTATACACCCAGAGCGTGGTATAATGGAAGTAGTTGTCCTTGGAGGTGCGCCATGATGCCGGGAGGCGGAAACGAATGGAAGTCCAGGGCCGCAGACAGCCTGCAACGCAGTGGACGCGGCAACGACGCCAAGCAGCTGTTTGGCACCAAAGGCCCGTCCCGGCGGCCGGCCGGCGAGGTGACGGCGGCACAGATGCGCGAGGAAGGCGAGCGCCGCGCCGCCATGCCGGAACCCCGCCCGATGTCGCTCTGGGCCCGGCTGCGGGCACTGTTTGGGCGGTAGGGGAGGCGCGTAAGCGACCAGGCTCCCGAAGGGTGATTCACGTTGCGTCTCCTCAATGCCATCCGGCGGTGGTATCGCGAGACCCGCCGCGGCGCCTACGACTGGTATAGCGTTCCTGGGCGCAGAAGTAACTTCGCTTACATGACCCTGGGGCCCGGGAAAAGCCGCGGGCCGCGACCCGACCCCAGCGAAATTCTGATCCCAGACTTCTCCAACCCGGATGACTTCTCGCCTGCCCTGTACGCAAACCTGTGCGCCTTCGACGTGGAAGACTTGGGCTTTCAGGTCCGCCTGGGTGGATGGGGGAGAGCCGGATCGGACAAGACTGTGTCATTCAATAATCTCCGTCTGGAGTACGTCTTCCCGAACTTTGGTGGGCCTGCAAAGGTTATGGAACTAAAGCAGGGCGCTTACGGTTGGCCGCAGTACACGTCTCTGTACGAATTGGCCTTCGAAGGTCGCGAGGAGCGTGAATTCTCGATTCATCAGCAGATGTACGCTCCCTTGGGTAGAGACCACTCGTTCGAGCACGTGACCATGCGGACATTCACGCCGGACCTCATCCCCGCGCCTATGACCTTCCTGGACTTCTGGAGAGGCCCGAACCGCGAATACTGCATTACGCATCTCTCAGTTGGGGATGTTGAGCTTCAAGTCGTGCTGTCAGGGTTCGACCAGGAGGAGTCTGTCGAAATGATGAAGAGGCTTGTCCCGATGGCAGGCAATGACCGCCTGTTCGAATGGCATGCCAGCGCCTCAAGACGGCTGCGCAGCGAGATCGATAGCGCCCTTGGAGGCCGGCGCGAGCAAGCTGCAGATTGACGCCTGCGTGAGGGCGCACGGCGGAAGAAAGGAATTGGGTCGACGACTCGTCGCGAAGATCAAGAAAGACCTGGGGTTGGACTGATGCTTGCCTATCCGATAACACTGGAACATGACGATGGGACACTGCTGGTGTGCTCTCTCGACTTCCCGGAGGTGACCACCTTTGGAGACGACCGGGAGGAGGCTGTCGCTCGGGCCGTCAGCGCGCTGGAAGAGGCGATAGCGGCTCGCATCCACGACCGCAAGGAGATTCCCTCACCGTCAAGCGGGGAGACCTACGCCGTCCTGCCCACGTTGACCTCGGTGAAGGTCATGCTGTACCAGGGGATGATGGAGCAGGGCGTCGGCAAGGCGGAACTGGCCCGACGCTTGGGGTGGCACCTGCCGCAGGTAGACCGGGTGCTGGACGTCCAGCACCGTTCGCGTCTAGACCAGGTGGATGCCGCCCTCGGAGCCATCGGACGACGGCTGCACGTTACCGCCGCAGCCGCGGCAGACACGGCCCTCAATCCCTGACGGGGATGGCCGTTTAGCCGACGGTAGGGGAGGTAGTTTCTTGGTGCAGCTAGTGGCAACTAGACCTCAGCGATTGGCATTTGGCTAGACATCAGTGCCACTAACGTATGGCTCAGAATGCAAGTTAAGCGCTCCCTTCTTAGCACGGAGCATGTCGACTAGCTTCACATTGCCCAATAGAACTGCCCGTAAATCCTCTCCATTCACCAAGAATGTGTTCTTTTCGCTGTTTTGTTTCATCAGGCGGATCACGTTCCTTGACCATCCATTTATGGATATAAGAGTCCCTTGCGTCTGACTTCCTGACCGTCCAAGTTTTCCGGACAACACATCTACAGCATCCTGCCTAGTCAACTTGGAACGCCACTTACATTCCACCAGATAGTACCCTCCATCTAGCTCGAACGCTCCGTCAATCTGTTCCCCTCCTTTATTGCGTCTGAAGCTCTCTTTCACAGGGATCGCTTCCAATTTGAACAGCTCATTCATCAACTGCTCAAGCTGAATTCCGCGGTCTTGAGGAGTCGAACTGCCGCTAGCGAGAGCGTCATATTGTCTGAGCATGAGTCGCAAAGGCGTTCCGCGGCCGCTGGCAAGTTTCAGGTCCAATTCTCCGAGTTGGTCAAGGAATTTCAGATACGTTGGCGAATCTTGGCCCTTGATCATCCCCAAGTACTCAATCTTTCCCTTCAATACTCGGTCAAACTTGGGGATGGGCAACCAAGGGGCGCGGTTCTTCACATTGTACTCTTGTTCCCATTCGGTTTGAGCCGCATTAATCCCAAACTTCTTCCATGCGTGTAGCATCGCCCTAATCTGGTTTGTGTAGGTTCTAGGGAGATTGGGGAATTCATTAACCGTGACGCCCGTTACCACTTGACGGCGATCCCTCCTCCTCAACCAGACCTTTCTTGGGTTGATTGCGAAGCCGTTGCTGGCGATTACCTGTTCTAGCCTATCTCCTGGATGCAATTGGTTGAGGCTGTTTATAGAGGCTATAGAGGCCGGAAACCGTCTCGTGGTAGTGGAGAATGTGATGTCATCGGCGTATCTGGTGTAAGTGGAACGATTATTCCTGGCAAGCTCCTGTAATTGGCTGTCCATCTGAGCACAGATCATATTGCTTACAACCGGCGAAGTCGGTGCACCCTGAGGAAGAGTCCCCTTGAAACAACATAGGTGGGCGAGCACGGTCGCAACACTCTGCGGCAGATTGTACGGCTTGCCCATGAACATGCCGCGCACCCTCCCGAAGTTTATGGAGGGGAAAAAGTCTAGGAGGTCGACATTGAAAACCCACCTTCTGTTTGCATGGGCGGTCGCATTTGACCTTACGCTCTTGCGCGCCACAAAACCATGAATACTTGGCTTGGGAGAATAGACAAGCTGCAAAATGTGATTGAGCTTCTGCTGCAGTATCTTTACGTTGCTATTTGGTGAATCAATCCTACGACTCGTCCCGTCCCTCTTGGGTATGTAAAATGTTGAGTAACGCTTGTCCTCGGGAGTACGATACGTCCAGTAATTGAAATCCCGGTGAGCGACTTCGAGCAATCCGGAAACATCTCTTGGAGAGCGGAGCCTCAGGAACAAGCGCAGAAGTTCATGATCGTTCCGAGATAGTTTGAGGTTCAAGTTGGATTCCTCTAATTCAGAATAGAGGGTGACTACACCGATTTCAGCCTTCCTCGCGTGTGCGCGAAACTGTAACTGGCACGAGGCACGCACGCTGGGTGGCGAGCGTAAAGCGAACCTTCTTTGAACGATCACCGCTGGATCAGCGGCAACAATTAACCTATGGTGCAGTCACCCTCTTGGCGATTGTATAGCACTGTGGCTACCTGATACCACCCACATTCTTGCATCCGTTCGGTTCCGCGGTACTTGAGGGGACTGCCATTCCACTGCCTAGGATAGGGGGATCATTGGGTTCAACTTGTGACATAGCAGCCTTGAACTCAGACTAGAGACCGGCGGGGTATGAAGATTATGAGCTTTGCAAAAAAGGCCGGATTAAGTTGTCCCGACTTTATCAGATTGCGTGTGGCTTGATATTGAACCATAGTGGGGACCTCTTGCTAGGTGAGGTTCGCGCCCCCTACCCCTCCAGCCCCGCCCACTCCGAACGAGGCGCGCGGCCCATCAGCTCCGCCACCGCCGAGCGCGGCTCCACGCCACGGAACAGCACAGCGCTGATCGCCTGCGTCAGCGGCATGTCCACGCCCAGCCGCGACGCCAGCGTGAGCGCCGCCCTGGTGGTGTCGATGCCCTCCGCCACGTTCTGCATCGAGGTCAGCACCTCATCGAGTCGCAGGCCCGCCGCAAGCTGCTCGCCGACGTGCCGGTTCCTGCTCAGCGGGCTGGAGCAGGTGGCCACCAGGTCGCCCAATCCGGCCAGCCCGGCCAGCGTCAGAGGGTTGGCGCCTGCGGCCACGGCCAGCCGCGTCATCTCCACTAGCCCGCGGGTGATGAACGCCGCCTTCCCGTTGTCGCCGTAGCCCAGGCCGTCGCAGATGCCCGCGCCCAGCGCGATGATGTTCTTGAGCGCCCCGCCAAGCTCCACGCCGATCACGTCGCCGTTGGTGTACACCCTGAACGCGGGCGACATGAAGAGCTCCTGCGCCCTCAGTGCGACGTCCTCACTGCGGGAGGCGATGACCGTCGACGCCGGCATGCCGCGCACGATCTCCCGCGCCAGGTTGGGGCCGGACAGCACGGCGATGCGGTCGTGGAGCTGCTCCGGCAGCTCCTCCTCCATCACCTCGCTCATGCGCCTTGCCGACTCGATCTCCATACCCTTGGTGGCGCTCAGAACGATGGCGCCGTCGGTCAGGTGCGGGCGCACGGCGCGCATGTTCTCGCGCAGGCTTCGCGACGGCACCGACACGACGACCATGTCGGCGTTCGGTGCGGCGTCCGCCAGGGATGACGTGACGCGCAGACCGGGCGGGAAGGTCGAGCCGGGCGGCAGGCGCGGGTTCTCGCCCGCCTCACGCAGCGCCGACGCCTCCTCTTCGGTTCGCGCCCACAGCGCCACGTCAGAGCCGTTGTTGGCCAGCAGGATGGCCAGCGTGGTCCCCCAGCTTGTGGTGCCTACAACGGTCACTCTCGCCATGCGGCCTCCGAGGCTCAGCCCTGCGTCTCGCTCAGTGGCACGGACTCACCCAGCTTTCGTTCCTGCCCCCTGACCAGCCGCGCCAAGTTGGACCTGTGCTTGAGGAGTATCAGCGGGACGCCAATCGAGGTGTAGATGGCATAGCCGTACGACGGCACGCCGAGCGGCATCGAAGGGTCGGCCATCGCCAGGACCGGCACTGAAATGGCCGCGGTGGAAGCGCCGAGCACCGACCCCAGCGATACGTACCGGCTGAGCGCGATTACGGGCACGCCCACCAGCAGCGCGATGAGGCCGGCGACCGGCGAAAGTGCGCAGAGCGCGCCGACCCCGGTGGCAGTGCCCTTGCCTCCCTGGAAGCGGATGAAGACCGACCAGTTGTGGCCAACGAGCGCCGCCAGCGCCGCGGACGCCTCCACGGCCAGCCCTGCGTCGAGTGCCCTGGCCAGGAACACCGCCACAATTCCCTTGCCCGCGTCCAGCGCCAGCACCACGAGCGCTGGCACGACACCGATCGTTCGCAGCACGTTGGTCATGCCCGTGCTGCCGCTTCCGTAGCGTCGCACGTCGATGCCTCGCACGAGCTTCGCCATGAGCAGGCCGAACGGCAGCGCGCCCAGCAGGTAGCTGGCAAGTA
The DNA here is from genome assembly GCA_034423135.1 of Dehalococcoidia bacterium. GTDB lineage: Bacteria > Chloroflexota > Dehalococcoidia > Lucifugimonadales > UBA2985 > JAPPHY01. Next base: position 108,499 of record DAOUJC010000014.1, on the reverse strand, counting down.
GCAGCAGGACGATAATCATCTTCTCCTACCCCTGGTGGAGAATATCAGGTGTATGGGGTTCCCCGCAAAGCCGAACGCCGAGCGCAGGCGGTTCTCAAGGTAGCGCTGGTAGGAGAAGTGCACCAGCTCAGGGTTGTTGACGAATGTGACGAAAGTGGGCGGGCTCACGCCCTTCTGGTACATGCGAAACACCTTGAGCGGCCGTCTGCCGCGTCCGGTCGGCAGGTGCTCGGCCAGCGCATTCATGAGCGTTCTGTCGAGCGCCCCGCGGGAGACCATCTTTCGGCCCTGCTCGTAGACGTGCACCGCCGTCTCCATCACCTCCTGCACGCCTTCGCCCGTGAGCGCGGACGTGAAGCGCACCGGCGCGTGCGAGACGAACCTCAGGCGGCTGCGCACCTCCGCTTCCATCCACTCCGTGTCGGTTTCCTGCCCCGCCAGGTCCCACTTGTTGACCACCACCACAACGCCCTTGTAGGCGTCCGTGACGTATCCGGCCACGTGCGTGTCTTGCGCGGTGATGGACTCCGTGGCGTCGATGACCAGCAGGCACACGTTGGAGCGTTCTATGGCGCGCGCCGCCCGGAGCACGCTGTACTGCTCGATGCCCTGCTCGATGCGGCCGCGTCGCCTCAGTCCGGCTGTGTCGATGAGCGTGACCGGCTCGTCGTTGAAGTCGAACGGAATGTCGACGGCGTCGCGCGTGGTGCCCGGCGTATCGGACACGATGACGCGGCCGTGACCCAGGATCGAGTTGAGCAGCATGGACTTGCCCACGTTGGGCCGACCGACTATCGCCAGCTTCAGCCCTTCGGTCTCGTCCTCTTCGTCCGCAGGCTCGGGCAGCAGCTCGTCCAGCGTGCTCAGCAGGTCCCTGATGCCCATGTTGTGGTACGCGCTGATGGGGAGCGGCTCTCCCAGGCCCAGCGAGTAGAACTCGGTGGCGTCCAGCTCCCGCCGGGGGTTGTCCACCTTGTTCACGGCGAGCGCGATTGGCTTGCCTCGCTCTCGAAGCGACTGAGCGATGGCGATGTCAGACGGGGTGACGCCATCCACCACGTCTGTGAGGAAGATGATGGCGTCAGACTCATCCAGGGCGATTTCCACCTGTGCGCGCACCTGCTCCCACAGGTTGGATGCGGGCGCGGTTTCGATGCCGCCGGTGTCCACCAGTATCAGCGAGCCGTCTCGGAAGGGTACGCCTGCCGCCACGCGGTCGCGGGTGGTGCCCGGCACGTCGGATACGATGGCGAGGGGCTGACCGGCCAGCCGGTTGAAGAGCGTGGACTTGCCCACGTTCGGCCGCCCCACGATGGCTACCAGTGGCCTGGCCACGCGTCACCCCTCCGTGGAGAACAGCTCGGCGAGTATCGCCCTCTGGACGTGCAGGCGGTTCTCCGCCTGGTCGAACACCACCGACTGCGGGTGCTCCAGCATCCCCTCGGCGATCTCCTCGCCCGGGTGCGCCGGCAGCGGGTGCATGAACAGCGCGCCCTCGCCTGCTGCTGCCATCAACTCCGAGTCGACCCGAAAGCCGCGAAAGGCCTGGCGGCGAAGCTCGGCCTCGGCCTCCTGGCCCATGCTGGTCCACACGTCCGTGTAGACCACGGCGGCGCCCGCGACAGCCTGCTGCGGGCTGTCGGTGAGCGTGACCTGTGCTCCCGTAAGAGCGGCGCGCCTGCGCGTCTCCTCGACGGCCTCCGCGGGCAGCTCGTAGCCCGCCGGCGATGCGATCGAGAAGTTGGCGCCGACGGACGCGGCTGCGATTGCAAGGCTAACCGCGACGTTGTTGCCATCGCCGATGTATGCGACGGTGATCCCGGCAAGACGCCCCTTGTGCTCCTGGATGGTGAGCAGGTCGGCTAGGGCCTGGCACGGGTGCTCGGCGCCGGACAGGGCGTTGATGACGGGCACGGACGAGTACTGGGCCAGCGTCTCCAGCGTGGCCTGCGCGAACGTCCGCACCACGATGGCGTCCACGTAGCGCGAGAGGATGCGAGCGGTATCGGACACCGGCTCACGCACGCCCATGCCGACCTCGTCGCGGCCCAGGTAGAGAGCGTGGCCGCCAAGCTGGTGAATCGCTACGTCGAAGCTGACCCTGGTGCGGAGGGACGGCTTCTCGAACACGAGGGCAACAGTCCTGCCCGCCAGGACCTGCGGAGCAGGCGCGCCCTTGAGCTCGGGCGCACGGCGCAGCATGCCCTCGATCTCCGCAGGCGAGAGGTCCGCCACGGACAGAAGGTGCCTGATGCCGGTGGTCATGGTCATGGCCGCAGCCTCCGAGTGATAGGTGCGACTTAGAGTATATCAGATTGGGCTGCGGGGTGCGCGGGGCGGGAGCGAGCTGCCCCCACCAGCCGGGCTGACCTACGCCGTGAGTGCAAGGCGGCTGGCAGACATGCTAACTGAGTGAGGCAATCATCTCTATCTCATCCTCGCTGATGCCGTCCTGCACCCAGTCTAATCGGATAGTTGACCAGAATGTCGTAAAGTCCAAATCGCCTAGGCGCAACAGTGCCACTGCGCCATCCCACTCTGACCCGTGCACGCCGTCTTGGATCCACGGCAACGCCTCAATGGCGGTCACTGCGCTATCGTAGTCCTGCCACGGCCAAGAACCAGCCCCATACAGGGATTGGATTACAGTCAACTCTTCCGGCGAAATCCCGTCTTGTACTCCAAGTGAGTCCATTGCTGCGCGGAAGAACACATGCGAATTCCGGGCCAAGCGGATTAACGCATTCACCTCCTCCCAGTCGGACGCGTCCGTTCCGTCCTGGACCCATGGAAGCCCCCTTATCGCAGCGACTGCCTCAGGATCAAAGCGCTCAGAGTTGATCAACTCCAGGGCTGTCACGTGGTCATCGGTTATGCCTCCAGCGAATTCCTGACTGGAGAGAAGCCTCTGTAACGCCCCCCGGTCGTCATATAGCATGTGTCCAACCAGGCCGATAGTCCTGAGTTCATGCGCTCCATCCACGGAGTCAAGGAATGGCAATTGTATCAGGTGCATGGAGGCTGTTGAGTTCGTTCTGAAGAGGCGCCATAGGGAGCCCGCCACCAGCGACTCTTCTCGGCTGATTTTGTCCTGCATCCAGGATTTGCCCATTAACCTAATGGATATCTCTTGGCCGGTTGGGCCAAGTGCCCAGGAATCCTTGAGGCCTGACACAAAGTCTACCTCCAATGTGTCGCGTCCGGAAGGCGAGTTGCCGATACCGTCCCGCACCCACTCCAGGCTCTCGAACAATGCTGACGCTGCCGGCCAGTTACGCTTCAGATCGAGAAGGAATGACGTCAAATCGGACCTATCTTCGACCCAGTCCGGTAGCAGGGCTTCCGTGGCCGCAACCGCCTCCGGCGAGAGTGTGGGCAAAGGCGTCCTGGTCGGCAGAGGTGTAACGGTGGGCGCAGGCGTGAAGGTGGGCGTGGCGGTCTCCCTAGGTGGCGGGGTGGCACGTTCCGCACGTGTATGCGCGGCGGTTGACGTGGGGGCCTCTGTGGGCGCTGGCACAGCAGTCGGGGCAGACAGGTCTGTGGCTACAGGCGTCACTCTAGCAGGCGCAGTTGCCGTGGGTGCCTCCGTCGGCGCGGGCGTGACCGATTGGGTTGGAATTTCCGTGGGTGTGGGTGTCGATCGGGGCGCAGCGGTCGGCGGCGGCGCGAGGGTGCAGGCCGCGGCCATCATCAGCGCCGCGGCCACAAGCAGGCTGGCGATGGGAATCCTGGCTCGCATATGGGGGCTTCGGAGTGCCTCGAATCGATTGCGGTACTGGGCCTGCGGCCTACGCCAGCGTGGCCTCCACACTCAGCGCCACATTGCCCTGCAGCGCCTGCGAGATGGGGCATGCGTCCTTGGCAGCCTCGGCCGCCGCGCGGAAGCTGTCGGCGTCCAGGCCCGGTACCTCGCCGCGCACGGTGAGGGCGCTCGATGCTACCTTCGGCCCGCCCTGGCCCACCTCGAATGTCACGGTTGCGCTGACCTCAAGCTTAGTGGGAGGCGTGCCCGCGCCGGCCAGCCCGTACGACAACGCCATGCTGTAGCAGGCCGCATGCGCCGCGGCCACAAGCTCCTCCGGGCTGGTCCGGCCACCGGCATCCGCGGTCCGGGAAATCCAGGTCACCGGCAGGTCTGTGAACACTCCGCTGCTCACCGCGCTTACCACACCGCTTCCTGATACAAGATCGCCGTCCCAGGTAGCCTCTGCTCTACGAGTCGTGCTCATTTGAGTCCTCCTGCGTTTTGTTCGTCTGCGAATCTGAGTGGGATGTGCGAATGTTACCACACGTCGGTTATTCCGTGCGCATTGACTCTGCCATCTCCCGCTTGCCCGCCTCCGCCGGTGCCGCGTATCCTGCGCCCAATCACTCGCAGGAGCAAGCCATGAATGACGACGAGAACACCACGGACGAGACCACGATTGCAGAGCAGCCGGAGGAGACCACTGGGGAGGAAACCGACGCGGCAACGGCGCTCGCTGGGCGCATCGCGGAGCTGGAGGCTGGACTGTCGGACAGAGAGCAGGTGGTTGTGCGTCTCAACGGGACGCTGGAGCAGAGGGACGCCCGCATTGCGGAACTGGAGTCTGCCGTGAGCGGCATGGAGCGCGCAGCCGCCGAACGCGAGCAGCAGGTGGATGGGATGAGGGCGCAGCTCTCGCAGGCGCTGGATGCCTACCGCGCTTCGATGCTGGAGGCGGAACCCGGTCTGCCCGCGGACCTGGTGTCCGGCGACACCATCGAGGAGCTTCAGGCGTCGCACGCGCGTGCCCGGCAGATAGTGGAGCACGTGCGTGGCCGTCTCGAGGAGCGGGCGCTGATGGAGCGCACGCCGTCTGGCGCACCGGCCCGCTCAGGTGTCGATGTGTCGGCGCTCTCGCCGGAGGAGAAGATACGCTTGGGCCTCAGCCGGCGCTAGCCTTGGTTGCCGCCCTCCGTTGCAGTTTGGCAAAACGGGCTGCATGGGAGTATAGTTGTACCCATCGAGTCCAGGAGGGTGAACATGGAAGAGCAGAGACCCGAGCTTGCCCTGGCAAAGCGCCAACGCTGGTCCGGGATGTGGAACGGAATTGTGATCGGCATGGGGGTTGGCTGGGTCATCCTGGGGAATGCACTTGGATTTCTGCCTATTGGCATGGGCATTGCGCTGGAGATCATTCAGCGCAGGGTGATGGCCGGCGACAGGTGACTGGGCGCAGCGCCGCGGGCGCTCGACCTGTGAGAAGCCCCGGCGATGGGACCAAGTTGAAATCGGGAGGTGCATCGTGAAGGCCGCCGTGTTTCATGCCGTCAACACGCCCCTGGAAATCGAGGAGGTGAACATCGACGGGCCAATGGCCCGGGAGGTCGTGGTGCGCACTGCCGCGAGCGGCGTCTGCCACAGCGACCTCCACTTCATGGAAGGGCTGTACCCCATGGTCACGCCTGCCATCCTGGGCCACGAGACTGCGGGTGTTGTGGAGGAGGTTGGCGAACTGGTTACATACCTCAAGCCCGGCGACCATGTTATTTCCTGCCTGTCCGTCTTCTGCGGCGCCTGCCACCAGTGCCTTTCCGGCCACCCCAACCGCTGCTCCCAGAGGCCCCGCCGGACCGAGGACGAGCCTCCGCGGCTATCGCTTGCCCGCAACGGCGCAGCCCTCACGCAGGGCTTCAACCTGTCCAGCTACGCCGAGCGAATGCTCGTCCACGAGAACGCGCTGGTCAAGATCGACGATGACATGCCGTTGGACCGTGCAGCGCTCATCGGCTGTGGCGTCATAACCGGCGTGGGCGCGGTATTCAACACCGCCCGGATAGAGGCAGGATGCAGCGTAGCCGTATTCGGTCTTGGCGGAGTTGGAATGTCCGTTGTGCAGGGAGCGCGCATCGCCGGAGCCAGGCAGATCATCGCCGTGGACGTGGTGGAGCCGAAGCTGGCCCACGCCCTGGAGCTGGGAGCTACACACGTGGTCGACGCCTCATCGCATGACCCGGTGGAAGCGATACGTAACCTCAGCGGCGGAGGCGTGGACTACTCCTTCGAAGCCATCGGCCTCAAGATAGCTGCCGAGCAGGCGTGGAACTGCCTGATTCCCGGGGGCACCGCAACCGTCGTGGGCATGATTCCCGTGGGGGAGAAGGTGGAGATCGAAGGGCGAATGTTCCTCAGCGAGCGGAAGATCCAAGGCAGCGGCATGGGTTCCAATCGGTTCCGCACAGACATGCCCCGCCTCATCGAGCTGTACCGCCAGGGACGGCTGCTGCTGGACGAGATGATCACCCGCCGCGGCCGCCTGGAGGACGTTAACGAGGCCTTCCGCGCCATGAAGGCGGGCGAGGTGACTCGCAGCGTCCTGATGTTCGACTAGCGGCTGGGCTGCGATCCGGAAGTTCGTCCGAAACCCACGCCCGCTGCAGACTCCGAGTCTGCAGGCCCCGACCGTGACGGGAGTGGGTTGCCGAGCGCGCTCATGGACTTTACAATGTTGCGCTTGAGGGCGAATTCCGGATGAGCGCAGCAGCAGACAACACATACGCCATAGCCGTGGAGGGGCTCGTCCGCACGTTCGGAACGGTGCGGGCGGTCGACGGCGTGGACCTCAAGGTGCGCAAGGGCGAGATATTCGGATTCCTGGGCCCCAACGGCGCGGGAAAGACCACGGTCATCCGAATGCTCGTCACACTGCTGGCCCCCACCGCTGGCAGCATGATAGTAGCGGGCTACGACGCGGTCAGCCGGCCGGAGGAGGTGCGGCTGCGCATCGGAGTGGCCCTGCAGGACGCGGCCCTGGACGCAAAGCAGACCGGCCGCGAGCTGCTGCGCCTGCAGGGGCGGCTCTACGGCCTGCCCCGAAAGCAGGTCAACCAGCGCATCGCAGACCTGTCGGACCTCATCGACATTGGCGACGCGATGGACAGGTTCATCGGCACCTACTCCGGGGGGATGAAGCGCCGGCTGGACTTGGCCGCAGCCCTCATACACAACCCGGAGGTGCTCTTCCTGGACGAGCCGACAACGGGCCTCGACCCCGTCAGCCGCGCCCGGGTCTGGGAGGAGGTGCGAGGCGTCAACGAGAAGCTGGGCGTGACCATATTCCTCACTACCCAGTATCTGGAGGAGGCCGATGCCTTGGCCCACCGAGTCGGTATCATCAGCCGCGGCCGGCTGGCTGCGCAGGGCACGCCGGAGGAGCTGAAGCGCGCGAGAGGCTCGGACCTGATCATCATTAAGGTGGACGGAGACGTGGAAGCGGCCGAGAGCGCTCTGATGGGCACGGGCCGCGTGATCAGCGTTGCGGTGCACGGCAGCGAGGTGACCGCCAGCGTCGGTAACGGGGCGGCCGTGATCAGTGACGTGGCTTTGGCGTTGGCCCGGCAAGGCGTTGCAGTGCAGGAGCTCACCCTCCGCACGCCTACGCTCGACGACGTGTTTCTGCAGGTCACCGGCGAGCGGCTCCAGGACGAGGCCTCCGACCAGCAGTGGCCACCGGAGGACGACGGGGCGCAGACGTAGTGACGGGCGCATTCTTCGATCTCACAATCGCAGCAACCGAGGCCTAGGAGTACAACAGTTGGCAACTCGTGTTACAACCGCAACGCCGGTCCAGGCTCGCAGGGCGGGATTCCTGCGGGACATCGCCTCCGTGGCGGAACGGGCGGTCCGTTCCGTGGCCAGGGACCCGGAGGTCACCATACCCGCGCTCGTGATTCCGGTGTTCTTCTTCTTCCTCAACATTGGTGCGCTGGCCGACTTCGCCGAGCAGATTCCGGGGCTGGACTACAAGGCGTTCCAGCTGCCGGTTGCGATACTGTTCGCCGTTACGGGCGTGTCACGCGCCATCACAGTTGTGACCGACATCCAGAGCGGCTACTTCGACCGGCTGGTGATCACGCCGGTGAACCGGCTGGCGCTGTTGCTTGGCCTGATGCTCGCCGACTTTGCGCTGGTGGTGCTGCTGACCATCCCCGTGGTGTTCATGGGCTTTCTGGTGGGCGTACACTTCGCGTCGGGCGTGCTGGGCGTGCTGGTGTTCATGCTGCTGGGCGGGCTATGGGGCCTGATATTCGCAGGGTTCCCCTACGCCATCGCATTGAAGACCGGCAACGTCGCCGCCGTGAACCTGACGTTCCTGTTGTTCTTCCCGTTCCTGTTCATGACCACGCTTTTCCTGCCCCAGGAGGCGATGACGTCGTGGATGGCAACAGTGGCGGACTACAACCCCGTGACTTACCTGCTCGCCGCCCTGCGGTCGCTGATTACCGAGGGCTGGGAGCCGGTTGTGTTGCTGCAGGGCGTGGGTGCGGTGGGGCTGGTGGGGGTGGTCAGCCTGGGATTGGCGCTGCTGGCGCTCAAGGGGCGCGCCACGCGGCACTAGAGGGGTGCCGGGGTCGGTCGGTTGCGGAGGGCGCAGTCCCTGGAATCAGAAGAGCTGCTGGTTCATCGAGGTGGCTATCGACACTTCGATGTCGCGAATGGCCTGCGTGGTGGCCTGTCCTATGAGGTCCAGCCTGCGCACCTGCTCGATTCGCGGCGCCACGCTTTCGACCTCCCGTGAGGAGAGCAGCTCGTTGAAGATGCCGCAGGCGTCGGCCAGGCAGATCACGACGATGTCCCGCGGGTCAGGTATCTCGTCGCTGAACAGCACGCCCATAATTCGCAGCTTGACCTCCCGCTCCACCTGTCCGTCAATGGAGGGGTAGCGCCTCGCACGAAACACCCACAGGAAGCTGTCTTCTCGCCTCTCCAGGATGCCCAGGTCAACCAGGCGCCTGAGGGCCTCATCGCGGAGCTCTTCTCCACGGGCGGCGGTGCGTCCCACCCAGTAGCGTGCATCGCTCTCCACACCCTCCGCGATGTCGGCGAGCGTGGGGTCCAGGAGGCTGTCTCCCACAGGCGTGGAGTCGATTAACACCAGCTTCTCCAGGTCGGTGTCGATGCGGTTCTCGAGTGCGAGATCCATCAACACGCCGCCTGCCAGCGCATAGTGTAGCGACCAGCTTGGCAGCCGTGCGAATCTGCCATCGTCGTCAAGAAGGAGCAGTATGATTTCCTCGGCGAACCTCAGCATGATGAGTGGCCTCTCCTCTGAGTGATTATGGTGCCAGGAACACCCGCATTATAGGCTATCCGGTAGCTTACGGCAACTGCGATCTGAGTGGGGCGCACCGGGTCGGCGCCCGCGTCATGGCTTCAGCCCACGCTTGACACCACCACCGGCTCTGCCTAACATTGCTGGGCAATGAGAGGCAAACTTCGAAACACCCTTGCCCTTTTCCTCGTCCTCAGCGCGCTATCGGTTGCAGCGTGCGCGACTCCGTCCGACGGAGGGCCAGTCAACACAGCCACCCCGACGACCCCAGCGCCGACCGCGACAGCAGCGCCGACGGCCACCTCCACCCCGGCTCCCACGCCTACGTCTACGCCTGAGCCTACCGTTGTGGAGCAGCTCAGGAGGAACGCAGAGGCGTTCGAGTACACCATCGGGGAGCACGGAGGCTCCCTGACCGTCGCCACCATTTCCGAGCCTCTCACCTTCAATCTAGCCATTTCCACGGACGCCTCGTCGTCGGGAGTCCTGGGATACCTCTACGACGGCCTTACCGAGACTTCGTGGCTGACCGACGAGGTAGAGCCTTCGCTGGCGGAGTCCTGGGAGCGCTCCGACGACGGCCTGACGTGGATGTTCCACCTGCGCCGGGACGTAACGTGGCATGACGGAGAGCCCTTCACCGCCCGCGACGTGGACTTCACCTTCAACCGCATAATCTACAACGACGATATCCCGGCCAGCAGCCGCGCGACCTTCCACTTCCGGTACCTGGACGAAGCCAGCGGTGAGTGGGAGGAGTCGCCCATGAATGTCACGGCGCTGGACGACTACACCGTCCAGTGTGTACTCCCGGTGCCGTTCGCCACGTTCCTGCGCTCCATGGGCACGGCCATCTATCCGAGGCACATCCTTGAGAAGCACGTAGACGACGGCACCTTCACCGAAACGTGGGACATCAACACCGACCCTTCCGAGATCATTGGCACGGGCCCGTTCACAATCGGGAGCTACGTCCCAGAAGAAAGCGTGGTGCTGCAGCGCAACCCCAACTACTGGCTCAAGGACGATGCGGGCAACTCCCTACCGTACCTGGATGAGCTCGTACGCGTGATTGTGCCCGACCTCGCATCGGAACTGGCGAGCTTCAAGGCAGGCGAGGCTGACGTGCACGGCGTGCTCGGTGAGGAACTGGCAGGACTCGAACCCCTCCAGGAGGAGGGTAACTTCACGATCTACAGGCGCGGTCCCGCATTCGGCACCACGTTCATGGGGTTCAACATGAATCCCGGCATGAGCGCCGACTCAGGCGAGCCCTACATAGCACCCGAGAAGCTGAGGTGGTTCCAGAACGCGGAGTTCCGGCAGGCCGTGGCTCACACCATCGACAAGACCACCATCATCGACGAGGTGCAGCACGGCGTGGGGTACCCGCAGTGGTCGTCGATCAGCCCGGCCACGGGCGACTTCCACAACCCGGACGTGCGAAAGTACGCCTTCGACCTGGAAGCGGCGAACGAGATCCTGGACAGTCTCGGCTGGACCGACACTAACGGGGATGGCGTTCGTGAAGATGACGAAGGCAACGAGATCGCGTTCTCGCTGGTGACCAACGGGGACAACAGCGTACGCGCGGAGGTCGGCAGGCTGATCAGCGAGAACATGAAGGAGATTGGCCTTGACGTGGAGTACAAGCTGATCGAGTTCGGTGACCTGGTCACGCAGCTGACGGCCACCTACGACTGGGAGGCCATGATCATCGGGTTCACGGGCGGCACCGACCCGCACGGCGGCATCACCTTCTGGCACAGCTCCGAGGGGCTGCACCTGTGGTACCCCAACCAGCCGTCTCCCGCCACCGAGTGGGAGGCTGAGATCGACGAGCTGTACGTGAAGGCGAGCCAGGAGCTCGATAGCGAGACGCGAGTTGGCTACTACCACCGGGCGCAGGAGCTGGCTGCGGAGAACGTGCCCGTGATCTACACCACGCTATCCGAGAGGATCAGCGCCGTACGCAACGTCTTCGGAAACTCCACGCCCACGCTGTACGGGCTCTGGGACATCCGCTACCTGTACCGGACAGACGTGTAGATCGGAACGGACCGGAAGCTCCGCAGGGGCTACGCCTTCGGTGCGCCCACCTGCGGGAAGAACTCACTCAGCACACTCGACGCTATGCCCTCCGCATCGAGTTGCAGGCGCTTCCGCTGGTCGCCGGCCGTGCCGTGCTCGATGAAGGAGTCCGGCATGCCGATACGATGTACGGACGTGTACTCCAGCCCAGCCTCGGCTATCGCCTCCAGCACCGCAGAGCCGAATCCTCCCGCCAGTACGTTCTCCTCCACAGTGACCACGCGGCGAGTCCGGCGCGCCTCCTTGAGGAGCAGCTCAACGTCCAGCGGCTTGACGAATATCGGGTTGACCACGCCGCAGGAAATGCCGTCTTCTGCAAGCTTCTCTGCCGCCTGCAGGGCAGCGCTCACCGACTTGCCCAGGGCAAAGATGACCACGTCGCTGCCCTCCCGGACCACCTGCCCCTTGCCTATGGGCAGTTCGTGCAGCTCCTCGTCCAGGGGCGTTCCGACGGCAGCACCTCTTGCGATGCGTATGGCGAACGGCCCCTCGTGTCGGTAGGCGGTGTACACCAGGTGCTGCAGCTCGTTCTCGTCCATTGGCGCAGCCAGCACTGCGTTTGGCAGGCAGCGGAGGTACGATATGTCGAATGCGCCGTGGTGCGTCTTGCCGTCCTCGCCCACAATGCCGGCGCGGTCGGCGATGATGGTCACTGGCAGGTTCTGCAGGCAGATGTCGTGCACAACCTGGTCGAATGCCCTCTGAAGGAAGGTGGAGTAGATGGAGACGAACGGGTGCAGGCCGCTGGAGGCCATGCCGGCAGCCATGCTCACCGCGTGCTGCTCTGCAATGCCCACGTCGAAGACTCTGTCGGGGAAGTCGCGCTGAACGTCCACCAGGCCGGTGCCCTCCAGCATGGCTGCGCTGATGCCCACGACCGTCTCGTCGTCGCGCATGAGCCGCGTCAACGTCTGCGAGAACACCTTGGAGTAGGTGGGCGCGCCGGACCCGCTGCCAAGAGGCGAGCTTGGCTGGTGGAACTTGACCGGGTCTTCCTCGGCGGGCTCGTAGCCGTGGCCCTTGTGAGTCACCACGTGCACCAGCGGCACGGAGCCGGTGGGCGTCCTGGCCTGTCGCAGGACCTCCTCCATCTGCCTGATGTCGTGGCCATCCACAGGGCCCAGGTACTGGAACCCCAACTCGGTCCAGAACATCGTAGGCACGATTAGGCCGGCAAGCCCCGTGTTGAGACGCCTGACCAGCCGGTAAAGCACGTCGCCACTGGGCACTCGCTGAGAGAACGCCCTTGCCCGGCCGATCATGGTCTGCACTTCCGGGTGTGTAATCAGGCTCTTTCGCCAGTTGGTGAGGAAGCCGATGTTCTCGGAGATGGACATGCCGTTGTCGTTGAGGACTACGACGAACTTCTCCGGGTTAAGATGGACGATGTTGTTGACGGCCTCAAAGCTGGAGCCGGAGGTCATGGCGCCGTCGCCCACAACGGCGATGGTCCACGAATCGAGATTTCGCTGTGCGGCGCCCTGCGCTATGCCCAACGCGATGGAGAGGCCGGTGCCGGCGTGGCCGGCGGCCAGCGTGTCGTGGGGGCTCTCCGTAGGCTCTCCGAACCCGGACAGGCCTCCTTCCAGGCGAATGTTGGGGAACTCGTCTCGCCGGCCGGTGACCAGCTTGTGGGTGTAGGTCTGATTGGTGGTGTCCCAGACAATGCTGTCCGTGGGACTGTTGAATATGCGGTGAAGGGCCAGGGTGAGCTCCACCACGCCAAGGTTTGAGGCGAGGTGGCCTCCTCGCTCCGTTATGACGGAGATTATGGTGTCACGGGCCTCCTGGGCTACCTGGGCTACCTGGTCATAGGAGAGCGACCTGAGGTCGGCGGGCTCGTTGATTCTGTCCAGTATGCGGGGTTCCACTTTACGACTTCCGTGTATAGACTCGGCGTGGGCGTCAGAGAGGTGGCGTGGCGGACGCCCGCATTGCCTTGGCTAATGGTAGGCCATGCGTAGCAAGCTGTCAAATGCAGGTGGTTTTCGTAGGGAGTGGGGGCGTGTTTGGGACGATGGGCGGTAGCAGTTCCTTAAGCGAACACTAGTGGTGGACTGGGAAGAAGATAGCGTAATTGCTGATTCCGCTCATGCGAGACCATTCCAATGCTCCCCGTTACATAGCTTCACTGCTGCGCGGTGGATAGCTTTTGCGCGAGCATCAAGAAACTTTTCGTAGTCTGATTTGATTCTCCCGGCTCTCTTGTCCTTTTCAGATTCCTCAGAGTATCCTCCGACATTGAGCTCGTCGAAGGGAATAGTATGTGAACCTAGGCGGTCCTTAATTTGGCGGGTATCCAAATTGGTACCATCTCGGAGTTTCACACGTTCCCTCAGGTATGCGACAGGCTCTTTTGCCGAAATGTCCCGGTTTGTATTCCACGTTAAGAGTGCGCAATTCAACGCAAGGTTGATCACCGATTCTTCAAGACCAGCTTCATTTCTGAGCAAAGAAGCCGGGAACAAATGGTGGTACTCGCGTTTGGGTACGGAATCTTGATTGGCCGGTGTGTCGTCAGCAAAATCCCTTCCGCCTCCTCTAAGGGATACCGCCAGTATTCCTCGCGCCAGGGTGTTACGCAGCTTTGGCCAAGGAGCTCTCTTTAGCATTTCAACTTCTGCAATTGGGTACTCAGTATTGTCCAGAATCGGAATCGGGGCATCTGCCTTGTGGGTTACAAGTTGAGCAACTAGACCGCGATGGTCTTGAAGGGCAGCAGTAGCTGCGGAACGTTCATAGCGGTCAGTAAAGAAAGACCGCCACAGGTATTTCCGCAGTAATGTACGTGCTTGGCCGTGCGCGTCGCCTGACTGTGGCATCCGGCTCCATACGGAGGCGAGCACTGGCATGACTGCAACTGTAGGTAGTCTATCCCGGTCAAATATGTGTTCATCGTTCAGGAAACCAACCGCTCCAGCGATGCCACGCTCAATCTCAGGCCAGTCGTCCAATAGACGTCGCATATTCAAACGCATGAACGAAGATTCAGTAGGGGGATGGTCCTCCCGCAGTGCAGCAACCCGCAAGACTAGATCCGAGACTGGAAGATAGCGTTCCGCTGCTGGAACAACGGCCCGCAAAGCCTCCACTAGGTCGTGAAGAGATTGCCCAGTTGATCCCTCAAACTGTGCAACTAATATGTCGAAGGCAGAAAGCTGGGCTGAAGTGGTATTCATCTTGATGAAGACGTCAATGGCCACGGGGGCGGATGTCCCAACCGGCAAGGCTAGGAATGGCAGATTCGCCTCTCGCACTGCCCCTTGGAGTGGTATGACCTGCCATTGAACGGCTTGGCTCTCTTCAATGGAATCCGTAGCGCTGGTACACCAGTTGCCAATCTCTTCCAACTTTATCTCAGGATTCAAGAGGTACATGGGCACGAGGCCACGCCTTAGTTGCTCCTTTGGGTCATCGGCCCAAAGTGGGTATTTTCGATCCCCATTCATCCATCGAGCTACACTATCTACAATAGGCGTGTCCTCGTCATCTGGTGTCTTCAGAGAGGCAAAGTACGTTCGATCTTCGTATAGGTTGTTGAGGGCCTTCCAGAGTGCGGTTAGCCTCTGTTGCCCATCCAACAGGTGCTCAGTTGTTCGTTGAGTTGGCATCGGGGCACCAGACATCGGGCGGCTTACGAATGGTTTATCATTCCCTACGTAAAGCACCAACGCTGCTCCGAAAGGTCGGCCGCGCAATACGGAGTCCATAAGTGTAACTACTTCAGAGTGACTCCAGCTCTCAAATCGTTGGAATCTAGGCAGTACTAACTCACCCGTCCGTACGCTTTTGAACCAGTCGGGGAGCGATCGATTTCTGGCTTCAATTCCCATCGGATGATCTCCTAGTTGCTCCTCCAGAGCCTTGACGGTATGAGGCTCCAAGTAGCAGTATTGGGCAAACTACTCCTTCGTCTTGGTCTCGTAGGGCACGTTCACACTTCCCGGTTCCTTCGGGGATATCGACCGATATGACCCCTTTGGAATTCTGGGCAAACGTCGGTGACAACAATCATTCAACCCATTTGCCGTGACTAGACCACGCGAATACTACCGGGGAGGAGTTACCGAGTCAAGAAGATACGCCCTTTACAACGCCACACCCTGCCCCCAATCCCCGCCGTAGTGGTAGAATATCCCTTGGCCCGTTGGTACTTTCGCAAGCAAAGGACGCCATGTCTCAGGACAGCATCGTAGTCAAGGGCGCCAGGGAGCACAACCTCAAGAACGTCGATGTCTCCATACCCCGGAACCGGCTGGTCGTCATCACCGGCGTGTCAGGCTCCGGCAAGAGCTCCCTGGCATTCGATACCATCTACGCG
Source organism: Dehalococcoidia bacterium (assembly GCA_034423135.1). GTDB lineage: Bacteria > Chloroflexota > Dehalococcoidia > Lucifugimonadales > UBA2985 > JAPPHY01. The sequence goes on along the minus strand of DAOUJC010000014.1, from coordinate 93,013 downwards.
GAGGGGCAGCGCCGCTACGTCGAGTCCCTCTCCGCCTACGCGCGCCAGTTCCTCGGCCTCATGGAGAAGCCCGACGTGGAGTACATAGAGGGCCTGTCACCCGCCATATCCATCGACCAGAAGGGCGTCTCCCACAACCCGCGCTCCACCGTCGGCACCGTCACCGAGATATACGACTACCTGCGCCTCCTCTACGCCCGCGCCGGCCGACCCCACTGCCACCAGTGCGGCAGGCCTGTGCAGCGCCAGACCGTGCAGCAGATAGTCGACGCCATCATGAACCTGCCCGCCGAGAGCCGCATCATGGTGATGGCGCCGCTGGTGGTCCGCCGCAAGGGCGAGCACAAGGATATTCTGGAGGACGCCCGCTCCGCAGGCTACGTGAGGGCCCGCGTCAACGGCGAGATACGAGACCTGTCCGAGAGCATTGTCCTGGATCGGCAGAAGTGGCACACCATCGAGGTTGTGGTGGACAGGCTGGTGGTGGGCGACGATGCCGACGTCAACCGCTTCACCGACTCTGTGGAGCAGGCCATCAACCTGGGAGGCGGCGTCGTGCAAGTGTCGGTGGTGGACGGCGAGGAGCTGCTCTTCTCCGAGCGGTTCGCCTGCGTTCACTGCGGCGTGAGCCTGGGTGAGATCGAGCCTCGCACGTTTTCGTTCAACAGCCCGCACGGCGCCTGCCCCACCTGCACCGGCCTGGGCTACCGGCTGGAGATAGACCCGGAACTGGTCATGCCCAACAAGGACGCGACCCTGGCAGCGGGCGCGGTCGTGCCCTGGTCACGCTCCGGGACGGCCAACCCGTGGTTTGCGAGCCTGTTGGTGTCGCTTTCGGAGGCGTACGGGTTCTCCGTCAAGGACAGGGTGCGTGACCTGAAGCAGGAGCACGTTGACCTCATCCTGTACGGCAACCGCGGCAAGGTGGTCAAGATGCGACACCGCACGCACCGGGGCCGCGTGTACACGTGGGACACCAGGTTCGAGGGCGTGATTCCCAACCTGGAGCGACGCTACAAGGAGACGGCCTCCGACTACATGCGCCAGGAGATCGAGCGGTACATGGCCGCCCGCCCCTGCGCAGACTGCGACGGAAAACGCCTCAAGCCTCAGTCGCTGGCGGTCACCGTAGCGGACAGAAACATCATACAGGTGACGTCTGCCACCATCGGCCAGTCGATCGAGTGGGTTGAGTGGCTGGACGACGAGAGCGAGCAATCACCCCTGGACCAGCGCCAGCGCACCATCGCCCGCCAGATCCTGAAGGAGATTCATGCCCGCCTGCGGTTCCTCAAGGACGTGGGACTGGACTACCTGACTCTTGACCGCACGGCCTCCACGCTCAGCGGCGGGGAGGCGCAGCGCATCCGGCTGGCCACGCAGATCGGCTCTGGCCTGATGGGCGTGCTCTACGTCTGCGACGAGCCGAGCGTGGGCCTCCATCCCGTCGATGACCACCTGCTCATCGACACACTGAAGCGCCTGCGAGACATCGGCAACACAGTCATCATCGTCGAGCACGATGAGGCCATCATGCGCTCCGCCGACCACATCATCGACCTGGGCCCGGGCGCAGGCGAGCACGGCGGTCACATAGTTGCCACCGGCACCGTGGAGGAGGTGTCTCAGCACGACGTCTCGGTCACCGGCCGGTACCTGAGCGGGCGGCTCAAGATTCCGCTGCCGGAGTCGCGGCGCCCCGGCAACGGGAACGAGCTGGTGGTCAGGGGCGCGCGGGAGAACAACCTGAAGAACATAGACGTGACTCTGCCCACCGGGATGCTGGTGTGCATCACCGGAGTGTCCGGCTCCGGCAAGAGCAGCCTGGTCTACGAGGTGATGTACAAGCGCCTGGCGCAGATGCTCTACGGGGCACGGGACAGGCCGGGCGAGTGCGACGGGGTCTACGGCATCGAGAACATCGACAAGGTGGTGAACATAGACCAGTCGCCCATCGGACGGACGCCGCGCAGCAACCCGGCAACCTACACGGGCACCTTCACGCCCATACGCGAGATATTCGCCGCAGTGCCGGAGTCCCGCGTGCGCGGCTACGGCCCGGGCCGATTCTCGTTCAACGTCAAGGGCGGCCGGTGCGAGTCGTGCGCCGGCGCGGGCTACATCCAGATCGAGATGCAGTTTCTGCCCAACGTGACCATGCCGTGCGAGGTGTGCCACGGGCAGCGGTACAACCGCGAGGCACTGGAGATAACGCTCAAGGACCGCAACATCTCCGAGGTGCTGGACATGACCGTCTCGGAGGCGCTGGACTTTTTCTGGAACTTCCCGCGCGTGCGCTCCAAGCTGGAGACGCTGAAAGACGTGGGTCTGGGGTACATTCGCCTAGGCCAGCCCGCAACCACGCTCAGCGGCGGAGAGGCGCAGCGAGTGAAGCTGGCCACGGAGCTGTCCCGGCGCGCCACGGGCAAGACGCTCTACATCCTGGACGAGCCGACCACCGGCCTCTCGTTCCAGGACTGCGCCGCCCTGCTGGGCGTGCTGCACCGGCTGGTGGACGCGGGCAACACCGTAGTCCTCATCGAGCACCACCTGGACCTGATCAAGAACGCCGACTGGGTCGTGGACCTTGGGCCTGGCGCCGGGGAGCGCGGCGGACAGGTGATCGCTGCGGGCACGCCGGAGGATGTTGCGGAGCTAGAGGAGTCGCACACGGGCCGCTACCTGCGGGATGTGCTGGTGCGGGAGAACGGGGCGGCCAGCACCAATGGCAAGGTGAAATCCAGGGGCAGGCGCAAGGCGAAGGTAAGCGTCGGGGTGTAGGAGACCGGCAGCCTAGCCGGATTCCGCCGCGGCCTCCTTGCGAATGGGGAGCTCCGGCCTCTTGATGAAGAAGATCAGCACCGCGCCCACCAGGTTGAGGACGGCGATGACGCTGAAGATCATCTGGTAGCTGCCCTGCACGTCGTAGGCGTATCCTGCGGCTATGGGTCCGAAGAACGAGCCGATGACCATGATGGGCTGCGAGAGGCCCATGATGGTTGCAAAGTTGCGGGGACCGAAGAAATCGGCGCGCAGGGCGATGAGCAGCGGCGCCCTCGCTCCGTAGCCCAGGCCGTAGAGCACCGCGTACACCAGGGCCTGGGTCATTGTGTGCGCCGTGGAGAGCACCACCACGCCCACGGAAAGCAGCAGGAAGCACGCCAGCAGTATCACCTTGTAGCCGATCAGGTCGCCCAGGTAGCCGCCGATCACGCGCCCGACCATCGCCACCAGCGTCATGAACGCCAGCACCGAGGCGGCCGCCTCGAACGATATCCCGTGGTCAACCAGCAGAGGCACTTGGTGGATGGACACGGTTCCCACGATGAACAGCGAGAATCCGTGAGCCGACGCGATGATCCAGAATGCGGGAGTCTTTAGCGCCTCCTTTGGCGTGAAGTCGGACGCTTCCTGCGCACGAGACGACGTGCCGTCCTCCGAGTCGCCGGCTTCCTCTGCCTCGTCGCCGTCGGGCAGGTAGCCGTAGGGCTGGGGCCGGTGTCGCATCATCGCGGTCATCGGGAATCCCAGCAGCAGGATGAGCACGCCCGTGAGGGCTGCGGTCGCGCGCCAGCCGTAGGTGGAGATGGCGATTGCCATCAGGAACAGCAGCACGCCGCCGATGTTGACACCCGCAGAGCATATGCCCGTGGCAAGCCCCCTGCGCCGCGAGAACCAGTTGTTCACTGCTGTGATCACCGGCAGGAACCCGGACAGACTCGCACCCAGGGCCAGGACCGGGAACACCAGGTAGAAGTCCAGCAGTGAGTCGACGAAGCTGAACAGGATGAAGCTCAGGCCAAGCAGGGCGAACCCCACGTACATGATACCGCGGGGGCCAAAGCGGTCGATCAGGTACCCTTCGATGGGGCCGAGGAGGCTGCTCTCCAGCCGGGTGAATGAGAAGGCCAGGGAGAGGGCGCCACGGCTGGTTCCAAGGGTGTTGGCCAGGGGCACGAAGAAGAGCGGGAAGCCGTAGGCGTAGAGACCTCCCTGCATCACCAGCACGATGGTGCCAGCGCCGAGGAGCCACCAACCGTAGAATATGACTCGCTTTTTGCTCCGTACAGTCAAAGCGTCTTGGTCTCGCTCCGAGATTTGTGCGTCGTGCCGCCCGCGCGTCCTGCTGCCGAGCGCCGCCTGCCTGCCGCCCGTCGCATTCTACCTTGCAGCGCGCAGGCGAACAAGGGCGAGTGGAGACGAGGGCCGGAAGCGGCGAAGGATACGACATGAAACTCGGTGGCAGGCACTCACGCTGCCAAATGATACTTTTCGGCCTTTCAGTATCTTTTGGGGATGCGAAAGATACCGGAGTATCCAATTGAGTCTTGGAGCAACAACAGACCTCCTCAACTTGATTGAGGCGCCTACGGTCGCAGAGTAGAGGCCATGCAACCGCGGCCCACGCGCGCCAACCCCCAACGCACCCGCGCAATTGGTAAGTCACTAGTGGCTGTTGTATAATGGCATCAGCAGCGGGATGCTTCCCGGAGGAGGAGCGGTAAATGGATCAGGGAACGTGGCGTGTCAAAGCCGGACTTGCGCAAATGCTCAAGGGCGGCGTGATTATGGACGTGGTCAACGCAGAGCAGGCCAAGATCGCTGAGGACGCGGGTGCCTGCGCCGTCATGGCTCTTGAGCGCGTGCCCGCCGACATCCGGGCAGCCGGTGGCGTTGCGCGCATGGCGGACCCAACGCGCATCACGGCCATCATGAGCGCGGTCACCATCCCGGTCATGGCCAAGTGCAGGATAGGCCACTTCGTAGAGGCACAGGTGCTTGAGGCGCTGGGGGCCGACTACATCGACGAGTCGGAGGTGCTCACGCCCGCCGACGAGAGCAACCACATCTGGAAGCACGACTTCAGAGTGCCCTTCGTCTGCGGCTGCCGTGACCTGGGCGAGGCGCTCAGGCGCATCGGTGAGGGTGCTGCCATGATCCGCACCAAGGGCGAGGCCGGCACCGGCAACATCGTGGAGGCAGTGCGCCACATGCGCTCCGTGATGGGCGAGATTCGCAAGATCGTCGGCATGCAGCCGGACGAGCTCATGGCCGAGGCCAAGGCGCTAGGCGCTCCCTTCGAGTTGGTGCGAGAGGTCCACGACACTGCACGTCTGCCCGTCGTCAACTTCGCAGCCGGTGGCGTGGCCACGCCCGCCGACGCAGCCCTGATGATGCAGCTAGGCGCTGAGGGCGTATTCGTCGGCTCCGGCATCTACAAGTCGGACAACCCGGAGGCGCGCGCCAAGGCAATCGTCGCCGCCACAACCCACTACAACGACCCGGACGTCATCGCCAAGGCGTCCGAGGACCTGGGCGAACCCATGCCCGGCATGGATATTCGCACGATGAAGCAGGAGGAGATCCTGGCCGTAAGAGGCTGGTAGATTGGCCAAGAAGGTTGGAGTCCTGGCCCTTCAGGGGGACTTTGCCGAGCACGCGACGGCCCTCGAATGCGCCGGGGCCGAGGCGGCGCAGGTACGCCTGCCCAGAGACCTCGCCGGTGTGGAAGCGCTGGTCATCCCAGGCGGTGAAAGCACCACCATATCGCGGCTCATGGACGTGTTCGAGCTTGCCGGCGAGATCGAGGCGCGCGTTCGTGATGGTATGCCCACCTGGGGCACCTGCGCTGGCCTGATAGTCCTGGCGGCAAGCCTCACCGACGACCGTCCCAAACCCCTCGGTCTCATCGACGTCCACGTGCAGCGCAACGGCTACGGGCGGCAGGTCGACAGCTTCGAGGCCGACCTCCACGTACCTGAGCTTGGCGACGAGGCGTTCCGCGCCGTGTTCATCCGCGCACCGGTCATCGAGCAGGTTGGCCCGGGCGTCAAGCAGCTGGCCTGCCTGGACGACGGGAGAGTCGTGGCCGTCCGTCAGCGGAACATACTGGCAACGTCGTTCCATCCGGAGCTCACCGGCGATTGCAGGTTTCACTCCTACTTCCTGAGCATGGCGTCAGAGGCGTGATGTGACGATCCGAAGGCTGCGCACCACCGACTTGCTCTGGTACCTGATCGATGGGCCGCGGCTTGGCCCAAGCCTCGCCCAGACGTGGGACCGCGTCGGCAATGGCGTGGACAGCCCTCCCAGCACGCGCTCCGTAGCCGGGGGCTTAGCGCTGCACAGGGAGAGGGAGTGCGGTAGCGTGCTGACCGAAGGATTGCACCTGCGAGCGCTAGCCTCGGTCAGGACGCGGTCAGGCCCCAAGGCGTGGGAGGTGCATCTGCTCAACCTGCCGCCGGAGATCGAAAGCGAGGGCATCGAGCTGCTGGAGAGGCTGTGTGCCCTCGCTGGTGAGCAGGGCGGCGAGCGCGTCTTCCTGCGGCTGCCTGCACTGAACCGCGTGGTGGACGTGGCCAGGGAGGCCGGGTTCAAGCGCTGCACCCAGGAGACGCTCTACAGGCGTGAAGCCATGCCTCTCACTGAGCCAACAGACGAGAGCGGCATCCGCTCTCTCACGCCCTCCGACGCGTACCAGGTGTACCTTCTGTACGACCGCTGCGTACCTTCCGGGGTCAAGTGGGAGTACGCAATGACGTTCGACGAGTGGAGTCACGCACTGGAATCGCCCGGTAAGCGTGTGCGACAGGGCGTTTACGAGGACGGTGGCATCGTTCGCGGTTGGGCGCGCGTGGGATCCGGCAGGCAGTCCGTCAACAGCCTGGAGGCGATGATGCATCCCGCGGAGGACGCGGACGCGTGGGACAACCTGGTCAGTTGGGCTTTGCAGCAGGGGAGGCTCTCGGCCCCCTTCCTGTCGCTTGTGCCGAGCCACCAGCCGGAGCAAGCTCGCGCGCTGGAGCGTGCGGAATTTGCGCCGGTCCGCCAGTACCAGCTGATGGTGAAGCCTCTGGCCGTGAGGGTGAAGGAACAGACCCTGGCGCCCGCGAGGGCGTAATCGCAATCAAGGGGTGACGCAATAGAGGAACGCATCGAGAAGTACGTGTTCGACGACCTGGAAGCCCTGGTCGGAGCGCTGCCGCCTTACGTGCAGGCGCCGCTGAGGGAACTGGGCAGCATGGATGAGCTGCTGGAGGTTGTGCTTGACCTGGGACGCCCGCCCGAGGCCAGGTTCCCGGAGCGAGAGGTGGTGCTTGCGCCCGGCGAGGTCACGGAGGCGGACATCCAACACGTGGTTGACCGCATCGGCGACTTTGGCGACGACAACCGCGCCGGCATCGAGCGGACGCTGCACCGCATTTCAGCCATTCGCAACCGGCGCGCCAAGGTCGTGGGCCTTACGTGCCGCGTAGGTCGGGCTGTATTCGGCACCATCCGCGTCATCGATGACCTGGTGAGGAGCGGCAAGAGCATCCTGCTCCTGGGCCGTCCGGGCATGGGCAAGACCACTATGCTCCGGGAGGTCGCGCGCGTGCTGGCCGACGACGTGCGCAAGCGCGTGATAATCGTGGACACGTCCAACGAGATCGCGGGCGACGGCGACATACCGCATCCCGCCATCGGCCGCGCCCGGCGCATGCAGGTCGTCACGCCGGCGCTGCAGCACGCGGTAATGATCGAGGCGGTAGAGAACCACATGCCGCAGGTCATCATCATCGACGAGATGGGTACGGAGCTTGAGGCTGCCGCAGCCCGCACCATAGCTGAGCGAGGCGTGCAGCTAATCGCAACCGCCCACGGCAACACGCTCAGCAACCTGGTGCTCAACCCCACGCTGTCCGACCTGATAGGCGGCATACAGACGGTTACGCTCGGCGACGAGGAGGCCCGCCGGCGGCGCACGCAGAAGAGCGTGCTGGAGCGCAAGTCTCCGCCCACGTTCGACGTGGTGGTTGAGATACAGTCCTGGGACCGGGTGGCCGTCCACGACGACGTTGCGCGGGTCGTGGACGCAATGCTGCGCGGGATGCCCGTTTCGCCCGAGATACGCTCCGCGGACGAGAGCGGCGAGATCAGCGTTTCCAGGGAAGCGCCGGTCGCCACGCTTCTCCCCGGCAACGGCGCGGCGGAACCGGGAGACGAGCGGCTCGGCTTCCAGCCCGCTGGAGACCGCATCAGGATACTGCCGTTCGGTGTCAACAAGGGACGCCTGGTCCAGACGGTGCAGGCGGGCAGAATGCCAATCGAGGTTGTGGACAGGATGGAGCGGGCTGAGATACTTCTCACCACCAAGCAATTCTTCCGCAAGATGCCTCGTACGCTCAAGAACGCCGAGGAGTCCGGCAGATCGATATTCGTGCTCAGGAACAACACTCCACCTCAGATACGCGAGTTCCTCACGGGCCTGTCGCGGGAGCGAGGATGGGAGGACCCGGTAGTGCAGGCGGTGCGAGAGGCTGAGCAGGCAGCGCGCCAGGTCCAGGGTGGCGAGGATGCGGTGACGCTTACGCCTCAAATGGCCTACATCAGGAGGCTCCAGCACCAGATCGCCGAGGAGAGCAGCCTGGCCTCCACGAGCGTGGGCAGAGAACCAAACCGACGCGTGACAATCTCCCGACGGTAGGTGCGAGTCCATGCCGGGAGGTATCTTCATCACGCTCGAGGGCGGAGACGGCAGTGGCAAGTCCACGCAGGTGGAGGCGCTTGCAGACCGCCTAAGGCGGCAGAGGATTCCCGTTACGACGGTGCGTGAGCCCGGCGGGACGCAGCTGGGGATACTGCTGCGGCAGGTGCTCAAGTTCTCGACCGCGCCTAGGACGCCGGAAGCGGAGCTTCTACTCTTCAACGCATCGCGATCGCAGCTGGTGTCGGAGACCATACGCCCTGCTCTTGAGCGAGGGGAGATTGTCCTGTCGGACCGCTTCACAGACTCGACTGTTGCCTACCAGGGGTACGGCCGCGGTCTGCCGCCGAGTGATGTTGAGGCGGTGAACGGCGTGGGCGCGGGCGGACTCCGGCCGGATCTGACCGTCCTCCTGGACTTTCCCCCAGAGGAGAGGCTAAGGCGGGACACTTGGTCAGGGGACCGGTTGGAGCAGAAGGCCGTCGGTGACTTCCGGGACGTTTTGAGCCAGGGCTACCTGTTCCCCGAAGCGATCGAGGAGAAGGACGCAGCCGGCCCGGGCCAATGGTCGAGACAGGGCACCCTGTTCGAGGGAGGCTACGAGGACAGGGGGGCAATGGAGTTTCACCGCCGCGTTCGCCAGGGGTACCTGGAGATGGCCCGCGCAGAGCCTGAGCGGTGGTTTGTCATAGACGCGCGGCTGCCTCAGGAAGAGATAACCCAGCTCATCTGGCAGCGGGTAGAGTCAATGCTGCCCGAGGCCGGGAAGGCCGGGGGTTAGGCCGTGCAAACGGTGCGCTTGGTGCACTGGAAGGCCGAGGAGGCCCCGGAGCGAATCGAGCGGCTGCGTACCGCCGGCTTCGAAGTGACGTACCGGCCCCTGGACACGCTCGATGACATGAAGGTGCTCTCCGCTGACCCTGGCGACGCCGTCGTCATTGACCTTGGCCGCCTGCCATCGCACGGCCGCGAGCTTGGCGTCTTCCTGCGCAGCCGCAAGTCGTCGCGCGGGACTCCGCTACTGTTCGTTGGAGGCCGGCCGGACAAGGTGCAGCGCGTCAGGGACGTCCTGCCGGACGCCGTATACGCCGCGTGGAGCGACGTAGGAGAGGCACTGCGGAATGCCATCGAAGACGCGCCCGCGGAGCCACGCGTGCCGAGCTCCGGCTTCGAGGCGTACGCTTCCACGCCGCTCGTCAGCAAGCTGGGCATTCGCGCCGGATACTCCGTGCTGCTGGTCGACGCTCCGGACGGCTTCGCGGAGACGCTCGGCCCGCTGCCGGAGGGCGTCAGGCTCCACTACCGGCCGGACGAACCGTGCCGGGTGGGCATCTGGTTCGCCATGTCCAGGAGTGACATTGCGGAGCGGCTGGACGAAGTGCTGAGTGGCGTTGCCGAGAGTGGTAGCCTCTGGATTGCGTGGCCCAAGAAGGCATCGGGCGTTCCCTCCGACCTCACGCAGGTGGTTGTGCGGGACACCGGCCTGGCGATGGGCCTGGTGGACTACAAGATATGTTCGATAGACCCAACGTGGTCCGGTCTGCTGTTCACAAGGAGAAGCCGCAAGCAGGCGGCAGTCGCAGCTGCGTCATGATCATCGATTCGCACACGCACGTCTTCCCACCGGAGCTGATAAAGCGTCGTGAGACGCTTCTGGACCGCGACGTCACGCTGTCCGAGATGTTCTCCGACCCGCGGTCGCGTATGGCAGACGCGGAGGAGCTTGTGGCTACCATGGACGGCGCGGCCGTAGACCTGTCCGTGATGGTGGGCATAGGCTGGAACGATCCCGGCCTGGCGCGTGAGGCCAACGACTACCTGATAGACGCCGTGCGCCGCTTCCCGCTGAGGCTCAGGGGCTTCTGCGCCGTCAACCCGGCGTGGGGCGCCGCAGCCGTCGCCGAGATCGAGCGATGCGCCGCCGCCGGGCTGTCGGGCGTCGGCGAGCTGCACCCGGATACGCAGGGCTTCGACCTGGGCGACAGGTCGGTCATGGCGCCCGTGGTGGAGGCGGCCGTGGCGTTGGGCATGCCCATCATGACGCACACGTCCGAGCCGGTGGGGCATACCTACGGAGGCAAGGGGAGCACCACGCCGGTGATTCTCTGCCGCTTCATTGAGGCCTTCCCGGAGGCGACGATAGTCTGCGCTCACTGGGGCGGCGGCCTGCCCTTCTACGCGCTCATGCCAGAGGTAAAGGAGTCCCTGAAGCGCGTGTACTTCGACTCCGCCGCATCGCCGTTCCTCTACCGGGAGGAGGTGTTCGCGACGGTCGTGGGGCTGGTCGGCGATGACAAGGTGCTGTTCGGCACCGACTACCCGCTCATCAGCCAGAAGAGGCTCCTCCGGCAGGTAGTCGACGCGGCAATCTCCGACGACGCCAAGGAGGGCATCCTCTACCGGAACGCTGCGAGAATGCTCGGCCTGCCTCAGGGCGAGTTGACCTAGCCTTCCGCGGGCCTCACCTGGACTCCTGAGTCTGACCATGCCACAGATCCGAGCCTTCATCGCCGTGGAGCTCCCCCCACCGACGCGCGACATGCTCGCCGGCGTGGTGCGGCATCTCGCCTCTCGTGTGGACGGCGGCGTGCGGTGGACCAGGCCGGAGAGCCTGCACCTCACGTTGCGGTTCCTGGGCAACATCGACGAGGAGTCTGTGCCGGCCGTGTCGGACGCGGTGTCTCGCAGCGGGGCGTCGGCGCGTCCGTTCGAGGTCGAACTGGGCCGCATCGGCGGATTCGAGCGCCTGCGGGCGATGCGGGTGATCTGGATGTCGGTGGCCGGCGACCTAGAGCCGCTGACCGAGCTGTACCGCTCGCTGGAGGGGGAGCTGGAGTCGCTGGGGTTTGCGAGGGAGCGGCGCGCATTTCGGCCTCACATCACGCTGGGCCGCGTGAGGGACGGCGCTCCCGTCCCCCAGAGGCGGGCTGTGGCGGAGGCGCTCGCCGGCGCGGACGTGCAGGAATGCGCAACGCTGCCCGTCGATAGCATCGCGCTCATTCGCAGCGTACTGACACCCGGTGGCTCGGAGTACACGCGGCTGCACACCGCGCGCCTGGGGGGTGAGGGGCAGAGCGGGGAAAATCTGAGAGTTACGCGCCGGGTTCGCTGCCGTTGAGTAGGGTCTCCGTGGCGGACACGAACCGCTGAACACGACCCAAGTATACTTCCACCGAAGACCTGTCCAGCCAGCCTTCGTAGAAGTTGATGTGTAGAAGGCTGGCTGCGCTGAATCCATCCCTCAGATCCTCGCTCTGCGTCTCGCCTGCAAGGCGGCCTGCTACGTCAAAGAGCAGCCTGTGGGTGCGGTGCTCCCAGCCGCGCTCTTCGGCTACTGCCTTCAGCATTTGCGCGGCCGCGCCCCATCCCTTTTCGGAGGCCTGATGCAGGTCTCCTTCCTGGAGCTCGGTGTATGCCTTCTCCAGGAACACCTTGCTCTGCTCTCGATATGTCGAGTCTTGAGTCACGTCACATACTCCCGCGTATCGTCGACACCTTCGTAGTCATCGTAACACAACGAGTGACTGCCGGTCACCAAACGCCGCTGGGCCTGGTCTTGGCTGCAGGCGTCCGTGCCTAGCCCGCGGCACAAGCGCAACCCGCCTGCGTGACCGCCGAGCGGCCGCCGTGCTATCATGCGCATCGGAGCAGGACTCGATACGCTCGGGAGGTGGCCGATGAGTACGATTCTGAGCCGCAGGCGGTCGGTGACGGTGCTGGTGGGGATCGCCGTACTTGGGATGGGCTACTTCCTGGCGAGACCGTCCATCGCCCACGCCCAGGGAGTGGACCAGGAGACCCAGTTCGTTCTCAACACATTTGCCTTCCTGATTTGGGGCGTACTGGTGATGTGGATGTGCGCCGGCTTCACGATGCTGGAGTCGGGCGCGGTCCGCACCAAGAACGCCTCCATGATCTGTCTGAAGAACATCGGCATCTACTCCATCGCCGGATTGGCCTACTTCTTCATTGGCTACAACCTGATGTACGTGGACGTCGACGAGGTCATCGGCACCTTCAAGTTCCTCTACGGGCCGACCGCGGACGAGGTGGCGCTGTTGGGTGGAGACGCCGAGGCGGCGGCGAGGGTGATAGACGGCGGCTACTCCACGATGTCCGACTGGTTCTTCCAGATGGTGTTCGTGGCGACTGCAGCGTCCATCGTGTCCGGCGCCATCGCCGAGCGCGTGAAGATCTGGTCATTCTTCCTCGTCACGCTGATACTCACCGGTTTCATCTATCCGGTGGTGGGCGCGTGGACCTGGGGCGGAGGTTGGCTGGATAGTCTCGGGTTCCAGGACTTCGCAGGCTCCACCATCGTGCACAGCACGGGCGGCTGGGCTGCACTGGCCGGCGTGATCATGGTTGGCCCGCGGCTGGGCAAGTTCCGGCGTGACGGCAGCGTCAGCCCGACGCCTCCCTCCAACGTGCTGATTGTGACCTTGGGCGTCTTCATCCTGTGGTTAGGGTGGTTCGGCTTCAACGGCGGGTCGCAGCTCGCGCTGGGCAGCGCCCTCGACGCAGTGGCCATAAGCCACGTGCTCGTCAACACCAACCTGGCCGCCGCCGCGGGCGTGATGGCTGCCCTGGCCGTCTCTCGACCCATCCTCGGCCGCATGGCGCTGTTCGCCGGTCTGAACGGGGCAATCGCTGGACTGGTGTCCATAACCGCCGGCCCCGACATCGTCGACCACTACTGGGCTATCATCATCGGCGCGGTCGGCGGCGTGCTGTGCACGGCGGCACTCAAGGTGCTGGAGATGGTCAAGCTGGACGACGTTGTTGGCGCAATTCCGGCGCACTTGGTCTCCGGCATTTGGGGCACGCTGGCGGCGAGCATCGCCGCGGGTGCTCAGCTCCACGTGCAGCTGCTGGGCGTGGTAGCCATAGGCGCGTTCGCCTTCACGACGTCGCTTGCGGTGTGGGTTGTGCTGGACAAGACGCTGGGACTGCGGGTGTCGCCACAGGTGGAACGGCTGGGCCAGGACGTTGGCGAGCTGGGCATCGAGGCGTACCCTGAGTTCGTGCTGATGCCCGAAGATTATGAGGAGGAGGAGTAGCGGAAGGCGGGCTCAATCGCCGCCTGCCCTAGTGGCTGAAGTACGCGGCGGTGACTAACTCGTGGAGGCGGCGGCAGTCGCGGACCGCCTGCGATAGCAGCGCCGCGTGATCGTCGCTGTCGGGCCAGTGGTGGTGTATCAGCCCGCTGAGGCGCCCGGCCAGCCGGTGAGCGGCGGCCACGGCTCCTTCGTTGATGCCCGAACCTATGGCCTGCAGCTCCTCCGCCACCCTGTCTACCGAGTGGCCGATGGAGTCGGGCAGCAGCGGGTCAGTCGCCAACAGGTCCAGGGCCTGATCAGGCAGCACCTCCACACTGTATATACGATTATAGGCCTCCAGCGCGTGGTGCAGGCGCAGCAGCCCGGTCCAGTCAGTCTCGGATTGCTCGTCCGCCTCGCTGTCGAGCGTGGCCTGCGTCAGAAGCAGCGACGCCAGCGCCTGCGCTCGCTCGATGAATCGCCCCAGCTGCACGAAGCTCCAGGCCAGGTCGCGGTACATGGTCGCGGCGGCCGTGCCCATGAAGGTGTCGATGTCCGCTTCCGTTTCGGCGTAGAACCCCTCCGGCGACGTTCGCCAGATCTCACTGATGCCCCGTCCCTGCATGCGGAGGTAGGCCAGGTTGAGGCGCAGCCACATCTCGCCCGAGATGTAGTGGCGCATCTGCCGGGCGTTCTCGCGGCCCATGACGAAGCAGCTGCGTATGGAGTCCGGGTTGGACGGCTCGAAAGTCAGGTCGTCGGCGAGCGTGAACGAGTCTGCCAGGGTGAAGTCGTCGCTGCTGACGACCACAAGGCTGCCGCCGGGAGGCTCCCGATCCAGGCTGCGGTAGATTAGGCTCCAGCCTGCGTATATCTCAACGATGGGCCGGTCCACCAGCGCCTCCGTCTGCAGGCGAAGCAGGCGGCACAGGTGGCCCGCCCGTTCCAGGTATCGCCCCATCCAGTAGAGGCCTTCCGCGCTCCTGGCCAGCATATCCGTCAGTCCTCCAGCACCCAGACGTCCTTGCCGCCGCCGCCCTGGCTCGAGTTCACCACAAGGCTGCCCCGTCGCAGCGCCACGCGGCAGAATGCGCCCGTTACGACCCGGCTCACGCTGCCCTGCAGCACGAAGGGACGAAGGTCCACGTGCCGGGGCTCGAATCGCCCATCGACAAGACACGGTGAGCGAGAGAGCGAGAGCACGGGCTGCGAAATGAAGTCGGCGGGGTTGGCTCGCAGCTGCACGGCGTAGTCGGCGCGTTCCTCGGGAGTGGCGTGCGGACCGACGATCATGCCGTAGCCGCCCGATTCGCCCACCCGCTTCACCACCAGGTCCTGCATGTTGTCCAACGTGTACTCCAGGTCGCGGGGTCGACGGCAGAGGTAGGTCTCCACGTTGGCGATCAGAGGCTCCTCTCCCAAGTAGTAGCGCATCATGTCAGGCACGTAGGCGTAGACGCTCTTGTCGTCGGCGACGCCCGTGCCGGGTGCGTTGGCCAGCGTGACGTTGCCGCGCTTGTAGGCGTCGAGCAGACCGGGCACGCCCAACAGCGAGTCTGAGCGAAAGACCGTCGGGTCCAGGAAGTCGTCGTCCACGCGCCGGTAGATAATGTCCACGCGCCGGAGTCCCTGAGAGGTGCGCATGTACACGTAGCCGCCCTCCACCAGCAGGTCGCGTCCTTCCACAAGCTCGGCGCGCAGCTCGTGGGCCAGGAACATGTGCTCGTAGAATGCGGAGTTGTATACGCCTGGCGTTAGCAGAGCGATGACCGGATCCGTGCCGCCCTCAGGCGTCAGCTCTCGCAGCGTCGCCTGCAGGGTCTCGCCGTACTGCTCAACACCGTAGACGTGCGAGCCGCGGAACAGCCTCCTCATGGTGGCCTTGATTGCCTTTCGGTTGGCTATCATGTATGACATGCCGGAGGGCACGCGAAGATTGTCCTCCAGGATGTGGAAGCCGTCGTTGGTGCGCACCACGTCCGTGCCGCAAATGACAGCCCATGCGCCCTGCGGCGCCGAGAAGCCCTTCATCTCGCGCCGGTACTGGGGGCACTCGGTGACGACGTCTTCGGGTATGACACCATCGCGGATTATGCGGCCGTCGTTGTAGACATCGTCCAGGAACAGGTTGAGGGTCTTGAGTCGCTGGGCCAGTCCCTGCTCCAGCACCCGCCAGTCCTCGGCGGAGACTATGCGGGGCAGGCAATCGACCGGGATGATCCGCTCCTCCTCCTGGTCGTCACCGTAGACCTTGAAGGAGATGCCCTCCTGCGAGAACGAGCGCGTCACCCGCTCCTGCATGGTAGCCACCTCCTCGACGGTAAGGCCGAGGAGCGTGTTGTAGAGCTCGCGGCAGTGTTCCCGGGGCGTCCCGTCCGGCAGGAACATCTCGTCGTAGATGGCGGGGTCGAGGCTGTAGCTGTCGAAGTCCACGGAGGCCCATCCCTCGCGGCCGATGTCTTGTATCTCCCTCCGGCCACATTCGCGAGCCGAAGTCGGACACTGAAGTTGCCAGCAGTGAGCGCCTTGGAGAGGCGCTATCTAGATGATAGAGAGTACGCGACCGGTTGTCCAGTCTTGCGCGGAATCGGCGAGTAAGACTCGCTTGATGCAAATGTCGGCTGGAGCATCGGGGTACCCCATCTGCTTCATCTAGCTGCTCCCACTCCATCGCAGGCTGCTATACGGTCGGTGATTCTGGACACAGTTTCCGACAGGCCTCTGCTGGATAACGACTCTTCATCCGCATACCGCACACGCACCTCGTCGTCCACGATTAGGAACTTGCCGCCCAGCGGGTCTGGCATAACGAACTCATGTCTCGCCAGGGGCGGTGCGTCCCATTCCTTGTTGAGGAACAGCAAGACCCGCTCTCCTTGCGCCAGCATGGGCATCTTGACCGGCATGCGGTCGCCTCCGGCATCTGTAGCTCCCGTGAACGTACGCACCACAATGGTATCGTAGGGCAGCGCGTCTGTCAGATACAGTTCTACGTCCAGTTCCCAGTCCTGATAGAAGCTGCGACCTGCCTGCATCTCAGCTTCACCCTGCCCAACGGTCCCAACGACGATCGAATCCGCTTGACTCATATACGTCTCTATGGGCATATGCCCTGCATCGTACGGAGGCGCGGTCGGGCATGGTTCTGCAGTGCCAGTGGACGCAGGCTTCGGTAGAAGGGGGCCAATAAGCAGGCTAAAGGCGACGAATGCTCCACAAGCAGCGACGAGGCCTATTGCTACCCAGGTGCCACTTCGCCTTATCATCGCATCCAGATGGGCGCCTTGTCGTCCAGAGGTGTCACCTATGCGTCCGACATCATGCCGGAATTCGCCTCAACCTTGGCATCAGAACAGCCGGCAATGGAGAAGTCATAGCGGCACAGCCTTTGATCAACAGAGCCGCTCCTGTGCGGAGCGCGGTGGCTGCTACAGCTCAATCGCGTCCACTATGCGCTGTCCCATCTCTCCGGTGCTCAGCACGCTACCCGCGCCCTCCTCCGCGATGTCCTGCGTGCGGTAGCCTTGCTCCAGTACGCGATCCACGGCCTGCTCCACCGCTGCGGCCGCAGCCGACTGCCCAAGCGAGTAGCGGAGCATGAACGCGACGCTCAGGATGGTGGCGATTGGGTTGGCCTTGCCCTGCCCGGCGATGTCCGGCGCGGTTCCGTGGATCGGCTCGTAGAGGCCCAGCGCGGGTCGGCCGCGGCTGCCCTCCTCGCGCGGGATGCCCGCCAGGCTGGCCGACGGCAGCATGCCAAGTGAGCCGGCCAGGATCGCCGCCTCGTCCGTGAGGATGTCGCCGAACATGTTCTCCGCCACCAGCACGTCGAACCGCGCAGGCGTCCTCACCAGCGCCATCGCGCACGAGTCCACCAGCATGTGCTCAAGCTGCACGTCCGGGTACTCGCTCCCCAGCTCGATGGCGATCTCGCGCCACAGGCGAGAGCTCTCCAGCACGTTGGCCTTGTCTACGGACGTGAGCTTGCCGCGGCGGCGGCGCGCAGACTCGAAACCCACGCGCAGCGCTCGCTCGATTTCGCCTTCGGTGTAGCGCAGCGTGTCCACTCCGCGTCGGCCGCGGGAGGTCTGCCAGCGCTTCTTTGGCTTCGCAAAGTAGAGGCCGCCGGTCAGCTCGCGGATCACCAGGATGTCCACGCCCTCCAGGACGGACGGCTTGATGGAGCTTGAGTTGATGAGCGACGGGAAGACCTTGACCGGCCGCAGGTTGGCGAACAGCCCCAGTGCCTTGCGGAGGCCGAGAATGGCGTCCTCCGGCCGGTGCGGCGCCAGCGGGTCGTCCCACTTGGGGCCGCCGACCGCTCCGAAGAGCACCGCGTGGCTCCTGCGCGCCAGGTCCAGCGCCGCCGCTGGCAGGGGATTGCCCACCTCGTCAATGGCGATGCCCCCTACCAGCTCGGTCTCCAGGTTGAACGACGCGTCCGTGACCTGCTCCACGCGCCGGAGCACCTTCACGCCCTCAGCGATGACCTCCGGGCCTACCCCATCTCCGGGTAGTAGAGCTACGTTGTACTGCATGGCAAATCCTGCCTTTCTTCGGGTGATTGGGTGGGGCCTAGCCCACGCTCATCTTGGCCTCCTGCCACAGAGCTTCCTTCTCCTCCATGGTCAGGCCGGCGAAGTCCGCTCCGCGCTCCGAGCAGAGGCGCTCCATGTGCACAAACCGACGCGTGAACCGGCGGTTGGCGCCGCGAAGCGAGTCCTCCATGCGTATTCCAAGCCACCGGCCCGAGTTCACGAGCGAGAACAGCACGTCCCCCATCTCGGCCTCGCGCTCGTCGTCGGTGGTGGCGTCGCCCAGCTCGCGCACTTCCTCCTCCACCTTCTCCAGCACGTCGTCGGCGCGGTCCCAGTCGAACGCGGCCAGGGCCGCCCGGTCCTGGATCAGCTGCGCCTGTGCCAGCGCCGGAAGGTAGTCCGGAACCTGCCCCAGCCGCGACGCGGACTCGCCGCGCTCCTGCCTCTTGATCGCCTCCCAATTGGCCTTCACCTGCTCCGGCGTTTCGGCCTCGCCGTCTCCGAAGACGTGGGGGTGCCTGCGCTCCAGCTTGTCGACAACTGCTCCGAAGACATCCGCTGCGGTGAAAGTGCCAGCCTCCTCTGCGAGCCGGATGTGGAAGGCCACCTGCGCCAGAAGATCGCCCAGCTCCTCCAGCATGTCCTTGGGGTCGCCGGCGTCGATGGCCTCCATTAGCTCGTAGCACTCCTCCAGGAGGTAGCGCTTGAGCGACTGGTGGGTCTGCTGCCGGTCCCATGGGCAGCCGCCGGGGGCCAGTAGCCGCTCAATGACGCCGTCCAGGGCCTGATACGTCCCCCGCGGCTGAGCGCCTGTCTCGTTCATCTGTGCCTGCCTTTCCATCGGTCTGCGACGGCCGCGGTGGGCGGCCCAGCCGCAGATGATGCCCCAATCCTCCCGTGCCACGGCTGATTATAGGCAAGCCGCCCACAAGGGGCAAGGGAAGTCAGTGCATGACACGCGCCCATTGACAGGTTGAATCACATGTGCTATCTTCCCAACGAACATGCGTTCATTGAGGAGTGGTCCATTGGCAAAGAAAGGTCTCAGCACAAGGCAGCAGCGTATCCTGGAGTTCATCCAGTCCTTCTACGAGGAGCACAGCTATCCCCCTACGATCCGCGACATTCAGCAGGCGTGCAGCATAAGCTCCACGTCCGTGGTCGACTACAACCTCCGCATACTGGAGCGGTTGGGTCACATCCGCCGCGACCGCGAGGTGTCCCGCGGCATCGAGGTGCTGGTGGGCGGCCGGCGGCGCGGCCGCGTGCCGGTGCTCGGATACATCGCCGCGGGCGAGCCATCGCCCGTGCCCACGCAGGAGTCGTGGAGCGACTTCGAGGCCATCGACGAGCTGGAGGTGCCGCAGGGTCTCCTGGGCGAGGTACCTGCCGACGCCTACGCGCTGCGGGTAAAGGGAACATCCATGATCGACGCCCTGGTTGACGACGGCGACGTGGTCATTGTGCGCCCCGTGGACACCGTGAGGAACGGCGACATGGTGGTGGCGTGGCTTCATACGGAGAAGGAGGTCACGCTCAAGCGCCTCTACAACGAGGGCGAGCGTGTCAGGCTCCAGCCTGCGAACTCCACCATGAGCCCCATCTACGTGGACCCGGAGAACCTGGAGGTCCAGGGCAAGGTGGTGGCCGTGCTCCGCAGCAACCTGTAGGCGCGGTATCAGTGAACGGGCGCCCACCGCTTCACCCGGTGGCTCCGCGGCCACACCCAGGGCCGTTGTCTTCCGAGATTGCTTATTCGGACTCTTGCTGCGAAGGTAGGCAGTTTAGCATTGGCCCCCGTTCCCGCTCATCCTGAGCTCGTCGAAGGAAATGAGCGGGAAGACTAAATCTCCTTAATCCCCCCGCTCATATGGTTCGACCGGCTCACCATGAGCGGGGAGATTAGTCTGCTGGCCAGAATCGAAAAGCCACACCTATACCCCGCGTTTGCCGAGCCTCCCGCTGCGTGGTACTATGGCCGCACGGCGTGCAACCCGTATTCGATACATCGGGAGAGAGCAGTGGCTAGAGGCAAGACCTACTGGATGGTGGCCAGCTCCCTCGAAAACTTCCGCATCACGCGCGAGCTGGACTTCACGCTGCAGGGCATGATGTCCCGCCAGCGGCGCAAGGCGCAGCGCATGGAGCCGGGCGACAGGCTGGTCTACTACATCACCGGCTCGCAGGTTTTCGGGGCAACGGCCACCGTCACGTCAAAGTGCTCGGAGGACCACGAGGTCATCTGGAAGAGCGACGGCAAAGCGGATGACTTCCCGTGGCGCGTGAGCATACGGGCAGAAGTGGCCCTGGCAGACGAGCAGTTCCTGGATGCCAGGGAAATAGGCCCGCGGATGGAGTACGTGCGAAGGTGGCCCCCGGAGATGTGGCCCCTGGCGTTCCAGGGTAATCTCCACATCCTGCCCAAGGCGGACTTCGAGCTGCTGGAGCAGGAGATGCGGAAGGTTACCTCGCGCCACGCTCAGCGGCGGCGGGCTCAGAACGGCTACTAACCGCCCTGCTCCGGCTCATTCGTCAGCGGATCGAACGCAGCTTCCTACAGCCCGCTGATGCGGGATAGCGTGGCGGGGTCAAGCGCACGGCCTGCGCCCCTTCGTCAAGCGGCTCCGCGTCCGGCACTACCGCCACACCCAATCAGCTCGCCTTGGAGCGAGCCGAGTTGGTGAGCAATCGACGTTGCAGGCCCCACAGGAAACCTAATAGAGACACCTTGACCGTCCCCCGCTCATCGAGTCGGGGTGGAGTCAAGTAGCTGCGTCTCCTCCGCCTGAGGGGCCTTAAGGTCTTGGAAGTTCAGGGGCAGGGTTTCGATACCGCCCCTGTGAAGTGGGATGCGGCCCCGATTAGCCGAGCATGCCGCGGATCTCTTCCGCCTGCTTCTCACTCACGATTCTGAGAACCTTGTTGGACGGGTCTTCCTCCGCGACACCGCGGACAGCCTTACGTCCATTCTTGAGGGTCACCAGCTCTGGGTCCTTGATGGTCACCATCTTCCGCAGCTTCACCGAATATGCCTTCAGCTCTTCCATGTCGCCTCCTTGCGATTTTCCTGCCTGCGTGTGTAGTTCACCTACGCTCCCTACCGCCTAGTTGGCAGCCTACTAATCTACGATTCCTCGTCTCACTCGTCAAGCCTGTTCAGGCACGATTTCAGTCTAATCTTGCTCAATTCTCGAATGTTCCACTCAGAGCGGCCTGACAGCCATAACGTGAGTGCTGAATTTGGCAGAGGAGATGTTCTATAAGCGCAAGATCAGCATGTCCTTCCGCAACAGCCCAATCTGGGTGCGTCTGACCGCCGAGGCGCCCTCTTTTGAGGTGAGCAACCCGTACGGTGGTCAGACCTTCTCTCGGAACTCTGCAACGTTATCGTAGCCCGTATAGTCCTGGTTGTCTACGTAATCGGCTACGGGCCCGGCAGGGCTGCTAGCCTCCCCGCTCTGGCTCTGTCCCCTCCGGGTCGAAACCCGCTTCGTACAGCTCGTTGATGCGTGCTAGCGTGGAGGAGTCAAGCTCCGGCATGTCTGCCGCCGCGGCGAACTCGCGCAGCCTGTCCAGGCTCGTGACGATGGGCAGGGCTGAGGCCACGCGGACGTCGGACAACACGAACTGAAGCGCAACCTGGCCCAGCGTAGCGTCGCTTTCGTGCGTCAGGAAGTCCAGCATTTGGAGCCTCTTCAGACCTTCCTGTAGACGGTCATCCGCGTCGGGCTGAGCGGCGGTCGCGTCAAGTGCGCCGTCCAGCAGGCCGGAGGCGTGAGGAGCGCGGCACAGCAGCGCCGGCGCGTCCGGTTGCCCCACGGGCGCCAGTTCCCGTGCGTGCTCCTGCCACAGGATGTTGTGAGCGATCTGCAGGGCGGCGATGCGACGCTCCCGAACTGCCTGCGCACCTTCGTCGAGGCGCTCTGCGTCTGACGCCACAGCCACGCCGTAGCAGCGCACCTTGCCCTCCCGCACCAACGCCTCCAGCGTCTCGACAAGCTCGTCCGACTCCAGCGCTTCCCAGGGCGGAAAGTGGAGGTGGAACACGTCGATGTAGTCGCTTTTCAGGCGTCTCAGGATCTCCTCGCAGGCGCGACGGATGTACGCAGGGGAGAAGTCCAGCGCGGGGGCAGCGTCCGGCTCCAGGAATGGGACTGAGTAGAAGTCGTAGCCTGCCTTGGTGGAGACGACGAAGCGGCTGCGGCCCCTGCCGAACGCCCGGGCTAGCAGCTCTTCGCCGTAGCCGCGCCCGTGGACGTCTGCCGTGTCGAAGAGGGTGACTCCCAGGTCGATGGCCTCGCTGAGCACATCTAGGCTCTCGCGCTCGTCGCGCCCGGCCGCCTCCGGCCCTGCGAGCGACCACATGTCCAAGCCGACGGCTGAGACCTCGATTCCGGTGTCTGCCACGCTGCGGTACTTCATGATGTTTGCGTTCGGGGTGGGCTGCGTTACACATTCCCTCCATTTGCGTTACAGCGCGCATTATAGTACAGGTGCCAGTGTGCATGACAGTTGCCTTAACTAATGCTTGCCAATGCAGGGTTTTGAATGGTACAACTATAGGCACCAGGTGACGACTACTGAAGGAAATGGCTAGGAGACGCGGTTGTGTCTGGTGGATACGCGTGGTTGGAACGCATTTCGAGCGGAATGGAGGATGCCATTGCAAACGGCGCTGCTCCAACTCCGGTGGAGGTTACAGTCCGCGAATTGATCAGTAAGTTCGGGTATCAGAAGCGCGGAGATTACATAAACAGCTATATTCGCAACGGATTGGAGAAATACAATCTCGTTACAGACAAAGACTTTGCAATTGGTTGGATTGACTCTTTAGTAACCATTCAGATTGACCTCGACGACCCAAGTGCCGCAAAGCCCGACGTAGCGTCAGATCCGACCCACCGGATAGGATCACTGGAAGCCGCCAATAGGGTTCCGACATCAGTTGATCCCGATAGTCCATTGAGTGCAGCAACCACCATAATGCAGTTGCATGACTACTCCCAGCTTCCAGTGATGAAGAACGAGCGCGTTGTGTCGGGAGTGATTAGTTGGAAGTCGATTGGCGGACGTCTCGCTCTCGGTCGGAAGTGTGACTTTGTGAGGGAATGTATGGATAGAGCCGAGGAACTCCCGGCAACCGCGCCGCTCTTTGAATCCATAGCAAGGATCGCCGAACATGGTTACATACTGGTCCGTGGCGGAGATAACAGAATCACTGGTATAGTTACCGCAACTGATCTATCGTTTCAGTTCATGCAACTGGCCGGGCCTTTTCTGTTCGTTGGTGAGATTGAAGGACACCTGCGTCATCTCATACATGGCAAGTTCACCCTTGAGGAGTTGCGAGCTGCGTCAGCCTCCGAAGAAGGTCGACCTATTGAAGGCTCTGCCGACCTTACCATTGGAGGGTATTGCAGGCTCCTAGAGAATAGGAAAAACTGGGAGAAACTAGGGGAACTAGGATCAAATATCGACCGGGCGGAATTCGTCAAGCATCTGGACTCTGTAAGACAGATACGCAACAACGTAATGCACTTCAACCCCGACGGCCTATCCGAAGATGATTTCCAGAAGTTGAGGGACATTGCCCACTTTTTTGAGAATTTGGCGTCGATAGGGATTCTCTGATTTCTAAGTGGGTCTGAGCAGCGCGAGTCCCTCGCGCTCATCGCGCCAAGCCGCCTCCGGCCCTACGAGCGACCACATGTCGAGGCCAACGGCTGAGACCTCGATTCCGGTGTCTGCCACGCTGCGGTACTTCATGATGTTTGCGTGCGGTAACTGCGCCTCGCATTATAACGTGGCGAGCGCGTAGCGTGGTATGATCGTTCTAAGTAGCGGGTCAACCGGCATGAATCAGGAACTGGACTACAAAGAGCTTCCAAAGGACCGGGACGTCCTTGCGCCGGACGGCTCGGAGATCCGGCTGCTGGCGGTGACAAGCCGCGGGAGTATGGTGCACTGCACCCTGAACCCGGGAGCGGTGTCATCGCCCGTAGCTCACAGGACAGTCGAGGAGGTCTGGTACTTTCTTGAGGGCAACGGGCAGGTGTGGAGGAAACTCGGCGACGAGGAGCGGGTCGTGGACGTGGCCCCGGGCGTGAGCATGTCCATCCCTGTTGGCGCTCACTTCCAGTTCAGGACAACCGGCGACGGCCCACTCAGGTTTGTGATCGTCACCATGCCTCCCTGGCCCGGCCACGACGAAGCCTTCCCCGTGTCAGGCCACTGGCCGACTACGCAGTAGCGCCTTTGGGCTAGGCGTGCCCGCTCACATGGTTCGACAGGCTCACCACGAGCGGGCACAGAACCTCACCACGGTCGGGGTTCGTATTCCGCTCATCCTGAGCTTGTCGAAGGGTAAGAGCGGAATGCGGTTGCGTTTTCGGGCCCGCTCGCATGGTTCCACTGGCTCACCACGAGCGGGCACAGAGCCTCACCACGGTCGGGATTCATAATTCCGCTCATCCTGAGCTTGTCGAAGGGTATGAGCGGAATGCAGTTGCGTGCTTGAGCCCGCTCGCATGGTTCGACAGGCTCACCACGAGCGGGCACCAGGCGCCCGCTCCTCCGCGCATTCATTGACAACCGCACCATCGGGCGATAATATGCCGAGTATCGGATACTGGGCGTCTCTCCGCAGAAGGGGGGTCAGGTTGTGAGAAACAGTTTGGTCTGTCCAAGGTGCCCGTCCACATTGACAGTCGAGAAGTTCAAGGACATCGAGGTGGACCGCTGCTCCACCTGCAAGGGCATGTGGCTGGAGTACGACGAGCTCGACCGGCTAGAAGATCGTGCTATGGACGATGACGAATTGAAGGGCTCGCTGATGTTCCGCTCATTCGCAGGCGACCTACGCTGCCCCACCTGCGATGTCGAGATGCAGATGTTCCACTATCGGGCCTTCAACCTGGAGTTGGACTTCTGCCCAAAGCAGTGCGGCTTCTGGCTGGACAGCGGCGAGGAGAAGCGTGTGCTGGAGATCATGAAGCAGCGCGTGAAGGACCTGAAGCGATCCGGGGACGCGGAGGCCGAGTGGGCCGGCATGCTGAGACGGTTCAAGTCCAAGTCCTTCGGCGACCGCATGAAGGGCCTGTTCCGATAGGGGCAAGCCGATGCGAATGACAGCCTTCTTCGGCAAGACCCTGCGGGAGGAGCCCGCGGAGGCTGAGACCTCCAGCCATCGCCTGCTTCTGAAATCCGGCATGATCCGGCAGGTGGCCTCCGGCGTGTACACCTACATGCCGCTCGCCTGGCGCTCCCTCCGCAAGATAGAGAACATCATCCGGGAGGAGATGGACGCGGCGGGCAGCCACGAGCTGCGCATGCCCGCGCTTCATCCGTTGGAGCTGTGGGAGTCCACCGGCCGTGCGGAGGCGATGGGCCAGACGCTCTTCGGGCTGAGGGACCGCCGTGAGCGCTCGCTGGTAATGGCCCCCACGCACGAGGAGGTGGTCACCCTCACGGTCAAGGCCAACGTCCACAGCTATCGCGACCTGCCGCAGATCCTCTACCAGATCCAGACCAAGTTCCGCGACGAGCCTCGTCCGCGCGCCGGCCTCATCCGCGTGCGTGAGTTCGACATGAAGGACGCCTACAGCTTCGACGCCGACGAGGAAGGGCTGGACCGCAGCTACGACGCCATGGTGCAGGCCTACCGCAACATCTATCGCCGGTGCGGCCTGAACGCCGTGATGGCGGAGGCCGACAGCGGAGCAATCGGGGGCAAGGAGTCCCACGAGTTCCTGCTGCCCGCCGAAAGCGGGGAGGACCTGCTCATCCATTGCTACGGCTGCAACTACGCGGCCAATGCGGAGCGAGCGGAGAGCATGAAGCCTGCGCTGGAGCCGGAGGAGCCGCTGCCGCTGGAGGAGATTCACACGCCCGGCATGAAGACCATCGAGGACCTGGGTGTGCACCTGGGCATTCCCGCTTCCAAGACGCTCAAGGCCGTCTTCTACGCCTGCGATGGCGAGGTGGTGTTCGTCACCATACGCGGCGACCTGGAGGTGAACGAGATCAAGCTGAGCCGGCTCCTCGGATGCCGCGAGTTGCGTCTGGCCTCGCCTGAGGAGGTGGAGGAGGCCGGCCTGGTGGCGGGCTCGGCATCGTCCATCGGGTTGGAGGGCATGCGCTCCGTCGCCGACGACTCCATTACTACAGGCGCCAACTTCGTCGTCGGCGCCAACCGGCCCGACTACCACGTTCGCAACGCCTGCTACCCGCGGGACATACAGCCGGACGTGATCGCGGACATCGCCATGGCGCAGGCCGGCCACGGCTGCGCGCGGTGCGACTCGTCGCTGCAGGCCAGCAGGGCGATCGAGGTGGGCCACGTGTTCAAGCTGGGGACGTTTTACAGCGAATCACTGGAGGCCACCTACCTGGACAGCGACGGCGCGCAGAAGCCAATCATCATGGGGTGCTACGGCATCGGTGTCGGGCGGCTGCTGGCTGCGGCCATCGAGCAGAACAATGACGAGAAGGGCATCGTCTTCCCGGCGTCAATCGCTCCCTTTCAGGTGTACCTGGCGGCGCTGAACGTGGACGACCCGGAGGTCTCGCAGGCCGCCGGTGACCTGTACGCGCAGCTGGTGGAGGCGGGCCTCGAGACGCTGTACGACGACCGCGTGGAGTCGGCCGGCGTGAAGTTCAACGACGCCGACCTGATGGGGCTGCCTGTTCGGGTGGTGGTTGGCCCTCGCGGGCTGCGCGAGGGCGCCGCGGAGGTGCGGCTCCGCGATGAGCCACAGGGCCGCGCCGTGGAGCTTGCAAGCGTGGCAGAGGCGGTCAAGGCGCTGCTGGAAGGGTAGGGGGCGGCGTCCGGGCACCCCGCTCATGGTGAGCCCTGTCGAACCATTTGAGCGGGGCAGTCGGTTGACTACTTCACGGCCGACCATTCCTGCCTAGGCAGAAATCCATCCCCTCGCCCCTCTGAATTGCGGCGGACGCCGCAATGACGGTAGGGGGCAGGCCTTAGCCTAAGTAACGGTTCCTGAGGCTCGCCGCTACTCGTCGGCGACGCCGCGGCCGGTGAGGTACGTGATGGCGTCCTGCACGGTCAGAAGCGACTCCGCGTCCTCGTCGGAGATCTCTATCGGGTTGTCGTCCGTGCTGAACTCGTCCTGGAACGCAAGGATGAGGTCCACCAGGTCCAGCGAATCGGCCTCGAGGTCCTCCGTAAACGACGCCTCAGGCACCACTGCCGACTCGTCTACGCCAAGCCTCTCCGCCACGATCTTCTGTACTCGCTCTAGAACTGTTGCCACCCGGAACCTCCTGTGAGTGCTGTTGTGTCTCTATTCGTTTGTGCCGTTCAGGGCCTCGCTCATTGCCGCCGCCGAGCCAAGTACCCCGTTGATGAACCTTGGCGAGCCGTCGCTGCCGTACTGCTTGGCCAGCTCCACCGTCTCGTTGATGACCACCTTGGGCGGTGTCGTCCTCTCGACCAGCAGCTCAAGCAGGGCCAGCCTGAGCAGGCTGCGGTCCACTATCGAGAGCTGCGACACGGGCCACGTGGGCGCCAGCGAGGAGATGACGCCGTCGATGTAGGCCCTGTTGTCCTGCACGCCGTCCACAAGCCCCTCTGCAAAGGCCGCCGCCTCCCCGGAGAGGCGCAGGCCGTCCAGGTGACGCTTGCACACCTCGTCCAGCGGGTGGTTCACGCAGTCCACCTCGTAGAGGACCTGAAAGGCTGCGATCCTCGCCATGTGCCTGGCCGGGACGAACCCGTCATCCGCCATCTCTCTCGACCCCGCGCTGATCCTGCTAGATTGTTAAAGAACCCGGTTGAGGCGGTCCGCCGGTGACGCCGGGCCAGAGGGCGATTCAGCCTCGGAGAGCCTCCGCAAGCTGCCGCAGGCCCTCCACGTCGCCGACGTTGAATACCTCCGCGTCCGGCTCCATACGCTTGACCGTGCCGGTCAGTATCCTGCCCGGACCTATCTCGTAAAAGACGTTTATGCCGGACTGCAGCATGTGCTGTACGCAGTCCTTCCACCGCACGCAGCTGCACAGGCCCGTGGTGAGCTCGTTGCGAATCTCGTCGGCGGTGGATATCGGCGTGCCGGTGCAGTTGGCAACGATGGGAACGGTCGGGTCGCTCATAGTGACGCCTGCGACCGCGGCGTCCAACCCCTCCTGCGCGGGCTGCATGAGCCGCGAGTGGAAAGCTCCCGCCACCGGCAACGGAACGGTCCTGCGGGCGCCGCGCTCGTTGGCAAGCTCCATAGCCCGCTCAACTGCGGCCCTGGCTCCGCTGATGACCGTCTGGTCCGGCGTGTTCATGTTGGAGATCTCCGTGTCCGTTTCCCGGCAGATCTCCTCCAGGGCGGCGTCCTCCATGCTCAGGATGGCGGCCATTGCGCCCTCCGACATCTCCGCCGCGTACTGCATCAGCCGGCCGCGCTCCCGCACCAGGCGCACGCCGTCCGCTGCGCTCAGCGCTCCGGCGGCCACGAGCGAGGTGTACTCGCCCAGGCTGTGGCCGGCCACCAGGGACGGCGACGGCATCAGCGATTCGCCGAGCGTCTCCTCCATCGCACGCAGGCAGGCCAGGCTGACGGCCATGATCCCCGGCTGGGTGTTGACGGTGCGTCGGAGCTCCTCTTCCGGCCCCTCGAAGATGATGGTAGATAGAGAAGCACCGAGCGCCTCGTCCACCTCGTCGATGACGGCCTTGGCCGCGGGCGACTCACGGTAGAGGTCCAGGCCCATGCCGACGGCCTGCGCACCCTGTCCGGGGAACAGGAAAGCCACTCTTGCTGCTGAAGTGTTGCTGGCCATACGATTGCGGGCCGGTGTGGGCGATTGCCCGTCTGTCAGCCGGCGGCTAGCCGCCCGCTGCCTGCCCGGCCTCCCCCTTTATAATGACCTCTCGCCCGTTGTAGTAGCCGCACGCGTCGCACACGCGATGCGGCCTGCGCATGCTGGGGCACTGCGGGCAACGGCTGAGCTGCGGCACGTACAGGCGGTATGCAATCTTCCGGTGCCCTATGCGCGATCTGGTCCTCTTCTTCTTCGGGAGCGCTCCCATGAATATCCTCCGTTTATCCCCTGCCGCCGGCTATCAGCAGGTCCAGCAGAGGGCCCCATCGGGCGTCCGCGCCGGCTGAGCAGCCGCACTGGTGGTCGTTGAGGTTGTGGCCGCAGGAAGCGCACAGTCCGGCGCAGTCCCGCCGGCAGAGTGGCTTCATGGGCAGATTGATGATGACATACTGCCTGACGGCCTCGGTCAGGTCAAGGTTGTGGTGGGAGTCCAGCGTGAACATCCCCTCCCTGGCTGCCTGCGCGCTCTTGACGGCCTGCGGGGTCCCGGAGTCTATGGTCACGGTGGGGAGAAACTCCTCGTCCACCAGGAACCGCACGGGGTGCTCCACGGGCGTCAGGCAGCGGGCGCATGCGCTGAAGGCGTTGGTCTCGATGGAGCCGCTGGCCCACACGCCCTTGTCGATGCGCATGACGGTCATGCTGCCTTTTACGCGGGTAGTGCCGGTCTCGGCCAGGGGCTCCAAGGTCTCGTCGAAGGCATAGCTTCTGCGCGCTCCGACGCCTTCCTTGAGCAGCTGGGACACGTTGAATCGCATGGTAAGTCTCCGGGGCGAGCGCCCCTGCAATGGCTTGCGATTATAGCTGTGGGCCGTTGGGGTGTCAAGGTGAACGACGCTGCCTTGAAATCGTCCGTCTCTTACGCGCGCTTGCCTCAGGGAGCGGCCTCCGGTGTAGCGGTGGAGTCCTCGCCGTAGACGGGCGGCGGCGGCACGGGCGTGCCGTCCGGGTGGTCGTAGGCACCGACGGCAGTGTAGTACTGGCGCAAGTCGTGAGCGTCAGTGAGCAGCAGCGGCAGGCTGGGGTCTGCGCCGATGCGGCCGCCGTACTCGCTCACGCGGGCCTCGTTGGCCGCCGTGACCGCCTGCTCTAGGGCGGACAACTCCATCTCCAACAAGGGGCCGTGCACTGTGGAGCTGTAGTTATACGACATCAGCCATGCTTCTCTGTGGGGATGGACGGCGACCACCGTGCCATCGTTCTTCAGTTTCACGTCCCAGGTCTCGAATACCTGCCACGCTTCGGTAGCGTGATTGATGGACGGGCCGAGGAAGAGGACAACCTCCTTGCCTCTGACGCCACCGGTACGCGTTACTCCATCGCGTTCCAGATCGCCGAATACGATGCTGGATTCCCAAAAGCTCCGAAGGCTTTCGATAAACTCTTCCTCCGTGGGTGCCTCTTCTCTTTCGACACTTCCAGCTGGGGACTTCAGTTCTTCAAGCGGATATATGTACGATCCTGTCTGTACTGTCAATCGAGGGGGACCTTTGCCGAGGATGTAGCTGTTGACCCGCACATCGGCAAAGCATTGGATGGCCGAGAAGGAAAAAGTTGGAAGGGGGTCGATAGAGAAGAATTCATCGTAAGGTGCTTCGCGGAACGGGTCACTGCTCGTACATCGCTCAGTGCCGGGCAGAAATGTCGCGCGAGAGACGATGTGCGTTACGATGCTGTCCCGGAACTCATTGAGCCCAACAGCACCAAGCTGTTGTTCCACGCTCGGAGGTGCACCTTCAAGCTCGCGGAAATTCGCCTCAAATCCCGCAGCATAGTCAATGTCGAATTCGATTGTAAGTCCAACTATCCACCAGACTTGTGAAACTAGCATCGTCGTAGGACGAGGTCCACACGGGTCCACGGAGGAGCCGGCCACCGGCGTACAGGGCGGTATCTCCTCCGTCAGGTAACCCTCATAGGGTGAAGGCGTGGTAATGGGTGTCGGCAATGGCACAACGGTAGCGGTTGGGGTGAGCGTGGATGTGGGCGTGGGTGACGGCACTGGCGCAGCTGTGGCGGTTGGGGTAAGCGTGGGTGTGGGCACTGACAGCGTAGGCGGAGGGCTTGGCGTAGGTGTCTGCGGCGCATCATCACATGCGGCAAGCAGGAGGAGCGCTGCAAGCAAGGTGGCAATTATTGCGGCGCTTGGGTGCATATCCGCCTTCCTCCCTCCGCGCGAGTATGCGGCCTTGCCCTGTGGGCGTCAAGGTAAGTTGAGGCGGAGGCCCTCCGCGTCGCCATTCGGCTTGTTGCAGCGTGCGAAACCTGCTAAGATGCTTTGACGCGTTGCTCATGCTCGCAAAGGGCCGGGCACGCAGACTAAGGTTCAAGAGGTACACGGCTGTGTCCAAGATCAACGTGGCAATAATCGGGGCGGGCAACTGCGCCTCATCCCTGGTGCAGGGAGTCTACAAGTACCAGGAGGCAGACGAGGACGCCTTCATCCCCGGCCTCATGCACCCCGTTCTGGGGGGCTACCACATCTCCGACATCAACTTCGTCGCCGCCTTTGACATCGACCGCAACAAGGTGGGCAAGGACCTGTCGCAGGCCATCTTCACGCCTCCCAACAACACCGTGGAGTTCGCGGACGTGCCGTTCATGAACGTGCCTGTGGAGCGCGGAATGACCCACGACGGCCTGGGCAAGTACCTCAAGCAGGTCATCGTCAAGGACGCCAACTCCACCGCCGACATAGTCGGCATCCTCAAGGAGAGGCAGGCGGACGTAGTCATCAACTACCTGCCCGTGGGCAGCGAGCAGGCCACCAAGTGGTACGTGGAGCAGGTGCTGGCGGCCGGCTGCGGCTTCATCAACTGCATCCCGGTCTTCATCGGCCGCGAGGACTACTGGCAGAGGCGGTTCGAGGAGAAGGGCCTACCGATAATCGGCGACGACATCAAGTCGCAGCTTGGCGCAACCATCACTCACCGCGTGCTCACTCGCCTGATGCGGGAGCGCGGCATCAAGCTGGAGCGCACGTACCAGCTCAACTTTGGCGGCAACACCGACTTCTACAACATGCTGGAGCGGGATAGGCTGGAGTCGAAGAAGATATCGAAGACCAACGCAGTGACCTCGCAGCTGGACTACGACCTGGGGCCGGACAACGTACACGTGGGCCCCAGCGACTACGTGCCGTGGCTGGCGGACCGGAAGTGGTGCCACATCCGCATGGAGGGGCGCACCTTCGGCGACGTGCCCATCAACCTGGAGTTGAAGCTGGAAGTGTGGGACAGCCCCAACTCGGCCGGCGTGGTTGTGGACGCAATCCGGTGCTGCAAGCTGGCGCTCGACCGGGGCATCAGCGGTACCCTCAAAGGTCCCGCGGCCTACTTCATGAAGTCTCCCCCCATCCAGTACTCAGACGACGAGGCGCGCCAGATGGTGGAGAGCTTCATAGACGGCGACTAGCGCGGCGGCAGGCCTCGCACGGGGCCAAAAGGGGCAAGCTACATGAAGATTGGCCTTGTCTCTCCATACGACTACGCATACCCCGGCGGCGTGATGGCTCACATCTTCCACCTGAGCCGCCACCTCATCGACGCCGGTCACGAAATCAAGATCATCGCCCCGCTCACAAGCCCGCCTGCCATCCTGGACAAGGGCTTCATCCGCCTCGGACGCTCCGTGCCCGTCCCAACCGGCGGCTCCATGGCCCGCATATCCCTGTCCGTGTGGCTTGAGCCGCGCATCAAGCGCCTGCTGGCCGAGGAGCAGTTTGACGTCGTCCACCTCCATGAGCCGCTCGCGCCCGTCATACCGCTGTACATACTCCGTCTGTCCAACGCCGTGAACGTGGGCACGTTCCACGCATTTCACGGCAGCGGCCGCGTCTACCGGGTGAGCAAGTACGCGCTCAGGCGCTACCACGACAAGCTGGACGGGCGGATCGCGGTGTCCGCTCCCGCGCTGAGCATGGTCAGCCGCCACTTCCCGGGCGACTACCGCGTCATCCCCAACGGCATCGAGTTCAGCCGCTTCGCCACGCCGGCACGCCCCCTCAGCGACTTCCAGGACGGCAAGCTGAACATCCTCTTCGTGGGGAGGCTGGAGAAGCGCAAGGGGCTGAAGTACCTGCTGGGCGCGTACAGCAAGCTGAAGTGGAGGCACCCCAACACGCGCCTGATAGTCGTGGGGCCCGGCAACCCGGAGCCGGAGGTATTCCGATTCATAGCCGAGCGCAACCTGGATGACGTGGTGCTGGTTGGCGGCGTGTCCTACGAGGACCTGCCTCGCTACTACCAGGCCGCCGACATCTTCTGCTCGCCGGCCACGGGAAAGGAGAGCTTCGGCATTGTGCTGCTTGAAGCGATGGCGTCCGGCAAGCCCATCGTTGCCACGAGCATCGAGGGCTACTCCTCCGTGATGTCCCACGGCGAGGAGGGGCTGCTGGTGCCCCCTCGAAGTGAGGAAGCCCTGCAGACGGCGCTCGAGACCCTGATCGCCGATCCCGCCCTGCGGGAGGAGATGGGTGCACGCGGCGCGGAGAAGGCGCCTCGCTACGACTGGGAGCGTGTTACGGCCCAGATAATCGACTACTACACCCACCTGCTGGAGAGGCGGAGCGCCAGCCGCTCGACGGACCTGGCGGAGCCAAGGGAAGGCTCCATACTTCCCTGAGCGCTATGCCTACGTGGCAGGACTACAGGACCCGCGCCCGCGCGGTCTCCACGCGCTACTTCGAGGAGCCGCTTGCGCGCTCTCTGATGGCCATCGGCCTTACTCCCAACCGGGTCACGTTCCTGGGGCTGCTCGTCAGCGCCGGGTGCGCCTACCTGCTCAGCCAGGGCCTGTTCATGGCCGGAGGCGCCGTGCTCATCTTCGCAGGCATGATGGACATGGTCGACGGCGCACTGGCGCGGCGAAGCGGCACGGCCTCCCCGCGGGGCGCACTGCTGGACTCCGTCGTCGACCGCGTGGCGGAGGCGACAGTGTTCCTTGGCCTGCTGGTGTACTACCTCGACCCCGTGTCCGCCACGGAGATCGTGCTCATCAACGTGTCACTGGTCGGCTCATTTATGGTCAGCTACCTGCGCGCAAGGGGCGAGGGCCTCGGCGTCGACTGCCGCGTGGGCATCATGACTCGGCCCGAGCGAGTGGTGGCGCTGGCCGTCGGCCTGATGCTGGGGCAGGTGACGATCGCGCTGGCGGTCATCGCCGTCCTGACGGTCTTCACAACTCTGCACCGCTTCTGGCACATCCACAGAGAGCTGCGCGGTAGCTAGCCATGCAGCAGGACAGGCCAAAGGTCTTCTACGGCTGGTGGATAGTCCTGGCGGCGTTCCTTGTGCTGACCTTCACCAGTATGACCGGCGGATACGGCCTTAGTCTCTTCTACAAGCGACTCATCGACTACTTCGGATGGGGGCGCACTGCGCTCGCGGGCGCGATATCTCTGTCCCGTCTGGAGGCCGGATTCCTGGGGGGCATCGAAGGGTTCATGGTAGACAGGTTCGGTCCCAGGATCATGATACTGCTGGGCGTTATCCTCACCAGCATAGGGATGGTGCTGCTGTCATTCGTTCACTCCCTGCTCGCGTTCTACCTGGTATTCATACTGCTGGTGACGGTCGGACGGAGCCTAAGCTCCATGATCGCGATAGACACGACGGTGGCCAATTGGTTCATCCGGCGGCGCGGCACGGCCTTCGGGCTGCTGCGCTCCGCGGTTGCCGTCGGGGCCGCAGGCGTGATAGTGGTGGCGTGGTTCATCGATATGTTCGGCTGGAGGATGGCCTTCGTGGCGTCCGGCATCGGGACGCTGCTGGTGGGCATACCGGCGGCGCTGGTTATGCGCCACAGGCCGGAGCAGTACGGGATGCTGCCGGACGGCGTTCCTCGGGAGCCGCGACAGGTCCGGTCTCAAGAGGTGTCAGGAGGCTCGGATGGTGGGAACGGCAGTGCGGACGTGGCGCCCGCTGCTGTCGAGAGCGCAGGAGCCCGGGGTCAGCCCGCCGATGAGGACATCGGCATGACGGTGAGAGAGGCGCTCTACTCTCGACCCTTCTGGGCGCTGTCGTTCGGCTTTGCCATCCGGCTGATGGTTACGGGAGCCGCGACGCTCCACGCCATACCGCTCGTGGAAGACATGGGCCACTCCCGGGCGACCGCGGCGGCGGTGCTCGGCAGCATGGGCATGGTCAGCATAGTGGGCAGGCTGGGCGGCGGCTTCCTCAACGACATCCTGGGCACCAAAACGGTAAACGTGGCGAGCGTATGCACGCTTGCAATCTCGTGCCTGATCATCGCCTATGCGCAGGAGCTGTGGCAAGTGTGGCTGTTCGTGGCCCTCTACGCGCCTTCTTACGGCTGCTCCGCGGCTACGATGCCGGCGATCAAGGGCGACTACTTCGGCAGGCGGTCGTTCGGCTCGATACTGGGGCTGAGCGGCATGGTGCAGGTGGTCGGCTCGATGCTTGGGCCGGTCTATGCCGCCTTCGTGTTCGAGACCACGGGCAGCTACCGTCTTGCATTCCTCAGCTTTGCCGTGCTGCTGTTGATTGCGGCCGCGCTATTCGTGTCACTCAGGCGGCCTCGGTACCGGTGATGGAGACACCGGCGCTACTCCTGCCGGCCCACCCTCGATAGCAGGTACGCTTCAAGGAGCGGGTTCAGGTCGCCGTCGAGCACGGCGGCGGTGTTGGATGTTTCGTAGCCGCTGCGGTGGTCCTTCACCATCCGGTAGGGGTGTAGCACGTAGCTCCTGATCTGGCTCCCCCACTCGGCGGAGACGTGCTCGCCTTTCAGCCTTGCCTGCTCCTCCGCCCTGCGCTTCATCTCCAGCTCCATGAGGCGCGCTCGCAGCACCTTCATCGCGTACTCGCGGTTCTGGAACTGCGATCGCTCGTTCTGGCAGCTGACCACAATGCCCGTGGGCAGATGCGTGATGCGCACGGCCGTGGCGTTCTTCTGCACCGCCTGCCCGCCGTGGCCGCTTGCCCGGAACACGTCTATGCGAAGGTCATCCGGGTTGATGTCCACGTCCACGCGGTCCTCCGCCTCCGGCAGCACCTCCACCAGCGCGAATGAGGTGTGGCGCATGTGCGCCGAGTCGAACGGCGAGAGGCGCACGAGCCGGTGTGTGCCACGGTCGGCCTTGAGGTAGCCGTAGGCGTACCGCCCTGCGACGTTGACGTACGCGCTCTTGATGCCGGCCTCGTCCCCCGGCGACACGTCCATGATGCTGCTGGCGTAGCCCTCGCGCTCGGACCAGCGCAGGTACATCCGCAGCAGCATCTGCGCCCAGTCCTGCGATTCGGTGCCTCCGGCGCCTGCGTGAATCGCCAGTATCGCGTCTCGCTGGTCGTAGTCTTCGGACAGGATGAGCGTGAACTCGCGGGAGCTCAGCTCCTTCGAGATGGACTCGAACTCGCCGAGCAGAGTCTCCTCCAGGGAGGTGTCGCCCTCCTCGAGCGCGAGCTCGAGCAGGTCATTTGCCTGCGAGGCGCGGGCGCTGAGCGACTGCCACGTCTGTGTGACCTGCTTCAGGTCGGCCAGCCGTATCATGGCGGCCTGCGCCGATTGGGGGTTGTCCCAGAACTGCGGATTGGAGGCCTCCGCCTCCAGCTTCGTTATCTCAGTCTCTTTGCCCGGTACGTCAAAGTCGCACCATCATGTGAGAGATGCGCTCGCCGAGCTCCTGGAAGCGGCCTCTGAGGTCCTGCATGGTTGGTCGTCTTCCTCCGTCGTTAATGTTCGAGCCGTACGCGGCCCTATGTGCCTGCGCCCACCGGTTCAATGCGTCCCGCGGCGGCGAGATGCGCCAGCCGCGTGGGTTCCGGCATACGATAACCTTTGCAGCATGCGAGAGTCAACTCCACGGCGCGCTCCAGGCTGGTTCGGTGTCCCACGGACACGTAGATGGGGCTTACGTTGGTGCGCGTTCGAACGGCTGCGCCCACCACCTCGCCGCAGTCCACCAGCGGCACGTGCGACCCACGCTCAGGCTCAGGGCTGCCTTCCGGCCTGCCGCACAGGATGGACTTGGCGCAGCCAATGGTGGGGACGCCGGTCAGCAGCCCGAGGTGGCACGCCAGTCCGAACCGGCGTGGATGCGCCATGCCATGGCCGTCGACCAGTATCACGTCCGGCGTTGTGGACAGCATCGCCAGTGCGCCGAGAACGAGAGGCGCCTCGCGAAAGGAGAGCAGGCCGGGCACGTAGGGAAACGCGGGCCTGCCACGGTGCAACCTCACCTCGACGATGTTCAGCGCGGGCAGCTCCATGAGCACGACAGCCGCAGTGGCCTCGCCTGCGGCGTCCGGCGGCGACAGGTCCACGCCGGCCACGAATCGAGGCTCAGGCGCGACCTCGTCACGCACGATCACGCGGGCGGCCAGGTCTCGCTGGATGCCTGCGGCTGTGCGCGGGTCGACGTCCCACGGGTGCAACGATTGAACTTCCACGGCGCGATTATAGCAGGCGTTCGAGCGGAAGCTGTGCGAGAAAAGCGAACCGAGCCAACGGCTACTCTCTACTCGGCCCCTCCCGCCGCCACTTGCCCGCCCATGTGGCAGGCTGTAGACTACCCAGGGATATTTCACTGCCATGAGCATTCAGCACGCACACGCAGATACAGAGGTCGACTCACTTCGCGAGCGGATGCGCCACTCCGCCTCGCACGTCATGGCCGACGCTGTGACGCGTCTCTTCCCGGACGCCAAGCTGGGCATCGGCCCGCCGACCGCCGACGGCTTCTACTACGATTTCCAGGTGTCCAGGCCCTTCACCCCGGAGGACCTGGAGGCCATCGACGACCACATCCGGCAGACCATCGAAAGCGACATGCCATTCGTGCGCGAGGAGCTGAGCCGCGAGGACGCCATCCGCATGTTCGCGGATCAGCCCTTCAAGCTGGAGATCATCGACGACCTGCCGGATGAAGAGACCATCAGCATCTACCGCCACGGGGAGTTCGCCGACCTGTGCCAGGGGCCGCACGTGGCGTCCACGGGCAAGATCAGCGCCTACAGGCTGCTGAACGTGGCCGGCGCATACTGGCGCGGCGACGAGCATCGACCCATGCTGCAGCGCATCTACGGCACCGCATTCGAGACCGCGGACGCCCTCGACGACCACCTGGCGCGCCTAGAGGAGGCGCAGCGCCGCGACCATCGCAGGCTGGGCCGCGAGCTCGACCTGCTGTCGTTCCACGAGGACTACGGCCCCGGGCTGGCATTCTGGCACCCCAAGGGCGGTCGCATTCGCAGCATCATCGAGGACTTCTGGCGCAGGGAGCACTACCGCGCCGGCTACGAGCTGGTCTATTCGCCGCACATCGGCAAGTCCACGCTGTGGGAGACCAGCGGTCACCTGGACTTCTACGCAGAGAACATGTACTCGCCCATGGACGTGGACGGCCAGGACTACTACGTGAAGCCCATGAACTGCCCGTTCCACATCCAGATATACAAGACCTCGCTCAGGAGCTACAGGGAGCTTCCCATCCGGCTGGGCGAGCTGGGCACCGTGTACCGCTACGAGCGCTCCGGTGTGCTGCACGGCCTCCTGCGCGTGCGCGGCTTCACCCAGGACGACGCCCACATCTTCTGCAGGCCCGACCAGGTTCGAGATGAGCTGGAGGGCTGCGTGGACTTCATGCGATTCTTCCTCAACGCCTTCGGGTTCCAGGAGTTCAACGTCTACCTGTCCACCCGCAACGAGGGCGGCAAATTCGCCGGCTCCCTGGAGGACTGGGACATGGCGACGGAGGCTCTGCGAGACGTGATCCGCTCCCGCGGTCTGCCCTACGAGGAGGACGAGGGCGGAGCGGTGTTCTACGGCCCGAAGATCGACGTGAAGATGGTCGATGCCTTGGGCCGCGAGTGGCAATGCACCACCATCCAGTTTGACTTCAACCTGCCCGAGCGGTTCGACGTGACATACATAGGCGAGGACGGCCGCGAGCACCGGCCCTACATGGTGCACAGAGCACTGCTGGGGTCGATGGAGCGATTCTTCGGCGTGCTCATCGAACACTACGCCGGGGCATTCCCTGTGTGGCTGACCCCTGTGCAGGCGGTCGTCATACCCATCGCTGACCGGCACGTGGAATACGCGCAAGAGGTATCGGAGAGGCTTAAGCAACACGACATCCGCGTGGACGTGGACGACCGCTCTGAGCGGATGAACGCCAAGATACGCCATGCGCAGCTGCAGAAGGTGCCGTACATGCTGGTGGTGGGCGACAAGGAGGCGGAGGCTGGCACGGCATCGGTACGCCTGCGCGACGGCAGCGACCTCGGCCCAACGCCAGTGGGCGACGTGGCGGACCTCATCCGCGAGGCCATAGACGCGCGGGCGTGACGAGTGGAGGTAGTTCGGGGATTTCATCCTACTTTGGATTGCGTCAGGAGAAACTCCCGTCAATTGACAGTATCCTGTACAATACTCTCGAATGGAGAGCACGGATCGGTCATTCAGACGCGCCGCAGACGCAGATGCCATTGAATCGATCGTTCGGAGGCGTCGGATTCAGCGACTCTGGCACTTGAGTCGTGTAGATCACCTGAAATCAATCTTCTCGATGAGAGGCTTACTTAGTAGAGCCGAGATGGATCAGGCAGGAATTGCCTATGACATGAGCAGTTGGGGTGCGGTGGGAAAAGATGAAGAGTTGAAAGACTACATCTGTTGTTCGTTGGTCTCTCCTTGGGGCATGTCTAGACAAGATTCAGACAGTAAGGTATTGCTTCAACTCCAACCCCGCCTCCTTTGGCGAGAAGGGACATTGTTTTCTCCAGATTGGAGTTCTCATAATTACATCTCACTGCCGGACCTCCTCCGCAACAATAGCGCTAGGGTATTCGACTCGATGTTTCAGAATCCAACGACCGGTTTTCCTTCGCCACCTCCAGGTGAGGTCTTGATTCCGCACAGCATAGACTTGGCATACTTTATTCCCCTAGTATTCTTTCACAGCGAGGAGTCGAAAGGGCGGGCACTGGATGAACTCAATGGAGTCATTATGCCTGATGGAAGAGCGGCAATTGAGTCTTACAGGCTGGTAGTTAGCCCGTACCAGTTTAGAGGCAACTATCCTGCAATCTAGGAAAGGTAGTGTGGCCTATGCTGGAAGCCAACATGTGGGATAATCCTACCCCGTCGATTGACGAGCTTGAGCGGTTTGAGAACCTTCGGGACAGAATAGCTGGGGTATTGCTAGGCTCCGCTGTAGCTGATGCCCTCGGCTGGCCAACTGAGTTCATCAAGACTAGAGTGCAACTGGGCCGAATTTATGCGGTAGACGAGGTTCGAGGCTTCATCCCTTGGGAAAAGAGGACGGGAGGTAGATTTAACACCTACATTGACTATATTCAACCAGGAGAATACTCAGACGATACACAGCTGACACTCTGCACTGCTAGGTCTATTCGGGCAGATGGCTCTTTTGACGGAGAGTATTTCGCAAAGAGCGAACTCCCTCATTGGCTAGACTATGCACGCGGAGCTGGGGCCACGGTGACGCGTGCCGCAAAGTCTGCTACAAAGAAGAGAACCAACTGGAACTCGAACTTCTTCACATACGAGTCCAGGGGTAGGAGATCTAGTTACGTCGAGGCAGGTGCAAACGGGGCAGCAATGAGAATTTCCCCGCTCGTACTGGCCAACAGAGAAGATGAAGGCATGATTGGCAGCACTGTCTGGGAGAATGCCATAGTGACCCACGGTCATCCTAGGGCCATCCTGGGTGCTTTGGCTTATGCGAAAGCTCTACACATTCTCATTAGGGATGAAGCTTCTAACCGGAAGGAGTTTCTTGACGCGCTATGTGATTTCTTGAATGAGTTAGATCTGAAGCTTCTTCCAGACACGGTTCAAGAGTGGATCCATTTATGGCACAAGCATGCAGGGTATCCATATTCCACTGCCTTTGAAGAGACTCGTAAAGAACTGCTTGGATTCCTATTGAAGGCTTCAGATTTGGAGCTTTCCCTGCGGGATCTGTACCAAGTGACTGGGTGCTTCGAGCCAAGTACCAAAGGGTCTGGCACTGCCACTGTGGCAGCTGCTATAGGTGTCTTTCTTCGCAACAGCCGGGACTATGAGGCGGCGGTGATTGGGGC
Source organism: Dehalococcoidia bacterium (assembly GCA_034423135.1). Taxonomy (GTDB): domain Bacteria; phylum Chloroflexota; class Dehalococcoidia; order Lucifugimonadales; family UBA2985; genus JAPPHY01. The sequence goes on along the minus strand of DAOUJC010000014.1, from coordinate 52,071 downwards.
CATAAACATGCTTGGATCCGACACAGATACCATAGCAGCCATGGTCGGTGGATTGATTTGCGCTCGCAGTGGGCAAATGGCAATTCCAGACAAATGGGCCAATGCCATGCAGGATTACGGCTACTTTATGCGAGTTGCGGACGCCCTAATGAAGATCACGCTCAGAGAGGCTTCAGCCAACGACCTGTACGTTGATCACAAACGGCGGCAGTTTGAGTCGCGCGACATAGTGGAGCTTTCTGGTAATCGTACGGTGCATCAAGGACAACGCGTGACTCACCCACTTTTCGGATTGGGGTGGGTCCAGAGCGTCCATTCCCAACAAATCAAGCGCCGCGGTGGTGGCACAATGCTGTTAGCCAAGACCACGTTTGACTCAGGTCAGAGTTGTGTGTTTCGCTCATACAAGGCAACAATGCCTCGGGCAAACTCCGGCCGCGCTGCAGCCAAGAAGCCATAGACGCGCGGGCGTGAGGCGCGCTTGCCGAGCGGCAGCCCCTGCCGTATCATTGCGCCATGCTGCCTAAGAGCTTTGGCAAGTACTGGTTCTGGGTCGCATTCCCTTCCGGGTTTGTCGCCGGGATTGCGATTGAGTGGTGGATTGGAGTGCTGACCTTCTGGGTACTCTTGATCGCTCCGCACCTGCTCTACGCGCTCTACCGACGCATGGCGAAGCGAAGCGAACCGCCGCCCGGCAGCAGTTTATGGTAATCCCCTCACACCTGACATTCGAGGATCGCACGACTTGACTCACTTCGTCGAGGTTTCCTACTGCGACACGCAGGGCTCCCGCGATCTGGACCCGGCACTGGTCGACCTTGCGGGCAGGTACTACGGAGGCGCCTCCGGCCGCAGCGTGAGCGGGGAGCGCAGCAGCCTGGAGTTCCTGTTTCCGCACTTCGAGCAGGCGTCCGGTTTCAGCGCGGACGTGAGGCTGTACCTCCCCGGTGTGACCATAGACCGAGTGTCCTGAGGGGCTCCCGCCTCCGCTCACGCCCTTCGACAGGCTCTGGGTGAGCGGAGGGAGTCGCCGCCCTTCCCCACGCGCCGTGCCGGGATGTATACTGGCATCGATGAGCGGCTTGGAGGTCTCGGCTTGAGGGTTGCGGTGCGCTTCTTCGCCATGTATCGAGAGAGGGCCGGCGTGTCCCACACGGAGGTGGACCTGCCGGACGGCGCTTCGCCCGCGCAGCTGCTCGCACACCTTCGGAGCGAGTACCCCTCGCTGCCGTCGGAGGCGCCGGTGCTCATCGCCGTCAACTCCGAGTACGTGAGCGACGAGGCCGTGCTGCAGGACGGCGACGAGGTCGCATTCATTCCGCCCGTAAGCGGAGGTGAGAGATGATACGCATCACGCCCAACCCCCTGGACCCCGGGGAGGTCACGGAGCTTGTGCGCAAGCCGTCCAACGGCGCCGTGGTCACGTTCCTGGGCACCACACGCGACCTGTTCGAGGGCCGGGACGTGGACCACCTGGAGTACGAGGCCTACCAGCCGATGGCCGAGAACATGCTTCAGCAGATCGTGGAAGAAATCAGGGAGCAGTGGTCAATTGAGGACGTGGCCATCGCTCATCGCGTCGGCAGGGTGGACGTGGGCGAGATCAGCCTGGTGGTGGCAATCGGCTCGCCGCATCGCAAGGAGGCGCTGGAGGCGTCCGCGTACATGATAGACCGCATCAAGACGATAGTGCCCATCTGGAAGAAAGAGGTGTTCCAGGGCGGCGAGGTCTGGGTGGGCAGCCAGAGCGGAGAGGCGGTGCCCCCGCCCTCTGCGTAGCAGCTTCTATCCGGCTAGCGCGCCGAGCAGCGCGTCCCAGTCGGCGTGGCGTGACATCAGCTCGCGGAACTGCTCGTGCTTCAGCGGATGGTCGAACTGCGACCGCTCCTGCAGCGACTCGAGCGCGGCGGCGGTCTCAAGAGTGTCGGTTTCCACCTGGATCAGGGGGACTTCCTCTTCGCCCGCCTCGTAGCTCACGTACTGGATGGGGGGATGACCGCCCGTCAGCACAATGCAGCTGGTGGGCGTCCTGAGCGCAGCCATCTGAAGGTCCGGCCGGTTGCCCCTGACGATGACGGCCTTGTTCTCGAACCGCTGGAAGTACAGCACGCCCCAGTCCAGCACCATGCCACCGATGAGGTAGTGCTCGACGAAGTTGTCTCGCTTCTCCTCCCAGTCCAGGAAGCGGCCTCCCAGGTGATCGGCGATCTGGCCCGCGGTGACGCCCAGCAGCCGCCTGTCCTCCGGGATAGTGGCCAGCACCCTAGCGTTGGCTGCCTGGAATCGCGGCGCAAGCTGCTCACTGGCCTCGCGGGACTTGTACCTTGTCACTCCGTTGATGACCACACCCGCCAGCCTCTCGCCGAATAGCTGCCTGGCGGCCCTCGCCACCTCCAGACCGATGCCCTCGCGATATGCGATGACGGCAACCACGGTAGCGTCCATCTCGCTGGCCAGGCGTGCGGAAGCCTCGCCGGTGGCGCCGTCGAAGCCGCTCAGCCCCTCGACGATAGACACGTCAGCGCCTGAGGTCGCCGAACTGAACGCTGTCATTGCGCGGGCCACGTCCGGCGTTGCGTCCTGGCTCACGGGTATCGGCCACGCTGCGCCCGGCGCACTTGAGCCCGCGGCGGCCGCGAGGATGGCGGCGTCGGGGTCGCTGTCGCTGCCGTCCGCAGGTGAGTGGAACGGCTTGAATGAGGCCACCTGCCGGCCGTCCTGTCGAAGGCGCTGGGCCAGGGTGACGCACAGGGCGGTCCTGCCCGCTCTCGGCCTGTCCGATGCTACGTATAGTGTGGCCATGACGGTCGCTCGGCTGCCTCCTTACGCTATCGACTGGAAGTATCGTGAATTATAGCACAGCATGACGCGGTGGGGTACCTGCTCCGGGGCGCGCTTGCGCATCCAAGCCTGCGGCAGAGATTGACCCTGGAGTCTCAGCGGCATAGAATTGAGTTGAAGTCTGCGCCGCCAAAGGAGAGCATCTATGTACTCAAGCGTGATCGGCAAGATAGAGAAGGCCAAGAGGTACGCGGAGGAGAAGGGCCGGGTAACCTTCCAGAGCTTTGTGGCCGACTTTAGGGGCGAAAACGACGATCACCGACTGGAGTACCGCGACGGAATCTTCAAGTGCACATGCGACTTCTTCGCGATCCGCGGCTTTTGCAGCCATACGATGGCGCTGCAGAACATACTCGATGGCATGCTGGCCGCCCCAGCCGTCCCGCAGGCGTAGCTAGACGCCTCCACCCCCTATCCCCCCACCTCCAGCCGCACGCGCGACCAGTACGCCTCACACAACCGTTGCGTCAGCGGGCCCGGCGCGCCCGCACGCAGCCGTAACCCGTCCACCGACGCAACTGGAACTGGCCCCTGCACCACGTTCGATAGCAGCGCCTCTTCTGCACCGGCCACGTCCTGGGGCGTCAGCGATCGCTCCTCGCAGGCTATGCCCAGGCGTTCCGCCTCCTCTAGCAGCGTGAGCCTCGATATGCCGGGCAGCGCGCCGTCCTCCACCGGAGGCGTCACCAGCGCGCCGCCAATCACCGCGAAGATGTTGCTGGACGTTGCGCCGGCCACAAAACCGCGCGTGTTGCACATCAGCGCGTCGTCAGCGCCGGCGCGCTGCGCCTCAAGGCGCGCGACCACGCCGTCCACGTACGATAGCGATTTCACGCTCGAAAGCGGCGAGCGGTCGTTGCGGGCCACAGTCGAGGTGACCAGTGTCCGGCCCGGCGGCATGGTCGTGGGCGGTCCTGGCCACGGCGTGACTCGCACGACTACGCTCGGGTCGAGCGCGGCGGGCGCGTTCAGCCCGCGACCCACGTCCACGCCGCGGCTGAGCGTGAGACGCACGACCGACAGCGGCAGGCCGTTGCGAATCAGGCACTGTTCGACAATCGCCGCCGACTCTTCCGCGTTCGGCATGGGTAGCTTGAGCACGTCTGCGCCGCGGCGCATGCGGGCAAGGTGGTCGTCGATGCGGAACACCCTGACGCCCACAGCCACCATCGTCTCGAATAGGCCGTCCGCGAGCGTGAAGCCGCGATCGAGCGGGGAGATCGTTGCCTCAGCCTCGGAAACGAACCGGCCGTTCACGTACATCATGGGCTAGGCGTCCTTCTGCCCCCCCATCCCAACCTTCCCCCGCAAGGGAGGAAGGGGTTTTTCTCTCCCCCTTGATGGGGGAGAGTCAGAGAGGGGGTGAGACCTGCCGAGGTTGCGCGAAGTCCGGCGTCAGCCATTGCGCTCCAGAGCCATGCGGAGTCCCCTCGCCTTGTGCAGCGTCTCCTCGAACTCGGCCGCCGGCTCCGAGTCGGCGACTATGCCGCCGCCCGCCTGCAGGTACGCCTGGCCTCCCGCGAGCACCAGCGTGCGAATGGCGATGCTCGTGCCCATGTCGCCACTGAAGGAGACGTAGCCGATGGCGCCGCAGTAGACGCCGCGTCGCACCGGCTCCAGCTCCTCGATGATCTCCATGGCTCGCACCTTGGGCGCGCCCGTCACGGAGCCGCCCGGGAAACACGCACGCAGCAGGTCGGTGGCGTCCGCGCCCTCGCGCAGCTCGCCGGTGACGGTGGACACCAGGTGAAGCACCGTGGGGTGTCGCTCCACGGCGAACAGGCTGGGCACCTCAACCGATCCGATGCGGCAGACGCGGCCGATGTCGTTGCGTATCAGGTCGACGATCATGACGTTCTCGGCGCGCTCCTTCTCGCTGGCCAGTAGCTCCGCGGCCAGTGCCGCCGTTTCACCGTCAGTCGTGCCCACCGGCCGCGTGCCCTTGATGGGCCGCACGCGCACGCGGCCGCCGTCCAGCCGAAGGAACTCCTCCGGCGACGCGCTCAGCACCTGCATCTCCGGGAAGCAGAGGTATGCGGCGAATGGCGCAGGGTTGGCCTCGCGAAGGCGAAGGTACAGCGGCCACGGGTCGCCTGCATACGGCGACTGGTACCGCTGCGACAGGTTAACCTGGTAGGCGTCGCCAGCGGCCAGGTAGTCCTTCACGCGCTCCACGGCAGCCATGTAAGACTCGCGCGTGAAGTTGGAGCGCAGGTCCGCGTGGCAGTACGCAGCTACGTCCGCGGTCGCTGCGGCAGGCGCGGAGGCCAGCCTGTCCATGATCTCCGCCTCGCGCTCTGCTGCGCGATGCTCCGAGCCGTCGGGCAGGCCGGTGGAGATGAGGTACGAGACGCCCGTGTCTCCGTCGTGCGCCAGCCCCCAGTCGTAGAAGCCCAGGTACAGCTCAGGCAGGCTGAGGTCGTCCTCCGAGAGTGATGGCAACCGCTCCAGGTGACGGCCTAGGTCGTAGCCCCAGTATCCGATGACGCCGCCCTGGAACGGAGGCAGGCCGGGCCGTCGCTCGACGCGGTAGTCTTGGAGCAGTGCCTTCATCACCGTCCACGGGTCGACCTCGGTCTCCTCGACGACGCCGTTTCGCAGCAGGGAGACGCGATTTCCGCGGCTTCGCACGACGAGAAACGGGTCCGCCGAGAGATACGAGAACCGGCTGCCGGGCGCGCCGGGCATGGCGCCGTCCAAGAGGACCGGGAACGGCATGTCGAGGAACGCCGGCATGAGCTGCACCGGATGCGGCAGCGAGTGCAACGAGCGGCCCATCGGCAGTGTGCCGAGCGTTGTGACCGGCTGAGCGTTCAATGTGGAGCCACCACTATAGAGACTTTCGTGCAACCTCAGTTGCGGGCGCTGACCATTCGTCACCCCTGCGAAGCTTGTCCCCGTGAAAGCGGGGAGCAGGGGTCTAGTCCGCTCAACATAGGAGGGATAGATTCCTGCCCCCGTATCGTGGTACGGGGCAAGCTTCGCGGGAATGACGATAAACTTGCCTTTTCCGGGATGACACCCTGCTTCTGCGATTGTCCGCACGGGCGTGTCCCGCTAGCCGCGCCTAGATCTCCCCGTTCGCCGTCAGGAAGTGCTCTGCGTCCATAGCTGCCATGCAGCCCGTGCCCGCGGCGGTCACCGCCTGCCGGTAGACCCAGTCCTGCACGTCGCCGCCTGCGAATACGCCGGGCACGCTGGTCTTCGTGCCGTCGTGGGTGATGATGTAGCCGTTCTCGTTGATGTCCAGCTTGCCCATAAACGGCTCCGTGTTGGGCTTGTGGCCTATCGCCATGAACACTCCGTCGATGGGGCGCTTCACCTCTTCCCCGGTCTTCACGTTGCGAAGCAGGACGGACTTCACCTCGCCCTCGTCGACGCCGTAGATCTCCTCCAGCACCGTGTCCCAGATGAAGTCGATCTTGGGGTTGTTGAAGGAGCGCTCCTGCATGATCTTGGACGCGCGAAGCTGATCGCGCCGATGCACGACGTGGACCTTGGAGGCGAACTTGGTGAGGAAGTTGGACTCCTCCATTGCCGTGTCGCCGCCGCCGACCACGATGAGCTCCTTGTCGCGGAAGAAGAAGCCGTCGCAGGTGGCGCATGCGGAGACGCCGCGGCCCATCAGCTCGGCCTCGCCCGGCACGCCAAGCAGCCTGGCGGTGGCGCCTGACGATATGATGACGGTCTTCGCGTAGTAGCTGTCCTCCTCATCGACCTCCAGCCGGAAGGGCCGGCTGGAGAAGTCCACCGCGGACACGCTGCCGGTGACGTAGCGGGTGCCGAACCGCTCTGCCTGCTCCCTGAACTTGACCATGAGGTCCGGCCCCATGATGCTCTCCGGGAAGCCGGGGTAGTTCTCCACGTCCGTGGTGATGGTGAGCTGGCCGCCGGGCGTTGCCCCGTCGATGATCAGCGGCCGCAGGTCGGCCCGTGCGGCGTAGAGCGCCGCGGTGTCGCCGGCAGGCCCTGAGCCGATTATGATCACGTTCTCCACGTGGTTGTCCGTCATGATCCCTCTCCTTGCGATATTGTCCTTGATGCCATCATTGAGCATCACCCGCGGTAGCGGTAACGCCCGCCCACGCGGTCCTTGTTGAGGCGCCGCTTCAGGTGCAGCCCCTCCAGTATGAACTCCATGCCCGACGCCACCAGCGCGTGCCTGTTGTCAACGCCCAGCCGGCGCAGCGGCTCGTCGAAACCCTCTATCTCCGCGAGAAGAGTAACGTACTCCGACGACGGCCTGTCGCCGCCCGTCTCCACCACCAGCCCCTCCTCGAATCCAAGCACGATGTCCTCAAGCTCGTCCACGTCCAGATAGCGCCCGAACACGTTGAGCACGGCTCTCTTGGTGAGGTCCTCCAGCACGCGCCCCTCGCGGCCGTCCTCCATCGTCTCCAGCTCAATCTTGCCCATCGTGGAAGGTATGATGGCAGCGAGGTCGCTGATGCGTGGCACCACCATCTCCTCGTGCTGGCGCAGGCTGCGGCGGTAGGCGTTGCTGACAAGGCTCTCGTAGTTGGCGATGGACACCCTGACGCTCACGCCGGAGCGCTGGTTGATCTCCGGGCTGCGGCGCGCAAGGCTCGTGATCTCCGCCGTGATCTCCTTCATGTAGCGCGGCACCAGCAGCCTGTCCTCCACGTCCGTAAAGGAGGCGGACTCCTGCTCCATGATCCGTATCTCCTCCTCAGACCGCCGCGGATAGTGCGTGCGTATCTGCGCGCCGTAGCGGTCCTTCAGGGGCGTGATGATGCGACCGCGATTGGTGTAGTCCTCCGGGTTGGCACTGGCCACAAGGTAGACGTCCAGGGGCAGCCGGATACGATACCCCTTGATCTGCACGTCCTTCTCCTCCATGAGGTTGAAGAGGCCGACCTGAATGCGCTCCGCCAGGTCCGGCAGCTCGTTGATGGAGAAGATTCCGCGATTGGTGCGCGGGATGAGGCCGTAGTGGATGGTAAGCTCGTCGGAGAGGTAGCGGCCCTCCGCCACCTTGATGGGGTCCACCTCTCCTATCAGGTCGGCGACTGCGATGTCCGGCGTCGCCAGTTTCTCCGCGTAGCGGTCCTCGCGCGGCAGCCATGCGATGGGCAGATTGTCGCCCTTCTCGAGCAGCATGTCGTCGCACGCCTTGCATATGGGAGCAAAGGGGTTGCAGTTGATCTCGCAGTCTGCCGCGGTGGGAATCGCATCGTCCAGCAGCTCCACAAGCGCGCGGATGAGCCTGGACTTGGCCTGCCCGCGCTCGCCCAGCAGGATGATGTCCTGCCCCGCGAGAATGGCGTTCTCAACCTCCGGGATTACAGTGTCATCGTACCCGACGATGCCCGGGAAAAGCTCCTCGCCCGCCGTGATCTTTCGGATGAGGTTGTGCCTCATCTCCTCCCTGACGCTGACGACGCGGTAGCCGCTGTCTCTCAGCTCACCCAGCGTCCTTGCCCTGTCGGTGGATGTCATACCCGCTCCTGTGCTCATTCTGCGTGCGTGTGGACTGCTTCTATAATAACATAGAGGCGTTCTAAAGCAGGAGTGCGGCCTTGTTTGAGTTTGTGGACAAGCGCATAATGGCCCGCAACCGCTTGCCGACGCGAGGCGTCGCAACGCGGCGCGATTGCCGAGAGCGGCGCTGAACCGAGGCGTGAAGGGCCAAGGAGGAGCAAATGACGGGCATGGACGACCTGTGCATTGCCATGGACGTCGGAGGCACTCGCACCCGTGTCGCACTCGTTGACCGCGCCGGGAACATAGTGCAGAGGGAGGGCGGCCAGACACAGGCCCTCGCAGGCTCCCACGAGGCCCTGGAGCGGATAGCGTCCATAATCGAGGTGCTCCTGACGCGCACAGGCGAGCGGCGCCTGGTGGGTATTGGGGCGTCTCTGGCTGGCCCGGTCGATCCGGTGACGGGCACGCTCTACGCGCCTCCAAACCTGCCGGGGTGGGACGGCTTCTCGCCCGGCGCGGAGCTGACGCCAAGGTTCGGGCTGCCGGTGTGGGCCGCCAACGACGCCACTCTCGGAGCCGTCGGTGAGCACGCGTACGGCGCAGGCCGTGGCCTGGACAACATGGTCTACCTGACCGTGAGCACCGGCATTGGCGGTGGCGTCATTGCGGATGGCGAGCCACTGCTGGGAGCGCGAGGCTATGCCGCCGAGCTTGGCCACATGGTGATAGACAGGAATGGGCCTCCGTGCTCATGCGGCGCTCGCGGCTGCCTGGAGTCGCTGGCGTCCGGCACTTCGATGGCCAGGTTCGCGCGGGAGGGTCTGGCGCGCGGCGAGGGTGAGCTGCTGCTGGAGATGGCAGGCGGCGACCCGTCCCGAGTGACCTCGGCGCTGGTGGTGGAGGCCTCCATCAGGGGCGATCAGCTTGCCGTGGACATCATGCGGAAGTTCGTGGAAGACCTGGGACTGGGGCTGGCGAACCTGATGCACATCTTTGACCCGGACCTGATTGTCCTGGGCGGCGGCGTGAGTCGCAGCTTCGACGATTACGCGGAGGCGCTGCTGGCCGCGACGCGCTCCCACACGATGGCCAACCTCAGGGACAGGGTGAACGTCACTGCGACGGCCCTGGGAGACGATGCGCCCCTGCTCGGAGCGGCGCACATGGCGTTTCAGCGAGCCGAACGGGGCGGATAGGGGTCTGTGGCGAAGGTGCGCTCGCCGGCGTCCAGGTTGTCCAGCGCCTCCTGAGCCGCCTCGGCTGCCAGGTCGTCGGCGGACTTGATGCAGCGGAGCAGGGCCTTCCGGGCCAGGCTGCCCCCGATGTTCCCCACTGCGGTAATGGCAGAGATCTGCGTCTCGTGGTCGTCATCCTCGAAGAGAGGGATGAGGTGCGGCACCGCCGGCTCCTCGCCAAGCTCACCGCAGGCGTTGGAGGCCTCGAATCTCATCGCAGCGTCCGAGTTCTGAAGCTCTGAAAGGATGATGGGCAGCCAGCGCGTATCGCAGCTCTTGCCCATGGCGTAGACAGCGCTGCAGCGCATCCCCTTCACGGAGCTCTTGTAGGCATCCTGAATGACCTTCTGGACGTCGTCGGTGTTGAAGGGCGCCACCGCCTCCATAGCTCTGCGCCTCACCGAGAGGCTCTCGTCGCCGTCCAGAACGGCATTCATGAGACCCTGCTTTATGCGGTCTCCATCCTTCTGGAGCATCTTGCCCGTCTGCGACAGAATGGCGAACTTCCCGAGAGCAGCGGCCGCAGCAGCTCGCACCTCCTCCGATGAGTCCTGGGCGAGCAGTGTGGTCAGCGGTGCCACCAGGGTACGGTCGTCACACTCCCACAGGCCCTCAATCGCCTTGGCCCTGACCTCCGCGCTCTCGTCTGCCAGGCTGTGCTTGAAGAGATCGTTGAAGTCCGCTTCAAGGTTCTCTTCGGATAGATCGATCAGTCGTACCAGCACGTCCCGCCGCCGCTCCGCGTCGATGTCGCGCCACACGGAGGTCACCAGCCTCAGGTCCTCGGCCGTCAGATTCGACAGCCGCATGAGGTCAGCGTTTCTCAGCGACCGGTCTTCGTCGGCCAGGGTCTCCAGGTAGTGCTCCAGGTTCTCTTCCATTCGCTCCCCACGTCAACTTTGCCGCAGCATTAGCGCCTGATCCGGCGGGCGGGCAGCCGCCGATTGCAGCCCCAATTCTAAGCCGTGGTATCAGCGCGGTCAACCTGCGCGGGTCGGCTGTTGAGCGCAATTTGCGGGCAGATTTGAGGCCGGTCACCGGTTGCTCGTATGCTATAATCCGCGCATGGAGCAACCGCCGGACGGCGACTTTCTCGGCGTTCCGGCACATTGAGCAAATGGAGCACTTCGTCCCGCCGGGCGAACGCGAATCCGCCTCTTTTGGGCAGGGACGACCTGAGACTTGTCATGGCCTCCAATGATGACAGTAAACTACCCGCCTAGGCTCTCGCCTGCGAGATGGGTTGGCGTGCCGGTTCTCGCTCTGGCCCTGGCGCTGATGGCGGCCGGGTGCAGCGCCAATCCCAGCCCCGGCGGAGGCGCGGAGAAGGTCACATTCGATACGGAGGACGGAGTGCAGCTGTCCGGACACGTCTTCGGCTCAGGTCAGGTCGGCGTGGTGCTGAGCCACATGAGACCGGCGGACCAGGAGAGCTGGTGGCCGTTCGCCCGCGTGCTGAGGGACAGGGGCTATCACGTATTGGCCTTCGACTTCAGGGGCTACCGCGACTCCCAGGGGGAGGTTGACATCGACAGCCTGGACAAGGACGTGGTGGCAGCATTGGACGAACTTGAGAGCCGGGGCGCAACCAGCGTGTTCCTGATTGGCGCTAGCATGGGAGGCACCGCCTCGCTCAAGGTCGCCGCTCGCCGCGACGTGGCCGGCGTGGTCACGCTCTCTGCGCCTCCGATCATTGAGAACCTGGACGCCAGGGGCGACCTGCGCAGCATATCCGCGCCCAAGCTGTTCATAGCAGCCAGGGATGACGGCTTCTACGCCCGAAGCGCATCTCTCCTGGACCAGGGGACCGATGACCCAAAGGAGCTGCACTTCCTTGAGGGGGCTGCGCACGGCACGGACATGCTCACCGGCGACACCGGCCCGCGTGCCCAGGGCCTCATTCTGGACTTCCTGGGGAGGAACTCGGAATGACGCAGGCAAGGATCGTAATTGTGGACTACGGCGCCGGAAACCTGCGAAGCGTGGCCAAGGCAATCGAGAAGCTGGGCTACGCGCCCAGCGTGACAGGCAACCCGGACGACGTCAAGGACGCCGATGCGGTGATATTCCCCGGCCAGGGCGCATCGGAGTCGGCAATGACTGCGCTGCACGCCGGCGGCCTGGTTGAGCCGCTGCGAGAGGTGATCGGTCGTGGGATACCTTTCTTCGGCGTGTGCCTTGGGCTGCAACTGCTGCTGGAGACATCCGAAGAGGGCCCATCGCCGTGCCTGGGCGTGGCGCCGGGCAGCGTGCGCCTGCTGCCGGAGCAGGTGAAGCGCCCGCACATGGGCTGGAACCGAGTCGATCTCGTCGAGGAACACCCCGTCTTCCGGGGAGTTGAGAGCGGCTCCTACTTCTACTTCGTCCACAGCTACTACGCCGCCCCCGAAGACGAGTCGCTGGTGCTGGGGACCACCGACTACGGACTGCGGTTCTGCAGCGTGATGGCCAGGGACAACATGGTGGCAACCCAGTTCCACCCTGAGAAGAGCGGCGCCCTGGGCCTGCGACTGTACGAGAGCTTCATCAAGTCCATGGTGGAGGTGTAGGGTGGAGGTTATACCCGCAATCGACCTTCGCGACGGGAGGTGTGTCCGTCTCTACCAGGGTGACTACGACAGGGAGACGGTGTTCTCGGATGATCCTACGAGCGTCGCACTGAAGTGGCAGGAAATGGGAGCGCCCCGGCTGCACGTAGTCGACCTGGACGGCGCGGCCACCGGCGTTCCGGCCAACCTGGGAGCGCTTCGACGCATCTGCGAGGCGGTGAGCGTGCCCATTCAGACCGGAGGGGGCATACGCAGCCTGGACTCCGCCGCGCGAGTCCTGGACATGGGTGTGCAGCGATTCGTACTGGGCACCAGCGCGGTCGAAGACCCTGCCCTGGTGGAGCAGGCGTGCGGCCGGTTCGGTGCAGAGGCGGTGGTGGTGGGCGTGGACGCAAGGGACGGCATGGCGGCAACCTGGGGGTGGCGGGAGACCACCGGAGTCTCAGCGCTGGACCTCATTCGGAAAATGGCCGCTCTGGGTGTGGGACGGTTCGTCTACACCGACATCTCGCGGGACGGGACGCTGACCTCCCCCAACTTCGGAGCCATCGAGGAACTAGCGGCAGGCTGCGACGCCTCGCTGGTGGTTTCGGGAGGCGTATCCTCGCCGGAGCACGTGGAACGCCTTGCATCCCTGCGAGTGGAGGGCGTGATCATCGGCAGAGCACTGTACACCGGCGACATCGACCTTAGAGAGGCCATATCCGCGGCCGCTTCGCAGCGGTCCGGCAACGAGGTGAAGCCATGAAGGTGAGAAAGGCCGTGATTCCAGCCGCCGGGCTGGGTACTCGATTCCTGCCACTTACCAAGGCGGTGCCCAAGGAGTTGATGCCACTGGTGGACCGGGCCGCTATGCAGTACGTGGTGGAGGAGGCCGCAGCGGCTGGAATCGATGAGGTGATTGTGGTGACCGCGCGCGGCAAGGAGGCCATTGCCGACTACTTCGACAAGAACGCCGACCTGGAAGGCCTGCTGTCGTCTCGCGGCGACAACGACCGCCTCGCGCAGGTGAAACGCCCGTCCGAGCTGGCGCAGATGACCTACGTGCGCCAGGCTGAGCAGCTGGGACTGGGCCACGCGGTGGCCTGCGCCGCAAGGGCCGTGGGCGGCGAACCGTTCGCTGTGATACTCCCGGACGACATCATCGCCGCTGAGCCGGGCGCGCTGGCCCAGCTGCTGGAGGTGTTCGACCGGCATGAGGCCTCAGTGATTGCCGTTGAGGAGGTGGACGGGCCCGCGATTCAGAGCTACGGCGTGATAGACCCGGAGCCGGTCGCGGACGGCGTCTACCGCGTCAGGGGCACGGTGGAGAAGCCGGCCCTGGCGGACGCGCCGTCCAACCTGGGCATCGTTGGTCGGTACGTGCTCACGCCGCAGATCTTCGACGCCCTCGCCGAGGTGAAGGAGGGCGCCATAGGCGAGCTCCAGCTCACCGACGGCCTTGCCATTCTGTTGGGTACACAGGACATCTATGCGCTCCGCTTCCAGGGCACCCGCTACGACGTGGGGAACCCCATGGGGCTGCTGAGGGCGTCCGTTGAGATGGCGCTCAGGCGTGAGGACACCGGCCCGGCCTTTGGTGAGTTCCTGCGGAGGCTGTTGGGCTAGTCCGCTGCGGTTGATGTTGCAATCAGCCGGGGTGATGCCTAGCAATCGTCCCGACCGTTGGTTGTGGGAGGAGGCGTCCGAGCCGAGAGGGCAGGCCACGTGGCCTGCGGCGTTGACTCCCGCCACCGCCCGCGATATACTCACGCGCGAGTCACAACAGCATAGGGCCTGAGGGGAGCTTGGTGAGCCAGGCTGAGAGGCCCCGACACATCGGGGCGACCCTGAGCACCTGATCTGGGTAATGCCAGCGGAGGGAGAGTGCCGGACCATAGCTTGTTCTCGATTGGTCGCCTGCCTGACGGGGGCGGCCGTTCCTTTTCTGGCCGGCCATCTATGGGATGACCAACGGCCAGGAGCGCAGACCTGTCGATGCCGCGTCTCCTCTCAAGATTGAGCTGGACGGCGTTGGACAGGACTTCTTCCTGCGCGGAGACCCGCTTCCCGTACTGCGCGGCGTTGACCTCCGCGTCCACGCGGGCGAGTTCGTAAGCATCATCGGTCCCAGCGGATGCGGCAAGAGCACCCTGCTCAACCTCATCGCCGGGCTGGAGGAGCCTTCGCAGGGCCGCATCCTCGTGGACGGGCGACAGGTCTCGCGCCGCCTTGGTACCGTCGGCTACATGCTCCAGAAGGACCTGCTCCTCCCCTGGCGCAGCGTGCTGGACAATGCGCTGCTGGGGCCTGAGCTCATGGGGAAGTCACGGTCTCAGGCACGAAGCTCAGCAACTGCGCTGATGGGGCCGTTCGGTCTGGAGGGATTCGAGAAGAGCTACCCCGCGCATCTATCGGGCGGTATGCGCCAGCGGGTCGCCTTCCTGCGCACCGTACTTGCCGATCAGGACGTCATGCTGCTGGACGAGCCGTTCGGCGCCCTTGACGCGCTCACCAGGGCCGGCATGCAGGAGTGGCTGCTGGGCCTGTGGGAGTCCTGGAACAAGACCGTGGTGCTGGTGACCCACGACGTGGAGGAGGCGGTTCTTCTCTCCGACAGGGTATACGTGCTAACGCCGCGACCCGGCAGCGTGAAGACTGCGTTTACTGTAGACTTGCCTCGCCCGCGCCGTTACGAGATGGTGACGGAGGCGTCGTTCGTGGAGATCAAGGCGCAGGCGCTTGCTGCGCTGCGTGAGGATGAAGCTCCCGCAGGCGGTGGAGGAGCAGCGGCTGCCGCCGTTCTGCGGACGGAGGAACGGCAGTGAGCGGCGACACAACAGTTGCCATGCGCGAACATTCCGGCGGCCGCGCCTCGGTCGTGCTGCAGTGGGGCCTGCCGGCGCTCGTCATTGCAGGGGCGATTGCCGCGTGGGAGGCGGCCGTGCGCCTGCTGGACGTGGAGCGATGGCTCCTGCCGCCGCCCTCCGCCATAGGCGCGGAGCTGCTGTCGAGCCGTGACCTGCTGCTCAGGCACACCTGGGTCACGCTCGGCGAGGTGCTGCTGGGATTCGCGCTGGCGGTGGTGATTGGCGTGGCTATCGCAGGCGTCATCGCCTACTCCCGTATGGTCGAGCGCGCCGTCTACCCGTTCGTCATCGCTTCGCAGACAGTGCCGGTAATCGTCATAGCGCCGCTTCTTCTGATCTGGATAGGCTACGGCATCTGGCCCAAGGTGATCGTCGTGATTTTGCTCTCGTTCTTCCCAATTGTGGTCAACACCGTGGACGGCCTCAAGTCGGCCGACCCGGACCTGCTCAGGATGATGCGCACCTTGGGCGCAAACAGGTGGCAGCTCTTCGCGAAGGTGCAGGCGCCATCGTGCCTGCCCTTCCTCTTCTCAGGCCTGCGCGTGGCCATCGCGCTGAGCGTGATAGGCGCGGTGGTGGGCGAGTGGGTGGGCGCCAGCGCGGGTTTGGGCTACCTGATGACCAGGTCCGCTCCGCAGTTTCTGACGGACAGGGTGTTCGCTTCCATGTTCATCCTGTCCGTCATGGGCGTATCGCTGTTTCTGCTGGTGGTGCTGACTGAGCGATACGCCGTGCCCTGGCACACCAGGGGGCGCCGAGACGAGGCGCCGGGAGACACTTCTGTACGGAGGTAGAGCGTTGAGAATCAAACCTGGAATGTACCTGTTCATGGCAGCATTGTCGGTCATGGCCGTCATTCTTGCGGCCGCCTGCGAGGATCCTGAGCCGACCGCCACGCCAACACCCGCGGTAGTGAGCGTGAGCCTGGCGCTGGACTGGTTCCCCAACTCCAACCACGCCGGCTTCTACGTTGCACAGGAGAAGGGCTACTACGACGAGGAGGGGCTGGACGTCGATATTGTTGTGCCGGCCAACCCGGAGGATGTGCTCAAGACCGTGGGCGCGGGCCGCGACGACTTCGGCGTGAGCTACCAGGCGGAGGTGCTGCTCGCACGGGGCGAAGGCGTACCGGTGAAGTCCATCGCCGCCATGGTGCAGCATCCTCTGAACTCCATCATGGTGCTGGAGGAGTCCGGCATCGAACGTCCCTCTGACCTGGTGGGCAAAAGCGTGGGCGTGACCGGGATACCATTCGAAGAGGCGCTCTTCCTGTCCATGCTCCAGCACGACGGAGCCACCGCCGATGACGTGACCCTGGTGAACGTGGGCTATGAGCTGTCGCCCTCGCTGATTGGGAAGAAGGTGGACGCCATAGTGGGTGCATACTGGACGCACGAGTCCATCGCTATGGAAAAGCAGGGATACCCCGTCAGCGTGCTGCGAATGGAGGAGTGGGGCGTACCCGACTTCTACGAGCTTGTGCTCGTGGCTGGCGAGAGCTACCTGGCCGACGCGCCGGACGTGGCGGAGCGATTCCTCCGCGCCACGGCCCGAGGATACGCTGATGCCATCGCAGACCCGCAGGCGGCCGTGGACATCCTCGTTCAGGCCAACCCGGAGATCGATGGTGACCTGGAGTCGCAGGGCATCGGCCTGCTTGCACCGCTTTGGGAGGAGGAGGGCGTGATATTCGGCCAACAAACGGCGGAGCGATGGGAGAGCCTCGCGGCCTGGATGAAGTCTGAGGGCCTCCTTGGGGAGGACGTGAATGCCGCTGACGCGTTTACCAGCGAGTTTCAGCCGTAGGGCATTCTCGCGAAGGCAAGTCCGGTAGGTGCACGATGCTAGAGTGGATATTAGTCCCCATCGGAGCAGTGTTACTGGTGGGATTGTATGTGCTGAAGCTTCGAGCTGACGCCAGGCGACAGATTGGCTGGCTCAGGCCTACCCACGAGGAGAAGATTCAGGAGGAAACCGCCAGCCCGCTGGTACTGGATGTCATCGACTGGATAGTTGGCTACCACGCGTCCACCAGCTACTTTCCGAATTGGACCCAGATCATGGATCACTCCAAGACCCTGGATCCCGCCCGGGAGGGCGTCGACTTGCCAACGGCTATGGCTTGCTACAGATCCGCCAAGGACAGGATGGGGGCTGTCTGACCACTCGCAGTTCACCCCCATCTCAATCTTTCCCCATCAAAGGGGAAGAGGGTTAGTCTCCGAGACGCCAATCACAGCCATAGGAGAGTCACAATGAATAAGGCGTTGACCATCGCAGGCTCCGACTCCGGAGGCGGCGCGGGCATTCAGGCTGACCTGAAGACGTTTGCCGCTCTGGGCGTGTACGGGTCGTCCGCGCTCACTGCAATCACGGCGCAGAACACGCTGGGCGTCACCGCCGTCCAGGAGTTGCCCCCGGACATGGTCGCCGCTCAGATCGACGCCGTGATGTCCGACATAGGCGCGGACGCGGTGAAGACGGGAATGCTGGCCAACTCCGGCATCATACGCACGGTTGCAGAGAAGGTTCGTGAGCACGCAATCGAGAACCTGGTGGTTGACCCGGTGATGGTGGCCAAGGGCGGTGACCGGCTGCTTCAGGAGGAGGCGGGGGAGACGTTGCGCGGCCTTCTGGTGCCGCTTGCGGCTGTGGTCACGCCCAACCTGCCGGAGGCCTCGGTGCTGGTCGGCCGCAGCGTGGAGACTCTGGAAGACGCGCGACGCGCGGCCCGCGACATCGTGGACATGGGAGCGCGGAGCGTCGTGGTTAAGGGCGGCCATCTGCAGGGCGACGCGGTGGACGTCTTCTACGACGGCCTGCAGTTCCGCGAGCTCTCCGCTGCGCGGGTGGAGACCACCAGCACTCACGGCACGGGCTGCACCTTCGCGTCCGCCGTGACGGCAGGTCTGGCGCAGGGCATGGGTGTGGAGGATGCCGTCGTTCGGGCCAAGGAGTACGTCACGGAGGCCATCAGGAGTGCCTTCCCCGTGGGGGCAGGTCACGGGCCGCTCAACCACTTCCACGCCACGTGGTAGGCGCCGGGGCCGTGCGACTCAGTTCAGCGTGGGCGCCTCAATCTCGGAGGCCTGGTTGAAGCTGGACAGCGTAATGGTGCGCACGATGTTCTCTGCGTCGCCTGAGACTGCTACGCCTCGGAAGACTACCTTCCGCAGGTAGGAGTCATCGACGCCTACCCACACCTCCGTGTCCACCGTAAGGTCGGGGGTGACGGTGCTAAGGAGCGGCACAAGTGAATCGGACGGCAGCTTTCCGCTGATGTGATGCGTGGTGACGCCTTCCAGCGTCGCTTGCCCCAGAAGCGATGGCTCAGCCAGGTCGCTCATGATGGAGTCAATGCCGGTCGCCGGGTCGAAGAAGGCCAGCGGGTTAACACCGGCATCCTGGATCTCCCACGCCTGAGTGACGGGGTCGGTCATGTAGGTCACGCCTTCAAGAGCAACCAGCTGCATTTCCACGAAGAATCCACTGAAGGTCGCTCCGAGGGATACCCTCAGGCCGTCCGGCTTGACCACGTCGCCCTCCACGTCCGAAACCACCAGCCCGATGGCCAGGGGTGTGCCTCCGTTCTCGTGGCTCAGCCTGAAGTTGAAGGAGTCCAGGGCGGCCATGCTCTCACCGGAGGCAGCCAGGATGTCCTCCGCGGTCGGAGGTGGCGTGGGGCTGGGCGTGGGTGTGGCGGTAGGCTCGGCCTCCCCGCAGGCCGTGGAGGTGATGGTCAGCAGAAGGAGCAGCGCTGCGCCGCAGGCTATGATTAGAAAGCGGATCGACATGTGCCACCTGCGGGCAGTATATCAGAGGGGCTGCGGCACACGAAAGCTGTGATGAGGATGGGGTAATGGCCTATCGGTTGTAGGCTGCGGACCAATCAGCCCGCCCGTGGTGAGCCTGTCGAGCCATTTGAGCGGGCACGAATGCGCTGCGGCCGTCCGCCCATATCCTTCGACGGGGCTCAGGATGAGCGGACAAGGACGGCTCGCTCAGATCCTTCCACAAGCTCAGAGCCTGCCCCGCACCTGATACGGGGATGAGCGGACAAGGACGGCCCGCCTCGTGCCTACTGCGAGGCGTCGGTGACCATCGGCCCCTTCAGCACGTTGTCACCGGAGGCCTGGGGGCTGCCTTCCGCCGGCTCTATGGACACCTCAACGTTCTCGAAGTCCCGCAGGTCACCCAGTCCCTGCACCATCAGCTGGCCGTAGCCTGCGCTGTCCACGTTGAAGGTGCCCGCGCTTATGCGTCCCTTGTTCGACATGAGCCAGAGTTGGTAGGCCTTGTCCCTGGGCAGTGTTTCAAGGCCCACCGTCAGCAGCACGCCCCAGGTGGCGTTCGGGCTGAGCATGAGCATACCGGTTGACTTGGGGGCGGACTCGCCGCTCTCCAGCATGACGGTGGAGACGCCTTCCATCGAGGCCAGGTAGGCCAGGTCGAGCTGGTTCAGGAGCGTCTCGGCGAGCCGCTCGTTCTCCTCCTGGATCTGGTCCAGTTGGTTCTGCAGGTCGGTGGAGAGGCGGTGGTCCTCGTCCCTCAGCTCGTTCACCTCCTGCCACAGCAGGAATGCCCCCGCGCTGAGAAGCACAAGCGAGACCGACACGACGGCCATGGCGGATGCGGCAACGGGCTGCTGCAGGGCGCTCCTGAGCAGGGTCATCGGCCCACCGATTAACCCGGGTCGTGTCGATGGGCGCGCGCCGGCGTTGACCAACTCCATGATGCGCCTCTTGAGGCCCGGCGGAGCGGGCACAGGGTCGCCCACGCTGACCAGCATCTCCATGGACGGGCTCTCCTCGTAGTAGAGGGCAAGGCAGTCGGGACAGCCTCGGATATGACCCTCCAGCCTGAGTCTCTCGTCCTCGTCGAGAGCGCCCAGCAGGTATGCGTGAATAAGCTCGCCCGCCTCTTCGCACTTCATAGCACTTCCTCCGCCGATGCGGTGACGCGATCTCTCAGCAGTCTGAGGGCTGACCTCATCTGGGTCTTGACGGTGCCCAGCGGCCTGTCCAGCATCCTTGCTATCTCCACGTGCGTGTATCCCTGGAAGAAGCCCAGGTACACCACCTTACGCTGCTCCTCCGACAGATCGAAGAGGGCGCTGCGGACCGTCTCGTATTCGATGCCGGCCTCCGTGGTGTCCGGTCGCGCGATCTCATGGTCTTCCAGGCGTGACTCATCGGCTCTCTTGCGTCTCCTCCTGAGCTCGTCCACGGCGCGGTTGTGCGCGATGCGTGCGATCCAGGTGGAGAAGCGGGCTTTCAGAGGGTCGTAGGAGCCGCTGTTCTGCCAGACAGACATGATGACGTCCTGCGTGACCTCCTCGGCGTCGCTGTAGTTTCCCAGAAGCGAGAGCGCCAGGGAGAATACCCTGGAGGCGTGACGGTCGTAAAGGGCCGCAAGGGCCCGCTGGTCCCCGGATGCGACCAGAGAAGTCAGCTCTAAGTCCTCCAGAAGGTGGTATTCCACGGCGTCCCCTCTTGGTCGAGTGCCGCCGCTCCACATACATATACGTAGTGGCAGCGCGTCTGGATTAAGGCCGGATTGGGGAATTATAATGCAAACGAGGAGATTTCACTAATCCCGCGCCGCCGGATTGCTATACCCCTAATGGACTGCTAGAATTCTCCCGTCGTCTCGCCGTCCACACCGACCTCGAGAGGAGCGCATGGTACTCAGCGATCGCACAATCAGGGAGGAGCTGGACGGGGGCAGGATCGTCATCGAACCCCTTGATCCCTCCTGCATTCAGCCCGCAAGCGTCGACCTGCACCTGGACCGGAGGCTGCTGGTGTTCCGCAACACGCGCCAGCCGTACATAGACGTGCGGCGAGACATGCCGGACCTCACGGAAGTGGAGGAGATACCGGAGGAAGCCCCCTTCATCCTGCACCCTGGCGAGTTCGTGCTGGCCAGCACGCTTGAGTCCGTCACGCTCCCGGTGGACATCGTGGCGCGTCTGGAGGGCAAGAGCTCGCTGGGCAGGCTGGGCTTGCTGATCCACTCCACGGCCGGCTACGTGGACCCTGGTTGGTCTGGTCACCTCACGCTGGAGCTGAGCAACGTGGCCAGCCTTCCAATCACACTGTACTACGCCATGAAGATTGGCCAGATATCCTTTCTCCGGTTGACCTCCGAGGCGGAGAATCCCTACGGCTCGCCGGCTTTGGGCAGCAAGTACCAGGGACAGACGGAGCCCACCGCGAGCAGGATTCACAGGGACTTCACCCCGAGCGGATAGGGCGCATGGGCTACATGCAGCGCGCCCTGGAGCTCTCGCGTGAGGCTCTGGGCTTGTCAAGTCCCAACCCGCCTGTTGGCGCGGTCGTCGTCAAGGACGGGCAGGTGGTCGGCGAGGGACACACGCTTCCGGCAGGACAGGCACACGCCGAGGTCATGGCGCTGCGGCAGGCGGCCGGTCTCGCATGGGGAGCGCACCTCTACACTACGCTGGAGCCCTGCTGTCACTTTGGCAAGACGCCGCCGTGCACGCGAGACATCATCAGCGCGGGCATCACCGATGTCCACGTCGCCACGCTCGACCCCAACCCGCTGGTGAATGGCAAGGGCGTGAAAGAGCTTGAAGGCGCGGGTCTGAGCGTACACCTCGACGAGTGCGGTGACGAGGCCCGGCAGGTGGTGGAAGCGTACACCAGGCACGTGGAGACTGGCCGGCCGTTCGTTACGGCCAAGTTCGCCATGAGCCTGGACGGCAAGATAGCGACCTCCTCGGGAGACTCTCGCTGGATCAGCTCAGAGGAGGCGAGACGCCGAGCCGGGGAGCTGAGGAGTCAGTCGGACGCTGTGATGGTGGGCATAGGCACCGTCCTGGCTGACAATCCACGACTGACCGCACGCGACGTTGCCGGTTGCAACCTACCGAGGCAGCCGCTGCGCATCGTCGTCGAGGGCGCCGCCAAGCTGCCGCCGGAAGCGCAGCTCCTGCGTGAGCCCGGCCCCGTGCTCGTAGCGACGCCCAGCGCTGCGGTCGAGAGAGCGGCTGCCCAGGGGGCGGCAGTTGCGGATTTCGCACACCTGCCCGCGGGAAACGGCCTTGTGGACCTTGAGGCGCTGATGCAGGCACTGGGACAGAGGGGCATAACGAGCCTGCTTGTGGAGGGCGGAGGTGTGCTGCTGGGTTCGATGTTCGATCTGAACCTTGTCGATAAGGTGGTGGCTTTCGTCTCGCCCGTCGTAATCGGTGGGCGTGGCGCTCCAACGCCCGTGGCCGGGGCCGGCGCGGACGCAATGGCCTCCGCCTTACGTCTCACGCGCTCCAAGACTGAGCTGATCGGCGGTGACGTGATGATTACTGGATACGTGAGGTAACGCTGATGTTCACCGGCATAGTGCAGGAAGTCGGCAGGCTGCGGGAGATTGACGGCTTGGGCATGAAGGTCGAGGCCGAGACCACGCTGGCCGGGCTCCGCGACGGAGACAGCGTTGCCGTCAACGGCGCATGCCTTACGGTCACGGCCAAGGGCGAAGGGTGGTTTTCTGTGGACACGATGCCTGAGACGCTCAGGCGCACCAACCTGGGCTCGCTCAAAGCGGGCGATCCGTTGAACCTGGAGCCTGCGCTCACGCTCGGTACGCCGCTGGGAGGACACATCACGCAGGGACACGTGGACGACACCGGATCGCTCCTGGAGGCGCAGCCGGAAGGCGAGGCGGTACTGATGCGGTTCAGCATTCCGCAGCGCCTGGCGCGGTACGTGGTGGAGAAGGGGTTCATCGCTGTGGACGGCGTGAGCCTCACCGTGGTGGAGTGCACCGAGGAGTCGTTCCTGGTCTCTGTGGTAGAATATACATTGAAGCACACCAACCTGGGCCACCTGGCGCCGGGCGACCCGGTGAACCTGGAGGTGGACATCCTGGCGAAGTACGTGGAGAGGCTGTTGCTGCCCAGGCTTCAGCAAGGGCCTTCCGCGTAGCGATCCGAGCATCCGTCCGGCGCGGAGGGCGCAACATGGCACTGGCTACGATTGAAGATGCGATTCAGGACTATCGTGGCGGCAAGCCCGTCATTCTGGTCGACGACGAGGACCGGGAGAACGAGGGCGACCTCATAGTCGCCGCGGAGATGGCGACGCCCGAGTCCGTCAACTTCATGGTCACGCACGGCCGAGGGCTGGTGTGCGTTCCACTCACTGCACAGCGGCTACAGGAGCTTGGGCTGCCCATGATGGTATCGGACAACACCTCCCGCTTCACCACCGCCTTTACCGTCTCCGTAGACGCCACGCGTGGAACGACCACCGGAGTCTCCGCGTTCGACAGGGCAGCCACCATCCATGCCATGATTGATCCTGACACGAGGCCTGAGGATCTGGCGAGGCCCGGCCACATCTTCCCCCTGAGATACCAGGAGGGAGGCGTGCTCGTGCGGGCAGGCCAGACGGAAGGCTCCATAGACCTTGCCAAGCTGGCCGGCCTCTACCCTGCGGCCGTCCTCTGCGAGATCCTGAAGGATGACGGCACCATGGCCCGGATGCCGGACCTGGAGGTGTTCGCCGAGACCCACGGCCTCCTGATTATCAGCGTGGCCCAGATCATCGCATACCGGCGGCTGCACGAGAACATGGTGCAGCGAGTCGCCGAGGCCAGGCTCCCCACCGGGTTCGGTGAGTTCACCGCGGTTGCCTTCAGCAGCGAGGTTGACACGGCGGAGCACCTGGCTCTGGTTCTGGGTGAGATTGGTCCTGACGACCCGGTGCTGGTGAGGGTGCACAGCGAGTGCCTCACCGGAGACGTCTTCGGCAGC
This sequence comes from Dehalococcoidia bacterium, assembly GCA_034423135.1. GTDB lineage: Bacteria > Chloroflexota > Dehalococcoidia > Lucifugimonadales > UBA2985 > JAPPHY01. Next base: position 28,376 of record DAOUJC010000014.1, on the reverse strand, counting down.
AAGCGGTGCGACTGCGGCGCTCAGTTGGGGCTCGCACTTCGCCTAATCGCACAGGAGGGCAAGGGCGTCTTCCTGTACATGAGGCAGGAGGGCCGCGGCATAGGGCTTCACAACAAGATCAAGGCATATGCGCTACAGGACACTGGGCTAGACACTGTGGAGGCCAATGCCAGCCTTGGCTTTGGGCCGGACCTCCGCCACTACGGCATAGGAGCGCAGATACTGGTCGAGCTGGGCGTGAGGAACATGCGATTGCTCACCAACAACCCCAAGAAGGTGATTGGACTGGAGTCGTATGGCATCAGGCTGGTGGAGCGTGTTCCCATAATCGTGCCTCCTACGCCTGAAAACGAGCGGTACATGGAGACCAAGCACCTGAAGCTCGGCCACCTGTTGGGAATGGGGGAGGCCAGGAGTTGAAGGGCCCCTCATATGAAGAGGACGATGGAGGCCCGGGTCTCCGAATCTCAGGCGGGCTGGACGCGCAGGGCCTGCGAATAGGCGTCGTGGTAGCCCGCTTCAACCGTTTCATCACGTCCAGGCTAGTGGAGGGCGCGTGCGAGGCTCTGCTCGCCCACGGGCTGCGCGAAGAAAATCTGGCTGTGATCTGGGTGCCCGGCTCGTTCGAGGTGCCACTTGCGGCCGCCGAGATGGCCCGCAGCGGCCGGTGGGACGCGCTGGTCTGCCTGGGAGCCGTCATCAAGGGCGAGACCGCCCACTTCGACTACGTGGCCGCTGAGTCTGCCAGGGGCGTTGCGGAGGCGTCGAGGGAGACGGGCGTGCCGATGGCGTTTGGCATCCAGACGACCTACACGGTGGAGCAGGCGCTTGCGAGGGCCGGCGGCGACGTGGGCAACCGCGGCTACGATGCGGCCCTGTCCGCAATCGAGATGGCGAACCTGCTGCGGCGGCTGCGGAGCGCGGACGTCGGACAGCCATCGAACTAGGTCGAGGCCGCTATTTCGGGGACTGGCCTCCGGGCCGGGCATTGTCGAGTATCGGAAGCTGAGGAGGTTGATCATGGCAGAGCTCAATCGCGAGAAGTGCGTGGCGTGCCGTAGGGACTCGCCTCTGGTCACTGACGAGGAGGTCGCCGAGCTTCATCCACAGGTCGCCGACTGGGATCTGCTGGAAGAGGACTCCATGCAGCGCCTCAAGCGCACCTTCAGCTTCCCCAACTTCGCCGACGCGCTCGCCTTCAGCCACAGCGTGGGTGAGGCCGCCGAGGAGGAGGGGCACCACCCGCGCATCGTCACGGAGTGGGGCAGGGTGACGGTGACGTGGTGGACCCACAAGATTCGCGGGCTCCACCGCAACGACTTCATCATGGCGGCAAAGACGGACCAGATTTACGGCTAATCGTCCAACAGCTGCCGCACTCCGGCAAACACGTCCTCGAACATCTGGCGCGTCAGGGTGCTCGTGTTGGTGTTCTGACGGCTGGGGTGGTATGACGACACCAGCGTGACTCCGTCCGGCAGCGCGTGCACGGCCCCGTGGCCGAACCGCGGCGTTGGCCTGACCGCCACGTGACCCATCCCCCGCCGCGCAGCCAGGTAGCCATCGAACGCGATCCTGCCCAGGGCAACGACAACTCGCACGTCCGCCAGTAGCGATAGCTCGCCAATCAGGTACGAGCGGCACGTGGCCTTCTCCTCCGTAGTGGGCTTGTTGTCCGGCGGCGCACAGCGCACGGCCGCGGTGATGTAGGCGTCCGCCAGGGTCAGCCCGTCGTCGCGGCGCCGTGACGTTGGTGAGCTTGCAAACCCGAACTTGTGGAGCGTCTCGAAGAGCCAGTCGCCGCTGCTGTCGCCGGTGAACATGCGCCCCGTGCGGTTCCCACCGTGCGCGGCTGGCGCAAGGCCAACGATCAGGAGGCGGGCCTGCGGGTCGCCGAAGGAGGGAAGCGGCCGGCCCCAGTAATCGTCGTCGCGGTACATGGCGCGCTTCTCGCGGGCCGTGCGCTCCCTGTGCTCCACGAGCCGCGGGCACAGTCGGCAGTCGATGACCCTGAGATTGAGAGCCTCCAGTGCCTGAGGGCTGTTCACAACCCTAGCCGGAGCGAATCAGCAGGATAGGCCGGTAAGCCGTGCGGAGCACGCGGTCGGCCACGCTGCCCAGTATCCACCTGCCGAGGCCGCCGCGCCCGTGCGTGGACATCACAATGACGCTGCCCGCGCTGTCCTCCGCAAAGTCGATGATGTGGGCAGCCGGGTAGCCGCCTCTGATTGTGGAGACGACATCCAGTCCCCTCGACTCCAGTTGCGCCTGCTTGTCCCGCAGGTAGGCAGCGGCGTCGTTCTCCAGGTCGGTGAAGAGCCTGGGGTCGTATGCGTAGGTCTCCGTGCCGGGGTAGGCGATGGCAGGTGTTGTGACCACTCGTAGGAGCGAGAGTCTGAGCGACATCTGCGAGGCGATGCCTTCGGCGTAGGCCAGCGCCTCCTCGGCAAGCAGCGAGCCGTCCAGCGGAACGATCAGGGTGTCGATGTTCACGCCGCCCTGCGAGGGCGCGTCGCCGTTCCGGGGTCGCACGAGCAGAATGGGGAAGGCGGTGGACTGGAGTAGCTTGTCGGCGTTGCTGCCGTAGACCCACCGGCCAATGCCCGAGCGTCCGTGGGTGGACATCGCGATCAGGTCGATGCCGTTCTCCGCGGCGTAGTCGGCGATGGCCGCGACGGGGTCGTTGCCGGGCACGGCGCTGGTCGTCGCGCCGGCCGGGAAGCGCAGGGCAACCTCGGCCAGGTACTGCCTGGCGGAGTGGATGGCGTCCTCCAGCGTCTCCGTGCTCATGTTTGCGCCGCGACGGGCGTCCGGATAGCGCGGCATGGCTGTGGGAGGAAGCATGAACTCGCCCGTGCCGGCCTCACCCAGCGCTATTGCCTCGACCCACGAGCGGCGAATGCCCGGGTCCTCGACGACGCTCAGCAGGTGCACCTCCGAGCCGGTGGCCTGCGCGAGCTGCGCCGCCGCGGGCACGATTGACTCTGAGAAGGTGGAGCCGTCAAGGGTAACGAGAATCTTCATGTGAAGCTCCTGAGTGATGAGGTGTGGGTACCACCTACATTATACCGCATTGCGCCGCACCGCAGGCGTGGGTTTGCGTGTGGTATGATTTGGGGAGCTTGGGCTAAGGATGTGGGCCGCGACCAGGTAGAATTGGAGCAGGTGTCATGCACCTCACGAGGATGCGATTCGGCGGAATACCGCCATTCACCGAACCGGTTGAACTCAAGTTTGACGAACGGGTCAACCTGTTCGTGGGGGCGAACGCTACCGGAAAGAGCAGGCTGCTGTCGGAGATCGACGAGTGCTTTAACAACAAAGGAGGCAGGCCCCACCTGATTTTGGAACCCGGTCTGGATAACCTGCGATTAGTCTTTGCGGAAGAAAGAGAAAGGGTCGATGATTATGATTGGTTAAAGGGCGAGAACCTTCTCCTCGCCGACCCAGAGTTTTCCAATGCCTATTCACGTTTCGGTGTCAATAAGCCTCCACGCCCACCGGTGATTTACATCGGACCTACTAGAATTGGACTACCCGGCATATCCGAGCTCGGCGAATCGGATTCTTACGGTTCGACGGTGGAAGAGGTGCTGTCGGGGCCATTCTGTGGGGCCAGACTGAAAGCTGCCGTCGATTTGCTGTATGCCAAAACGCTCGTGATGTTCGAGCAGGAAAGGCGGGAGGAACCGCCAATTGGAGAACTAAGGGCTTGGAATTTCATAAATGTAGACCGTGTGGCTCATTCGTGCGCCAAGTCCATCTGCGAGGAACTGCTCACCTCAGCCAGGGCTCTAAACTATCCGACTGGCTTCGACGTTGAATTTCTCGCTGACCAACCTTTGGCTGATCTCGAAGGTGTTTCCATAAACCGGATGCTAGGTATATCTACCACCGATACACCCAGGTTCGGCCACATCAGACCCGAAGAGCGGCCCATCCACCTAGGAGAGGCCGGTTCCCAGCGGATTTACGTCGGTGATCTGAGTTCGGGGTCACAGTCAACTCTCTTATGGATAATGTGGTTGGCATTCAAGATGCTCCATCACTATGAATTCGCCAACGGATGGAATGAGCAGCCGGCAGTCCTGCTGATAGACGAGATAGAGAACCACCTACACCCCACATGGCAGCGCCGCGTCATCCCCGCGTTGCTGAAGCACTTCCCGGGCCTCCAAATTTTCGCGACCACGCACTCGCCGTTCGTGGTCGCCGGGCTGAAGGCGGGCCAGGTGCACCTGCTTGACAGAGACGCGAACGGCGTGATTACTGCCACCACTAACGCGGAGGACATCGTAGGCTGGACGGCGGACGAGATCCTGCGCAACATGATGGGCGTTGATGAACCTACAGACGACGAGACCGCGGCGGCCGCGCGGGAGCTCCGCGAGCTGCGCAACGAAGGGCCGCGTGAAGACCAGGACGCGGAGGCCGAGCGCCAGGAGCGCATGCTGGAGCTGCGGCAGCGCGTGGACAGAGACCTGTTGGAGGGAGGCCCTTGGGCGGCGCAGCGCTCACAGTTTGAGCAGGATTTCGCTGAGGCGCTCCAGAAGTACCGGCATTCCCGTGACTTGGGCCAGGAGAACCGCTAGACTTGCACTCGGTGGAGCGGTCGCCGGAGCCGGAATTCCTGGAGCGGATGCGCACCGAGAAGACCACTTGGGACGACCTGGATACCTCAGATCGTGTACTCATACGCGGCGCTCTCGCACAAGACTTTGAGCGTACCTGTGCCTATTGTGAACGGGACTTGGATCTGTCCACTGGACAGGCCATTGTTGAGCACTTCCGGCCGCGCAGCCGGTTTCCGGATCTGACCTTCGACTGGCTAAACTTGATCTACGCCTGCCGTCGCTGCAACGATGCCAAGGGCAATAGCTGGCCAGGCTTCGACGACCAGGGCGTCGATATGTGGCTGAGGGCCGAGAACCCACGCTACACGCCGGTATCTGAGTACGTATCCCCCAACTCAGAGGCTGGGCGGCGTCCTGCCCAAGAGCACTTCGGCTTTGACCTCGACACCGGGGAGATGAAGCCTGCGGAGGAGCTTGACGATCTAGAGTGGTCTACGGCCCGTCGAACCATACGAGACGTAGACTTGAACGACAGCCAGCTTGGGCAAAACGACCCCGGTCATCTGATGAATCGTCGCCGTCGCCAGCGCCGTTTGCTGGAGCAACGCCTCAGTAGCGTATCGGACCCCATCCAAATGGTGGAGCTGGCGATTGAGTTCACGCAACCTGGCAGGCCCTTCTCCTCATACGTGGCCGCCTGCTTCACAGCCCGCTTTGGCGAATTGGCGTAGGTGCGACGCCTATCGGGGTTGCACGCGTTCCGCGATTGCCCCGCCAGACCTTATCTCAGCCACACGCAGCTCAAAGGACTTCTGAAGGTTCAACCATAGCTGGGCACTGGTGCCAAAGTAGCGAGACAAGCGCAGGGCGGTGTCTGCGGTTATCCCGCGCTGCCCTTTCAGGATTGCGGTGATCCGATTGGTTGGGACCCCCAAAGCGACGGCCATCGCACTGGCCGACATGCCAAGCTCTTCAAGCTCTTCCCCCAGTATCTCGCCTGGGTGCACCGGGCGCATTTCGTTGTTGACGCTCATTCCGATTTCCTCATTAGTGATAGTCCACAATCTCAACGTCGTAGGGTCCATCTTCTCCCCAGCGGAAACAGATACGCCATTGCTGATTGATGCGTATGCTGTGCTGGCCTGCTCGGTTACCGATAAGCGACTCCAATCTGTTGCTGGGCAGACTCGATAGGTCTCGCAGTGACGCGGCGTTGTCCAACACTGTCAGACGACGCGTGGCCTGGTCGGCGAAGCCCGAGAATGCAGGAATCAACTGCCCCTCAAAGAACCGCTCAGTCCTACGATCTTTGAATCCTTGAATCATTATAACGCCTTACGTAAGTCGTACACAAGGTCGTACTCTACCATATGGGGTGAGAAGGTTGCCAGCCGTCGGCGGCGCGACTACACTACCACCGGAATCGCTCACAGACGCAGCAGAGGAGGCGCCATGCAGGACAGACCCGGTCCCAACAACCTCAAGCACAGAAGCCGCGAGATCACCACGGGGCCGGCGCGCACGCCCGCCCGCGCCATGCTTCGCGCCACCGGCCTCGACGACGCGGCGCTCCACAGCCCATTCATCGGCATCGCAAATCTCGCCAGCGACGTGACGCCCTGCAACGTGCACCTCAGCCGGCTTACAGCACGCGTCAAGCAGGGTGTGCGAGAAGCGCGCGGCACGCCATTCGAGTTCGGCACCATCACCGTCAGCGACGGCATCTCGATGGGCACGGAGGGCATGAAGGCCTCGCTGGTCAGCCGCGAGGTCATCGCCGACTCCATCGAGTTGGTGTCCATGGCCGAGTGGTTCGACGGCCTCGTCGCGGTTGCGGGCTGCGACAAGAACATGCCCGGCTGTCTCATGGCGATGGCGCGCCTGAACATCCCCTCCGTGTTCGTGTACGGAGGCACCATCATGCCCGGCCGCTTCCAGGGCCGCGACGTCAACATCCAGGATGTGTTCGAGGCCGTGGGCCGCCACTCGCGCGGCGCCATGTCTGACGCCGAGCTTGACGAACTGGAGCGCGTGGCCTGCCCCGGCGAGGGGTCGTGCGCCGGCCTCTTCACCGCCAACACCATGTCCGCCGCAATCGAGGCCCTGGGCATGGCGCTCCCCGGCGACGGCTCCATACCCGCCGTCGACCCGCGCAAGGGCGATGAGTGCCAGAGCTCCGGCGAGGCTGTGCTGCGTGCGCTGGAGTTGGGCCTCAGGCCGAGGGACATCCTCACGCGCGAGGCATTCGAGAACGCCATCGCCGTCGTGGTTGCTATGGGTGGCTCCACGAACGCTGTCCTGCACCTGCTCGCCATCAGCCGCGAGGCGGAGGTCGCACTGGACATCGACGACTTCGACTACATCAGCCGCAATACACCCTACATCGCAGACATGCGGCCCGGCGGCAAGTACGTCATGGCGGACCTCGACCAGGCGGGCGGCCTGGCGCAGGTGATGAAACGGCTGCTGGACGCCGGCATGCTCCACGGCGACGCCATAACCGTCACCGGCAAGACGCTGCGCGAGAACCTTGAGGGCGTGGAGGAGAACCACGACCAGAAGGTGGTGTTCCCCGTGTCCTCGCCGCTCAACGACACCGGCGGGCTGGTCATCCTGAAGGGGAACCTGGCCCCGGAGGGAGGCGTCATCAAGGTCGCCGGCCACGCCATGAGCTACCACAAGGGGCCTGCCAGGGTGTTCGACCGTGAGCAGGACGCGTTCGAGGCGGTCCGGCGGAGCGAGATCAAGGCCGGCGACGTGGTGGTGATCCGCTACGAGGGGCCGAAGGGAGGCCCCGGCATGCGGGAGATGCTGGCAGTGACGGCGGCAATCGTGGGCCAGGGCCTCGGCGACGACGTGGCGCTCATCACTGACGGGCGCTTCTCCGGCGCCACCCGCGGGCCGATGGTGGGCCACGTTGCGCCCGAGGCGGCCGTGGGCGGGCCCATCGCAGCGCTGCGCGACGGCGACATGATCACGATGGACATCCCCAACCGGCTGCTGGAGGTGGACCTCACCGACGATGAGCTGCAGGCGAGGGTGCAGGAGAACGAGGCGCCGCCTTCCACGCACACGACGGGAGCGCTCGCCAAGTACGCCAAGCTGGTGTCGTCGGCGTCGGAGGGCGCCGTGACCGGGTAGCCGTCGCCAAGTATTGACTGCGCGGGCGATGGGGGCTATGATTTCGCCCACGGGCGGGAAGCCTGCCAGGAGGTAAACTTCAAATGCCACTGAGACTAGGACCCACGGAGCTGATAATCATCCTGGTCATCATCCTCATCATCTTTGGTGTGGGACGACTGGGTGAGATAGGCGGCGCGCTGGGCAAGGGCATACGCGAGTTCCGAAGGGGCCAGTCCGGCGAGCTTGCCGACGCGCCCGAGCCGGAACCGGAGCCCGCACCCAAGCCGTCGACGAGCAGGCGGAGGCGCAGGCAGAAGGCATAAGCGCCGCACACACGTTTCGCACTCGAAGGCCGGAGGCTCCACCAGGGGCCCCGGCCTTGATGGTTGATGGGGCGCGCTCATTTGGTTCGACGGGCTCACCATGAGCGGGAATATCACGAGTCCGCTCACCCTGAGCGTGTCGAAGGGCGTGAGCGGAAGGCTAATCTTCCACTGCAGCCACTATGGCTTCCCACCGCAATGGTATAATGTTCACGTGGCCGCTCGATTGCAGCGGCCGCAGACACCTGACCCGGAGGGGTGACCGAGTGAACACGCTCAAGACCGGATTCCTGCTGATAGTCATGTCGTCGCTGCTGGTGATGGCGGGCTACTTCCTGGGCGGCGTGATGGGCATGACCATCGCCCTGGTCCTCTCGGTCGGCATGAACTTCATGGCCTACTGGCATAGCGACAAGCTCGCTCTTCGCATGGCCGGCGCGAAGGAGGTCTCCGTTCAGGATGCGCCGGGGCTCCACTCCATCGTGGAGGAGCAGGCGATGCTCAGCGGGCTTCCCAAGCCCCGCGTTTACCTCATTGAGAACGACTCGCCCAACGCGTTCGCCACCGGAAGAAGCCCTCAGAAGGCGGCCGTGGCGGCGACCACCGGCATCATGCGCATTCTCAAGCGTGACGAGCTGTCCGCCGTCATGGCGCACGAGATGGCGCACGTCGGCAACCGCGACACGCTCATCATGACCGTGGCGGCCTCCGTAGCTGGCGCCATCACGTTCATGGCAATGATCGCCCGCTTCTCGATGCTGTTTGGCGGCATGAGGCGCGGGGGCGGCGGCGGCCACGGGGCAATGATCGGGCTGATCGGTATGCTCGTGGTGGCCATCATGCTGCCGCTCGCTGCCATGCTCGTGCGGGCTGCCATATCACGCGCCCGCGAGTACCAGGCCGACGCCACGGGAGCGCAGAACTGCCGCAACCCGCTGGCGCTGGCTAACGCACTCGAGAAGCTGGAAGCGGTCTCGCACCGGCGGCCGATGGAGGTCAACGAGGCGGTCTCGCACCTGTTCATCGTGAACCCGCTGAGCGGTATCACGGCGTCGCTGTTCTCCACGCACCCGCCGATACGGGACCGGGTTGCGCGTCTGAGGCAGATGCGCGGCTAACGAGTGGGCGCGCCGCCACTCTGTTTCCGGCTATACCCTCTGAAATGCCACAGCAAGCCAACCCCGGTATCCCAGCCTACTTTAAGCCGTTGGTGGCGGGAGCGGGGCGCAGGTTGCTGATTAGGACCAGTCTCCAGTGACCGGCTCCGGTTTCTTACATACCATCGTTTACCGCAGCGCCACTGTCAGGGTGTAGGAGCCCGCGCCGGTACTTGAGGCCCATGAGGCTGCCACCCGGACGAAGTAGTCGCCGGATTCTGGGGCTTCCCAGAAGATGCGTGACGCGAGTGAGCCTCCGTGATCGTCGTTATACTCCAGTTCCCATCCGTCGGAGTCAAGAACAGCGACCTCAGAGTCCTCCAGGGTTCCCAGGGCCACGTCTATCTGGTATAGCTGTCCGGCGGTGGCTGTGAAGCTGAAGAGGTCTGTGTCACCCTCGTAGTCCAGGGAAGCCTGGGTGTCCACTCCTACTACGACGGCTGTGGCGGAGTCCACGCCATTGCCGTGGTCATCGACAACGTCTGAGAGGTCAACCGTCAGTGTGTAGGAGCCTGTGCCCCAACCCGCCACGGCAACGTAGTAGTCGCCGGTATCCGGGGCCTCCCAGAAGATGCGTGACGCGAGTGAGTCTCCGTGGTCGTCGTTATACTCCAGTTTCCACTCGTCGGAGTCAAGAACAGCGATCTCAGAGTCGTCTAGAGTTCCCAGGGCCACGTCGATCTGGTAGAGTTGGCCGGCAGTGGCGGTGAAGCGGAAGAAATCGGTGTCGCCCGCGTAATCCAGAGATCCCGGAGTGTCCGCTCCCACCTCGACGGCCGTGGCGGTACCAGCGTAGTCGCTGTGATCGTCCGGTGTGTTTGGATCAACGATCTCATTGTCTTCGGTCCCCTCTCCCAACAATAGTTCGCAATCGGCCAACAGCGTCAGTACCTCCTCGGAGAGCTCCGCTCGTGCATCCTCCAGGGCTAGAGAAGCCGCGACGAAATCCGGGCCAAAGAGTTCGCCGAGTTTCTCCCTCGCGATCTCCTCAATGAGCCGCTGTTGTTCCTCCGGCGTCCTGGTAGTATCGAACCCGATCTCTAGAGACGCCTCAAGTATCTCCAGGATAAAGGTCGTGAATTCCTCGACGAAAGAGTCCTCGCCGGGACGGGTCATGGCGTGGTCGCGAATGGATTCGACAACATCGAGATTGGCGTCGTGGTATGCCTGAAGCTCTTGAGGCGGAGTCAACTGGCGCAGAAGGCCCGCCATTGCATCCAGTGCCTCTGCGTACATCCCCCAAGTGAGATCATCGCCATCAAGATCGAACTCGCCAGCCAGAGAGGCAGTCAGCGTCTCACATCCCTGCGCATAGGCGGCAACCCCTGAAAGCACAGGCGTAGCCGTGGGCGCTGGTGTCGGCGTGCTGGTCGGCTCAGGGGTAGGCGTGGCCGTAGGCACGGGCGTAGGCGTAGCTGTGGGCGCTGGTGTCGGCGTGTTGGTCGGCTCAGGAGTGGGAGTGGCTGTGGGCACAGGTGTGGCCGTGGGCATAGCTGTCTGCGTGGGCGCAGGTGTGGCTGTGGGCACAGCGGTCGGAGTAGGCTCCTCGGAACACGCGGCGACGAGCAGTGCCGGAAGCACTACTGCGACGACAAGCAGCCTCTTGATCGACATTCCCACCGTCCTCAACTGAAATGAAGTGGGTTGAAGGCCCGCCTATTGCGTTAGAATATACTACCATTCCCCGGTGCGGCGCGAGGTTCATTCGCATCTATCGCGTGGGGATTCTCCGCCCCTGTAGGTCTCCTCTGAACAATGTACACTTGCAGTGCATACCGCATACGACCCGGCCCGCGTGCGTCTGAGTCTGATGCGCTGCTAGCGATGGACGTCTACACCTCACCCGCGGCTAGCAGCTGCACTTGACGCCTGTGCCCGCGAGCGCTTCCTCTCCGTGCGTGGCGTGGCCGTCGCGCTTCCACCAATCGAGGCCCCCAATGAGCTCCCGCACCTGGAACCCGAGCGTAAGCAGCTTCATCGCGGTCTTGGTGGAGGCGTTGCAGCCGATGCCGTCGCAGTAGCAGACGTAGAGCTTGGACTTGTCTAGCGACTCGGTAGTGTTGAAGCTGATGTCCCGGTGAGGCAGGCTTATGGCGCCTGGGATGTGCTCTGCGGCATAGTCCCCGGCGGAACGGCCATCAATCACGACAATCGGCTCGCCATTCGCGAGCGCCTCGCGCAGGTCCGCGGAGTCCATCTCATATTCGAGTTTACGCTGGTAGAATGTTAGCTGATCGATACTCAAGTCTCCTGCTCCTAGTAGGTTGCTCTCCTGGATACACACTTGTCTTCGTGTCTCGGTGATGAAGGAAGGGCCGGACGCGCTAGCCGCCCGGCCCTTCACTTTCGTCCTGCACTGCGCTGCCTAGCGGGTGTCCAGCCCCTCCTCCTCCGCGCCGCGCCGCAGCGCCTCCTCGATCGCCGCTATGAGCCGGCGCGCCGAGGACGCCGACAGCTCCACGGCCACGCGCTTCTCCAAGCCAAGCTCGTGGTTCACGAAGTCGATGTTCAGCGCGTGGTCAAGCTGCGCATTGAGCGGGTGGTCAAAGGAGACGTTTGCCTCCTTCAGCTCGAACCAGCCCTTGGGGCCCTTGCCGCTGCCGGTCACGGCAGCCTTCTCGACAATCATCGTGCACATGTCTAGCTCCTCCCTGCGCCGGCTCAGGACAGATGCTTGGCCAGGAACTCGAACGTCTTGTTCCACGAGTCCATAGCCTGCTCCTGCCGGTATGCGGGCCGGTCGTAGTACCAGAAGCCGTGGCCTGCGCCGTCGTAGCGGAGGAACTCGTACTCCTTGCCGTGCTTCTTGAGCTCCTCCTCGTGCTGGTCGACCTGCTCCGCTGTGGGGCTCTGGTCCTCGTTGCCGAAGATTCCCAGGATGGGGCACGAGAGGTCGGCGGTGTACTCGATCGGGGACACCGGCTGTGCCTCCGTGAGGCGGTCGGCAGGCTGGATGACGTTGCCGCCCCAGCAGTCGACGATGGCGTCGAAGCCCTGCACGCGGCATGCCGCCAGGTAGGAGTGACGCCCACCCGAGCAGTGGCCCATCACGGCCGCCTTGCCGTTGGAGCTGGGCATGGCCTTGAGGTACTGCAACGCAGCCTCGAGATCGGCCATGACGTGGTCATCGGGCACGCCGCCGTCGCTCCTTACCTTGGCCGCCACGTCAGGCGGGTCGCCGTCACCGAACCGGCTGTACAGGTTCGGGCTGATGGCCAGGTAGCCGTGGTCGGCGAACCGGCGCGCCGTCTCGCGGTAGAACTCGTCCCACCCGGGCATGTGATGTGCAAGCACGACGCCCGGAAAAGGCCCGTCGCCATCCGGCTTGGACACGTACGCCTTCACGTCGTCGCCGTTATACCCCTTGAGGGTCACGACCTCGCTGGTCTGACCAACAAAGCTATCCGTCTGCATGGAATTCCACATCATTTCCTCCTCGTGTTTTGGGATAGTCCCCTCCCTTGCAGCAGAGCGGGTCGAAACTATGATACCACTAGAGAATCAGCATGCAATCCCCAAAGCTGAACAGCCGGTAGCCAAGCCCGATGGCCTCGCGATAGGCCGACAGCATCAGCCTCCGACCGCTGTCCGGCTCCGCGTCGACACCGGCGAACGCGCTCACCAGCATGAGCAGCGACGAGCGCGGCAGATGGAAGTTGGTGATCAGCCCGTCGACCAGCCGGAAGCGATGCCCGGGCAGGATGAACAGGTCGGCCCAGCCTGACACCGGTGACAGCGCGCGCCTCCCGTCGTCCGTCGACAGCAGGGCGGCCTGCTCCAGCACTCGGACGCTTGTGGTGCCGACCGCGATGACACGGCGGCCCTCCGCGCGCGCCTCGCTCACCTCGCGCGCCGCCTCCTCGCCCACCTCGAACCACTCCGAGTGTAGCTTGTGCTTCTCAGGCTCCTCCGACTTGACGGGCCGGAATGTGTCCAGCCCCACGTGGAGCGTGACGCGTGCGAAGCGCACACCCTCCGCTTCCAGTGACTCCAGCAGGTGTGGCGTGAAGTGCAGGCCGGCCGTGGGGGCGGCTGCGCTGCCCTCCACTCTGGCGTAGACGGTCTGGTAGCGCTCCGGGTCCTCAGGCTGCGTTGTGATGTAGGGAGGCAGCGGCATCTCGCCTGCGCGTCGTATGACTCCCTCATCGGATAGGCGGACCAGCCGAGTGCCGCCGTCCGCGTCCGCCAGGACCTCGCCCTCCACGCCGTCCACCTCGAATCGCGCGCCGGGGCGGAGACGGCGGCTTGGCTGCACCAGCGACCTCCAGACGCCCTCGCCTTCGCGGTGCAGCAGGAGGAGCTCGACGGCGCCGCCGGAGTCGAGCCTGCGACCCCGAAGCCGGGCGGGTATCACGCGGCTGTCGTTGAGCACCAGCAGGTCGCCGGGCCGCAGGAATTGGCCGATCTCGTAGAAGCGGTGGTGCTGTGTCTCGCCCGTGTGGCGGTCCAGTAGCATCAGGCGGGAGTGGTCGCGCGGCTCCGCAGGCGTCTGCGCGATTAGCTCGCGCGGCAGATCGTAGTCGAAGTCGCTAGTGCGCACGGTCAGCCCCGGAACAGCCGCAGGACGACGTTCAGCACAATCGTCAGGCCTAGGCTAACGAGAAGCATGGTTGCGATGGGGACGTAGACCGTGAGCTCGCCCCTGCGCAGGACGAGGTCACCGGGGATCCGTGAGAGGAACGGCAGCTTGGGCGCAAGCACGAGCACAAGCCCCGGGAGGACGAGCACGCCTCCCAGCAGCATGAGCATCCTTCCCAGTGAGTCCAGTCCTGTCATGCCATGCGCATCCGCGAGGCGAGTCAGCCGCCAGCCGCAGCCCGCTCCGCGGCTCTGAGCGTGTTCTTGAGGAGCATGGCCACCGTCATTGGGCCTACGCCTCCAGGCACCGGCGTGATCGCCGCCGCCTTCTCCGACACGCCAGCGTAGTCCACGTCGCCCACGAGGCGGTAGCCGCGCTGCCTTGTGGCATCGTCCACGCGGTTGATGCCCACGTCGATGACCACCGCGCCGTCGCTCACCATGTCCGCGGTCACAACCTCCGCTCGCCCGATGGCTACCACCAGGATGTCAGCTGTGCGGGTCACGGCCGCGAGGTCCGCTGTGCCGGTGTGGCACATGGTCACGGTGGCGTTGGCCCCTGCCTGCTTCTGCAGCAGCAGCATCGCCACCGGCTTGCCGACAATGTCACTGCGACCGCACACCACCACGTGCTTCCCCTCCGGGCTGTGGCCGCTGCGCACCAGCATCTGCTGTATGCCCCATGGTGTGCATGGCACGAACAGAGGCTCTCCCTGCACCAGCCGCCCGACGTTCACGGGATGAAGGCCATCCACATCCTTGTCCGGGTCGAGTGCCAGGATGACGGCGCGCTCGTCGACCTGGGACGGCAGCGGCAGCTGGACAAGGATGCCGTGGACTGTGGAATCGGCGTTGAGCCGGCGCACCGCGGCGATGATCTCGTCCTGCGAGGCGCTGTCCGGCAGGTTGATGGTCTCCGCACGGATGCTGGCCTCGCGGCAGGCTCGCTCCTTGTTGCGCACATACACCGCCGACGCTGGGTTGTCGCCGACGAGCACGACCGCAAGGCCGGGCGCGACGCCGTGGCCCGCCTGAAAGGCAGCCGTTTCCTGCGCCGCCTCAGCGCGAATCTCCTGCGCGATGGCGTTCCCGTCGATGACGACCGCGGTCATGTGCCTCCTTAGAGCGTGGCGGATGGCTTGCGGTCGAATCTTAGCACAGGCCCGCGCGCGCAACAACGGCGGGCCAAAGCAGTAGTCGGGCGCTGCGTGGCAAAAGACAGAGACCTCTCGTGAAGGAGCGGTCTCAATCTTGGGATGCGTTCCGGGAGCGTTCAGCGGACGTTGAGCAGTTCCTCAGCGGTGTCCACAAACACTTGCACGCGGTTTAGGCCAGACTTCACCCATTCCGCGTCCAACCAGCCTTCGTAGAAGTTTGCGTGCAAGGCACTAGCGGAATCGAACAAGTCTCGCAGCTCATCGTTTTGCGTCTCCTCGGCTAGCCTGCCCACAATTGCATAAAGTAGCCGGTGGGTACCATGCTCCCAACCGCGTTCTGCGGCAACAGCCTTCAGCATCTGCGCGGCCGCGCCCCATCCCTTCTCGGACGCTTGGTGCAGGTCGCCGGCTTCAAGCTCAACAAACGCCTGCTCCAGAAATGTCCTGCTTTGCTCTCGGTATGTTGCGGTACGCTGCAAGACTCCTGCTCCTTCATATGGCTGCCACTCGATGGGTCTATGATAGCACGGCGAACATCCTCCGGTCACCAGAACAGCGCTTGTGCGCGTCATATGCCAGTCCGCCAATGCCCCACGACTTAGCTCGAGATGAGCAGACTGCGTGGCGGCCCGCGCCCGCCGTGGACACGCTCACAATCGCACGAATATAATCCACAGCAGGGTGGCCTTCGCCGCCCGCAAACTGACGGGCTCATCGGAGGTCTGACCGGTGCTGACCGTGGGCGTGGACATCGTGGAGCTGTGGCGTGTGAAGGGCGTGCTCGATCGGTACGGGCAGGTCTTCCTGGACCGCATCTACACGCCGGGCGAGCAGGCATACTGCCGCGGCCGCATCCCGCAGCTCGCCGCGCGCTTCGCCGCCAAGGAGGCAGTGATGAAGGCGCTGGGCACCGGCACGCGAGGCGTCGGCTGGCGCGACATCGAGGTGACGCGGCGCAGGGGTCGGCCACCGCAGATCGCGCTCCACAATCGCGGGCTCGCCCGCGCCGAGCGCATCGGCATGACGCAGGTGGCTATCAGCCTGTCCCACTCCCGCGACTACGCCGTGGCCTCCGTAGTGATGGACGTGAATGAAGATAGTCACCGTTGAGGAGATGCGCCGCCTGGAGGAGCGCTGTGCCCAGGAGGGCGTCACCCCCGGCGCGCTCATGGAGCAGGCCGGCCTCGCCATCGCGCACATGGCGCACGACCTCTTGGCCTCCGCAGGCGTGCCGCCAGGCGATGGGAGCGTGCTGGTGCTGGTTGGCCCGGGCAACAACGGCGGCGACGGCCTGGTAGCCGCCCGCTATATTGCCGAGTGGGGCCATCCGGTGACGGCATACCTCCTGCGCAAGCGGTCCGACCTCGATGAGGCGCGCGCCGCACTTTATCCCCGCGGCGCCGCGCTGCACATCGCAGACGGCGACCCCGGCCTCTCGGTGCTGGCGGAGCAGCTGGGGGAAGCGCGGCTGGTCGTCGACGCGCTGCTGGGCACGGGGCGCAGCCGCCCCATCGAAGGCTCGCTTACCGCAGTCCTCGAGCGTCTCGCAGAGGCGCAATCCGACAGACCCGACATGCTGCTGCTGTCCGTGGATCTGCCCACTGGCCTGGACGCGGACACCGGCCTCGCCGACCCGCTCTGCCCTGAGGCGGACGTGACGCTGGCGCTGGGTCTGCCCAAGGTCGGACACATGGCGTTTCCCGGCGCCGCCCACGTGGGCAGGCTGGAGGTGGCGGACATCGGCATACCGGCGCACCTTGCGGAGGAGGCATCGGCGCGGGAGGTCATCACGCCGGAGTGGGTGCGCAGCGCCTTGCCGACGCGGTCTGCCGACTCCCACAAGGGCACGTACGGCAGGACGCTCGTGGTGGCAGGCTCGGAGCGGTACGGCGGCGCAGCCTACCTGGCCTGCATGGGCGCCGCACGTGCGGGCGCGGGCCTCGTCACACTGGCCGCGTCCGAGAGCGTGCTGCGGGTCGTCGCGCCCAAGCTGATTGAGGTTACCACTCTGCCGTTGGCTTCGGAGGGTGGCGCGCTGTCGCCCAATGCGCCCGAGGTACTGCTAGCGGAGGCGAAGGACTGCGACGCGCTGCTGGTCGGCTGCGGTCTCGGCCGCTCGCCTGACGCCGATAGTCTCGTGCGGCAGATGCTGCTGACGTGTCGCTATCCCGGCACGCCTACGGTCCTGGACGCCGACGCGCTGAACATCCTGGCGGAGCTGCCGGAGTGGTGGGCGCAGCTGAACGGGCCTGCGGTAGTGACGCCTCACCCGGGCGAGATGGGCCGCCTTACGGGGCTATCAACGGCGGAGGTGAACGCCCATCGGATGGTCCTCGCTGAGCGTTATGCGGCGCAGTGGGGCGTGACCGTGGTGCTGAAGGGCGCCTACACAGTCGTCGCCTCGCCGGAGGGCGTGGTGCGAGTCAGCCCGTTCTCCAACCCTGCGCTGGCCACGGCCGGCACGGGCGACGTGCTCGCGGGTGTAATCGCCGGGCTGATCGCGCAGGGCGCTGAGCCGTTCGATTCGGCCGCGTGCGGCGTCTACCTCCACGGAGCGGCCGGCGAGCAGGCGCGGCAGGCTATGGGCGACGCGGGCGTGCTGGCCGGCGACCTGCTGCCACTGCTGCCCCTCGCCATGCGCGCGGTCAGGGAGGGAGGCACGTCGACGCGGTGGCGCGGTTGAAGCGCCCGCGCAACTTGCCTATAATCGACGCAGGGGAGGGGGCACATGCTGCTGGCCATCGACATAGGCAACACCAACGTGACCATGGGCGTCTTTCGGGATGACAGCCTGGTTGCCACCTGGCGAATGGCCACGGACACGCACAGGCTGCCCGACGAGTACGCCCTCCTCATCCGCAGCCTGCTGCCCCTCAAGGGTGTGCAGCCGGAGGAGATCGAGAGCATCGCCATCTGCAGTGTGGTGCCTCCGCTGACGCAGGTGTTCGAGGAGCTGGGCGCAGTCTACTTCGACTCTCCTCCTCTTGTGGTTGGCACCGGCACCAGGACCGGCGTGCGCATCCTGTACGAGAACCCGCGCGACGTGGGCGCCGACCGTGTGGCTGACGCCGCCGCAGCCTACGGTCTGTACGGCGGGCCGGTCATAGTCGTGGACTTTGGCACGGCAACCGTGTTCGACGCAATCTCCCGCGACGGCGACTACCTCGGCGGCGCCATCGCGTCCGGCATCAACCTCACCGCCGAGGCCCTGTACCAGAGAACTTCTCAGCTGCGCCGCGTCGAGATCGTCGCTCCCAAGTCCGCCATCGGGCGCAATACCGCCGGCGCCATCCAGTCCGGCATCCTGTTCGGGCACGTGGGCATGGTGGAGGCAATGGTGGGCCGCTTCAAGCGGGAGATGGGCGACGAAGCGCGTGTCGTGGCCACCGGCGGAATGGCGTCGCTGGTGCACAAGGAGACGAACATCTTCGACGACGTCAACCCGGACCTAACCCTGATCGGCCTTCGCATCATCCACAGGCTCAACGCGGACTCCGCGAGGGCGACGGGAGGCACAGCGAATGAATAGCCCGCTCGTGGACGCAAGGGTGGTCCTTGGGGTCACCGGCAGCATTGCCTGCTACAAGGCAGCAGACCTGGCCAGCAAGCTCATGCAGGAAGGCGCACGTGTGGACGTGGTCCTGACTCGCGGCGCATCCAACTTCGTCACGCCGCTCACCTTCCGCAGCCTCACGCACCGGCCCGTGGTCACCGAGCTGTTCGATGCCGAATCGGAGCAGGCCGTGAACCACATCGCGATGGCCCACGAGGCTGATGTGGTGCTCATTGCACCCGCCACCGCGCACGTGATCGCCAAGCTGGCCCACGGATTCGCAGACGACGCTCTGACCACAACTGCGCTTGCATCGGTGGCGCCGCTGGTCGTTGCGCCAGCCATGGACGGCTACATGTACGACAACCCCGCCACGCAGGAGAACCTGGAAACGCTGCGACGCCGCGGCGCGACAATCATCGGCCCGGAGTCGGGGCACCTGGCCTCCGGGCAGACCGGCATGGGGCGCATGTCGGAGCCGGCGCACATCGTCGACTCGCTGAAGGTCGTGCTCGGCCGCCGGGGCGACATGGCCGGGCGTACCATCGTGGTGAGCGCGGGCGGCACGCAGGAGCCGATCGACCCCGTGCGCGTGATCACCAACCGCTCGTCGGGCAAGATGGGCTACGCCATCGCGCAGGCTGCGCGTGACCGCGGCGCGAGTGTGACTCTGGTGACAGCGCCCACGTCGCTGCCGGGCATCGCGGGCGTGGAGTTCCGGCGCGTTGCGACCGTGGCTGAGATGCGGGAGGCTGTGCTCGCCGCCTGCGCTGGCGCCGACGCGCTGATCATGGCGGCGGCCGTCAGCGACTATCGCCCGGCGGACGTGGCGTCGCAGAAGATCAAGAAGGGCGATGCCGGCGAGGACGGGCTGGTGCTTCGCCTCGTCAAGAACGACGACTTCTTCCTGGAGGTGCCCGCGGGCGTGCTCCGGGTCGGCTTCGCCGCCGAGAGCGAGGACCTGATCGACAACGCCCGCGGCAAGCTGGAGTCGAAGGGGCTGGCGCTCATCGCCGCCAACGACATCACGCAGGAGGACAGCGGCTTCAACGTGGACACGAACCGGGTGGTGATCCTGGGGCGTGACGGCACGGAGGAGGAGCTGCCTCTGCTGACGAAGTACGAGGTGGGTCACCGGCTGCTGGACCGGGTGATGGAGGCGCTGGAGGCCGGGCGCGTTTCTTGACACTGGTAGGGCGCGCCCTTATCTTGGACTGGGGCCTGTAGCTCAGTGGTAGAGCGGTCGGCTCATAACCGATTGGTCGCAGGTTCGATCCCTGCCGGGCCCATTTAGACTTGATAAAATCAAGAACCTTTCACGCTTGAAGCTCAAGTTGACGGTGTAGCCGCCCAGTTCAGCGCCTGCGAGAGCGGGTGTATCAGTGGACATGGTAGCCTTGTGATGGACCGAGTTACCTTAGTTGCGGACATCTGAATCATACATCTGCTGGAGGCTAGCGTTTGGGACTTCAGGGTCGAGATTGGATTCGAGAGGAGACCGAACGTCGCAGTTAAGCACCTAGAGGCAACATGCACAGCCGTAGAGCCAGACCAAGCTATAGGCAGCCCTCCGGTGGCAATGTAGGCAGTCGGTTTAAGCTGTTCGTGATGGCGTGTCTAATCATAGGACCATTGTGGATGTGGGCGTACCACGAGAATGTGCCCATCGCAGTGACCGCATGGCAGACAGCATCAGATGCGTATGATAGCGTGGCAAGCTTCTCCAAGGAGAAGGCCAACGACGCAATTACTGCAATGTCCGAGAATTCTACATCCTCCCAACCTGTGCAGGAGGCCGACAGCCACACGTCCACTGCGATATCCGATGAAATCAGATCCACTCCAGAGGCGCAGGAGGGATTGGTAGCCAATTCACAGAAATACGCGGGAGGGGCCCCTCTCAATCGCGGAGAGATAGAAGAGTGGGTAATCGAGTTCACCAACGAGGAGAGAGTTAGTGCCGGCCTACAACCGCTCCGTCACGACGCTGCCATTTCGGGTATAGCGCGGTCGCACAGCGAGGACATGGCGAGGCTGGATCTCATGAGTCATGAGATAGAAGGTAGAGACCCAACGGACAGGGCGATGGCCGCCGGTTACAATTGCCGCGCCTATAGAGGAGACGGGTCGTATTCCTATGGGCTAAGCGAGAATGTTGCTGAACACCCCAGAGTAACCCGGTGGGTGGGTTGGGGCGGGTCATACGACCCCGTTGACTACGATCGCGACGCCGAGGAAATGGCTCGGGGACTGGTGCAGGGATGGATGAATAGCCCTGGTCACCGTGAGAACATTCTTGACAAGGATTCCCGCAGGATTGGCGTCGGTATAGCCATTGAGGAAACGCCAGAGTATGGATATGTCAGCGAAACGGTCTATGCTACGCAGAACTTCTCGGCTTGCAAATGGGTGGGTTATTAGATCTACCTTTCACTCCATCGATAGTGGCCGCTGCCGGTTAGAACAGAAAGAACCTGGAAGACAATTGGCAGTCTGCGGCGGCGAAACAGATTTCCTCGTATTTTGATGAGAGCTTGATGGATAAGTAAGACTGTTGACAATGCCACTGTCAACGAAAGACCCCAATAGGCTCCTACCTCGTTACTTGCAGTGAGGTCCGGCGCACCGTAGATAACTGATACCGACGACGCAAAGACCAGACATGTGGTGAACGGGGCGGTCTTGCGTCGTGCATACTTCGCCATAACCATAGTAGCCGATAGAATCAAGAGAGCGGGACATCCTAAAAGTACTACGGCTTGAATCGTCGAGACCGCGAAGAGGTAGTTGGCTGTCGGAGATACGGCGAGTGCCACTAATTCAGCACCGCTGCTAGCTTCACTCATCCCATCAAGTCTTACCCAAGGCAAGAAGAATGCTCCCATTATCGCCAACGTAGCCGCAAAAGCTACGAGGCGCATAGCAAAGGTAGCAAACTCGCAGAGATTAATCTGTGGCGATGACATTTGATTCATCTGTTCGTGTCAAACGGTGAGGCAATGATCTCGCGGATGTTATCCGACGCGATCCGAAATTGAGCCAACTCCTCCTCCAACGCCAGGATGTCGGAAGGAACTTCATTGAACCCACTTGCATCGAACGAAAACTCTGTTCGCAGTTTCAACTTTTGCAGGGTAGTATCCATATCGCTGAGGCGGTGCACAATGTCCAATGCTTCCCTTTGAACTCCACGAGCCCGCTCCCGCCACTGTTCGTATTGAGCAAACTCTGCATCGTCATCCGCCCGTGCTCGTGCACGAGATTCTTCGCTATGGAATTCTTGGGTCAATGCTCGTTGCGCCGCGAAGTAAGCATCTGCGCTGCTTTCTGCGGTAGCGATTGCGGCGTCAAACTTACGATACGCAGTCTGCGCCTGCTGAAATCTCGGGGACCACTCGTCCAGCAGAGTAGACAGATCGGTTATCTGTCCAACGTCTGTGCTGATTCCCGTGCTTATGAAAGTTCCAGCACGGCCGAGGGATTCGCCCATACGGCCCGTTTGCTGATTCACTAAAGAAAGACTTTCGTCAGCGTGCGCAGCTTCTGATTTGCTGGCTTCGCGAAAGGCTATCGATCCAACGCCTACCACCACGGCAACGATGCTGGCGGTGATGATGATGCTAAAGAACTTTCTCAGCATTCTCCGCTATTCCCTCTGGCAATCCCAACCACCAATGGCATCTTATAGGGATCTCCGGTTGAAGGTCAATAACGACGCACCCACAATCCTCGCTTCCACCTCTGCTACGCTCAGTATATGGCCATGTCACACCGACAGCTGCTCAACTCCCTCTCACGGACGCCCTTCATCGACGCGGCGGAGTTAGCCGGCATGCTGGACGAGCCGTACGCGAACGTCCACCGCCGCCCCTCGTGTAGCAAGAGGCCGTGCATGTCTGACCCACGCGGTGGGCAACGCCCTTATCCTGGGGCTGGGCTGTAGATCTGTAGTACACTGGTCGACACAA
This sequence comes from Dehalococcoidia bacterium, assembly GCA_034423135.1. Classification (GTDB taxonomy): domain Bacteria; phylum Chloroflexota; class Dehalococcoidia; order Lucifugimonadales; family UBA2985; genus JAPPHY01. Next base: position 5,943 of record DAOUJC010000014.1, on the reverse strand, counting down.
GACCGAATGCTCGCAGGTAATGTTTCTGCGATTCGGTTTACCTAGCCCCGGAAATCGCAATCCATATCGGCGTGAGAAAGGAACTCTCATGGAGCCACGCATCAGCATCATCACTCTCGGCGTTTCCGACCTGCCCCGCGCGGTGGAGTTCTACCGGGATGGGCTGGGCCTGCAACTTCTGGACGAGAACACCGAGTCCATCGCGTTCTTCAAGAACCGCGGCACCTGGCTGTCCCTGTACCCTAGAGAATCGTTGGCCGCAGACGTGGGCATCGCCACGGAGGGCAGCGGGTTCTCCGGCGTCACCCTGGCGCACAACGTCCGCACCAGAGAGGAGGTGGACGCTCTGCTGGACGTCGCCGTGAGCGCGGGCGCCACCCTGGTAAAGCCGGCTCACGACACCTTCTGGGGCGGCTACTCCGGCTACTTCGCCGACCCGGAGGGCTTCCTCTGGGAGATCGCCTGGAATCCTCACTTCTGGATCGAGTAGCTGGCGAGGATACAAGGAGATCACTCGTCCGTGACTACCGGTGAGCAGCGGTACATCGCCCTCCTTAGGGGCGTGAACGTCGGCGGCAGGAACAAGCTGCCAATGGCGGACCTGCGGGCCATCTTCGCCGAGGCCGGCTGCGCGGCGGTGCAGACCTACATCCAGAGCGGAAACGTCGTGTTCGAGTCGGCGGCGGACTTGGCCGAACGCATGCCTGAGTTCGTGACCGCGGCCATTCAGCGGCAGTTTGGCTTCGAGAGCGCAGTCGTTATTCGTTCCGGCGAGGAGCTGAGGCAGGTCGTAGCCTCCAACCCGTTCGACACCTCCGGCGACCCGCGGCTGCTCCACGTGGCGTTTCTCGCGGAAGCGCCCAGCGACGAGGCGGTATCGCGTCTCGACCCGGAGCGCTCACCTCAGGACGCGTTTGCGGTTCGAGGACGCCACATCTACCTGCACTACCCGAACGGCGTCGCCGGCAGCAGGCTGACGAACGAGTACCTCGCGGCGCAGCTGGGCACCGCGAGCACGATGCGGAACTGGCGGACCGTCGTCACACTGCTGGAGATGGTAGAATCCACCTAGCCGGCTCATGGAAACAGGCCGCGGGATACCTGGTGGATATTGCCGTGAGGCGTTTCCACCGCCTCGCCAGGATTGATAGGGCACAAGAATGAAGAAGTACATTCTCTTTGACCATGATGGGGTCCTGGTCGACACGGAGCAGTGGTACTACCAGGCCAACAAGCGAGCGCTGGCGCCTCTCGGAATCGTTCTCCCGCGAGACACATATCTGGCGAACATGGCCAATGGAGTTTCCGCGTGGGAGGCGGCACGAGTTTCGGGAATATCCGAAGCTGAAATCAGGCGCGGCCGAGACCTGAGAAACCAATACTACCAGGAGTACCTGGTGACCGAAGACATCGAGATCGAGGGTGTCCTGGAGACACTGGCCGATCTCGCAGGTACGTACAGGATGGGTATAGTTACCACGTCCAAGCGAGCTGACTTCGCCCTGATACACGAAAAGCGGTCCATTCTTGACTACATGGAGTTCTATCTGACCGTAGAGGACTACGAGCGAGCCAAACCCCATCCCGAACCCTATCTGACAGGGCTCCAGCGCTTCGGCGCTACCGCCGCTGAAACGGTGGTCGTCGAAGACTCGGCGAGAGGGTTGAAGTCGGCAATAGCGGCGGGTATCGACTGCATCGTGGTCGCAAACGAGTTCACCGCAGCACACGATCTGTCCCAGGCAACTGCCAAGGTCGCTGCGTTCAGGGAGTTGCCATCCGCCATAAGGAACTTGACGAGCTAAGCCAGGCGACGCTGAGAAGCGCGCTGGATGAGGGTCGGCCCCAAGCGAGACGCAGATAGCGGGGAGAACCGGGGGCCAGTTTTCGGGTGCACAAAGTCCGCGGTGCGTGGTATGATTATACGCACACGTATTTCATACGAGAGCTTTCATGCGTATCTCCGAACGAGGCCAGATCACCATTCCGAAGCATCTGAGAGACCGCTACGGCATGAACCGTGACGTGGAGGTTGAGATCACTCCGGTAGACAATGGGCTGCTGATACGCAAGCGATCAGCCGAGCTTCACCCCGTGGACCGGGTTGCAGGCATACTGGACGGCGCAGACTTCGACGTCGACGAGTATGTGGAGGAGATTCGCGGGAGGTGATAACCGCCGTCGATACCAACGTCCTGCTCGACGTGTTCAGGACGGACTCGCTCCATCACGCCCAATCCTGCGAGCGGCTGCGTCGCGCGTACGACAGCGGCGCTGTTATCGTATGTGACCTGGTCTATGCGGAGCTGGTTCCGGCCTTTCCTTCCAGAGCCTCGCTGGACGCTGCGCTTCGCGGAATCGGCGCTGCACTGTCTCCGGTCGACTCTTCAATCGCCTATGAGGCGGGTCTCCGCTGGAAGCAATACAGGGCGGCCGGCGGCCCGCGGGAGCGGATCATCACCGACTTTCTCATCGGCGCTCACGCGGTCGCAACGTCCGACTCGTTCCTCACGCGAGATCGCGGAGTCTATGCTGCATACTTTCCTGAGCTTACGGGGCCTGAAGCAGGGTGACCTCCACGCCGGCGCTTGCCGTCCAGGAGTCCGAATGGCGCAACGCGGCCGGAGCGGTTACGCGCGCGTCGAGGGCGCGTTTGGCAGCAAAGGCTCGCGGGAAGCGCTGACCTGCAGGCAGGGACATCGATGAGCAGAAGCCGCAATCCGACCCTCGTAGCTGCAATTCTCGCTATGGCGTTCGCGCTGGCAGCCTGCGGGCCGGGACCCACGCCGACGCCAACCCCAGAGCCCACCGTCACGCCGGCGCCCACCGCCACAGCGAATCCCGCTCCAACCGCATCGGTGACACCTCCGGCTGCGTCGACACCATCACGCACGCTCACACCCGCACCCACGGCCGCAGCGCCGCTCCCGACACCATCGGCTGCTCCGTCTCCTGCGCCGTCCCATGAAGCGGTGGAGATGGCCATAGACGCTTTGTCCTGGGTCAAGGACGGCATGACGGAGGATGAGCAAGAGGCGGCTTTGCTGCTGCGCTACATGGCGTCGGAACACCCGGAGGCTGCATGGGACCTGGTTCACAAGCCCTGGATGCAGGACGAACTCTCCCCGTCGGAAAACCAAGCCGTCGTTCTGCTCACTTCTATTGTTGCCTACGTTGACGAGGCGTTAGCGGAGGCAATCGTCAGGATGCCCTTCCTGGATGCCTTGGAGTGGGACGATCTGGTGATGCTTGAGACGCTGAGCGCTCTTGACCGGCAAGGGCTGCGCTGGCTGTTGTCCCACCCGGCGATTACCGACGCAAGCGCCGAGACGCAACCGGCGGCGATTGCGCTCGCGAGGCTGGAATGGGAGCAACCGGCGGAGGCAGCAAGCATCATGGCGCTTCCCTGGATGGCGGACGGAATCGAGCCGTCGGACAGCGAGGCGATCCTGGCATTGCAGGAGTTGGCGCTTGATTCCCCCGGCGTGTTCCGGGTGCTCGTATCCACAACCTGGGTGGAAGACGGGTTGGACCGGGACGAGATGGCGGTTGTGGCAGCTCTGAGGGAAATATCCGGGGTGTCCTTTACCAGAAGAGATGAGGCGGCGGCGTTGCGCATTGCGGACATGCCTTTCCTGGAGACTGTTGATGGCCTCGATGCAGCGGCCGTAAGTTCGCTGAGTTCACTGTTCTGGGAGTCGGACGAGGAGAACTACTTGGAGCACGTCCTGGCTCATCCCACGCTGAGCGACGGGATTACCGACGATGAGGCAATAGTCGTGGCGGCGCTGAGTATCGTCGCGGAGGATCGCCCTGACCTGCTGGATGTCCTGCTCGACCTAGGGCTGGACGCCGTTGAGAAACGAGTCATCCGGCTTCCCTTGGCCGGGGAGCTAACGTTGTCGGTCATCAACATCAGCCCCGGGGTCTATGGCACTATGGACAGGTTGGAACGGATAATCCGCGCCCAGGAAGAGTTCATGCGCGTGCCATTTCCGAGAAGCTACGTTGGGCTGCTCGTTGCCGACGCCACAGCCGAAGGTGGGGGCGGAGGCCCGAGCGGGGTCCTCACCGTCGATCCCGGCTACGCTGAAGATGACTACATCATCGCTCATGAGCTGGCGCACACCTACTGGGGCTTCTCGCCGTCATGGATCGCGGAGGGCGCGGCGGACTTCATGACCACCGTGTCGGCGAACCATCGGTTTTCGTCGCACGATTGCGGCCTGGGGGACACCCTCGCCGAACTTGACCGACTCTATCAAGAGCTGTTGGATAGTGGGCGGTCAACACGTGTCCTAAGAACGTCGGGCTGTGCCTACAGCCTGGGCCGTGGGTTGTTCCTGGACCTCCACGAAACCCTGGGCGACGAGTCTTTCCGGCAGGGATTCGGGAGGCTGTATCTGGCTATGCGGGACGACTCCTTTGACGAGGAGTGTACCGGACTGGAGCGCGGCGTCTGCTACGTAAGGGCCGCGTTCGTTGCCAGTGCTGCGCCGGAGTCGGCAGCATTGGCTGAACCCGTAATCGCCCGATGGTACGACGGCCCCCGACGGTAGCTTAGGCAGATCGAGCGTCGACAGCCGGGCAATAGGCCGCGTTTGCCGGAACCGGCGTCAATGCTACTCGTGTCTACTCGGCAGCTTCTCAAAGTCGCTCCTGTTCTCTACAATGATACGGCTTCCAACTACTGGTGGCCAGAAGTAGTGGTGAAATGTACGGAATGCCAAGACGAGCGACCTTCCTCGGTATAGCTCTTGCCCTTGCACTCTCGGTTCCCCTCCTTGCCTGCGATACCGAAGAGCCTCAGGCCGCGCAGCAGTCTGAAGATGCAACTCCCACGCCTGCAGGCTCTGTAGAGACTGACCGGGAGGCGCTGTTGGCTTTCTACAACGCTACGAACATTTTCACCTGGCTTTCCGGCGAAACCTGGTCGAGCAGCAGTCACCTTGCCCGATGGCCCGGCGTCGCCATCGATCGCGACGGACGAGTAATCGAGTTGAGTCTTACAGGCCTGAACGATTTGGGTGAAGGGCTTAGAGGGGAGCTGCCCGCGGAGTTGGGCAACCTATCCATGTTGGAGACGCTGCGGCTTGACCAGCACATGCTGAGCGGGGAGATTCCCCCAGAGCTGGGCAGGCTATCAAACCTGAAAACACTGAGCCTCCGCGACAACGGATTGAGAGGACCGATTCCAAAGGAGTTGGGCGACCTCTCCAGCCTTGAGCGGTTGGATCTCAGCTACAACCAACTGAGCGGTGAGATACCATCGGAGTTGGGCAACCTCTCCAGCCTTGAGTGGTTGGATCTCGGCTACAACCAACTGAGCGGTAAGATACCGCCGGGATTGGACAATCTTCCCAATCTTGAAGTGTTGAGCCTCGAATGGAATGACCTTGAACGGGATGATCTGAGCGGAGACTCACCGCCGACCTCCACGTCTCCCCCTGCTGAGCCTACGGCCACGCCTACGAACTCACCGACCAACACGCCGACTACAGCACCCACGATCACGCCTACGACCTCGCCGACCAACACGCCGATCGCTGCACCCACAGCCACGCTCGAGCCCACCAACACGCTTATACCGACGGCGACTCCTGAGCCCACAGAGGCGCCCGTGGCGGATTCCCAGGTCAACCTGGGTCTCAGCGCGGAGGCCGTCGGGAATCACCCCAACTTCAAGGAGGAGTGGGGCTGGCCGCAGTACGGCGGCACCATCAGGATGCGCACCAACGTACCGGTCAGGACCGGCTCCCCCTATCGGGGCAGCGGCAACAGCCACTACGTGGGCAACCAGATGACCATGCGTGACACGCTTGTCATGGTGGACCCGTGGATCGGCTGGTCCGGCGGCATCCAGGGCAACGTCGCGGAGAGCTGGGAAGTCTCGGACGATCAGCTCACGTACACGTTCTACCTCCGCGATGGGATCATGTTCCA
>DAOUJC010000013.1:0-45713 GCA_034423135.1 Dehalococcoidia bacterium | reverse complement strand
TGGAACATGATCCCATCGCGGAGGTAGAACGTGTACGTGAGCTGATCGTCCGAGACTTCCCAGCTCTCCGCGACGTTGCCCTGGATGCCGCCGGACCAGCCGATCCACGGGTCTACCATGACCAGCGTGTCACGGAAGGTCATCTGGTTGCCTGTGTAGTGGCTGTTGCCGCTGCCCCGGTAGGGGGAGCCGGTCCTGACCGGTACGTTGGTGCGCATCCTGATGGTGCCGCCGTACTGCGGCTCGCCCCACTCCGGCTTGAACATGGGGTGATCCTTGACGGCCTGTGCGCTAAGACCCAGGTTGGCCTGGCTGGTCTCCGCCACAGGCGCTTCTGTAGGCTCCATCATCGCCTCTGTAGGCTCCATCATGGCCTCAGTTGGCTCAGGAGTCGCTGTCGGCGGTACAGGCGTGTTCGTGGGCTCAGGCGTGGCCGTGGGATCCTCTCCACACGCCACGGCCGCCACAAGCACGACGCCGAGCAGCATTGCGACCAGTGTCCTAAGGTGCACCGCTTTTCGTAACATTTCCCCTCCGTTGTAGCGAATTGCCGCGATTTGGTCGGGTCTGCTACCGATTGCGGGAGTCTACCACAGACGCTTATCTTGTGTCAAGTGGAGTATACGTCCCGCAGCTTTGGGTGAAGGGCAGTCCAGTCACAAAATTGTAATAATTTTGCCCTGGCCCACCTCGTATCCAGCCGTACTACACTTCCTCCCTCGCGATGATGCGCCGATCCTCAAGGTCTGCTATCTGGTCGGCGCTGTAGCCGAGCTCCCCAAGCACTGAGTCGTTGTGCTGGCCTCGCAGGGGGCCTGCGCCCGCCCTTGGTGTGGTCTGCGAGAACCGCACTATGGGGCTGTATCGCATGAACTTGCCGAACCTCACCGATTCCACCTCCGTGAGGTAGCCGTTCTCCTGGACGTGTGGGTCTTCCATATGGAACTGGTACGGCCCGGAGTCCTCCGCCCGAACGCACGTGACGCCTGCGTCTACGAGCAGATTCTCCCACTCCATTGGCTCTCGCGTGGCAAGCACGCCGCCAAGCTCCTCCACCAGCGCGTCGTCGTTCTCGCGTCGAGCCTCAGGCGTGGCGAAGCGCGCATCGGTGAGCAGGTCCGGCCGGCCGATGGTCTCGCAGAGGGCCTGCCACTCCTCCTCCCAGGGTGCGGCCAGGAACACCCAGCCCTTCTGGACCTCGTAGAGGCGGTAGAGGGCGTGGAGGCCGTAGCCGTCGGCGTCGGGCATGGGCCGCCCGGGTTTGCCCTCGTACCAGAAGAAGTCGTCGGCGTTGGCGTAGGCGTTGGCCTGGATCATGGACGATGTCACGTACTGGCCCTTGCCGGTGCGCTTGCGTGCGTGGAAGCCGAGCAGGGCCGCCACGGAGACGGCCATCGACGAGTTGGGATCGGGGTTGCCCTCGTTGGCGCGGCCGAACCGGCGCGAGGTCTCCTTGATCTCCTCCAGCGTCATTTCCTGGTCGGCGGGCGGTATGGCGCCCTTGCCCATCTGCGTTACCACGCCGCCGCAGACGGCGCCGGGTATGGGGTGCATGGACGGGCGGTGCGAGTGCGGGCCGGTGGGGCCGTAGCCCCCGGCGTAGACGTAGACCAGCTGCGGGTTGATCTCCATGAGCTGGTCAAAGCCGATGCCCACGCGCTCGGGCGCGCCGGGGCGCATGTTGTGCACCAGGATGTCCGCCTTGGCCACCAGCTGATGCACTATGCTGCGGCCCTCATCCGTGCTCAGGTCAAGGCACACGCCCTCGGAGCCGGCCATGGTCTTGTTTGCGGTTACGCCCTTGGACATGCCGCGCAGCAGGTCGCCTCCAGGCGGCTCGATGCGGATCACCCTTGCGCCCATCTCGCCCAGTAGGGCGCAGCCAAGCGGCCCGGCGATGACCGTGGCCAGGTCGAGCACGGTGACGTCCTCGAGCGGGTGCTTGGGCAGAGGCTCGGAGCCGTAGCCGTTGGCATGATGGCCGTTGGAGCCGTTAAGCGACGCCAGCACCTCTTCGGTGTGCTGACCGGGGAGAGGCGCCGGCCCCTGAATCCTGCCCGGCGTTTCCGACATGAGCGAGATTGGGCCAAGCTGCTTCATCATTCCGACAACCGGGTCTTCCACGTCCCTCACGTGGCCGTTGTGGATCATCTGCGGATGGGTCATGCCCTGCTCGGAGGTGCGGTACGGCTCGGCAGCCACGTCCCGGGTCTTATTGATGAACAGATCCATCCACTCCTCCAGGGTCTGCTCCTGGAAGCGGGCCAGCATGATCATGCGCAGCTCCTCCCGGTCCTCTGGCAGGAGCACGGGCGCCTTCTCGAAGCGCGGGTCTTCGAAGATGTAGCCCAGGCCGATGTCGTGCATCATGGCCACAAAGAGGCGCTGCACGGTGTTCGCCATCTGTATCCACTCGCCGTCCTTGGTGCGTACAGGTATGTAGGCCAGCGTAGGGTAGCCGCGCAGCCACGGGTGCTCCGTGAATATGTCCGGGAAGCGGACCATCATCTGCCAGAAGACCAGGTCGATGAACTCGTACAGGTTCATTGTCTGCATCAGGCTGGTCTCAACCTTCTGACCCTGGCCGGTCTTGTCGCGCACGTGGAGGGCGGCGATGATGCCGCGCACGGCGCCCATGTTTGCGGCGTGGGTTGCGGTCTGCACCGCGGAGTAGTGCGGCCCCGGCCGGTTTGCCTGCCCTGAGAAGACCATCATTCTGCCAATCTTGGCTGCGACAGCTCCCTCGTAGGGCTTGTAGTGGGCGTAAGGGCCCTTCTGGCCCCAGCCGGTCAGCGACACGTACACCAAGTCGGGGCGCTGGGCGCTGAGCGTCTCGTAGTCGATGCCCATGCGGGACGTTGCGCCTGGCGTGAAGCTCTCTATGACCACGTCCGACTGAAGCGACAGCCGCCGCGCCTTCTCCTGGTCTTCCGCGTTCTCCAGGTCCAGCACAACGCTCCTCTTGCCGCGGTTCCACTGCTGGGCTGCCGGGATGCTCCTGGACCGGTGTCCTCCGGGCGGTTCCACCTTGACCACGTCGGCCCCGAAGTCCGACAGCACCATGGTGGCCACCGCTCCCAGCATCCCTTCGGTGAAGTCCACGACCTTGAGTCCTTCGAACACCTCTGCCATCGCATCCTCCTTGATCCGCCGTTTTGGGCGGCCGGGTGCGGGCTACGAGTCCGTACGCACGGCGGCCCTTAGATGGGCGCCATTATATCACGATAGAGCGCAACTTGCGCATCTCTCCATGTTGTATACTTTTGGCGACAGGGGAAAGCGTTATGGATGTTGCCGCAAAGCTGCAGATAAAGCCGGGAGCCTCCGTGCTGGTGGGCAACGCGCCGGAGGCGTTCTCACTCGAACTGCCTGAGTCTGTGCGCCGCACCGGCCCGGGCGAGCAGGCCGACGCAGTGCTCGTATTTGTGCGGGACTCATCGGAGGTTGCGCCGCACTCGGCCCCGTTCGTGGAGGCGGCGCGGCGCGACGCCATCGCATACATCGCCTATCCGAAGGCCGGTCAGCTGGGCACCGACCTCAACCGCGACGTGCTGTGGGACATGCTCAGGCGCGAGGGGCTGCGCGGAGTGCGGCAGGTGTCTTTGGACGACGTGTGGTCGGCTATGCGGTTCAGACTTGGAAAGGCGCAGGAGGAATCGTGACGGAGCCCGCCATCCGGCTTGAGAAGCTCACCAAGTTCTATGGCTCCCAGCGCGGCGTCATCGACGTTGACCTGGAGGTGATGCCCGGAGAGATTTTCGGCTACCTCGGTCCCAACGGCGCAGGCAAGAGCACAACCATCCGAGTCCTGCTCGACCTGATTCGGCCGACGAGCGGCTCGCTGAAGGTGATGGGTTTCGACGCGCAGGCCGACGCCATCGAGGTACGCCGGCGCGTTGGCTACGTACCGAGCGACCCCGGCATGTACGGCAGCCTGACCGGACGCGAGCACCTGACCTACGCCGCGAGCCTACGCGGGGGCGTCGACTGGTGGGAGGTGGACCGGCTGGCGGAGCGGCTGTCGTGCGACCTGTCTCGCCGCATCGACACGCTCTCCCGCGGCAATCGCCAGAAGGTGGTGGTCATACAGGCGTTCATGCACAAGCCGGAGGTGCTGGTGCTGGACGAGCCGAGCAGCGGCCTCGACCCGCTCATGCAGGAGGAGTTCAAGAGCCTGCTGCTGGAGGCGCACGAGGACGGCAGGACGGTGTTCCTTTCGTCCCACGTGCTGCCGGAGGTGGAGGATATCTGCAACCGCGTGGGCATCATACGGGACGGGCGCATAGTCGCCGTGGAGGACGTGGACACGCTGCGGGGCAGGCGCGTGCGAAGCCTGGAGATCGAGTTCGGCGAACCAGTGGCCGCGGGCGATTTCGAGGGTCTGTCCGGCGTGCGAAACATGAGCGTGTCGGACGGCTTCCTGCGGTGCGACATCGAGGGGTCGCTGGCGCAGCTGTTCAAGGCCGCGGGCCGCTACGAGATCGTCAACGTGACCACCAGGGAGCCAAGCCTGGAGGAGGCCTTCCTGGCCTACTACGGCGTGGGAGAGGAGGAGCAGCCATGAGTCAACAGCAGGTATTGCAAGGGAGGCCCGCCGGGGCGTCGGTGAGAGGCTGGCTGCTCAGCAGCGTGTTCCTGAAGACCCTGCGAGACCAGCGCAGGTCGCAGGCGTGGTGGAGCCTTGGGGCCGGAATCCTGGTTGGCTTGATGGTTGGCTTCTACCCTACGATTGAGGGAATCGAGGGCCTGCAGGAGCTGGTCGACCAGTACCCCGACAGCCTGATGGCGATGTTCGGCGCATCTGACCTGGCGGGTTTCTCCACGCCTGCGGGCTACTTGAACGCCGAGCTGTTCGGGTTCATGATGCCGATGCTCATCGCGGTGTTCGCGGTCGGACGCGGCAGCGGCGCGGTTGCCGGAGAGGAGCGCTCCGGCACCATTGAGCTGCTGCTCTCGCAGCCCGTCTCCCGCGGCAGGCTGCTGCTGGAGAAGTACGCGTCGATGACGGTGTCAGTAGCCCAGCTGGCGTCGTTCACCTGGGTAGTGCTGGCGGTTGGATCGCGAGTCGTGGGCATGGACATCGGAGTGGTGAGGCTTGCGGAGATGTGCCTGAGCCTGGCGCTGCTTGGGCTGGCATTCGGAAGCGTTTCTTTCGCCGTCGGCGCAGTGACCGGCAGGCACGGGCTGAGCGTGGCGGTCGGCGCCTCCGTGGTAGCAGGCGGATGGGTGCTCAACACGCTGAGCCTGGTGTCAGAGCTCATGGAACCCACACGATGGCTCTCGCTGATGCACTACTACAACGGCGACTCGCCGCTGTTGTACGGCCTGAACCCGGCGCACGCCGGCGTTATGCTGGTTGTGGCGCTGGTGTGCTTGGGTGCAGCATACGCGGGCTTTCAGCGCAGGGACATACGAGTGTAGGGCCGCTGCTCTACCTCAGTCGCCAACAATGCGGTTACGCAACACTGGCCCCGGCGACAGCAAGCGATACGACAGCGTAACCCGCACCGCTCCCGCTCAGCCACACCACTCCCGCGAAAGCGGGAGTCCAGGGGATGTGGGGCGCTCGGCAACCGCATACCAAATAAGGGAGGCCATACGAACATGAACGCACACGGAAGGATTGCGATGGTAACCGGCGCCGGGTCCGGCATTGGGCGGAGCTCCGCGCTGGCCCTGCTTCGTGACGGGTACTCTGTTGTGCTGGCGGGCCGCCGCTCAGAAACGCTGGAGGAGACGGTCGAGCAGGCGGGAGACTCGGCGTCGCGGGCGCTGCCCGTACCTACGGACGTCACCGACCCGGAGGCCGTCAGGGCCCTATTCGCCCAGGCGCATGAGACCTTTGGCAGGCTGGACGTGCTGTTCAACAACGCCGGTTCGGGGGCGCCTCCGGTACCCTTCGAGGAGCTGACGTTTGAGCAGTGGAAGAGGGTGGTGGACACCAACCTGACCGGGGTCTTCCTGTGCGCACAGGAGGCCATCAAGATCATGAAGGCCCAGGAGCCGATGGGCGGACGGATCATCAACAACGGCTCGATTTCCGCCCACGTGCCAAGGCCCAACTCCGCGCCCTACACCGCCTCCAAACACGGCGTGACCGGCTTGACCAGGTCGATATCGCTGGACGGGCGGCGCTACAACATCGCCTGCAGCCAGATAGACATAGGCAACGCCCTGACGGCCCTGACCCAGCGCATGGAGAACGGCGTGCCCCAGGCTCACGGCGAGGTGGCGGTCGAGCCGACGTTCGACGTGGAGCACGTTGCGGAGTCGATCCTGTTCATGGCCAACCTGCCGCTGGACGCCAACGTGCAGTTCATGACCATCATGGCAACCAAGATGCCCTACATAGGCCGCGGCTAGCCGCGGCGCTGGCACCGCACCGGCCTCCGTCCGTCATTGCGGTGCAAGCCGCAATCCAGAGGGGCAGTCCGTGGATGAACTCCTGCAAAGGCAGGAGTGGACAAAGAGAGGGGGCGGCTCTACTTCTGCGCCAGACTCTCAGCGTCCCGCACGTAGTCCGCAGTCTCGCCGATCAGCCGTTCTGTCACCACCGGCTGGCAGTAATCGTGGTAGAAGCACTCCCCGTGCAGCACCCTCTGGCGATCGGAATAGCGTAATCGGAGGTTCACCAGCGATGGATCATCCATGGTGAGAGCGGAAAGCCGACGGCCCGCGGCGGTAGACGTCTCCGGCTCCTGCCCCGTGCGGGCGAGCACCAGCGCCTCCGTGGCTCGGACGGTAGCACACCACGCCTTCTCCGCAGCGTCTCGGACATCGCCGACCGCCATGCGCTCCAGCGCGGAGTCTGCCATGCGGCGGGCATCCTGGAATATGCGAGCGGCGTTGGCTTCAACGGTGGTCATCGGCTTCTCCAGTCACAATTGTACCACGACGGGGAAGCCGACGCCTCACACGCGGCTGTACTTGGACAGGCTGCGCAGCTCTCTCGGCGGGTCCATATGCGACCCGCGGATGGTGTACGAGACCTCGGAGACGTAGATGTCGCCGCGCGAGTCTACGGCGATGCCGTGGGGCGCGATGAACTGGCCCGCACCCTCGCCCTCTTCCTTGTCGCCGAACCGGCACACCAGCTCGCCGTCTAGGGTGTAGATGCCCACGCGATGGCCCAGGCCAGGGGCGTCGTCCACGCCAGGCATGCCGTTGAGCTCGCCGATGTAGATGTGGTCCTGCCACAGCACCATCGAGTCGGGGCGGTGGATGTTGCTCCACATGGTGAGGAACTCGCCGTTAGGCGAGAAGATCTGGATGCGGTGCGCCTCCCGGTCCACCACGTACACCCGGTCGTCGGCGTCGAAGGCGATGTTGTGGGGCCGGATGAACTGGCCTGCGTCGATGCCGGGCTCGCCCCAGGAGAACTTGTACTCACCGGTGGCGGTGTAGGCGTGGATGCGGGAGTTGCCGTAGCCGTCGGAGATGTAGACGTCGCCGTTGCTGGGCATGATGGCGGCGGAGGTTGGCCGGTTGAACGGCTGGCCGCTCCACCTGGGCGCCGGGTGGTTGCGCTCACCAATCTCCATGAGCTTCTCGCCATCCGGGCTGAACTTCTGGATCGTGTGCAGGCCGTCGTCGGCCACCAGCAGCGAGTCGTCGTGTGCGATGTAGAGGCCGTGCGTGCGGTTGCTGAAATGGCCTTCGCCGAATGTGCGCAGGAAGTTGCCGTCCCTGTCGAAGACGATGATCGGGTGCTCGCCGCGTGTCAGCACAAAGACCCGGTCTTGGGAATCCACGGCCACGCCGGGGCTCTCCACGAAGGTCATGCCCTCGGGCAGCTTGGCCCAGTCCTCAACGCAGGTGTAGCGAAAGTCGCCCTGTCCGAACTCCTGAGCCATGATGCGCCTCCATGCGTGGGCTGCTAAGAACTGCGGGAACGCGCGAACTATATCGGGGCTGCCTGAGACGTGTCAACGGGAGGCGCGTGGAGCGTCTCAGCCCAACGACAGGAGGTCGACGCCGCAGATCTCCGCGGCGGCTTGCACTTCCTGCATCGCCACCATCACCTCCGGCGATGCGTTGCCTGAGAACAGATCCAGGAAACTGGTGAGCAGCAGGGTGAGGGTCTCCTGGTCCGTCTGGGCGGTCAGGCACCGCAACTCTGAAGGGGCCGGAGCCTCGTCTCCCTCGGGGGTTAGGGCCTCCGCCTCCTCGTCGGTCAGGCACAAGAGAAAGCTGAATGTGTACACGATCTCCTCGGCCGGATCGCTTCCGTCCGGGGGCGTGGCGCCGTGCTCGGCGTAGAAGTCCGTGAGGCAGGCGGTGCTCTCGTCGGTCAGTCCGCCGATTTGGGCGGACAAGAAGGCGATGGACAGCATGGCCGTCAACTCCGGCGAGAAGCAGTCCGCCACCATTGCCATTGAGTCCGAGAGCAGGAAGACGGACATAGTCTCCATCGCTGCGAGGCCCTCATCGCCGACCGCCGCCTGCACGCACTCGATTTCATCCGCGCTCATCATGGCCATGAGGTCGCCACCGGTCATGCTTTCGTCCATCATGAATCCGGGCATCATGTCGGTCGCTGGCTCTGGCGTAGAAGTCGGCTCCGGCGTCGGGGTAGGCGTTGGTTCGGGAGTGGGCGTCGGGGTTGGGGTTGGCGTGGGAACAGGGGTATTGGTGGGGACGGGTGTGGCCGTGGGATCCGGCGAGCAGGCCACCACCAGCACAACCGTAAGGAACAGTGCAGCAAGCAGGGCGTGGAAGCCTCGTATCGAGGTATGGATCGACATGCTGGAGCGGATTATAACGCTGCTGTGTGCGTTGTCAATATCGGATTGCGGCCCAGCGAGTGAAATCTGCTTTAGCTCGACCGGCACATGCCTATGCGCTACAATTGTGACGGCCGTCAGCGCACGTTCAGCTACGATTGCGAGGCGCAATGAGGATCGTGGTGGCTCCACAGGCGTTCAAGGGCACGGCGTCTGCCGCCGATGCGGCGGAGGCCATGCGCCGCGGCGTGCTGCGCGTCGCGCCGGACTCGGATGTGGCCGTCATACCTATCGCGGACGGCGGCGGCGGCACCGTCGACGCGCTGGTCACCGCCACAGGAGGCCGCTGGGTCACGTCGCCGGCCGCCGACCCGCGGGGCCGTCCCATCCACGCGCGCTGGGGCGTGCTCGGCGACGGCGAGACGGCTGTCATCGAGACCGCGGCTGCCTCCGGCCTTGCGCTTCTCGAAGACTCAGAGCGAGACCCGACCGTCACGACAACCCGCGGCACAGGAGACCTCATCCGGGCTGCCCTGGACGGCGGCTACCGGAGAGTCCTCGTCGGCCTGGGCGACTCAGCCACGAACGACGCCGGAGTCGGCATGGCACAGGCCCTCGGCTTTCGAGCTCTGGACGATTGCGGCTGTGACTTGCCCCCGGGCGGGGCAGCCCTTGCGCGCCTCGCCTCGATTGACTGCGAGGCCGCGCATTCCGCTCTTGCCGGAGCGAGCGTGACCGCGCTATGCGACGTTACAAACCCGCTCTGCGGACCGGATGGCGCGTCCGCCGTGTTCGCGCCTCAAAAGGGCGCAAATCCCGAACAGATTGAGGCGCTGGACACTGCGCTCGGCCGCTTTGCGGAGGTGGTAGGCGAGCGCTTTGGGCTGAACGTGCGTGACATGCCCGGAGCCGGGGCTTCCGGCGGGCTCGGTGCAGGGCTTGTCGTGTTCTGCGGCGCATCGTTGAGACCGGGATTCGAGGTGGTGAGCGAGGCCGTCGGTCTCGCGGACTCGCTGGCTGGCGCGGACCTCGTGCTCACGGGCGAGGGACGGCTTGACGCTCAGACGCTTGCGGGCAAGGGCGTCTGCGGCGTGGCGGCCTTGGCGAGGGAGCAAGGCAGGCCGGAGGTGGCCGCCATCGTTGGGAACGATGCTCTGGGCGCTGACGGCGCGGCCGCGATTGGGATTGAGCGAGTCTTCGAGCTTGCGCCGTCGCAGAACGGAGCTGCCGACACGCTGCATAGCATTGAAGCGGCGGCGGCCCGCGCTGTGGCCGCGCTCACGGGAGGGAAGCGCAATGGCCGGTGAACTGCCACGAGTCTTTGTCACGCGGCGGCTGCAACAGGAAGCTCTGGACCGGCTGGCCGGCGGCTTCCGGGTGGACCTGTGGGACAGCGACATGCCTCCCGACTACGATAGCCTGCGAGAGCGAGCCGCTCTAGCCGACGGCATCCTGTGCCTGCTGACTGACCGGATCGATGCGGCGCTGCTGGAGGCGGCGCCCTCGCTGCGCGTGGTCAGCAACATGGCGGTTGGCACGGACAATATCGACCTGGCTGTCGCCACGGCGCGCGGCATTCCGGTCGGCAACACGCCGGGTGTGCTCACGGAGACCACGGCAGACTTTGCGTTCGCGCTGCTCACGTCGGCGGCGCGGCGCATAGTGGAGGCGGACGCCTACGTGCGGGCCGGTCAGTGGCAGACGTGGGGCCCCACGGTGCTGCTGGGCCGCGACCTCTACGGCGCCACGCTGGGCATCGTGGGATTCGGCGCCATTGGGCAGGCGGTGGCCCGGCGCGCGCAGGGCTTCTCCATGCGTGTGCTGTACACTCGGCGTACGAATGCGGCTGCGCCGCCGGACATCCGCGCCGAACCAGTCTCGCTGGAAGAGCTGCTGCGTGGGTCTGACTTCGTGTCTCTGCACGTGCCGCTCACCGCGGACACGCGGCACATGATAGGCGAGCGTGAGCTTGCGATGATGAAGGACACGGCCATGCTGGTGAACACGGCGCGCGGCGGCGTGGTGGACCAGGACGCGCTCGTGGCGGCGCTGCGGCGAGGCAGGCCGGCGATGGCCGCGCTTGACGTCACCGCCGTCGAACCCATCGACCCTCGCGACGAGCTGCTTACGCTGCCAAACGTCGTCATCGCGCCCCACATCGCCAGCGCAAGCGTGGCGACGCGCCTGCGTATGGCCAACATGGCCGTCGACAACCTGATTGCAGGTCTTGAAGGCAGCCGCCTGCCCAACTGCGCCAACCCGCAGGTCTACGGATGACGCTCATCGCCACACCGTAGATTCAGTTCCTTCATTCCTACCGCCGCTGCATCCCGTAGCCCTGGGACTGCACTGCGGAGATGCTGTTCTCGTCCCAGGGGTGGGCCAGTGCGACTTCTTCGATGATGTCGGCTCCCCAGCCAGGCCCGGTCGGGACGGTCATGTAGCCGTCGATTATCTCCGGCACGGCGGTGGTCAGCTCCTCCCTCCAGGGTACGTCGTCGACGTCGATCTCCATGATGCGCACGTTCGGCAGGGTTGCGCACAGGCTGGCGCAGACGAAGCTGGACAGGTGGCTGTTGTAGTTGTGCGGCGCGACGTTGTGCTGGTACACCTCGGCGAGGTCGCCGATCTTCTTGGACTGGGTCAAGCCGTTCCATGCCACGTCTATCATGAATATGTCGGCCGAGTGGTTCTCGAAGTAGGGAATGTAGTCGTGCATGAAGTAAAGGTTCTCGCCGGTGCAGATGCGCGTGGTCGTGGAGTCCTTGATCTGGCGCAGGCTCTTCGGGTCGTACATGTCGACTTCCAGCCAGAGCATGTCGAACTGCTCCAGCACCTTGGCGATGCGAAGTGCTCCCTCGGTCTTGAAGTGGAAGTTGATGTCCAGGCAGATGTCTATGTAGTCACCAACTGCATCGCGGAACGTGCCGATGAGCTTCTCTATGTGAGGCATAAGCCACTTGGGGGCGATCTGGTCGGTGGTGCCGGGCGGGCCGCTGAAGCCCCCGCCGAAGAGCGCCTTCTGACCGGGCAGGAGGATGTTCGCCTTCAGAGCTGTGAAACCGCGATCTCTGACCTCGTGACCCAGGGCGGTTATCGACTCCCAGGAGTCTATCGGCGGCACTCTCAGGATGTCGTGGTGGACCACTCTGGGGCCGCCGCAGTGCGACCAGTAAACGCGCACCTTGTCCCGCGTGGGGCCTCCGAACAGCTCTGTGACCGATATGCCCAGGGCCTTTGCCTTAATGTCCAGGAAGGCGCAGTCCAGGCCGGCGATTGCCTTTGCCGCGATGCCTCCGGGACTCTGCCGCGTGATGCGGAACATGTCCTGGTAGCGCATTTCGAATGCGCGCGGGTCCTGCCCGGTGAGAATGGACTTCATGTCTCGTATGACGCCCTCGATGCCGTGCGGCTGGCGAACGTCGCTGCACTCGCCCCATCCGGTGACGCCTTCGTCCGTCACCACCTTTACGAACATCCAGGGACGCCAGCCCGCGTCAACTATGAAAGTTTCGATGTTGGTGATCTTCATCGCCGTTTCCTCCTTCTATTGAGGATTGGGTTCACGGTGACGTTACCGCGAGATAAGTGAGGCAACAAGCATAGACGCGGTAGAGATATGCCGATAGGATATGCGCAGCATCGCTGACAATAGGAGGGCGTGAACATGCCAAGACGAAACGTGCTCAGAGAGAAGCTGGCGGCGGGCGAGCCCACCCTCAGCACCCACGTGGTCGGCGTCTGGCCCGCCGCAATCGAGGCCCTCGGCAACACGGGGCTGTACGACTACGTGGAGTTCGTGGCGGAGTACGGCTCCTCCGACCTGCACGACCTCGACAACCTGTGCCGCGCCGCCGAGCTCTACGGCATGGGGGCGATGATCAAGGTCGACCAGAGCCTCATGCCGTATCTTGCACAGCGCGGGATAGGCGCGGGCTTCGGCAGCGTGCTCTTCACCGATCTGCGCAGCATCGAGGACGTGCGGGAGTGCATCAAGGTTGTGAGACCGGACCACCCGGACCACGGCGGCCTCTACGGGGTGGCCACCCGCCGGAACACCTACATGGGCTACGGCGGGACGCCGGAGTACGTCCAGCTAATCGCGGATACGGTGCTGGCGTTCATGATCGAGAAGAAGGGCGCGCTGGACTGCCTGGAGGAGATCCTGAGCGAGCCCGGCGTCGAGATGGTGCAGTGGGGCCCCGCAGACTTCTCGATGAACATCGGCCAGCCCGGCAACCCCGGCCACCCTGAGGTAGAGGAGGCGCGTCTCAAGGTGTTCCAGACCGCGCTCAGGATGGGCGTACACCCGCGGGCGGAGATAGGCTCGGCGGACCAGGCGAAGCAGTACCTGGACATGGGCGTGCGGCACTTCTCCGTGGGCACGGATCTGGCCATCCTCTTCAGCTTCTGGCGTCGCGAAGGCGAGCAGATACGCAAGGCGCTGGAGGGCGGATAGGGCGCGCGCTCCGTCCTTGACTGTCGCGTGTCCGCAGCCACATACTGAGGCAATCCCACCGGATTCAACCCAATCGAGAGGTGCACACATGGCTATCGTAGAGCTGATCGGCTCACACCTGGAGCGCCTGCACGAGGCCCTCGAGACCTCCACCACAGACCTGACTCCGGAGCAGCTCCACTGGCAGCCGCCGGGAGGCGGCAACCACCTCGCCTTCGTGCTGTGGCACTACGTGCGCACGGAGGACAACCTGGTGCGTTTCGTGCTGCAGGAGCGGCGGCCGCCGGTGTGGCTGGAGGATGGCTGGCACGAGAAGTTCGGGCTGGAGCGCGTGGCCCAGGGTTCGGGGATGACCGCTGAGGATGCTGCTGCCGTCCGCATCCCCTCCATAGAGGAGTTCCTGCCGTACATGCGCGCGGTCTGGCAGTCCTCCGCCGACTACCTGGCGTCCATCACGGACGCCGACTTGGAGCGCATCTTCACAGTCCGACCGATGGGCGAGCGTCCCGCGACGCAGGTGCTGATGGAGAACGTGCTGACGCACGGGTTCAGCCACCTGGGCGAGATGTGGCTCCTGCGCGGAATGCAGGGGATGACCGGCTCACCGATCTAGTTGCGCAGCCGAAGCGGTGCCTCGACGGCTCAACACCCGTTGCGGCCGCTCGCGCGATGGGCGATAATGTCGGTCGCGCACAAGCCCCTTCCGGCGACGCCGCGCCTCAACGCCAGGCGTCGCAATCGATAGTTCAACAATTCACCGGCAAGGAGCGACTCATGGCACAGATCAGTTTGGACTCTGGCGGCACGCTTCAGGTAAACGATCGCCTGTACGAGTTTGTAAGGGACGAGGCACTTGAGGGCACGGGGCGCACCGCCGACGAGGTGTTCCGCATACTGGGCGACCTTGTGGAGCAGTTCGGCCCTCGAAACGCGGAGCTGCTGGCCAGGCGCGAGGAGGTCCAGGGCAAGATAGACGAGTACTACCGCGAGAAGCGGAATGGCGGCTGGCGTCCCACGCCCGAGGCCGCCGCGCAGGACGCCGAGGACCTGGAGCGGTTCATGATCGACATCGGCTACCTCAGCCCCAGCGCTCCCGTGGACTTCCGCATGACCACGCCGCAGCTGGACGCCGAAATGGACCAGAACGGCCCTGAGCTGGTCACGCCGGTCACCAACGCCAGCATGGTCGTGGGCGGCGCAAACGCCCGGTGGGGCAGCCTCTATGACGCCTACTTCCTCAGCGACGTGCACCCGGAGATCGACCGGGACGAGCAGCGCCCCGCAAGGCTGCGGATGGTGGTCGAGGAAACCAACGCATACCTGGACGAGCACGTGGCCGGGTGGGACGGCGGCGTGCGGTTCGACGACATCGGGCGCTACTCGGTGTCTCACGGCGAGGGCGGCCGGTACGAGCTGGTTGCGCACACCCGAGACGAGCGGCAGGCGAAGCTGCAGGAGCCGTCAAAGTTCGTCGGGTTCAACTTGGACGATGACGGGGAGCTGTCGGACTTCTACCTGTCGGACAACGGGCTCAGGATTCAGATTCAGCTTTACGACGGTGGCGTGGTCGACTCGGGGAACGGGCAGTTCCGAGACCTGGTGGTGGAGTCCGCGCTGACCAACATCATCGACTTCGAGGACGCCGTGACGGTCGTCGACGCGGAGGACGAGGTAGCGGCGCTTCGCAACTACGTCGGCGTAATACGCGGTGACCTGCTGGCCTACGGCTCCCGCGGCAACCTCAAGACCATCAACTCCGACCGTACCTATACGGACGCGGACGGCAATGCCCAGACGCTGAAGGGCACCAGCCTGATGTCCGTGCGCAACGTGTCGCTGCATATGTACACCGACTCGGTCACGCTCAACGGCGAGGAGGTGCCGGAGCGAATGGTCGGCCTGCTGCTGACCACTCTCATTGCCACATCGCACGACAAGGGCTCCAACGGCGAGGCAAGGGAAAGCGGCGAGGGCGCCCTGCCCGTCCGCGGGCCAAACAGCAGCAGGGGTTTCGTCTACCAGGTCACGCCCAAGCTCTGTACGGCGGAGGAGGTCGCGGAGCAGATGAGGCTGTTCGAGGCCATAGAGGAGCGGCTGGGCCTGCCCTCGGGCACGATCCTCATCGGCATAATGAACGAGGAGCTCGGCATGACCCTCCAGCTCTCGGACGCGCTCCGCGCTTCGCAGAACAGGACTTTCTTCATCAACACCGGCTTCCTGGACCGCACCGGCTCACAGATTCGCGTCCAGATGCAGGCCGGGCCAGTCGACCTGAGGGACGACCTTACAGCGGCCACGTTCAACACCAGCTACGAGCGCCACAACGTCAACGTAGGCATTCAGACCGGCATCCACAAGAGCGGCAAGATCGGCAAGGGCATGCAGGTCAGGAACCGCGCAATGGCGGAGATGCTCCAGAGGAAGATAGACCACCCCCGAACCGGCGGCAACACGGCGTGGGTGCCCGCTCCGTATCCCAGCGACCTCCACTCCATGCACTACCACATGGTGGACGTGGACGAGGTGCAGCAGGCCATGGAGGACGCGCCGGCGCAGAACGTCGGCAGAGACGCGCTCCTGTCCTTCCCCGTGCTGGACGCCTCCAAGCTGGCCGGCTCGGACGTGAAAGAGAACCTGGTCATGAGGTACATCCACAGCATGGTTGCCTACGCGGAGCCGTGGGTCAACCGCGGCATAGGGTGCAGCGGCGTGCTGAACTTCGACCGGGTGGAGGAGATGAAGGACCGCGCCACCGAGCGAATCGACAGTGCGGTGCTGGCCAACTGGAGGCTCCACGACGTCATAAGCCAGGCCGACATCGAGCAGGCGCTGGTGAAGGTGGCGGAGATCCTGGACGGGCAGAACGCGTCGCTGGAGGGCTACGAACCCCTCGCGGACACGCCGGAGAAGCGCGAGCAGCTGCTGAGCAGCCCGGCAATCGTGTCCGTTCTGCAGGTCATTGACGAGGCCGCATCTTCGCCGAGCGCATTCGTGGAGCCCGGCCTCTTCCGCAACCGGCGCGCGGTGAAGGGCTCAGGCGGCTAGACCCGGCCGCCCTCGAAGGCTAATTCCTTCAACCTCATGACGCCGCCCGAAATCGCCGGCAAGCTGGCCATCCTGATCGACTTCGACGGGACGGTGACGGAGTTCGACATGGGCGTTGCGCTGCTGGACGCCTTCGCCGTTGAGGACTGGCGCCGCTTCGGACGGATGCGGGAGGCCGGCCAAATCGTTGGGCGCGAGTGCCTGGCGAGCGAATTCGGCTGCCTGCCCAGCGACCGGGAAGAGGAGATGGCTCGCTTTGTCCGGGAGAAGGCAGTGGTCAGGCCCGGCTTGCGGGAGCTGGTTGATCTGTGCCGCGAGAGCGGCATACCGCTGAACGTGGCGTCCAGCGGGCTGGGCTTCTACATTCGCCCGGTGCTTGAGGCGAATGGGCTATCGGACGTGCCGGTGTTCAGCAGCCGCGGCACGTTCGACGCGGGCGAGCGGGTGCGCGTGGTCTACGACGAGTGCCCGGAGGTCTGCGACTCGGTAGGCGCATGCAAGTGCTATCATGCGCTCAAGTACGCTGGCATGGGCTACACAGTTGTATCAGTCGGAGACGGCTTCTCTGACACTTGCCTCGCTGCTCACGCCGACTATGTCTTCGCGTGCGCCCGGCTCCTCGCTCACTGCGAGGCCAACGGCATTCCCTACTTCCCGTTCAATGACTTCCACGACGTGATCGCGCGCCTGCCGGAGCTGCTGCCGCGGAGGTAGGTTCGGGGGCGCCTGCCTGCCCGTTTGCGCGAATGGCGAGCGTGTTCGAGGGACGGACAGCCACGCCGCAGCGTACAGGACACGTGCGGACGAATGCGGTAGAATTGATGGCAGGGCAGCATCTACGCAGATGCGGCCTGCGAACGCCAGGGCAATGAGGCGGAGAGAAGCGTGCTGAGGCCGGGCCCTGGATGGAGGCGGACATGCTTGCACGCGACATAATGACCAGCCCCGCGGTTACCACCACGGAGGACTCGACGGTCGCGGAGGCGGCTTCCCTTATGATCGAGCACGGCGCCAGCTGTCTACCCGTTCTCAACCGGGATGGGCAGTTGACAGGCATCATCACGCACTCAGACTTCGGCCTCCATCGCAAGTTCCTGCCCATGGCGGACCATCTGTACACCCTCATGGGCTCGTTCGTCAGGCCGGAGACGGTGGAGATGGTGGCCAGAGAGGTGAGCGCCAGACGAATCAGAGACGTGATGAGCCAACCCGTCGTCACACTGGAAGAGGATGCCCCCGTTGGCAAAGTGGCAGATCTGATGCTCAGCAAGGGGATCCACCGGCTCCCGGTCACGCGCGGCAAGGAGCTTGTTGGCATAATCACACGGCACGACCTGGTGAAGCTGATGGTCCGGAACGCGCCGGGGAGCTGACCCTCAGTACGCCTCAGACTCTTCCCGCATACCCCACCTGCGACGTGCGAGGCCGGTTACTGGCGACCTGCCAGTGTCACGTAGGCGATAAGGCGCAGCGGCCCTGACCGGCCGCACGGCCCCGCGAAGATGCGAGACGCGGCTGCCGCGGTCACGTTCGGCATCGGCAGTCTGGTGGGCATGACCCTGGCAGGCTGAACGAGCCGTGTCCCGACCCGTCGCTACGCCAGCTGGAACACCACTGCCAGCCCGACCAGGTAGATGCCTACGAATAGAGTCGGGCTAGGCTCGACGAAAGAGAACATCTTGAGCGGGCGCCGCATCGTAAGCCACACCATGCCAAGTGACGTGACCAGAATGGCGAACAGCCCGGCGCTGACCGTGCCTGCGGTCGTGAAGCTGTAGAGCGAGCCGTCCGAGTAGGCCAGGTCTGCGGCCGCCAGGGCCACGATGTTGAAGGAGTTGGTGCCGTACATGCTGGCCACGCCCAGGTCGTAGGCCTTCATGCGGAAGGCGGTCATCGTCGCCGTTATCTCCGGGAGGGATGTGGCCATTCCCAGGGCCAGGACGCCAACGAAGCCGGAGCCTATGCCTGTGGCGTCCGCGATTGCCTCGCCGCTGATCGCGAGCGCGGGGCCGGAAACGAATATCGCGGCTGCTGCAGCGAGGAACACCGTCCATCCCCACCTCAGCGAGTGTGCAGGCCCCTCTTCTGCCTCCGCGGATTCCTTGGCTTGCATGCTGAACCGGCGCAGAATGCGGAACATGACCACGTATGCGACTATGATGGCTATGGCAGGGATGCTCACCGCCATCAGCTTGAAGTCGATTTGTGAGGCGGCAAACAGCGTGGCCATAGCCGTGAGCAGTAGGGCTGATCCCGCAACCCAGAACTGCTGAGGCGCCAGCTGCCGGAATATCTCGCGCCCGCCAAACAGGGCCATCAGGACGGCCAGTTTGCTGACGTTGAGCATGTTGGCGCCAAAGATGTTACCGGCGGCAAGGTCGGCGGAGCCGCCGAGGGCGGCGGAAACGACCGTCACGAGCTCCGGCAGTGAAGTGGCGCCCGCAAGCATCAGCCCCCCAACCCACAAACGCCCAAGGCCCATCCGCGTGGCTATAACGTCCGCGGAGGTGGTCAGGAATGCCGCCGCCACCACTATCACCACGGCGGCTGCCAGGAACAGCCCTATGGCCGGGCCAAGGCTCAGCTCCATGAAGCCCCGCGGAAGCGAACGAGGGTCTGGAGTCGGTGCAAACCCGCGGGCCTGGAACATCCGGCTCGCCGGAGCGGTGCGGCCCCGGGCTGAGCGCGCGGGAAACTCACTCCTGGTCCTCGAGCCCATCCTGGTCCAGCAGGCGTACGGGAATGCCAACTTCCCGCAGACCCGGCTCGATAGCCTCTCGGTCGCCCACGACCAGCAGCGTCAGCCGGCTGTTGTCGATGTTCTCCGCCGCGGCGCGTCTCACGTCGTCCAGCGTCACCGCCTCGATGGCGGCGGGAAGCGTCTGGTAATAGTCGTCGGGGAGGTTGAAGGATGTGGCGTGCACCAGCTGCTCCAGAATCTGCCACGAGGTCTCGAAAGACGATGGGAACTGCCGCAGCATGGCCGCCTTGGCCGCCTCGAACTCCGCCTCCGTGACGGGCCTCTCGCCGACCACGTCGCGAAGCTCCCGAAGTGTCTCCTCAACCGCCTCGCGCGTGACCTCGGTCTGCACGCCTCCGCCAGCCATGAACACCGACAGGCCACGATGCCACTCGAACCACGAGCGGTAGCCGTAGCTGTAGCCCTTGTCCTCTCTGAGGTTCATGTTTAGTCTTGCTGTGAACTGGCCGCCGAACAGGTGGTTGAGCAGAGCGAGCGCTGTGTAGTCGGGATGTTGGCGCTCAACGCTTGTCAGCCCGGCTCTAATGACGGACTGCGCTGCGCCGGGCTTGTCCAGCAGGTACAGAGTGGTGGGGGTTGACGCGACTTCTTCAGCCGGCGTGGCGGGGGTTGCGCCGTCGCCGTCAGCGGCCTTCCAGTCTCCCAGCCACTGCTCAGCCAGCTCCGCGACCTCTGCGAGCGAGGCGTCCCCCACAACAACCAGCGTAGCTCCCTCCGGCCCGTAGTTGCGGCCGTAGATGTCCGCCATGTCCTCGCGTGAGATGGCCTCGACGGACTCCTCGGTGCCGCTCAGGGGATGGCCGAAGGCGCTCTCCCTGCCCAGAATGAGACCGGGGGCATGGCGTCCTGCCATGGCTGTCGAATCGTCCCGCATCCGCCTGAGCGACGTGAGCCGCTCCCTGCGAACGCGGTCCAGCTCGTCGTCGGGAAAGGCCGCGTTCTGCACCAGGTCGGCCACAATCTCCAGGGCCTTGGGGAAGTGGCGCGTCAGCGTCTCCGCTGCCAGTGTTGTGGACTCCCTTCCGGTCATTGTGGCCAGCTGGCTGCCCATGAACTCCATCTCGTCGGCAATCTGATTGCTCGTGCGGCCTGAGGTGCCCTCCTGGAGCATGGCCGTGGTCAATGATGCGAGTCCGGGAAGCGAAACCGGGTCTCGGGCCGCGCCGGTGTTCAACACCAGTGCGAATGACACTGCCGGGAGCTCCCGCTTCTCGACTACCAGAATTTCCAGGCCGTTCGACAGCCGCCGCCGCGCAGGCAGGGGAGGGCTGAACGCGGTGGGCGCCGCCGGTGACGGGCGCTGCGTGCGGTCGATGCCTCCGACGGCGTAGCTCCTGGACGGCTCAGGCAGGACCACCATCTGCACCTGCCGCTCGCCCATGTACACTCGCGCAGCCCGCTGCACGTCCTCCGGCTGCACCGCCAAGAACCGCTCCATGTCCTGGTTGATGCCCCCAGGATCCCCCGCGAACACGTTGAAGGAGTTGAGGCGGTTGGCCCTGCCTGCAAACCCTCCGATGTTGGCGGTCAGGCGCACCTGCTGCCACTCGATGCGGTTTCGGACGCGCTCCATTTCCTCAGGCAGGGGCGGTGCGTCCTGAAGACGCCTGATCTCGGCGAGCGCGGCCTCAGCGACCTCCTCGGCGGTATGTCCTGCCGCCGCCGTAACGTCCATGTGGAAGTCGCCGGCGATCTCCGCCGGGCCGTGGCGGACTGCCGCGCTCTGTGCTATTCGCTTTTCGTACACCAGCGATCGGTGCAACCTTGAGCTCTTGCCTTCGCTGAGCAGGGAGGCCAGCACTGAGAGCGGGGCTTCGTCCGGGTGGAAGCGCGGGACGGTGGGCCACACGATCGACCAGCGAGGAAGCGTCACCTTGTCGTGGAGCGTGAGGTCAGCGCGGCCTTGCAACGGCGAGTCGGTGCGGGTTGCTCGCGGCAGTGCAGGACCGGGCGGAATGTCGCCGAAGTATCGCTCAGCAAGCTCGGCGGCTTGATCCTGGCGAATGTCCCCGGCGATGACGAGGCTCGCGTTGGATGGCGTGTAGAACATCCGGAAGAAGGCGATCGCGTCCTCAAGTGTCGCCTGATCCAGGTCATCGTGGAAGCCGATGGTGGGCCAGTGGTACGGATGAGGCAGCGGATAGACGGCACCCTGCAGGTGAATGCCGGACACGCCGTAGGGCCGGTTCTCGTAGCTCTGCCGACGCTCGTTCTTCACCACGTCAAGCTGGATGTCGAACCTGCGCTGTTCCAGGGCGTCCACCAGGAAGCCCATCCTGTCCGACTCCAGCCAGAGCGCAAGCTCCAGGTAGTGGGACGGCAGGTTCTCCCAGTAGTTGGTCCTGTCTGGAGTGGTGGAGCCGTTGAGGGTTGCGCCCACTTCCTGCAGCGGCTCGAAGTAGCCGCTGTTGTGGTGCTTTGACCCTTCGAACATGAGGTGCTCGAAGAGGTGGGCGTAGCCGGTCTTGCCGGGCGTTTCGTCCTTGGAACCGACGTGGTACCAGACGTTGACGGCCACCAGCGGCAGGGCGTTGTCCTGGTGAAGTATGACGTCCAGCCCGTTGGAAAGGGTGAACTTTTCGAATTCTATTGGCTGCATAAACTCTCCGCCGCCGCGCATGGCAGCCCGCGCGGGCCGGCACGCACAGCGACAAGCGGATTATACCCTGCGCGCCGACATACCGCTACCGGCAGCGGCGCGGGATGCGCGAGATTGAGGGAAGGTGCGCTCTACGATGCGGGGGTGAGCGGACGAAATAGGCACCGCTCATGGTGAGCCTGTCGAACCATATGAGTGGGCAGGCAAGCCAGCCACCTGGAATCGGCTGGCCCTGATATTGACCCCCCCCCAATGCTTGACACCGCGCCATTTGCGAGTACGCTACGCCTTACCACGCTACCAGGAGTGCAAGTCATGGACAACTTCGAGTCCCTGCTTGAGGAGCTGACCAACGCCCACGGCCCTTCCGGCTTCGAGGGCCCTGTCCGGGCCATCATGCAGCGCGAGCTGTCCGGTCTCTGCGACGGACTGGAGACGGACGGCATCGGCTCGCTGATCGGAAGGCTGGGTGCTGAGGACGGCTCGCCCAGGGTGATGCTGGCCGCCCACATGGACGAGGTCGGTCTCATGGTCAAGCTGATCACCAAGGAGGGATACGTGATGTTCCTCCCCCTGGGCGGCTGGCTGGACCAGGCCCTCATCAACCAGCGATGGGTCATCATGACCAGGAACGGCCCCATTCTCGGAGTCACCGGCGTGAAGACGCCCCACGTGATGACCGCGGAGGCACGCGGGCAGCTGTTCAAGCGCGAGCAGATGTTCATCGACGTGGGCGCATCCAGCAAGGAGGACGCGGAGGACCGACTGGGCATCCGTCCCGGCGACCCCATTGCGCCGGACAGTCGCTTCACGCAGCTGAACGGCGGCTCGCTGTACCTAGGCAAGGCGTGGGACGACCGCGTCGGCTTGGGCGTCATCGTCGAGGTTATGCGCCGCTTAAGGGAGTTGCCTCCGCCCGGCACGCTGTACGCCGCGGCCACCGTGCAGGAGGAGATCGGCCTTCGGGGCGCGCGCACCAGCAGCTATGCCGTCGAGCCGGACCTCGGTATCAATCTGGAGACCGGCGTCGCGAGCGACTACCCGGGCATTACGCAGGAGGAGGCGCAGGAGAAGGTAGGAGGCGGCCCTGCAATCTTCCTGCACGACTCGTCGATGCTGCCGAACCTGAAGCTGCGAGACCTGTTCGTGGATACGGCGCGCGAGAACGACATCCCGACCCAGTACGACGTGCTGGTCGGCTACGGCGAAGACGGATCCGAGATGCAGAGGGCTCACAAGGGAGCGCCATCCATCAACATTGCCGTTCCAACGCGGTATCTGCACAGCCACAACAGCATCCTCAGCCGGCAGGACTTCGACTGGACCGTGGACCTGGTTGAGGCGGTGATCAGGAAGCTGGACGCGGACACGGTGCGGGAGCTGCGCAGCTTCGATTAGGCGGGCTTTCGGTCAGGCCGGAATGGGACACGGGCTTGGACAGTGTCGCCGTGCATGTCCAACACACTTGGCTATGATGCAGGCATGAGCGTTTCTGGACACTGTCACGGTCAGTGTCCAGTCGAAAGGGGTGCTGGCTCAAGGAGCACCGGCTGATTGAGGTCGATGGCGATGAGCTGCGCGCACGCATTGGCCTCATGACGGACTTCACCGCCTGATCTTGGTGCGCACGATCGCCGTTGCTGTCGAGAATTGCGCAAAATGAAAGACCCCGAAGCGCTTCGGTCTGAAGACCGTCCCGGTGGACTTGAGCCGGGAGCTTCGGGGTCCGGTGCCTGCCGGTATTCCGCAAACGGATACCGGAGCGGCTTGCGTCCAGTGCCGTTTACGCTACAGACACCTCACTAGAAGCCCGTTTATCAGATAACAATATGGATCACCTCCTTTCTTAGCGTACCCACAAGATACACCCGCGTTTCCGCCTGTGCAAGGGGTTTTCCATTCTGATTATCTTAACAATCGCCGGTTGGGCGTGCCGATTCAGCCTTCGCCCTCGCCTGCCTCCTCCCTCTGCACCATGTCCGCAACCCTCCTGAACAGGTCGTAGGGCTGTGCCCCGGAGAAGAAGTAACGCCCCATGATGAACGATGGGATGCCCCTTACTCCAATCGCAAGTGCTTCCTCGTACTGGGTCTGCGCGGCCGCGGTGTAGTGGCCCGCGGCCAGCCGCTCCTCCATCGCTGCGGGGTCAAGTCCCACCTGTTTGCCGATCTCTTGCAGCACCGACAGCTCCCCCAGGTTCGCTCCGTCCTCCCAGAAGGCGCGGTAGCACTCCCGGTGGAACGGCTCGAAGAGGCCGCCGTCCTTGGCGAACTCTGAGGCCTCGAATGCCAGGCGAGTGTTAGGCGTCAGGGGCGCGCGGCGCATCACAAGGCCAGCCTCCTCAGCCACCTCGCCAAGGTGGCCCGTCAGCGGCGACCCGACCTGCTCTCCCTCCTTCGCCGGTCGCACGATGCCCTCCGGGGGCATGTCCGGCCTGAGGTAGAAGCTCTTGTAGGTCACCTCTAGCGGAAAGTCCTGCTCCAACTGGTCCAACCTGGCCAGTCCAACGTAGCACCAGGGTCAGATGTAGTCGTACCAGACGGTGACGGGAACCAGCTTTGAGCTTGAATCACTGGCAGTCATGGGGCACCTCCCTTTGGGCAAGCGGCGAATGGCTCGCCTCGCCATTCTATACGATGCTGTACGAACGCGCCATGCGACGCCTGTGGGCCGGCGTCACCCTTCCCCGGCGCACTCCGGGCAGTGGCACAGGCGCCGCAGCAGCTCGAACGGGTAGATGCCGGAGTCGTGGGCGTCGCTCCACAGGAACTGCACGGCGTAGCGGCCTATCGGCATCCACTCGATCGCGAAGACGTCCTCCCGCACGTCGTCCTCCGAGACTCTGCGTCGGCCTGTCATCTCCTCCACGCACCCGGCGCAGCAGCAGTGGCCGCGCAGGTAGCGGTGTGGCCAGAAGCAGCGTTGGCCGTCGTCCCACTCTATGTGGACGCCGTCGTCATCGATCCAGAGGTCACGGATCAACAGACCGCCCCCTCGTAAACACACAGCGTTGCTGAGCGGAGTGCAGGCCGACAACCGGATTCAGCATCAGCCCATCGCCCCCAGGCGATTGCCCCCCAGCACGTGCAGGTGCAGGTGATCGACCTCCTGCCCTGAGTCCGGCCCCTGGTTGATGACCAGCCTGTAGCCCGACTCTGCGATCCCCTCGCGGCGTGCCGCCTCTGCCGCCTTCAGCACCATGTGGCCGAGCAGGCTGCCTCTTTCCGGCTCGAAGTTTACGATCTGCGTCACGTGCTCGAGAGGGATCACGAGCAGGTGCGTGGCCGCCTTGGGGTTGATGTCGCGGATTACGAATGCAGTGTCGTCGCGGTCAAGCATCTCGCTGGGGATGCTGCCCGTCGCAATCCTGCAGAAGATGCACTGATCGGTCATGGTGAGACTGCTGCTCCTGTGCCAGTCGCGGCCGCGATTTCACGCCACACTGGTCTAGGAAGCGCTCCGGACTCTGAGCATCGAGCGTAGCGCCCGCTACATGCTCACCGAGAGGTAGGTTGTGGTTCGCTGTATTCCGCCGATGGTGTGGATGCTGCCCGTGACCAGGTCACCGATGGCGTTCAGGCTCTCCGCCTCGACGACGGCCACCACGTCGTACTCGCCCGTGACCGCGTCCGCCTCCCTCACGCCGTTGACCTCGCGGAGCGCCGTCAGCACGTCCCTAGTCTTGCCAACCGCAGTCTCAATGAGCACGTACGCCTTGGTAGCCATGAAGCTGCCTCCTCACCCTGGCATTGCGCATGTCCGACCCTGACGCCGTCACCGGCACGGGGCCTGGGACACGCTCATTCTAGGTTCGCCGAGTATAGCTGTCAATCTGAATGGGCGAAGCGGACGGGTTGCTTGTGCCTGACGCAGACGTAGGCTAGAATCCCACAATCGACTCGCCCTGCCTGCGAGCCCTACACCCGGAGCTGCGCGCTCATGCCGCAAGTCGCAAATGCCATAGAATCGACACCCCCGGAGACCGCGGTCGTGTTCCGCGACCTTGTGCCGGAGATTCCGTCCACCACGTACGCCACGTTTGGCCTGTACAAGTATCCGGCCAAGTTCATCCCGCAGGTCATAGCCTATGCGCTGAAGGCCTACGCCTCTCGCGGCACGAGCGTGATCGATCCGTTTGCCGGCTACGGCACGGCGGGGGCCGTGGCGCGCATATACGGCCATGACTACGAGCTTTGGGACCTGAACCCGCTTCTGGAGAAGCTCCACGACGTCTCAGTGGCGCCACCGCAGGCCGTGGATGCCGCTGCGCTGGTTGATGTGATGCGTGCCCATCGCGTGCCCTTCGTGCCCGACTGGCCCAACGCGGCCTACTGGTACCCGGAGCCCTTCCTGCCCATGATTGCCAATGCGTGGGGCTTCTACCACTCCCTGCAGGACGAAGACCTTAGGCGGGCGCTGCTCATACCGCTCATGAAGGCAACCCGTCACTTCTCCTACGACGACGAGAAGCGGCAAAAGCTCTCTCGCTCCGACGTTGCAAGAGCGCGGGCGGACAGGCTGGAGAGCGGAGATTGGCGCGAGACGTTCTACCGCCGCGTGCTTGCGGGAGTGGAGCACGTGATGGCCGCGCAGGAGGAGTACGCCGGGCTCGGCCCCAAGCCTGTGCGCGCCACCGTTAGGGCGGGCGTCGACGGCCTCGCAGCTGTGCCGGAGACCGGGCACCGGGTGCTGATCACGTCGCCGCCCTACCTGCAGGCGCAGGAGTACATACGAGCCTCCAAGATGGACCTGTTCTGGCTGGGCCACTCAGAGGCCAGGGTGCGAGAGTTGGGCAAGCTGGAGTTTCCGTACCAGGACGTGCCTGAGATACCGGTGCGCTCCGAGACGTACCACAATTGTCTGGGTGCGATTCACGAGCCTCACATGGCGAGACTGTTCCGGCGGTACTTCTTCGGGGTCCTGGGCACGCTAACGAATCTTCAAGAGCACGTATCGAACCGCATGCTCCTGTTCGTCGGGCCGGCCACCATCCGCACGAGGCCCGTCCCGATAGACCGCATCTTCATCGAGCACTTCGAGGCTCTGGGCTGGCGACACGAGGCCACCCTCGTGGACACCATCGTTTCGAAGAACCTGTTCTCGTACAGGGTGAACCCTGCGACGGGTGCGCCGGACCGGCGAATGAAGACCGAGAACCTGGTCGTTCTGGCGAGGCGCTAGCCCACCGGCCGAGGCGGAGGCCACACGCCCTCGAAGAAGCAGCGGGTGCCCGTGCTCTGCGCGTCCATCATGGTCGGCGGCAGTATCCGCGCAGTCGCCCCGTCGTCCTCGCACTCGATGTACAGCGCCTTCTTCTCCACCTGCACGAGCGCGAAGTCGAAGAACCGCCCGCCGATGCCCATCAGCTCGCCGTGCCACCGCTTTACGCCGTCATCCCTGCTGACCCAGCCGAGCATGCGACAGCGCCCGTACTCGGCGCCGTCCCTGTCTCGCAGGGTCACGATCTCGTCAAACGCCCACATTGCTTATTCTCTACTCTCAAGGCGAACCGGTCGGAATTCAAGGCCGTGGAAGATGTTGCCCCAGCCTGTAGCCTTGGGGCAGTCAGCCTGCGCAATTGTACACAAAGGGCAGGTGGGCCACAATCGCCGGTATTGGGGTTGGTCTTCCGTCACTCTCACACGGCGCCGCTCCCCGCCAGCGCCGTGTGCTATACTCAGTGCCAGATTTCGAGCGGGTGAGACTACATGGTGCGCAAGTTGCGTCTGGCAATGGCCCAGATCAACACCACGGTCGGCGACCTTGAGGGCAACACCTCCAAGGTCCTTGAGTACGTGGAGCGCGCCAGGGCGCAGCAGGCCGACCTCGTGGTCTTCCCTGAGATGGCCATCCCCGGCTATCCGCCCGAGGATCTGCTCTTCAAGCCGTCGTTCATTCGCGCCAACATCGACGCGATGCGGCGCGTGGTGGACGGCTCACGCGGCATCACGGTCGTGGTGGGCTTCGTCGACCTGCAGGGCGACATCTATAACGCCGCCGCGGTGGCCCACGACGGGCAGCTGCTGGGCGTCTACCACAAGATGTACCTGCCCAACTATGGCGTCTTCGATGAGGACCGCTACTTCAAGGCGGGTTCCGTGTGTCCCGTGTACGTTGTCAATGGCGTCCACGTCGGCGTGAACATCTGTGAGGACATCTGGTACGCCCTCGGCCCATCCGCAGTCCAGCGCGATGCGGGCGCAGAGGTCATTCTGAACATCAACGCCAGCCCGTACCACGCGGGCAAGCTGGCCTTCCGCGAGCGGATGGTGGCCACCCGCGCCTCGGACAACGGCGTGTACGTGTCCTACACCAACCTTGTCGGAGGCCAGGACGAGCTGGTCTTCGACGGCGGCAGCATGGTGTACGACCAGGGCGGCGAGATCGTGGCGCGCGGCCCGCAGTTCGAGGAGGACCTGGTGTTGGCCGACCTCGACGTGGATGCGGTGCTGCACCATCGTCTCCGCGATCCCAGGCCGCGGAAGGAGCGGCCGATCCTGAGCAGCGTCGGCGCGTCGCAGGTCGTGCATCACTCCGATCACACGCCTGGCCCGGCCAGGCCGCCGCTCGACTGCTGCATCGCCGAGCCGCTCGACTCGCTGGCGGAGGTGTACTCCGCGCTGGTGCTCGGCACGGCGGACTACGTGCGCAAGAGCGGGTTCGGCAAGGTGCTCATCGGCCTGTCCGGCGGCATCGATTCCAGCTTGACGGCGGCCATCGCCGCCGACGCCCTGGGCAGCGAGAACGTAACCTGCGTGGCGATGCCGTCGCGCTACTCGTCGGAGGGCAGCCTGCTTGACGCCAGGGCTGTAGCCGGCAACCTGGGCATCAAACTTCTGACCATCCCCATCGAAGAGGCGTTCGAGGCGATGCTGCACATGCTGGAGGAGCCGTTCAGAGGCACGCAGCCGAACGTGGCGGAGGAGAACCTCCAGACTCGTATTCGAGGCAACATCCTCATGGGCCTGTCCAACAAGCACGGCTGGCTGGTGCTCACGACGGGCAACAAGAGCGAGTTCGCCACGGGCTACGCCACGCTCTATGGCGACATGGCGGGCGGCTTTTCGGTGATCAAGGACGTGCCCAAGACGCTGGTGTACCGGCTGGCCAGGTACCGCAACGAGCACGGCTCGCCTCGCAACGTGATACCGGACAGCGTGCTGGACAAGGCGCCCAGCGCGGAGTTGAAGCCCGACCAGACCGACCAGGATACGCTGCCTTCCTACGACCTGCTGGACCAGATACTGGAGGCGTACGTGGAGCAGGACCGCAGCTACGCTGACATCGTGGAGATGGGCATCGATGCGGCGACGGTCGGCCGCGTGATTGCGATGGTGGACCGCAACGAGTACAAGCGCCGACAAGCGCCGCCCGGAGTCAAGATCACGCCTCGCGCGTTCGGGCGCGACCGCCGCCTGCCAATCGTCAACCGCTACCGGCAGGGGTAGGGCACCGCCCCTCCGCTCAGACGAGCGTGGGATGAGACAAGGGTGAGTGGATTCCAACATCTGCCTCAGCTACAGATGAGCCGGAGTTCAGACTCCCACTTCTACGGGAGTGACCAAGAGTGGCGCAATACAAGTGCGATAGCCCCGGGAATTACACAAGGGTCTACTTCCGTGCCAGGACGGTCTTCACTGCTTTCCCTATGTATTACTGGGTAAGCTGGTGCTTCCCTCACCTCAGTTATACCAGCCGACGGCCAGCCCATTTTTTAGGGTGCATGAGTTCCAGGGAGTCAGCCGGGCTAGTATAAATCGATATTCCGCCGGGGTTGTCCCGGGCATAATTCCCTAGGCGAGTCTGTTCATCCTCTTTGTAATTTAGTCTGTCATTGAAACCCAAGGCACGGAGCTGCTCTAGGACTCTTTTAACATCGGACACATCATCGGCATCATAGGTGTAAACGCAGATAAGGCCGACCTTAGAACTGGTGCTGTTTGGGTTTGGCATAGCAGTCGAGGTTTTGGCCGAGATACCTAGCAGACCATCCTCGGTTGCCTTAGCAATCTTGGGCCACACAGTGTCCAGATCTTCTTTCAGTGGGAATAGCAGCCACTTGCCGGTGCGGCCGGTTTGCTTAAATTTCCGGTTCGGGGATCTGGCAAAAATCCAGTAGGCATCAGCAGTTTTAGAGGGTACGAGATCGGTCATGACTTACCTCTTTTAAGCAATTGATTAGCGGTTTAGTGGCCCGTAGAGGGGTTGCGTCGAGCGCTGGGTGCTGGTTTAGACTTTGGCTATGTGCAGTTCCCCAAGCTTGTCCCCCTCTGAGCGGGATCAGTTTATCGCGTTGGTGAGGAGGCTTCAAGAGCAGAACGCACGGTTGACGGCAGCCAACGAAGAGTTGCATAAGGAACTCGCCGAGGCCAAGCGAGCGGGAAAGCGACAGGAGGCGCCGTTCTCGAAGGGCAAGCGCAGCAGCAAGCCCAAGCGTCCTGGCCGCAAGCCGGGTATGGGGCTGTTCAGCTATCGCAAGCCGCCGTCCGCCGAAGAGATCACCGAGCCGGTTGTAGACGTGCCAGTGTCCTGGTACACCTGCCCCTGATGTGGAGGAGTCCTCGAACATGAGTGAGTGCGGCTTGCACCCCATCGCCATAGCTCATACCTGTAGCGTGCCGTCGGCAATTCCTTGAGCATTGCCCACCCTCCCACCGCGTGACAGAATTCACGACTTCGTGACGCGCATCACGCAATTGCGCGCTTCTCAACCCCATGAGCCGTTATTACTCGTGATATTCGTCACTATTTTGACGGATTCCACAACGCAGGAGTACAATTCAATTGAGTGGGAAATTCAATGGCCCAGGCGAGTGGCAAGCAACGTCGTCGCAGGGAAAGGGGGCGGAAATGTTGGCCACAATCACGAGGGGAATGAACTACATAGGCGGCGGCTGGGCTGCGGCGGTCGGGGAGACATTCGAGGACAGGAACCCGGCGTTTACGGACGAGCTTCTCGGGGTCTTTCCCCGGTCGGGGTTGCGGGAGGTTGAGGACGCAGTGGCCGCAGCCCGCGCCGCCTTCCAGGGCTGGAAGAGGGAGTCGCGGATCCGCCGGGCGGAGTACCTCGATGCCTTCGTCCAGCTGGTGAAGCGGGACCAGGAGGAGCTGGCGCAGCTGCTCAGCAGGGAGTCCAGCAAGTGCATTGCGGAGGCCCGCGCAGACATCGTGGAGGGCATACACGCCGCTCAGTACTGGTTTGGCAGGGCGCGCATGGAGTGGGGTGACGTGCTGGCGTCGGAGATTCCTGAGAAGGACGTGTTCGTCCACCGGAAGCCGAAAGGGGTGGTGGCAGCCATCGCGCCCTGGAACTTCCCGTTCGCCATACCGCTGTGGCTGATCTGCCCGTCGCTCGTCGAGGGCAACACGGTGGTGTTCAAGCCCGCGGAGGAGACGCCTCTGATGGGGCAGCGCATCGCCGAGTACTTCGACGAAGTGGGGCTTCCGCCGGGAGTCCTGAACCTGGTGCAGGGCTACGGCGAGGAGGCTGGCTGGCCGCTCGCGACCCACCCCGACGTGGACGTGGTGCTGTTCACCGGCTCCGCTGAGGTCGGCTCCAGGATCAGGGAGGCGTGCGCCAGGGACTATCGCAAGTTCACCGTGTGCGAGATGGGCGGCAAGAACGCCATGATCATCTTCGATGACGCGGACTTCGACCTGGCCGTCAACGCCGCCGTCATCTCGGCCTTCCGAACCACCGGCCAGCGGTGCGTCTCGGCGGAGCGCATCCTCGTGCAGCGCGGCATCTTCGACCGATTCGTCGACGCATTCGTGGCGCGGGCGCGGAAGATCCGAATCGGCGATCCGCTGGACGAGGCCACGTTCATGGGCCCCCTGGTGAGCGAGGCCGCCGTCGAGAAGTTCGAGTACTACTGCGCTCTGGCGGGCGGTGAGGGAGCCACGGTTCACCTGGGTGGCGGGCGGCTCGCGTACGGGGATTACGCCGGCGGGTACTTCGTCCGGCCATTCGTGTACACGATGCAGCACAATCCAACGGCGAGAGTGCTGAGGGAGGAGGTCTTCGGGCCTCACGTGGGCATCCTTCCCTTCGACGACCTTGAGGAGGCTGCCCGCATATACAACGACACCGAGTACGGGTTCGCGCTGTCCGTGTGCAGCCGTGACTACCGGACCATTCGCGCAGTGCGGGAGGCGTGCGACTTCGGCGTTGGATACGTGAACCTGCCGACCATCGGCGCAGAGGTGCACCTGCCGTTCGGCGGGTTGAAGAGGAGCGGTACCGGGATGCCGTCGGCCGCAGGGCTGCTGGAGGCCGTGACGCACAAGGTCTCTTGGACGGTCAACCACGCGGAGGACATCAAGCTGGCGCAGGGCCTGAAGGCGGATCTCGACTAGCCGCAGCATGGACGTGCCCCGCCGCCCTGAGCGGCGGGGCGTCCAACGACAAGATTGAGTGGGACTGACATGATTACCGAGAGACTCGCAAGACTGCTAACAACGATGCGGAGTGGCACGAATCGCATTCTGATGTGCCCGCCGTACCACTTCGATGTCAGATACGAGATCAACCCGTGGATGGACAGGCGCACCAGGGTTGATCGCAGGGCGGCCTGGAAGCAGTGGAACGCTCTCTACCGGGTGCTGACCGGCAAGGTAGGAGCAAAGGTGGAGTTCGTCATCCCCGTGGCCGGGCTGCCGGACTGCGTGTTCACAGCCAACGCGGGGCTGCTCGCTGGCGACACCTTCATCACCTCCAGCTTCCGGCATCCGCAGAGGGCGCTGGAAGAGGGGCACTGGCAGTCCTGGTTTGAGTCCAAGGGATACCGGGTAGTCCGGCTATCGCCGGAGCTGCGGTTCGAAGGCGAAGGCGACCTGCTGGCGGTTGGCGATATGGTCCTGGCGGGCTACGGCTTCCGGTCCGACCGTGAGGCGGTGGAGCGCGTGGGTCGCCTGCTGCGGAAGGAGGTCCTGGCCCTGGAGCTGGCCGACCCCTGGTACTACCACCTGGACACCTGCGCTAGCCCGCTCACCGAAAACTCCATCCTCTACTACCCGGATGCGTTCACGGCGGAGGGCCGCGCCCTGATCGCTGATCGCTTTCCCGATGCGATTGCGGTGCCGGAGCAGGAGGCTCGCCGGTTCGCCTGCAACTCCGTCGTCGTCGACCGGCACGTGGTGATCAACGCGGACTGCCCGGTGACCACTGCGGAGCTGCGGGGCAGAGGGTTCGAGGTCCACGAGGTGGACGTCAGCGAGTTCCTGAAGGCCGGCGGCGGTCCGAAGTGCCTGGTGTTGATCCTGGAGCGCGGGGTCCTGCGGGAGCACCGCAGGGAAGTCGGCATCGGAGTCAGGCGGCAGGTCGCAGCCTGAGGGTTCTCGCGGCCTGCGTACCGCTACTCGCCGCGCTTCCTGCGCTCCGACAGCCTGGCTATGCCGAGCAGCGCCAGGTAGACGCCGCCAATCGCAAGGAAGAACAGCAGGGCAAGCAGCAGCAGGAAGATCGCTACAACGGACACGCCCGCCTCCTACGTGCCGCTGCGGCTCAGCGTGATGATCACCACGCCCAGCACAACAAGCAGCGTGCCGAGTATCGTCCGCTTGGTGATGCGCTCCAGCCGCTGCAGGAATATATGCGCCAGCGTGAGCGTGATCAGGGGGTTGATCGCCACGACGGGCGAGACGACCACCACCGGAGCCTTGCTCAGCGCGAAGTAGAGCATGGTGACGCCCAACGACGAGGCGATGCCGGACAGGCCAAAGAAGAGAAAGCCCTGCCGCCGGCTGGTCTTCACGTCGGTGGGAATGTGCCGGTGGAACATCACCGACACGTAAGCCAGCCCGAATAGCAGCGCAAAGGCCGTGCCCACCAGCGGCGGCGCGTGCTCGGTGGTGACATGCTTGCCGACAGTCTGTGACGCCCCGTAGGACAGGGCGGCTCCCATCGCAAAGCCGTAGCCGAGCCATACACGTCCGGTACCTTGGATTCTAGACTGGATGGCCTTCATCGCACCTGCTCGCTGGTTATCAGGGCTATGCCGCAGACGATGGTCACCGTGCCCACGATGATCCACGGTGTGACGGACTCACCCAGGAATATGACGGCCAGTATGGTGGCGAATAGGGGCGCGGTGCTGAACAGCGGCGTGGCGCGGGCCACACCCGCCAACTGGATGCTAACGGCGTTGAAGAACCGGCCGAGCGCGAAGTTGAACAGGCCGCTGAGCGCAAACCACAGGAACGCCACGGCCGTAAGCGTGGGGAACACGTCCGGGTTGAACACCAGCGCCAGCGCCATCACCAGGATGGTGCCGGGAAGCAGCGATAGCCACGTGCCGGTGGTAGGGCGAATGTGCTGCAAGCCCAGCCTGACCAGGATGGCGCTGAAGCCCCAGCAGGTGGCCGCCATCAGGCCAAAGGCGATGCCTAGCACGGCGCGGCTCTCCGGATCAGGTCCGGCATGTCGAGCTTACGAAAGCCTCGTGAAGGCCCGCTTCTTGACGGACATGGTCACGAAGGTCTCGCTGCGCCGGATTCCGTCGATTCTTCCGACCTTGCCGAGCAGGAAGCTCTGGAGGTCCTCCGGCGAGGGCAGCGCCACCCACGCGAACAGGTCGAATGCGCCTGTGGTCACGGCGACGTTCAGGGCCTCAGGGGCCTGGGACAGCTCGGCTGCCACGTTCTCGATCTTGCTGGGGTCCACCTGCAGGCCGACGATGGCCTCGGTGTTGAAGCCCAGCTTGTTGGGTTCGGGAAGCGCCATGACCTGGATGGCCTCGTCTTCTATCAGCCGCTTGAGGCGGCGACGGATGGTGCCCTCGCTGACGCCCAGCTGCCGGGCGATCTTTGCGTTGGAAGCCCTGCCGTCTTGCTGAAGTATTCCGACAATCTTCTTATCCAATTCGTCCATGAACTCTTCTACCTCTAGTTGGATTCTCGCCCATAATCCTATAACACGGTACGAATTATGGCAATACCCGCGGGCGGGATTCGGAAGCGAAGTCCAGGCCGCGGTGTGGCGCGTATTCGCCGCGCTGGAGGAGGACGGAGTGAACGCCGCCGAGTGCTGGAACGCCTACCTACACGTGGTGACGGTGGGCAAGCACATGCGCGAGGAGGTGTGAAGCAGGGTTGTCAAATCGCCTTGTCAATTGCGTTGCGGATATGTCAAGATGGTGGATACACTGCCGGAACCGATGCGAAGTACCGGAGGAGGCCAATGACAGAATCCCGCGTTCTGGAAGAGATTCTGGAGAGTGTCGGAGGGGTAGATGTTCTCAATGACCAGTTCGACCGGTTCGAGCGCGTCATTCGCAACTTCCACAAGCACCAAGCGGAGTGGACGGCGCAGTACCCGAACAGATGGGTTATCGTGACCGCCGAAGGCGTAACGGTTGACACCGATTCTCTGGAGGATGCGGTAGCGTGGGCGCACAAGGAAGGTCTTGATAGTTCAGACTGCATAGTACGGTTTCTGGACCCTGCTCCCCCGATGTTGCTTCTGTGATTCCTGGGTACTTCGACGCCGCGGGATGCCCGAGGCTGTCCGCGCAAATAGTGATACCTGGTCTGCGCATTCAGGGCAAAGTGGAGTTTCTCGTGGACACCGGCGCAAGCAGGACTTGTCTCCATCCGCTCGATGCTACCCTTCTAGGCGTTCCCTTAGCGGCACTGGAATACACCAAGCCTGGCGGCGGAATTGGCGGCGATGCGCTCTACGCAGAATGCACCGCCGACATTGTGTTCCGTGACACGAGCGTGGGTTGGGTTCCGTACCAAGGGGGTCTTTGGGTTGGCCAGCCTGCAACGGTTCAGGGTCTAAGGCTCCCGTCCTTGTTGGGCCGAGACATTCTTCACCAGTGGGACATGCGGTACGAACCTCGCAGTGGTATCCTCGAATTCTACCCAGGCTCATAGATGATGATCGTGCTCAAGGCCGTTAAGCCGGCACGCCTCACGGCCCCAGTATTCGCGTCCTCCTGCGTATCGCCCGCGCCCCCCTACTCCTCACGCGTGAGCAGGTTGCCGATTGTGCCGGTCTCACCGCCGGCACTGCTCCGGGCCGAGGCCATCGAGCCCGCCCTGTACACGAACCTTCCACCCGGCTCTAGCTCCTCCATGTACAGCACTTCCTCGTGTCCCGGGTACCTGATCATGAGAGCAAACCAGTACGTACCCGGTATCGTCACCTCCGCGTAGCCCTGCGCGTCCGTGGACGACGTTGCGCCGCCGACCAGCGTGACCTCCGCGCCCGACACCGGGTTGTCGCCTTCGTCCAGGACCCTGACCCAGCACGGACTGCCCTCGATGTCTGCGCCGGGAATCTTCACCACTACGTCCCGCTCGTACTCGCCGGAACGCCTGGGCGTCATCCACTGCGGTCCGTACTTGGTGGCCAGGTACTCCCTGGGCGGGTTGGGCACGTTGAACTTCTCGCCCAGAAAGTCGATCTGCGTTGGCTGCGTGAACATGACGGACGGCAGGGTGATGCCCGGGTAGGAGAATAGGTGCTCACCCCGGATGCGCAGACACTCCAGGCTAATCCTCACGCTGTCCTTCATCGTCATGAGCACTGTCGAGTCCAGGCCGTCCTGCCTCATGACGTGGAAGCCACCCTCCTGGAACGCTTCCACAACCGAGTCCATGGTCTGCTCGGTCATGCCGTTGATGTCAAGGACGGTCAGCAGGTCGATGTCGTCGTCCCAGGGAATGAATGCGCCGTCCCTCACGGCACCCAGGCAGGAGCCGGAGCCCAGCATGAAGACCACTCCCAGCCCGTCCAGGATGGACTTGAGCTGCTTCAGGTTGCGCTCGGCCGCCGCGTGGTTCATGGGCGGGTTGTACTTCAGGGTGTAGTCCAGGGCCGCTTGCTCTCTTGCGCTTTCGGGATTCATGGCTTCCTCCTTCAGACAAATGAGTTGGGTCGGCGTAGCACGCAAGAGGATAGTTTACCACGACACCAGCGAAACGTGCTCTCTGCGAGGCTGCCTGCGTGACGAGATGGGCGCGCCGCTTACGACTGGTGCATGGCATCGACGAGCCCGGCCAGCCACTCGCTCACCTCGCGCCCCGACCTCAGCACCACAACCTCCAGGTGCGCGTGCTCCGGCTGCGCGATGGACTCCGGCATGTTCCTGCGTATCCGACCAAAGCTGTCAAACTGCCATCTGAACAGCGAGTCCCTGCTCAGGAACTGCGTCCTGAACTCCTCCCGGTTGCCGTTCCAGAGCTCTTCTTTGGTGATCACGCGCCTCAGCGTGCGCCACAGAAGGCGCCACGAGACCACCCGATACGGCAGGTTGAGCCACACCAGCAGGGACGCGCGGGGCCAGATCAGGTCACGCAGGGCGGAGTAGTTGCCGTCGACCACCCAGGCGTCGCCGGTCAGCGCATCGCACGTGCGTTGCCGGAAGACCTCCGTTGACGCGGCGGTCCAGTTCGGCTCCCAGTTGAGCGAGTCCAGCTCCACGTGAGGGGCGTGGAGCAACCCGGCGAGTGTGCGCGCCACAGTGGTCTTGCCGCTTCCGGTGCAGCCCACAACCACGACGCGCGGCGCGCTCGCCAGGAGATCGCGATACTCGGCTGCGGTGCGCCTGTTGCGCGAGGCGTCGCAGGCACGGCGGTTACTGGAATCGTGAGGCGGCATGCGCCGATTATACGGCATTTCAGCAGGCTTCCGGCAGCTTCGGTTATCAGTGCCGCAGACACGAGCCGTGCATGTTTAGAGCGGCCGTTCGTCACCTTGACACTCTATCTATCTGGGATTAACATCCATAAAGACCCCCCGAATAGGGAGGCCATTGAGTAACTTCAGATGCGGGCGTGATTTCTCCGTCACCTCTGCGAAAGCAGTGGTCTAGG
Source organism: Dehalococcoidia bacterium (assembly GCA_034423135.1). Classification (GTDB taxonomy): domain Bacteria; phylum Chloroflexota; class Dehalococcoidia; order Lucifugimonadales; family UBA2985; genus JAPPHY01. Next base: position 8,307 of record DAOUJC010000013.1, on the reverse strand, counting down.
GCGTCCGACACAGAACGAAATAGATTCCCGCTTTCGCGGGAGTGACGAGGAACGCACCACGTTCTGAATGGCGTGGCAGTTACGCAAAGGACTCCTTTAAGTGCGGGGGCACGGATTTTCCGGGCCCTGCGGCCCGGTCGGAAAGGAGGGTTTGGGACAATGGAAGTATTGATCATTGTCCCTGCCGTCCTGGCAGCCCTGGGGGCAGGAGGAGCAGCCGGTTTCGTCTTTAGAGCCGTCATTCTGGGCAGGCGAACCAGCAACGCCGTCGCGGAGGCGTCCCGCATCGTAGAGGAGGCGGAGGAGGAGCGAAAGAGGTCTATCCTTGAGGCCAAGGAAGAGGCCCTCACGCTCCGCACACAGGCGGAGGACGACCTACGGGAGCGGCGGTCGGAGCTGCAGCGCCAGGAACGAAGGTTGGCTAACCGGGAAGAGAACCTGGAGCGGCGCTCGGACAACCTGGACAAGAGAGAACGGAACCAGGCGGCAGAGGAGAAGCGGCTGGAGGAGGGGCATGCCAGGCTGGAGGACATGAAGCGGCAGGAGACCGAGATACTGGAGAACCTGGCCTCACTCTCGGTCAACGATGCAAGGGACCTTCTCATGCGAAAGGCTGAGGAGGAGATCCAGTACGATGTGGCGCGTCGGTACAGGGACGTTGAGCAGCTGGCCAAGGACGAGGCGGACCAGAACGCCCGCAAGGTCATCACGCTGGCAATCCACCGCCTGGCCTCGGACGTGGTGTCCGAGAATTCGGTGAAGGTCATCAGCCTGCCCAACGACGACATGAAGGGTCGCCTGATTGGGCGTGAGGGCCGGAACATCCGCGCCATCGAGGCTGCCACGGGCGTCGACCTCATAATCGACGACACGCCTGAGGCCGTGACCATCTCGTGCTTCGACCCGGTCCGGCGGGAGATCGCCAGGCAGGCCATCACCAAGCTGATCTCGGACGGCAGAATCCACCCCGCACGCATAGAGGAGGTGGTGGAGAAGACCCGCGATGAGGTGGAGGAGAACATCCGCGAGGAGGGGGAGAGGGCCGTCTTCGAGGCGAAGGCGCGAGGCATGAACCCTGAGCTGGTGAAGCTGCTGGGACGCCTCAAGTACCGCTACAGCTACGGCGAGAACATCCTGCAGCACAGCGTGCAGGTGTCGCAGCTGTCGGCGATGCTGGCAGCGGAGATAGGAGCGAACATCGAGGTTGCCAAGCTCGGCGGGCTGCTGCACGACATCGGCAAGGCTCTCACCCACGAGGTGGAGGGCCCGCACGCCGAGATCGGCGCCGACGTGGCCCGCAGGTACGGGATACCGCACGAGGTGGAGCGCGCCATCATGGAGCACCACGACGAGGAACGAGGCTCCGTGGAGGCGTTCATCGTAGCCGCTGCGGACGCCATCAGCGCCGCCCGCCCCGGCTCTCGCCGGGACACGCTAGAGCACTACGCCAAGAGGCTGGAGGAGCTGGAGAAGGTGGCGCAGAGCTTCCAGGGCGTGGAGAAGAGCTACGCAATCCAGGCCGGCCGCGAGGTCCGAATCCTGGTCAAGTCCGCGGAGATAGACGACGTGATGGCCTCCAAGCTGGCCAGGGACGTGGTGAAGAAGATCGAGGACACACTGGTCTATCCCGGCCTCATCAAGGTGACTGTTATACGAGAGACTCGCGCGGTGGAGGTCGCCCGCTAGGGTGCGACTCTCCAGGCGCAACTCGGCGACGGAGGGTACGCCCACTTCGCCATGGAGGTTTGGCTGCTCCAGGGCCAGCCGGGGGATGGCTGTTTGCGAGCATTAATGATCGGCGACGTTATCGGCAGGCCGGGGCGGCGCGCCGTGCAGGCGTTGCTTCCCGGCCTCCGGGATGAGTTCGCCATAGACTTGGTGGTGGCCAACGGCGAGAACACCGCCGCGGGTTTCGGACTCACCATAGACACGGCCCGCGAGCTGTTCGACGCCGGCGTGGACGCCATCACGTCCGGCAACCACATCTGGGACCAGCGCGAGATCATTCCTTACCTGGACTCCGACCTGCCAATCCTCAGGCCGCTCAACTACCCACCCACTGCGCCAGGCAGGGGCAGCGTGGAGGTCAACGGCGCTGTGGTGGTGAGCCTCATCGGCCGCGTGTTCGTGGGCAACTACGACTGCCCGTTCCGAGCCATGGACGACTTCATGGAGCGGCTTGGCGCGAATCGCCGCGTGGTGCTGGTGGACTTCCACGCAGAGACCACCTCCGAGAAGGCGGCGTTGGGCTGGTACCTGGACGGCAGGGCCACTGCCGTGGTGGGGACTCACACACACGTGGGCACCGTGGACGCCAGGCTGCTCTCGAAAGGCACGGCGTTCGTGAGCGACCTGGGCATGGTGGGCCCGCGCCAGTCCGTCATAGGGAGCAACATTCAGGATGCGCTGGAGCGTTTCCTGCACCAGACGCCGCACCGGCTGACGGTCGCCGACGGTGCGGTACGGTTCAACTCGGTGATGGTGGACATCGACGAGGAGACGGGCAGAGCGACCGCAATCGCACGAGTTGACAGGGAGGTGGCATAGCCGTGGGAAAAGTCGATCTTCACCTGCACACGACGTTCTCGGACGGAAGCCTCACGCCGACGCAGATTGTGGAGCTTGTGGTGTCCAAGGGCATTACCGTGGCCTCCGTAACCGACCACGACTCGACGGAGGGCATCCCGGAGACGCTGGAGGCGGCCGCCAGGTTTCCCGAGTTGACCATCATCCCGGGCATTGAGCTAAGCACGGACATCCCGGGCAACGAGATTCACATGCTCGGATACTTCATCCAGTATGAGGACCCTGACTTCCAGGCGATGCTGAGGCGCTTCCGAGACGGCCGCGTGGACCGGGCGCGGGAGATGGTGGACAAGCTGGGCGCGCTCGGCCTGCCGGTGGACTGGGAGCGCGTATGCGAGCTGGCGCAGGGCGCCGTCGGGCGTCCCCACATCGCGCAGGCGATGGTCGAAAGGGGCTACATCTCGCGTCCTCAGGAGGCGTTCGTCCACTACCTCGGACGCAACGGACTTGCGTACGCGGAGCGGGCGAAGATGACTCCCGTAGAGGCGGTCGAACACACACTGGGCGTGGGCGGCGTTCCGGTCCTCGCGCACCCTCACGTCGTCGATAACGTGGAATCGCTGCTGCCGGAACTGGTGGAGGCCGGGCTGGCCGGCCTGGAGGTGTACTACAAGGAGTACACGCCGGCAGAGATGGAGGAGTATGGGGCGATGGCCGCACGCTACGGCCTGATTCCCTGCGGCGGCAGTGACTACCACGCCTTCGGCACGCCGGGTGAGGAGGAGCCGGGAATATCGGGGCCGCCGCTCGAGACCGTTGAGCGGCTGCGGGCACTGGCCTCCGGGGTGTCGGCGACCAGGCGGTGACGCAATGCCGGCTGTCTTGCACGCCACTTCAACATCCGGCCAGGTCTGGTCGACTTGTTCGAACTTCATGCTCGCCGTGCCGGAATCGCGCATAACCCGGCAGCACCGGAGCACCCGCCGAGGTTGAAGATATGATCACGGACGCCGCTCTGGTCCTGCTGGCATATCTGGTTGGCTCCATTCCGATGGCATACCTGGTCGGTCGCGCTTCGCGAAAGATCGACATACGGCGCTTTGGCAGCGGCAACGCGGGCGCTTCCAACGTGTGGGTCCAGGTAGGCAAGGGTGTCGGGCTGGCTGTATTCACCTTCGACGTGCTGGCCAAGGGGTCGCTCTCCGCCTACCTTGCGTGGGAGTTTGCGACTGATCCCTGGGTTGCGGTGGCGGCGGGACTTGCGGCCGTGGCCGGTCACAACTGGTCGGTCTACCTTGGCCTAACCGGCGGCAGGGGCATCACTGTAACCATGGGCGTGATGCTGGTGCTGGCGTGGCAGGAGTTGCTGGCGGCGGTCCTGATTGCCTCTATCGGGTGGCTCGTCACTCGCAGCTCTGCCATTTGGGTGGGTTTAGCGCTGCTTCTGACCCCGGCATTCAGCCTGGCCTTGGGCAGTCCTCCACACGTCACCGGGCTTTGCACGGGGCTGGTGATCCTCGTCGCAGCCAAGCGCCTGCTTTCGAACGGGGAGCAACGCCCGGAGGACGAGCCTTGGCCGAGGGCATTGTTCCACAGACTTGTCTTCGACAGGGACGTGGGCAGCCGCGAGGACTGGGTGTACCGGCGTCCTCCGGAGGCGTAGGGCCTTGGCCGCTCCGGAGACCACCTACTGCGCACGCCATCCCAAGGTGGAGAGCCGGTTGGGGTGCAGCAGGTGTGGCACTCTGATCTGTCCGCGATGCCTGGTGCAGTCCGACGTGGGCGCACGCTGCCCGGACTGCGCCCAGGTGCAGAGGCTGCCGATGTTTCAGCTCGACGGCCTGACGATCGCCAAGTCGGTAGTCGCGGTGGTCGTGCTTGCAGGATCGACGGGCGCGGCTTGGGGGCTGCTCTTCTTCCGGGTATTCTCAATTCCGTACCTGCCCTGGCTGATCCTGTTGGGCATCGGCTACCTGATTGGCGAGGGGATCAGCTTGTCGGTCAACCGCAAGCGCGGGAGGCCGCTGCAGCTCATTGCCGCTGCCGGCGTGGTGGCCAGCTACGCAGTGGCGAGCGTTTTGGCGGTCAGCACGTTCGAGCCGGTTGTGTTGAGGTTCCTTGTGCCGGACTTGTTCACGCTGCTGGCGATTGGAGTTTGCGCGTACATAGCGGCGAGCCGCGTGGGTTGAGGCGGTAGGATCGGGCCGCGGTTGCGCCTGCGATGGGCCTCTGGTATATTTGTGACTCGCGTGGGGCTGTGGCTCAGTCGGGAGAGCGCCTCAATGGCATTGAGGAGGTCGGGGGTTCGACTCCCCCCAGCTCCACAAAGTACCTGACGCATTAGGCTGCGTCGGCGACCCAAACAGGGCAGTCTGCTAGATCGTAGTTACGTCTGCATAATCTGGATCAGGTTGCCGCAGGTGTCGTCAAAGACTGCAATGGTGACGTTGGGCAACTCTGTTGGCCCCATCGTGAAAGCTACACCCAGTGACTTCAGTCTCTCATACTCTGCGTGGATGTCCGTAACGCCAAAGGCCGTCGCTGGGATGCCCTGGTCAAATAGCCCTTTCTGAAATTCCTGTGCTACCGGGTTTTCATTTGGTTCAAGCAGAAGCTCGGTCCCATCCGGGTCATCGGGCGAGACGACGGTAAGCCATTTGAATTCCCCAACGGGGACATCATGCTTCTTCACAAAGCCGAGGGTCTCGGTGTAGAACCTCAGAGCTTGATCCTGGTCACTTACGAAAACGCTGGTGTGTGTAATGCGCATATCCGGCCTCCTTTGCACTTCAAAGTGTCACTTGAGCCATCGATTCACGACAGTCCTGAGGGGTTCATCGTTGAAGACAAGCATCCGATATTTGCCACGCTTCTCTGAGCTTACGAGCCCCGCATTCTCCAACACATCTATGTGCTTGGCCATGGCCTGTCGGGAGATGGCGACTTCATGGCGCATTATCAGGCGCGCCGTAAGCTCGTAGAGCGTCTGCTCGTTGCGCTCAGAGAGCTCGTCCAGCATCAACCTTCGTATTGGGTCGGCGAGTGCGCTGAAGACCAAGTCTGTATGCATTCACACAGACTATACGCAACCATAGGATTGCATGTCAAGAGGCAATTCCCCAGACTGGCAGGAGCCACATCCTTGCCCATTTGCAGGAGTGCATAAAGCGAACTCCCAGCCAAAAGTCTGTGGTACAGGGCACGTTGGCCCACCTGAAGAGAGTCTCGGACTCTTGGTCATGGTGGTGGTCCAGAGGCTCACAACCCGCCTAGCCAAAGCTCGAAGATGGTTCTGTCTATCGTCAAGATAGGCCCACCGCCGCACCGTCCCGCATCGGGAGTTTCTTTGCCCATTCCACGGCCTTCTCAATGTATGTGTTGGTTTGGAGCCACCGATGAGCTCTGTCCAGTCATGCGATCATTCACATCCTGGCCACGGCAAGGTTGGCCGACGTGCTGTCACCCAAAGGAGTTGTTGTTGGCAACTGAGCCAACTGTCCAATGTGATTTCTGCGTTTCTCAAGCTACGCATCGGCTAGGGAGCCGGTTGTGTGCCCGCCTCCACGGGCTCAAGGCGCAGCCTCAGCCCCAGGGCGTTGGTGAGCTTCAACAGCGTTGCGAGGGTGGGGTTGCCGTCTTCCGACAGCGCCTCGTAGAGGTTGCCTCGATTCAACCCCGTGTCCCGGGCGAGGGCGCTCATGTTCTGCGTCCTGGCGACGTGCCTGAGAGCGGCGCGAATCACGGCCCCGTCCCCTGGGTCCTCATCCATAGCCGCCCTGAGAAGCCCCCGGACATCCTCTTCGCTCTTGATGTAATCCGCCGCGTCGAACTTTCGATACTCCTCAGAAGACATTAGCTCCTCCATTCCGTCGCCATTCTCTTGGCCCGCTCGACGTCACGGCGCTGGCTGTCCTTGTCGCCGCCACACAGCAGGATGATCAGTTCAGCCCCTCGCGTGATGAAGTAGACCCGGTATCCGGGTCCGTGCTGAATTCTCATCTCGGACACGCCGCCTCCGACAGGTCTCACGTCTCCGAGATGCCCGTCTTCTGCTGCCAGCAGCCTGGCGACGACGCGATTCACCGCTTGCCGATCCCGCAACCTGCTCAACCACCGATCAAACGCCGCGCTTCGCAGGATCGTGTACAGGTGATATTGTACGATATATCATACAACATGTGAAGGAGATTCGAGGGCTGCGGAGAGCCCTGGCCTGCGATTCCTCCGTCTCCGGCGTCTCCCCCATTGCCGTCCGCCCACCGTCTCTGCACGCCCACGTCCTAGGGCACGTCTGGTTGGTCGTAGTAGGGGTGCCCCTTGTGGGTACCCCTGACGGCGTCCCTTGTGGGCGCCCACATGAGACAGGGCAACCACGAGGGTTGCCCCTACCTTGGGCAATCATGCCGGCGCAGGCCAAGAATCACAGCAGGTCACGAAAAACCGACTGAAAAGTCACGGGAATGTCACACGCGCATGGTACGCTATTCAGTGAGTTTACCACTATACGGGAGGTGCTACCATGTCTATCATCCGGTGCCATCTGGACCGGCAGCGCCGCCTGCTGAGGGCGGCCATGCCTTCTACCCCCCCCCCCCCCCCCCCCCCGTACACAAGTTCTAGCCCCTTCCTCTCCGGGCCCGGCGTGATGCGGGCCTCCCTCCTCCGCCGCTCTCCCTTCCTGCTTCTGGCTGCCATGCTGGTGGCCCTGGCAGTCTTCTTTGCGCCCGGCGCACAGCCCGCCTTGGCCCAGCAGTCCTTCTGGACCGCCACGCTGACCCCGGCGAACCTTGGCAGCGATTTCTTGGGGTGTTTTACCGCGCACTTATCGTGCAGTAATTCCAGCAGTCTCTCGGAGGACGAATTCACGTATGGGGGCGCAAGCTATGGAGTCGCCAGAATCAGTCTCAAATCCGGCACACTCGAGTTCGTAACCAACAAGTCAATCCCGGACAGCCTCAAGAACTCGAATGTGGCCCTAGTTGTCGACGGCACAAGTCTCGCCTTTAGCGACGCCACTCGGGGTGCCGGTTTGGGGGTCACCAACGCCAAGCTGGAGTGGACCAACACCGGTCTGAGCTGGACGGCCGGAACCGCCGTCTCGCTGAGCCTGACGGAGCCCATCACCATGACCGCGGAGTTCGGGGAAGGCGTGACCATACCCGACAAGACCTACACCGCGGGCACCGACGTGAATCAGACCTACACCGAGGCCCACGACCAGGGGCTGCCCCGTCTGCCGGAGGTCGACGTCGAATTCGGCGTCGATGAGGGCGAGGGGCAGTACAAGGTGGTCTACACCGCGACCGACCTGCCCGCAGGGCTAACCCTGGGCAGCGACCGTGTGATCCGCGGCGTCCCGGAGGGCGCCACCAGCGGCGCGGTCACCGTCACCTACACCGCCGCGGTCACCTTCTACACCGCGGTCGAGGACCCCCAGGAGGGCGAGGCCACCGTGGAAGAGGCCGGGACCGCTTCCGCGACCCTGACGTTCACGATTACGGTCACGGCGGCTGCCCCGCCGGTGACCTTCGACGCGGAGGTGCAGAAGTTCTTCGCCGCCAGAACCGTCGTCTGGGTACCCGGCAGTGGATGGAGAAACAACGTCCTCCCGGAGGCCCAGGGCGGCACGGGCACCATCACGTACAGCCTGATCAACAACGACACGGGGGCGCCGCTGGCCGACGGAACCCCAATCACGTTCAACGCCGCCACCCGCACCATCGGGGGAACGCCGTGGGAAGGAACGTCGTACGCCGTCACCTACATCGCCACGGACGAGAA
>DAOUJC010000012.1:0-60023 GCA_034423135.1 Dehalococcoidia bacterium | reverse complement strand
GGGGGGGGGGGGGGGGGGCGTGGGGAGTAACGGGCATGACCGGCCTCAGAAGGCGGCGCTGCCGGTCCAGAATGCGTCGGATGATAGACATACTAGCACCTCCCATATTGGGGCAAACTCAATATATAGCGTACCATGTGCGTGTGATATTCCCGTGACTTTTCAGCCGGATTTTTGTGACCTGCTGTGATTTTTAGCCTGCGCCGGCATGATTGCCCAACGTGGCCGCCCACACGGGACGCCCCTACGCGGACATGGTCACCTCTTGCCCGCTCATGGTGAGCTCCGTCGAACCATATGAGCGGGCCTAATCTCGTCCGCTCACCCTGAGCTTGTCGAAGGGCATGAGCGGGGCCGCGCGTCGGTCGGGGGGATGGATTCCCGATCGGGGTCGGGAATGACGGAAGGGGAAGAGGAGGGATCACCCCCACTCTGACTCTCCCCCATCGAGGGGGAGAGAATTACTCCTTCCTCCGCAGACGGGGGAAGGTTGGGATGGGGGCCAAGCGCACCGCCTCCGTAACCACTCCTGCGGAGGCAGGAGTCTATCCCCCCTGGATTGCGGCTGGAGCCTGCCCCGTACTTGATGCGGGGCCGCAATGACGGTGGAGGCGGCGGAGAGGCCCCCAAAGGCTTGACACAGTAGGGGTGTGTTTGTAGGCTTGTGATTGCCGGACACACGCATTCCTGACACCTCTTTGGTCGTGCCCGGCGGAGTTCCGCGATGGCGTGCGGAATTGAACTTGAGCTTGAAGGACCGAGAAGGAGGTTCGCATGGCAGAGATCAGCGGTGGTGAAGCCTTCGGTCGTGCCCTGAAGCAGGAGGGCGTGGAGTACGTCTTCACGCTGAACGGCGGGCACATCTACACCCTCTACGAGGGCTGCGAAGACAACGGGATCAAGGTGATCGACTTCCGGCACGAGCAGGCGGCGGCCCACGCCGCGGAGGGCTGGGCGAAGGTGACGGGCAAGCCGGGCGTGGCGATCGTGACCGCCGGGCCGGGCGTTACCGGCACCATTACGGCAGTCGCCAACGCCTACCAGGCCAACAGCCCCATGATCGTCATCGGCGGCAACTCCGCCGTACGCGAGCGGCTCATGAGCAGCCTGCAGGAGTTCGACGGCGTGGCGCTGATGTCGTCCATCACCAAGTGGTCGCAACAGGCGCAGGAGACCCGGCGCATCCCGGACTTCGTGGCCACTGCCTTCAGGCAGGCCACCAGCGGCAAGCCGGGCCCCGTCTACCTGGAGATTCCAACCGACATCGTCAACGGGCGCATTGACGAAGACAACCTGGTGCTGCCCACAGGCTATCGCACCGAGGCCCGCGCCTACCCGGACCCCGCGTACGTGCGCAAGATAGCGGAGACGCTCAAGAACTCGAAGCACCCGGCGATCGTCGCGGGCAGCGACATCTGGTGGTCACAGGCGTGGGACGAGCTGCGGGACTTCGTCGAGATGATCGACGCGCCCGTGTTCCTGAACTCAATGGGCCGCGGCTCCATTCCGTCCGACCACCCCAACCTCGGCAGCACGGGTCGGCGCTACGCCCTCGTGAACTCGGACGCCATCCTGCTCATCGGCACGCCGGTGGACTTCCGGCTGAGCTTTGGGCGTGACGTGCTGTTCAACAAGGACGCCACGGTCATGCAGATGATGATGGACGCCGAGGAGGTCGGGAAGAACCGCCACATCGACATCGGCGTGGTGGGCGACGTCAAGGCCACGCTGCAGATGACGATGGACGAGCTGAGGAACATGGGTTATCGCTCGCCCGGCCGTGAGTGGCTGGAGGAGGTGATGACGGAGGACAAGGCGCTCAAGGAGCCGGACCAGGAGATGCTGAACAGCACCCAGTCGCCCATCCACCCCATGCGGCTGATGAAGGAGCTGAGGGACTTCCTGGACTACGACGCCACAGTGGTGGGAGACGGCGGGGACACCGTGACCTTTGCTGCCAGGGTGCTGGGCATCAACAGGCCGGGCCACTGGCTGGACCCGGGACAGTTCGGCTGCCTTGGCCCCGGCACCGGCTTTGCAGCGGCGGCTCAGCTTGCGCGGCCCGGCAAGCAGGTGTGCATCGTCTTCGGCGACGGCGCGTTCGGCCTCAACGGCATGGACATGGAGAGCATGGTGCGCTTCAACCTGCCGGTCGTGGGCATCGTGGGCAACAACGGCGCATGGAACCAGACCACGCAGGGCGTCATCCGCAGGACAGGCAGGGCCATCGGCACGTACCTGTCGCAGGAGACGCGCTACGACCTGATCATGGAGGGCTTCGGCGGCTACGGCGAGCGCGTGGAGGATCCGGAGCAGATCCGGCCTGCGCTCGAGCGGGCATTCGGCTCCGGCAAGGCTGCGCTGCTGGACGTGGTGCTCGACCCGCACGTCTCGTACGGCGACATGGGTGGGCGCTCGCGCCAGGTGCGCCAGTACTAGGCCGCCGCAGAGCAAGTCATGCGTCAGTCTCCTATCCTGTCATTCCCGCGCAAGCGGGAATCCAGGGGTGTGGGGGTGAGACGCCTGCGGGAGCAAGAACGAACCACATCCCGTCATTCCTGCGAAAGCAGGAATCCAGGGCTGCGGGGAGGCCCCCGGCCCTCGCACCCGCGGGAATCGCCGCCCAAGGAGGGATCATGCGTCCGAACAAGGTAAAGGCGCTCTGGAGGGAGGGTAAGCCGGCCACGGCAGGCTGGCTCGCCTCCGGTGACCCGTACATCGCTGAGGCGATGGCAATCGCGGGCTACGATGCGATCGTCGTGGACATGCAGCACGGCATGGGCATCACGCCGGACAGGGCCATCGCCTGCCTGCAGGCCATTTCGACGACGGAGACCGTGCCCATCGTGCGGGTGCCCTGGAACGACCCAAAGGAGATCCAGTACGTGCTGGACGCCGGGGCCTACGGCATCATCGTGCCGCTGGTGAACACGTACGAGGAGGCGGCCAAGGCGGGCGGCGCGACTCGATATCCGCCGCAGGGGTACCGCAGCCTTGGCCCCAACCGGGCAGTGTTCTACGGCGGGGCTGACTACGGCCAGCAGGCCAACGACGAGATCATACTGCTGGTGATGATCGAGACCGTGCAGGCGGTGGAGAACCTGGAGGAGATCGCGAAGGCACCCGGCATCGACGGCTTCTACATCGGCCCCTCGGACCTGGCGGTGTCGCTGGGCATCCCGACCGGCCCCAGCACATTCTCCGACCCGCAGCACGCAGCCGCCTGCCAGCGCGTCGTCGACGTGGCGCGCGCGACGGGTCTCGTGCCGTGCCACCACGGCTCAGGGCCGGAGGAGGCGGTGCGCCGCATGGAGCAGGGCTTCATGATGTGCCAGTTGGGCTCTGACGTGGGCATGGTGCGTGCGAGCGCGGCCGCGGCGCTGAAGACTGTCTCGGACGGCCTGGCGTCGTCCTAGCGGGGCGCGTACACACAAGCAGCTCGACGCCGAAGTGGCGGAACGGTAGACGCGGCGGTCTCAAAAACCGTTGGGGTGAAAGCCCCGTGCCGGTTCGAATCCGGCCTTCGGCACCACGGTGCCCGCCGCCCACTGTGAGCCTCTCCAACGATTGACCAACGCCTAGACCGGTGGGACAATGTGGACAGGAGGCGCGGGATGCAGGACGAGACACGCGTTCACGTAAACCAGAGCAGGACGTTCCTGGCGCAGGCGTTCAAAGAGCTCGGCAGTGGCGACCACCGCCAAGCTTCCGAGAAGGGCTGGGGAGCGGCCGCGCAGATAGTCAAGGCTGTGGCCGTGGAGCGCGGCTGGGAGCACTCGCGTCACAGACAGCTGCGGCTTGCCGTTGCCAAGCTAGGTGAGGAAACGGACAGCGTTGAGATCGGCCGGTGGTTCGCAATGGCAGAGGCACTGCACGCCAACTTCTACGAGGGTTGGCTTGATGAAGCGACGCTGAAGGACTACCTGGACAACGTGGGTATGTTGGTGCGTCAGCTCGAGGGCGTTCTGAACGGCGCCAACGCCGGGTAGGGAGCGGCCTTCGGCATCCTCGGCGCCGTTTTGTGCCTGAGGCCACGTTTAACGGCTCCAAACCATTGAAGTATTGTAGGCTACGGTCTACAATATGGTCATGCCTATGCAACTAAGAAAACTCGACGCCGCAGACTTCATCACCGATGAGAGAGACGCCACGTACTATCTCAACGCAGCCGTTGAGGAAGACCCTGGGGATGGCAGCCTGATACGGCTTGCCCTCGGAGATATCGCCCGCGCGAAGAACATGAGCGAAATAGCCAGAGACACCGGGTTGGACAGAGCGGGCCTCTACAAGGCTCTATCGGAGAACGGCAACCCGTCGCTGGCTACGACCATGAAGATCGCCCGTGCCTTGGGACTGCGACTGCGTTTCGAGGCTGTGGAGGGGTAAGTGAGAGTAGCGTTCGTCGGTATATTGGCAGCATTGTTGCTTGTAAGCTGTACCTCAGCGCCCACTGCAACACCTGCGCCCACCTATACGCCGTTGCCGACTTATACCCCACTTCCCACCTACACGCCATATCCCACGCCGACCGCTGTAACCGCTCCGGCTCCCACGACCGCTAGCACTTCCTTGGCAACTCTCACGAGGCAATGGACAACTCCTGATGAGCGCCCTGTAGTCTATGCGGAGGACGGTGGCACTGGCACAATCGACAACTGGTCTGTGACCGCCAGCTTCGTCGAAACCAAGCCGTTTGGATATGCCAAGCGCCAAGTCCTCTTCAACGTGCGTATCGAGTGGATGGGCGCGGGGCCTCGTGGCGAGTCTATGGGTTACAACTTTCTTGAGAGCGCTATGGGGCTTATCTCCCCATCTGGAAAGGTTGCCGGGGTAGATCTTGGGGATATTCGTTACGAGGGTGATGGCCTTGGCATACTTGAAGGGATTGCACGCAACGCCAGCACTTCCCTGCCTGATGAAGAGGGGACATTCTATCTGATCTTCGCTCCACACCCGAACAAGCACGTTCTGGCGTGGACAGTAGACCTGCCCTACCTACCACTGGAGTGAGTAAGGATAGACTGCCTTTGACGACGATGCCATCGCCCACAGCCGCACACTACACCCCGCTGATTCGGACGGCTCGCCGTAACGCCAAACCACAAGGAGGCCCCCATGAAGATCACTGAGCTGAGGACCATGGTCGTGGAGAACGAGCCGCCATACCGCGGCGGTCGATACCTGCTGTTCGTGGAGCTGGTCACGGACGAGGGCATCGTCGGGCTGGGCGAGCGCATCACCGGCAACACATTCTCCGGCGCCGGTCGCAACTTCCCGGTGCAGGAGATGAAGTCGCAGATCAGCCTGCTGGAGGAGATGGGCCGCCAGTTTATCGTCGGCGAGGACCCGTTCAGCGTCGAGCAGATATGGCAGCGCGTCTACGGCTCTCGCCACGACTTCCGCCATCCCAGCCTCAACGCCACGCCCGCCCTCAGCGCCATCGAGATCGCCTGCTGGGACATCATCGGCAAGGCGACCAACCAGCCCATCTACAACCTGCTGGGCGGCCGGTACCACGACAGGCTGCGCGCCTACGCCTACATGCCCATCCCGGAGGGCGGCTTCCAGGCGAACCCGGAGGCGGCGGGCGAAATCGCCGTACAGCTTGTGGAGGAGGGCAACTCCGCCTGCAAGCTCGACCCGTTCCCGCCTCTGTACCCGCTGCCGCGCGACATCTCGCTGGCCGAGATCAACATCGCGCGGCGCATCTTCAAGAGCATCCGCGACGCCGTCGGCGACCGGATGGAGGTTGGCATCGGCACGCACGGGCAGCTCACCACCTACAGCGCCATTCGCGTCGCGCAGATGATGGAGGAGTACCACCCGTTCTGGTTCGAGGAGCCGGTTCCGCCGGAGAACGTCGACGAGATGGCCCGCGTCGCCGCGCACACCAGCATCCCAATCGCAAGCGGCGAGCGGCTGGTGACCAAGTACGAGTTCGCCGAGCTGATCGAGAAGCAGGCCGCGCAGATCATCCAGCTGGACGTGGGGCAGTGCGGCGGCATCCTGGAGTCGAAGAAGATCGCGGGCATAGCCGAGGCCCACTATGCGATGATTGCACCTCACATGGCGTGCGGACCCATCGCCGCGGCGGCTGCCGTGCAGTTGGACACGTGCTCGCCCAACTTCCTAATTCAGGAGGCCAACATGGGGCCACTGCACCAGACGATCTTCAAGGAGCCCATCGTCTTCGAGAACGGGTACATCACGCCGCCGACGGGCCCCGGCCTGGGCGTGGAGTTCGACGAGGAGGTGTTGCGGCGGCGGAGGGTGGGGTAGGGGAGTCCAGCAAGCGAAATCTGCTGACCACCGGGGAAGGGTAACCACGCCCTTAGGCATTCGTCCCATAGACCGTGAACGCTTGCATTGTGGCTTGACCGGTGGCGGCGATGTGGCTAGTGTGGGTCTTATGAAGACGACGCTTGAGATACAGGACGAATTGCTGGCACGTGCGAAGCGGCACGCGAAGCGAACCGGGCGCCCATTGCGCGCCGTGGTTGAAGAAGGGCTTCGCCGAGTGCTCTCCGACTCTGCTCCTCGCAGACGCTACCGGCTGCCCGACCATAGCGTGGGCGAAGCAGGGGCAAAGGACCCCTTGGAGGCGTTCTCCTGGCAGGACCTCCGAGAGGTCATCTACAGAGAGCCGTCAACCAGATGATCGCCATCGACACGAACTTGCTCGTGTAGGAACACCGCCGCGAATCGAGGCATCACGACGCGGCAGCGTCGATTGTGCGGGAACTGGCGGAAGGCGGTGATGCCTGGTCGATTCCCTGGCCCTGCTGCTACGAGTTTCACAGTGTGGTGACCAATCCGCGCATCTGGAAGGAAAACGCCACTAGTCCAGAGCAGTCCTGGCGTCAGCTCGCGGCGTGGATCGCCTCTCCATCGTTGCGGCTGATAGGGGAGACTGATGACTTTGCGGAGATACTGGAGAGCTTCATGCGGCGCCCCCGAGTTATAGGGGGCGTAGTTCACGACGCCAGGATAGCTGCAATATGCGTAGCCCATGGAGCCGAAGCGCTCCTCACCCGGGACCGCGACTTTTCGCTGTTTCCGGAGCTTACGACGCGAGACCCAATCGGCGCGCGATAGCCTGAAGGCCCGCGGAGCGCGTCGGTTAGGCAGTACGGATCATGAATGACCAAGCATACCACACATGGGCCCCGGCTTGGGCGTGGAGTTCGACGAAGAGGTGCTACGGCGGCGGCGCGTGGGTTAGGGGAGGGAGGGTGGTTGAGGGTGACTGGTTAGCTACGTCTGCGTCGGGGGACGCTGACCTTCCTCAGCGTCTAAACCTCCTCCAGCGGTATGCCGGCCTTCTGATAGGACTCCTCAGGAGCTTCCCTCTGTTCCAGCCAATGGGCTGCTGCTTGCTCATCAAATTCCACAATCTTGCTGAGATTACCCATCATAGTGAGGGTAACAACAAACAAAGTTCCCTTTTGGCTACGATATAGGGAACCGTCAGTCGTGGTCTTATGGCACATTGTCGCCGTGTCGGTGTCGTACACCTTGCCATTCTTTACGTACCTCATGCGTCTCCCTTCAAGAACGATTCTACATTCTATTGCCAAGCCAGTTTCAGCAATTCCCAAATCGCTCGTAGGATATCTGTGGCGAGACCAAAGACAAATGCAGGTGCGAATATGAGCAGAATCACAATAATGATCGCGGCCCAGGTCCATCCGGGTAGCTTCATGTTACCCCAATCTCTTGCAGCCTCGCTATAGGGTATTCCTGTGGCCGGCCGCCCTTGAGCGAGTTGCAGGCCCCGCAGAGCAGTTGCTGTGTTTCGACGTGGTCAGTGCCGCCCCTGCTCTGCGGCACCACGTAATAAACGGTGAAGTTGTGAAAGTATAGCCAGTTCTTGCAGCCTGCGCACAGCCCTTCTTGCTGACTGTAGAGCACGTGCTTGTTGTTTCGGCACTCCTTGAGCGCATTAATGTCCGTGCGGCGGGGGGCATCGGAATGCGCTGTGACGAGCCGTAGGCAAGCGTTCCAACGGCAGGCCGGCCTGGGGGTTGAAGGGTCTTGGTCGTCTCCTGGAAGACTATGTGTGGCGTGGTCTTTACGATTTGAAATTCCGAACAGATGATTGCACCATATGCTGACCGGGGGCCTAGGGGCAGCCCTGTTTCATGCTAGAGTCGAGCTGCTGCAGCAACTCGATCTTTTGCCCCCAGAGATCATAGACTTCCCCTCTATCGTCATCCACAATGGCCAAGAACATTGCATTGTCCAAGATTGCTTCCCGTGCTTGCGCCTCGGCGATAGTTTCGTCGCAGGCTTCCGGAACTTTAAACCCATGCTCAAACCTTGCTTCCGCCCCCGTCTTCCCTTCGAGAAACCAGTAGTCGTCAAATTCCTCACTTAGTGCTTCGTATTCGGCCTGTCGTTCTGCGACGTCCAGTGCCGAAGGCTCGGAAAGCTGGTCGCAAGCGGAGACAATAGGAGCTAGAAGAAGCAGAGTAAGTCCTAATGATTGTTTCATAGGTTTGTACTTCTGGCCACACTTGGGGGCGCTGCTACGGCAGTCCACTCTCGAAGGGAACCTCAGAATGCTGCGCAGGCACCGTGGTGCCTGCTACACCAGCTCTCCCTTGTGGCATTGAAGCGCAGTCTAGGAGCCAGGCGGCGGGTCGGCCAGGGAATGCGGTCAGCCGCTGCTACTATCGCCGCCGCGGGTGACCAGCCACCCGCCGAGCGGGACGAGCACGATGATCGCCAGGCCAATCACGATCGTGCCGTCGTGGCCGGCAGCCAGGAACACGTTACCCAAGCCAATCATCAGGATGGCAACCGCAATCATGGCCCCAAAGGGCAACAGGATGGCAATCAGTGCGTTCACGTTGTGTCTCCTCGATGTGGAGGTGATCGGCGCCGTGCACCGTCTCGTGCGATGACGCTCGCATATTGTACCGCAATCCGCCTGCGAACGCCATAGGATGGTTTACTCCGCATGGGCAGTGCTGGTTGTGGCGCAACCTCCAGCCCGCTCATGGTGAGCCAGTCGAACCATATGAGCGGGCAGTTTTGGCCCTCCTGACACCGCTCATGTCCTTCGACGGGCTCAGGATGAGCGGTGTCGTGCTCCAATGGCGGCGGCGCTGCGCGTTGACTTTGCGCGCCGTGGCTGGTTATCATCCAATCGCAATGGCAGAAGCTGAGGGAGTCGGTCAGGCAGGAGGCTGGGCTGCAGCCAGAGGGGTCATCTCCTCGATGCGCCCGCGCCAGTGGACCAAGAACCTCATCATCTACTTCGCCCTGTTCTTCACCGTCGACCAGGCGTGGAGCCTGAGCGACCCGGGCGAAGCATACCGCACCTTCGCGCTCATCACAGCGGCCGCGGCCATCTTCTGCCTCGTCACCAGCGCCGTGTACCTCGTCAACGACGTCCTGGACGCCGCGCACGACCGCAATCACCCCAAGAAGCGCCACCGTCCCATCGCCGCGGGCGTCGTGTCGCCGGTGGCGGCTGTGGCGGTGGCCGTCACGCTAGCTGTCGCCGGAGCAGCCCTCGCCTGGATGCTGGAGCCGCTGTTCGCGCTGATTGCGGGGGTGTACCTGACCATCAACGGGGCCTACTCGCTGTACCTGAAGCGCATGGTGATCCTGGACATCATGGCCATCAGCTCCGGGTTCGTGCTGCGGGCCGTCGCCGGCGCGGTTGTGCTGGACGTGGAGATCTCGCCGTGGCTGTACGTGTGCACGTCGCTGGGCGCGCTGTTCCTGGGGTTCGCCAAGCGCCTCAACGAGATCGAGCTCGCGGGCGACAGGGGTTCGCTCCAGCGGCAGAGCCTTGAGGACTACACGCCGCGGCTGCTGGAGCAGCTGATTGCGATAGTGGCCCCGGCGACGCTGGTCTCCTATGTGCTCTACACGTTCACCGCGGAAAACCTGCCCGACAACAACGCGATGCTGCTCACGATTCCTTTCGTGATGTACGGGCTGTTCCGCTACCTGTACCTGGTGCACCACAAGAACCTGGGCGAGAGCCCGGAGCAGATACTGCTGACGGACGCGCCGCTGCTGGTGAACATTGTGCTGTGGCTTGCGACGGCGTCGGTGGTGCTGGTGGCGTACCGGTAGGCGGGACCGCTACCAGTCTCTCCGCTCAAATGGTTCGACAGGCTCACCATGAGCGGAGTGGGGGCGTTAGTCCGCTCACCCTGAGCTTGTCGAAGGGCGTGAGCGGACAGGCAGCGGCGGCCGCTATCCCAGCCTGAACGCCTTGGCGGCCGCGGCGACCACGTCACGGCCTATCGCAAGCGAGGCCGTGGCGCCCGGCGAAGGCGCATTCCGCACGTGGACGGCGTTCGGCGTCTCGGTGATGTGGAAGTCGTCCGTCATCAGGCCGGTGCGCTCCACCTCCTGCGCGCGGACGCCCGCATTGCCCTTCACCAGGTGCTCGTCGCGTATGTCCGGCACCAGCTTCTGCAGCGACCGCACGAACGCACCCTTGCTGAGCGAGCGGTAAAGCTCCTTCATGCCCATCTTCCAGTAGCGGGCAGACATGGTCCAGAAGCCTCGATAGCCCAGCGTGCCGAGCATCTCCTTCGGGTTCACTCGGGTGAGGTTGTAGCCCTCGCGGGCGAATGCCAGGACGGCGTTCGGGCCGGCCTCCACCTCGCCGTGGACGGTGCGGGTGAAGTGGACGCCCAGGAACGGGAATTCGGGGTTGGGCACGGGATAGATCAGCCCGTTCACCATGTGCTCGGCCTCGTGAGCGAGCATGTAGTACTCGCCGCGGAACGGCACGATGCGAACGTCCTGTGGCACGCCCATCATGCGGGCGATGGCGTCCGAGTAGAGGCCGGCGCAGTTGATGACGTTGCGAGCGCGAACGGCGCCTCTGTCGGTCTCCAGGTAGACGAGGCCGTCGGCGCGGCGAATCGACATCACGCGAGCGTTGGTGAGCACCTCGCCGCCGTTCCCGCGGAAGCGGCTGGCGTACGCCGCGGCCACCTGCGCGAAGTCGATGATGCCTGTGTTCGGCGAGTGGAGGGCCCGGATGCCGTTGGCGTACGGCTCGATCTCGCGCAGTTCCTCCGGGCCGATCATCCTCAGGCCAGGCACGCCGTTGGCCGTGCCGCGCCTGTGCAACTCGTCGAGCGCGGGCAGCTCGTTCTCGTTCGTGGCCACGATCACCTTGCCGCACAGCTGGTACTCGATGCCGTTCTCATCGCAGAACGCCATGAGGGCGCGGCCGCCCTCAACGCAGTTCCGCGCCTTCAGCGATCCTGGGCGGTAGTAGATGCCGGAGTGGATTACGCCGCTGTTGTGGCCCGTCTGGTGCCTGCCAATGGCGGTCTCCTTCTCCAGCACCACCGCGCGCTGATCGGGGTGGTTGGTGGAGAGCTGCATGGCGGTGGCTAGGCCGACGATGCCGCCGCCGATGATCGCTATGTCGTACGGGTTGCTGCTCATGGTGGGAATCTCCTTTGGGCGTCGCCTCGCATTATACCACCGGTGGGTTACAGGCGCGCAGTGGAAGACGCGTCGAGTCGAAACGCGACCTCCCGCAAGGCCGTCTCGCTTGTCACTGGTTTTCGTTCGTGATATACTTCTCAAAGTTTCGAACCGGCCGGGAGGAGGCTTCAGTGGAGAACCTGATCATACCCAAGTGCAAGAAGTGCAGCGATGGCGACCTCGTACCTCTTTCGGACTTCGGGAGCCAGGGGGCGCCCATCCACTACAAGGCTTGGGTCTGCACCCAGCCGGACTGCGGCTTCAACATCAAGATTCGCAACGGAGACGTATACCTGAACGAGCCCATTACCAGCGGCGCCATGCACGCCCCCAGGGCGCGCTGAACCCGCAGATCTGCCCGATATTGACGCGCGACAGCGGCCTCACTAGACTTTAGACCGACCAGTCGGTCGGGAGGTGAGCATGGAGGCCAGGGAGTCGCGGCTGCGACCGGCCCAGGAAGGCAAGGAGGCGACCAAGCAGCGCATCCTGGACGCCGCCGAAGAGGTCTTCTCCGAGAAGGGCTACCACGGCTCGGCCGTGGACGACATCGTCCGGGCGTCCAGCACGTCCAAGGGCTCTTTCTACTTCCACTTCCCCAGCAAGCAGGAGATCTTCTTCGCGCTGGTGGACCGGCTAATCTCGCACCTGGCCCGCTCCACGGAGGAGGCCATCAGCCGCGAGAGCGGGGCGCTGGCGAAGGTCACCGCGGCGCTGGACACCGTGTTCCGCACGTTCACGCGGCACCGCAGCCTCGCCAAGATACTGCTCGTGGGCGGCGTCGGCCTGGGCCGCGCGTTCGACGAGCGCCTGCTCGCCATCCACTCACTCTTCGCAGACGCCATCAAGTCGCACCTCGACGAGGCGGTTGAGGAGGGTTCGATCCAGCCTGTCGACACGGAGCTCACGGCCTACGTGTGGATGGGCGCCGTGAACGAGGTAATCGTGCGGTGGCTCTACACTGGCCAACCGGAGCCGCTGGAGGGCGCACTGGACGACCTGCGCGGCCTGCTGCTGCGGAGCATTGGCGCGGAGGCTGTTCACAAGGAGAGAGTATGAAGTTCAAGGACATACGCGAGTTCATCACATTCCTGGAGGAGCGCGGCGAGCTGGCGCGCATCACGGCGCCGGTCAGCCGCGACCTCGAGATCACCGAGATCAACGACCGCGTCGTGAAGCGTGGCGGCCCGGCCCTCCTCTTCGAGAACGTGGAGGGCTTCGACATGCCCGTGCTCATCAACACCTACGGCTCCATGCGGCGCATCGCGTGGGCGCTGGGAGTGGAACATCTCGACGAGCTTGGAGACCGCGTGCGCAAGCTGCTGGCACTCACGCAGGGGCCGCCGAAGGGTCTCGTCAACAAGGCGCGCACGCTCATCGACCTGGCGAAGATCGCCGGCACACAGCCGAAGACGGTTCGCAACGCGCCGTGCCAGGAGGTCGTGCTCACCGGCCGCGACGCCAACCTCAACTCGCTGCCCGTGCTGAAGTGCTGGCCGATGGACGCCGGCCGCTTCATCACGCTGCCGCTGGTCATCACGCGAGACCCGGAGACGGGCGCTCGCAACGTGGGCACCTACCGGATGCAGGTCTACGACGGGCAGACGGCGGGGATGCACTGGCAGACGCACAAGGTGGGTACCCACCACGAGCGCGCGGCGCAGGGCATGGGGCGAGAGAGGCTGGACGTGGCCGTCGCGCTGGGCGGCGACCCTGCGACGCTGTGGTCGGGGTCAGCGCCGCTGCCGCCCGGCCTGGACGAGCTAGCGATCGCGGGCGTCATCCGCGAGGAGGGCGTCGAGGTCGTCAAGTGCGCCACGGTGGACCTGGAGGTGCCGGCGCACGCGGAGATCGTGCTGGAGGGCTACGTTGTGCCCGGCGAGACGCGCGTTGAAGGCCCGTTCGGCGATCACACCGGCTACTACTCGATGGCCGACCAGTACCCCGTGTTCCACCTCACCGCAATCACCCGTCGCAACAGGCCCATCTATCCCACAATCCTGGTTGGCAGGCCCGTGCAGGAGGACTACTACATGGGCAAGGCCACGGAGCGCCTGTTTCTGCCCATCATGCAGATGGTTCTGCCTGAGATCGTGGACGTGAACATGCCCGCGGAGGGCGTGTTCCACAACCTGGTGATCGTGTCCATCAGGAAGGAGTACCCCGGTCAGGCGCAGAAGGTGATGTACGCGCTGTGGGGCCTGGGTCTGATGATGCTGGCGAAGGCGATCATCGTGGTGGACGACTTTGTGAACGTGCAGGACGTGTCGGAGGTGGCTTGGCGCGTGACGAACAACCTCGACGCCTCCCGCGACATCACCATCGCCGCCGGCCCGGTCGACGACCTGGACCACGCCTCTCCGACGGCGCGGTTCGGCAGCAAGGTCGGCATCGACGCCACGGCCAAGGGCCCGCTGGAGGGCCGTCAGCGTGAGTGGCCTCCGGACATCGTGATGTCTGACGAGGTCAGGGCGTTGGTGGACGGCCGCTGGGCGGAGTACGGGATTCCCTAGCCATTCCTGCGTAGCCTGTGCCCCGCACTTGATGCGGGGGCAGGAATCCAGCAGCCGGGGCATGGACCCACTCAATCCATTCCTGCGAAGGCAGGAATCCAGGAAACCATGCATGTCAACACCCTGCGTATACATCCTGGCGAGCAAGCAGAATGGTACCCTATACGTCGGCGTCACCTGGGATATAGCCAGGCGAGTCTGGGAGCACAAGAGTGACTTCGTGGAGGGGTTTACCAAATCTTACGAGGTCCACACACTCGTCTGGTACGAGGCCCACGAGTCGATGGAAAGCGCTCTTGTCAGGGAGAAGGCAATCAAGAAGTGGAAGAGGGCGTGGAAGATAAGGCAAATTGAAGAGCGCAATCCCACGTGGTCAGACCTGTACGAAGAGATTGCCTGAGATGGATTCCTGCCTTCGCAGGAATGGGTGGTCCTATGAGGCCGCAAACCGCCAAGGCGCGTCTGATATGAGCATTGAAGACACGACGCAGCGGCCCCAACCAATACACCTGTAGACTTGTCGAGGCACCCGGAAGAGGAACATAATGAAACTGAAGCTGGATGAAGAAACCGATACCCTATACTTGCGGTTGGACGAGTCGGCGATAGTGGAGTCCGAAGAGGTGCAGCCGGGTGTTGTCCTGGACTTCAACTCAGAGAACAGGGTGGTTGGTGTGGAGATGCTGAACATCAGCAAGAGAGTGGAGCGCAAGAAGCTGCTGGATTTTCAGTTCGAGTCCAACTTGCGAGAAGCGTAGGTGTGTCGGTCGCAACGGACTGTGCAGCCCAGCTCAACCGCAAGGCATGGGACTCCTTCCGCCGCCAGCGCTACGAGAAAGGGCTAGCGAGGCAATGGGACAGATCACAGCTGAAGTAGAGCCAATCGTCGCCCGAAGCGGGCGGCTTCGCTCTGTAGACCGCATTGAATTCCTGGACAAGGGCTTCTCTGAGGAACGGAAGTATATCCTCTGGGAAGACGGAGAGCGCACCTACCTGCTACGGATTAGTGGCATCGAGAAGCTCTTGCGGCGTCGGCGGGAATTCGAACTCCTCTATACCCTCCACGGCAGAGGGATCCGTTGCTCGCCGCCTCTCGAGTTTGGGGTCGACGAACCAGGCCAACTCTGCTATACGCTGCTCGGCTACATTCCTGGCGAGAGCGCGGCAGACGCGATTCCAAAGCTTCCAGACTCGACGCAGTACGAAATCGGGGAAGATGCGGGCCAAGAGCTATGGGCTATCCACCAGTTGAAACACCCCGAAAAAGGCTTTGATTGGTTTAAGGCCAGGGTTGCCAAGTACGAAAGCAAGGTCGCCCAAGCTCGCGAACACGGACTGACGTTTAGAGGGCAGGCGAAAATCGAGGGCTATATTGAGACAAACATCCCCCTCCTGCGTGAGAGCGAAGTCCGTTTCCAGCATGACGACTACCATTTGGCTAACTTGATTATTCGCGAAGGGAAACTCCAGGGAGTCATAGATTTCAACCGGTGTGATTGGGGCGACCCAGTAGAGGACTTCTACAAGGTCCCGTGGTTCACCACAGCGATCAGCATTCCATTCGCACGGGGCCAAGTCGAAGGCTATCTTGGTGTCGCTTCGCCCGATCGTTTCTGGGAACGGTACAACCTTCTGATTGCCCTCAATCTGCACGGCAGCCTCGTATACGCGCACCATGAGGGAATGGACTGGTGGCCGGAGAGACTGGCCAAGATCGTATCTGAACACGATTTCCACGGCGGAGGGCCGCCACAATGGTACCTTGAGGGCTCAGAGTAGCGGCGCAGAAGTCATGTCCTCAGTCACAGACCAGGCAACTGAACTCAACCGCAAGGCATGGGACTCATTCCGCCATCAGCGCTGTATCTTGGCATAGCACTTACCACGCCAAGGACCCTCTTGCAACGCGTGTGATCGTCCCACAACCCCAGCACCTCGACTGGACGAGCCATTGTCATCAGTGCCACTACAGAAATCGCCTGATGTGGCGGGCGATCTCGTGCTCCTGTTCCAGGCTGACGATGACGTCGCGCTCGGTTCTGATTGGCGCCTTACCCTCCAGCACGGCCAGGTGAGGAGGCCCGTTGCCCCAGTCGCTGCCCACTCTACGGCGGGGTACAACGTGCATGTGAAAGTGGGGAACCCTCTGTCCGGCAATCACTCCGTTATTCTGGATGAGATTCAGCCCTTCGGGGTCGTACGCCCGGATGAGGGCGTCGGCGACGCGGCGCGAGGCATGGGTAATCGCAATGGTCTCATCATTCGTGAGGTCGAACAGCGTGGGTGCGTGGCGTCTGGGGATAACGTAGACCTGGCCAAGCTCGAACTGGGCCCAGTTCACGAGCGTAAGCGTCAGCTCGGTCTCCTCGACCATGCCCTTCTCGGAGCGGCCGGCGATGACCTCGCAGAAGAAGCAGGGGTCGCCCGGCACCTCAGTCTTGCCCCGGTCTGCTCCTCCGGGGCCAATGGGAATCTCGATGGGCATCCTGCACCTCCTTGAATGATATAGCCGGACTTGAAGCTGCGCAAGGCGGAGTGCTATAATCTCAAAACGGACGCAACGAGGAGGTGGCGGCATGCGAGTGCCCATGAAGGTGGACTACGGTGTGCGGGCGCTGGTCGAGTTGGCGCAGCGGTACGGAGACGGCTCCGTGCAGACCGTGGAGATAGCGGACCGCCAGAGCATACCGGAGCCGTACCTGGAGAACCTGCTCACCACCCTTGGCAAGTTCGGGTTCATCCGCAGCCGGCGGGGGCCGCAGGGAGGCCACGTGCTGGCCAAGTCCCCGGACGAGATCAGCCTGGGCATGGTCATGGCGGGCCTGGACGGCGGCGGAGCGTCCCTGGACTGCATCACCGAGCCTACGGAGTGTACGCTTTCCGGCAACTGCGCCCAGCGTGAGGTGTGGCGCTCCGTGGAGGACGCCATAGACAGCGTGCTGGGGTCCACCACCATCGCTGACCTGGCGAACCGTCAGAGGCGATCCCACGGGCGGGGGATGTACCACATCTAGCCACGGAAACCTCCTGTCCCGCGTGCAGTCCACCGCTCAGGTTCCGGCAGGTGTGGAACGCGGGGCTTCTTTGTTGTAAACTAGCATGCTGAGGCCGCAATTCCCGCGCGGTCTCCGCCGAACCCAGGAGGACTTGGTTCATGACTCAGACGACAGCGCTCTCACCGGATCAGGTAAAGCGGTACAGTCGGCACATCATCATGCCCCAGGTGGGCAGCAGCGGGCAGAGGAAGCTGCTTGAGGCCAAGGTGCTCATCGTGGGAGCCGGCGGGCTCGGCTCGCCCGCTGCGCTGTACCTGTGTCTCGCCGGCGTCGGCACCCTGGGCATCGTGGACTTCGACGTGGTGGAGATTAGCAACCTACAGCGTCAGATCCTCCACCACGAGAACGACGTTGGCACGCCCAAGGTGCTCTCGGCCCAGCAGACGCTGATGGAGTACAACTCCGGCGTGAATGTGGTGCTCCACGAAGAGCCCCTGACCTCCGAGAACGCCATGGAGATTATCGCGCAGTACGACATCGTGGTGAACGGCGCCGATAACTTCCCGGCCCGCTATCTGGTAAACGACGCCTCCTACCTCTGCAACAAGCCCCTGGTGGACGGCAGCATTCTGCTGTTCGATGGCCAGGTGACCGTGTATGTGCCTGGCCAAGGGTGCTATCGCTGCCTCTTCCCCACGCCGCCGCCTCCGGGCGCCGTACCTAGCTGCGCCGAGGCGGGAGTGCTCGGAGCGCTGCCGGGCATGGTGGGCAGTATCCAGGCCACGGAGACCATCAAGCTCATCCTGGGCGAGGGCGAGCCGCTGGTCGGCCGCCTGCTGCTCATCGACGCGCTGAGCATGGAGTTCCGCACGGTGAAGCTGCGGCGCAACAAGAAGTGCGCCCTGTGCGGCGAGAACCCCACCATCCACAAGCTCATCGACTACGAGGTCTTCTGCGGACTGCAGGAGCCTGCCGTCGTAGCGTAGGACTGCGGGCACCGGCTCGCGGCGTGGGCAACCGGTCACCTATGAGCAATCGCGACATCCTCTCCACAATTGGGGGCACGCCGCTTGTGGAGATTGAGCGGATGAGTCCCAACCCGGACGTTCGCATTTTCGCCAAGCTGGAGGGGCAGAACCCCACGGGCAGCCTCAAGGACCGCATCGCCAAGTACATGATCGATAGGGCGGAGGCTGACGGCTCGCTCACGCACGACAAGACCATCCTTGAGCCCACCAGCGGCAACACTGGCATCGCGCTGGCGTTCATCGCACGGCGGAAGGGCTACCGCATCAAGGTGGTCATGCCTGAGAACGTGAGCGGGGAGAGGGCGCAGCTTCTGCAGGCGTACGGCGCGGAGATCGTGTTCAGCGACGGGGCCAAGGGCACCAACGGGGCGATTGTGGTGGCCGAGCAGATGGCCGCCGAGGACTCAACCTACTTCATGCCGTACCAGTACGGCAACGAGGCCAACCCCAGGGCCCACTACGAGACCACGGGCCGCGAGATCATCGAGGACATGCCGGAAATCGACGTGTTCGTGGCCGGTCTCGGGACGGGCGGCACGCTCATGGGCGTTGGTCGGCGGCTCAAGGAGTACAACCCTGAGATAAGGGTTGTGGCTGTGGTGCCGCACCCCGACGACGTGATCCAGGGTCTACGCAGCCTTGAAGAAGGGTTCATACCGCCCATCCTCGACCTTTCTCTGTTGGACAGCCGCATCATGGTCGAGAGCAGTGCGGCGTTCAGGTTCACGCGGGAGCTGATGGACAGGGAAGGGATATTCGCAGGCATCTCGTCCGGCTCCGTGGTGTGCTGCGCCACGCGGCTGGCGGAGCGGATGGAGAGAGGCAATATCGTGTGCCTCCTGGCTGACGGCGGCTGGAAGTACCTGAGCACCTCCCTGTGGACTCGCGACTTTTCGGAGCTTCAGTCCAGCGTGGAGAACAAGATCTGGTGGTAGACGCCTCTCCCCCTGGATTGCCTAAACTCACAAACGAAGTGCAACACCTTGCGGCTTCCGCCGCAATGACGGTTGTTGTGGACAGCGACTGCTCATAACTGCCATTTCGAGCCCTTCGGCTATGCTCAGGGTAAACTACGCGCAGCCGAGACGCGAAACCTAGAGTCTGCCGCCGTCGCATCCCCCGAGTCCTCTGGATTCCTGCCTGCGGAGTCCCTTGCCCAACTATGACAACACCTTAGCAAGGTGTTGCACTTCGTTTGTGAGTTTAGGGAATCTATTTTCCTCCTTCTAGGGGTTCTAGAACCCTGCTTTCGCAGGGGTGACGAAGAGTGCACGCCCTCATCTGGTGTTACGCAAAGCTCTGCCTGCGCAGGAACATCTGTAGCTCGCAAACGCTCAACATCGCTTGACAAATCTGATACACTCTCACAAGCGCTTTAATGTACGGAGTGTGAGCAATGAAAATCTCGCAGATTATGGCCAGGTCGGGACCCACCGAAGAGAGTCTCCCCCCGCTGCAAGCCATGCTGCTGGAAGAGTTGAACCGGCGACCCGATGAGGTATTCGACAACGGCGATGAGGGGTTGCTGCGGATCTTCCCCCGGCTGAAGAGGTCTTCCCTCAGCTGGTCGCTCTACCTGCTCCACAAGAAGGGTCTGATTGCCAAGCGGCGAGTCCGCGTGAACGGCAAGCTGACGACCGTGTTCGGTTCCCACGAGGCGGTGGAGGCCCTGAAGGAGCACCTCAACCTGTCCGACTAGCGGGCTATGCTCGGCCTGCTCCGGCTAGTCCTGCTGCCCGTCCGGTTCCCGTTCATGATGCTGAGGCTGATGCGCGGCCTCGGAGCCTTCATCACGTGCGTGGCGCCGCTGATCATCGCGGCGGCGATTGTGGGAGGCCTCGCGTGGTTCGCGTTCGTCCGTTAGGGCGCAGGCTCCACGGACAGCACGTATGTGGACGGCTGCGACGTCTTGGGCGCAATGGGCGCCACTATCACCACCGCTTTCCTCAGCCCGTCCCCAAAGCCGCTCAGCAACAGTTCGCCGCGCCCGTTCGCGTCCACCTCCATCTGCCTCACCGTCGTCTCCTCACCGAACTCTATGACCTGCACCAGGTGCTCCTGCTTGACCGAGTTGTCCGTCCTCACGAATCCTACCGCTTCCCACGTGCCGGGCTCCTCGGCGTCGTCCATGAACCCGATCTCAGGAATCGACACGTCGTCGATGCAGATGCCGACGTCGTTCACGCCCTGGTCGGTCACGTACTCGAACCGGATGAGGACCTCGCCGCCTGCGTACGGCGTCAGGTCGATTGAGTCCCGCTGCCAGCCGTCGCTGCTTCCCGTGTAGCCCGGACCGAAGCCAACGCCCAGCCCGCTCTCCGGCGAGGAGAGCTCGCCCTCAAGCACCGTCCAGGTCTCCCCGCCGTCCGTGGACACCTCCACGTAGGCGTAGTCCCACGACTCCTCGATGGCGTACCACGTCCAGAACTCAAGCGTGGCCGATTCCACCTCCGAAAGGTCTGCGCCCGTGGTCAGCGTCGAGTTGATGGAGTCGCCACGATTGCCCCACCAGCAGTGCTCGCCGCTGTGCGCGGTTGTGGGCAGAATCGGAGTGCTCGGCTCGCCCTGGAATGCAAGCAACGCGTCTCCTTCCGGCAGGCGCAGCTCGAGGTAGTCGCCCGAATACTGGGCGGCACTGCCGCTGTGCTCTCCGTACCCGCGAATGATGGTTGTTGGCCGGACGCTCAGGTTTAGCCCCCTGTACGAGTAGTCCCCGGCGGCCACGTACGCGTCCAGGTGGTTGGCCACAAGCCAGTCGCGAAACACGTCGAGGAAGGTGGCCTCGTAGCCCAGCGAATCCAGGTAGGCGGTGACGCCCTCGATGCCGTCCTCGGCCTGCGTGACGAGCCGAATGAGGCTTTCGTGGCCCCCATAGTGCTGGGCAAGGTACTCCACGAACAGCGTGGCTGCGCCATAGTAAGGCAGGGTGGACTCCCTGCCGGTGGGCCACGTCGTGAGCTGCGTCCTGTGGTCAGCCGCGAAGAACTTGACGAACGTGAAGCCATAGTCTGCCAGGTTCTTGGCGACCTCGGACAGGCCCTCGTTGAGCCAGGTCTCTTCGCTGGGATCTGCAGCCCAGTGGGCGGCGTGCTGAAGCTCGTGGGCGAGTGTGCCCAGGTACGGCGGCGAACCCACGAACGCGCCGGCGCTCATGTAGATCATCTCTCGCTCGTTGCTGAAGGGATAGATCGCGCTGGGGTACTCGTCAGCGGCGCTGAAGTACCCCGCAACTCCGCCGAGTGGCGTGTGGAGGATGGTGAGCCGCGAGTCGTTGTCGATGCCGGGCAGCCACTCAGAGCCGAATGCTCCCGTGACGGTGGGATAGATGGACTCGTCGAAGGCGCGGGCGGCGGTCTGCAGGTCTTGCTCCCTCGGCTCGTAGCCCTTGTGGAAGTACCAGTATGCGTACTCGCTCACGTATAGCAGGTCGGCGTCCACCTGGTACATGCTCAAGTCCTCAAGGTCCGCCACCCAGAATGTGTCCGTACGGCCGGCTTCGTACGTGACCGGCTCCGGGTTGACCGCAGTGACCATCGGCAGCTCCACGTCCGGGCGAAGCCTGCGCATGAGCGAGTAGATGTCCCGGTCCGGCGCGTCCGTGAGCAGCGTCGTCTCATCGAGTACGACCGGTTCGGGCGATGGCGTGCTCGTGGTCTGCGCGGGCGGTGTGGAAAGCGGCGTGGGGGCTGGGCTCGTTGGCGAGGGAGCGGGGCGCAAGTCCATCACCGTGGGGGACGGCACTGGCGCAAGAGTGTCGGAAAGCCGCGGAGTGGCAGCCGTACCGGCGGGAGGCATGGGCGTGCGCGTTGCGGTCGGCGAGGGTGGAGGTGTGACGGTTGTCGCGGGCGCCGCAGGTGTGGGGTTATTGCAGGCCGCATGTGCCGCAAGCGTTGCCAGCACTGCCAGTATGACTGCGTACCTTCTCATTATGCGAACGTGGCGCTCGACGAGGAGGGGTGGATTGGGCCGTCAATCCTCAGTATGGGCTGAAAGCGCTCCCTTGTCCATACGTGGGCTGCGTGCTATCATTCAGCCACGCCCCAAGTGTGTAGCCGGAGGATATTTCATGGCCACTGATAGAGAGAAAGCCCTTGAACTGGCGCTGAGCCAGATAGAGCGCCAGGTTGGCAAGGGCAGCATCATGAAGCTGGGTGAGGTTGGTGAGAGGCTTGCCGTTGAGGCCATACCCACCGGCTCACTTTCGCTGGACGTTGCCCTGGGCATCGGCGGCGTGCCGCGCGGACGCGTGACCGAGATTTTCGGGGCGGAGTCCGCCGGGAAGTCCACCCTTGCGCATCACATCATGGCTGAGGCACAGCAAATGGGCGGCACGGCGGCCTACATAGACGCCGAGAACGCCCTGGATCCCGCCTACGCAAGCAACCTTGGCGTCAACCTCGGCGATCTGCTGGTCTCGCAGCCGGACACCGCCGAACAGGCGCTGGAGATCGCCGAGTACCTGGTGCGCAGCGGCGCGGTGGACGTGGTGGTAATCGACAGCGTGGCCGCGCTGGTGCCAAGAGCGGAGCTTGAGGGCGACATGGGCGACTCCCACATGGGCTTGCAGGCCCGCATCATGTCCCAGGCGCTCCGCAAGCTGGCAGCCGCCATCAACCGCTCCCATACGGTGGTCATCTTCATCAACCAGCTGCGGGAGAAGATCGGCGTGGTGTTCGGTAACCCTGAGGTCACGCCGGGCGGCCGCGCCCTGAAGTTCTACAGCTCTGTCCGAATCGACCTGCGCCGCATAGACTCCATCAAGCAGGGGTCGCAGGTCATCGGCACCAGGGTCAGGGCCCGCATCGTCAAGAACAAGGTGGCGCCGCCCTTCCGCGTCGCCGAGTTCGACATCATGTTCAACCGGGGCATCAGCAAGGAAGGCGACATCCTGGACCTGGGCACCAACAGCGGCGCAATCACCAAGGCCGGCTCCTTCTACTCATACGGAGACCTGCGACTGGGCCAGGGCCGGGAGTCCGCCAAGGAGTTCCTTTCCGTTCACAAGGACGTTTCGGCTGACGTGGAGCAGCAGATCAGGTCGTCCATGACCGTCAACCAGCCCTCGCCGGAGCTGGCTGCGGTGGAGGCGGACTAGGCGCGAGGCGCACGGCTCCCGCCGCCGTGCCACCGCCAGGGTTCGTACGTGAGCGCCCGACAGGACAGCGCTTACGAGAGGGCCGTCGGACACGCCCTGCGGTTTCTCTCCTCCCGCCCTCGCAGCGAGCAGGAGGTACGCCGCCGCCTGCAGCGCACCCACGATTCGTCAGCCGTGGAGCGCGCGATGGAGCGCCTCCGCGAGCTGGAGCTTCTGGATGACGCCGCGTTCGCCCGGGCGTGGAGCCGGAGCAGGGCGGACCACAGGCCGCGGAGCGCTGCCATGATACGCAGGGAGCTCCAGGCCAAGGGTGTTGAACGCGACGTGGCGCAAGCCTCCGTGGAACCGCTGGACGACCGCGAGAACGCCTACCGGGCCGGCCTCCGCTGGCTGCCTGCGTTGTCTGACGCCGACTACGACACCTTCCGCCGTCGAATGTGGGGACGCCTGCACCGGCGCGGTTTCGCACCGGCGCTCATACGAGAGGCTGTGGCGCGACTGTGGGAGGAAAGGTCAGGCAGCGGATAGCAGACGCGGGGTGATGTTCCCGCTAGGTGGAGGCCCTCTGCCCCTCCTGAGGCGCGGCGACCGGCTCCTCTTCTTCGTCCTGGAAGTTCATGGCGTAGAGCCGTGCGTAGAGGCCCTCCTTGGCCAGCAGCTCGTTGTGCTTCCCAAGCTCCGCAATCTGCCCATGCTGCAGCACCAGGATCTGATCCGCGTCCTGTATGGTCGAGAGCCGGTGGGCGATGATGATGGCGGTGCGTCCCCTCAGCAGCTCCTTGAGAGCGTCCTGGATGAGGCGTTCCGTGTAGCTGTCGACGTTCGCGGTGGCCTCGTCAAGGATGAGGATGCGTGGGTCTGCGACAAGCGCTCGCGCAAAGGCGATCAGCTGTCTCTGCCCCAGGCTCAGGTTGCTGCCCCGCTCGTGCAGGACGGTGTCGTAGCCCTGCGGCAGGCGCATGATGAACTCGTGGGCGCCGAGTGCACGGGTTGCACGCTCGATGTCCGCCTGCGTGGCCTCTCTGCGCGCGAACCGGATATTCTCCGCGACCGTGGCTGAGTATAGGAAGGGCTCCTGCAGCACCAGGCTCATCTGGCCGGCCAGCGAGGAGCGGGTCACGTCCCGAAGGTCGTAGTCGTCCACGGTGATACTGCCGCCGGTGACGTCGTAGAAGCGTGAGACCAGCGAGACGATCGTGGTCTTGCCGGCGCCCGTTGGCCCCACAATTGCGAGTGTCTCACCCGGTGGAATCTCCAGCGACACGTTCTTCAGTACCTGCACCTCCGGCACGTAGTGGAAGCTCACGTCGTCGAACCGGACTCGGCCCTTGATGGGAGGCAGCGGCTTGGCATCGGGGGCATCCACCAGCTCCGGCTTTACGTCCAGAAGCTCGAAGATGCGCATTCCGGCCGTCATGGCGCGCTGCATCATTGCGTACTGCATGACCAGGGCTCTGATGGGCTCGAAGAAGCGCTGCACGTACAGGAGGAAGGCCACCATGACCGCCAGCTCGACTGACCCTCCTTGAACCATGCTGCCGCCTATCACAATCAGCAGTCCGAAGGCCACCGCAGTGAGCACTTCCACGGAGGGCATGAGGCTGGCGGTGAGGCGTATGGCCTTCAGGTTTGCGTCGAGGTGGTCGCCATTCAGCTGGTCGAAGCGTGTCAGGTTGATGGCCTCGCGGTTCATGCTCTGGGTAACGCGTACGCCGGTGATGTTCTCCTGGAGGCTGGCGTTCACGCCGGCGATTGCGTAGCGGATGCGCATGAATGCCCGCCGGGCACGCCTCTGCCAGAAGATCATGATGACCACGAAAACGGGAATGACCGTGAAGCATATCAGGGCCAGTTCGGCGCTCATGAGCAGCATTATGACGATGATGATCACCAGGCTCAGGATCTCCGCAAAGCCCACCACGAAGACGGTCATGAACTCCTGGAGGGCCATGGTGTCGTTCTGGACGCGGCTCATCAGCCGCCCAACCTCGTTGTGGTCGAAGAAGAGCGTGGACTGCTTCTGCAGGTGGTCGTGCATGTCCGTTCGCAGCTTGTAGAGCACGGACGTGTTGACCCTTGCCAGGCCGCGAAGGTGCAGAAAGTTCCCCGCCAGGTTCAGTGTGACCACAACGGCGAACAGAAGGCCGATCCTGTTCAGACCTGCGATTCTTTCCGCAACCGAGAGGTCCTCGGGCCTGATGAACTCCTGGACGGCCAGGGCCACGAGCAGGGGCACGGATACCTGGGTGCCTATGTACACCAGCATCATCACCATGCTGAACGCGGTCAGCTTCCAGTGAGGGCGCACATAGCCGAGCAGGCGCAGCACAACGCCCTGGTCGTAGACCTTGCCGAACTCCGTGTCCTCAAGCACCAGGCTTAGCCGCCCGCGTATGCGGCGCACCTCGTCGACGCCCGGGAGGTTGCGGTTCCAGCCCCCCGTCATGGCAACGCCTCCCTTTGCGTCGAGCCCGGCCTTCGGACGGATTCTCCGGCCGCGGCGGAGCTGCTTCCTGAAGCCTCGCCCGTGATGACCTTCACCGCCTCCTCCTGGTGCCCGTTGACCTCCTGCTCCTGCGGACGGAGCTGCAGTTCGTAGATCTCCTGGTACGGCCCTGGGACGTTGACCAGCTCCTCGTGGGCGCCCTGCTGCACCACCTGCCCGTCCTTCATGACCAGGATGCTGTCGGCGTTTCTGACGCTGCTCAGTCGGTGAGCAATGACAAAGGTGGTCCTGCCCTGCATTACGGTGATCAGGGCCTGGCGTATGAGATGTTCGGTTTGCGTGTCCACGCTGGACGTGGAGTCGTCCAGAATGAGAATGGGCGGGTCCAGCAGCAGCGTGCGAGCAATGGCGAGGCGCTGTCGCTGTCCGCCGGAGAGTGTGACGCCGCGCTCTCCCACGTAGGTATCGTATCCCTCCGGCATGGACTCGATGAAGTCGTGGAGTTGGGCCAGCTTGGCGGCCTGGACCACGTCCTCCTCCGAGGCGTTTACGGCGCCATACGCTATGTTGGCGCGTATGGTGGACGTGAAGATGAACACGTCCTGCTGCACGATGCCAACGTTGTGGCGCAGGGACGCCAGGGTGGCGTCGCGGACATCCACACCGTCGATTGTGATACGTCCGCCGGTTACGTCGTAGAATCGCGGGATGAGGTGTACTATTGTGGACTTGCCGCTGCCGGGGGCTCCCAGAATGGCCAGGACCTTGGTGCTGGGTACCTCGATGCTCACGTCCCTGAGCACCGGCGTGGTCTCCTCGTACCCGAACGACACACTCTCGAACTTTACGTCGCCCTTGACCCTCGGCAGCTCCAGAGCGCCCGGCTTCTCGCTCACCGGAGACTCGGCGTCGAGCACGTAGTATATGCGCTCTCCGGAGGAAATGGCGCGGGAGAAGCTGTTGACTATCCATGCGGTCATGCGTACCGGAATGGCCAGCAGCCCCATGTAGAGCAGGAAGGATACCAGAACACCGGCGGTCATGCTGCCCTCGACCACCTGGCGTCCGCCGAACCAGAGAATGACGCCGGTGCCGCCCAGGAAGAAGAAGTTGTTGAGAGAGGTGGTGATAGCCTGAAGGCGTTCAGCATTGAACCCGTACTTGGCCACCTCGCCCGCGCGGTACCCGAACTTCTCCTCCTCCAGCTCCTCTGCTGCAAATGCCTTGACTACTCGTTGCCCGGCCAGGTTCTCCTGAAGTACCGTGTTCAGGTGTCCCATCTCAGTGCGCTCCGCCAGCCAGTTGCGGCGCATGGTCAGCATGATGGTGGAGGTGCGCAGGATGATGAACGGCACGAAGACCAGGCTCATGAGGGCCAGCTGCCAGCTGTTGACCACCAGGATGACGCTTACGCCCAGGATGAGCAGCACCATGAAGCCACCGCGAACGACGCCGCCCTGGATGAACATGCGGATTCCTTCCACGTCGGCGGTGGCGCGGGACATCAGGTCGCCGGAACGCTGGCTGTCGTGGAAGGCAAAGCTGAGGCGCTGGAGCTTCTCGTAGTAGGCGTTACGCATGTCGTACGCGACGCGCTGTCCGAGCGACTCGCCGAGGTACTGCTGGCCATAGGCGGCGATGCCGCGGCCGACGCTGAGCACAAAGATCAAGATGGCATACGGGTAAAGCTCGCTGAGCACAAGGGACTCCAAGACCTTGTCCACACCCCTGCCCAAGACGTATGGAATGGTGAGCGCAAACGCGGTCACGCCTATGGTGGACACGTAGGCTAATGCCAGCCTGAACTTATACTTCAGGGCAAATCGAAGAAGCCGAAGCAGTATGGACATGGCGCTGTGCTCTGTGTTCCTCTAAGAGTCCATTGTCGGCGACCCGTGGAAGAGCAGCGCAATGAACATAGTCCCAAAACGCAATTATACCTGAAATCGACGCGGTGTCCATAGCGGCTTCTCGCCATCCTGCGCGTGGATTCCTACGTGAACGGCGCAAGGCGCGTTGCATTACGGATGCAATGCCCGGTCAAGGGCTGCGCGAGAGGTGGTAAACTCTTGCTGTACAGTTGAGACAGGCGGGAAGTTACGGTAGGTTCGGAGGAAAGATGGGACGCGTTGGTCTTCAGTGGTCGGATGCCGCGGGAAACGCCGTTCGCGGGCGCAAACAGGCGCGTACGCGGGAGTCTCTGGCGTGACTCTAGTTGAGGGCGTCCTGCTGCTCATTCGCTGGTCTCACGCCATCGCGGCCGTGTCCTGGGTGGGCGGCACGCTCTTCTACGTGCTTGTGCTCCGTCCTCGCGCGACCGGCGAGGAGCCTTCGGGGCCCGCGCTAAGTGCGGAGGCCATGCTCCGATTCCGCAGCGTGGTGGATACGGCGATTGCCGTGCTGGTGATCACGGGTGCGGTGATGCTGTTCGATCGCCTCAGCGAGCCCACGACGCCGCCCGCCTACACCATCGCCGCCGCGGTGAAGATCGGGCTGGCGCTGGTCATGTTCGTCATTGCGCGCCGCCGGTGGAACCGGCCGGCAGCAACAGCCGGTGGCAGTCCATCGCGGGCAGCCCGTGGCTTTCTCGCCCGCGCAAAAAGCCTGACGTCCGGCGTCAACCTTATCCTGTTGCTTGGCATAACCGTGATCTTCCTGTCCGACCTGCTGGCCTTCATTTACCAGGAGGGATTGACAGGCAGGTAGCGTGCGGGCAATATAGATTGCAGTTGGACCATACTCCAAGGGAGCGCCAACACATGAAGAAAGAGCTTCTGGACATCCTGGCCTGCCCCACGTGCAAGAGCACATTCAAGCTCAAGGTGGAGGAGGAGAATGAGGTTGAGGTGGTGCGTGGCGAGCTTCAATGCGAGGGCTGCCCGGAGACCTACCCCATAGAGGACTCCATCCCCAATCTGCTTCCTCCCAACCTGCGCACCTAGCGAGGGCGTTGAGCAACCGGCTTGGCGGCCACCAAAGCCTCTTCCCCCTTGATGGGGGAAGATTGAGATGGGGGTGAGCCGCCCCCTCCGCCTCCCGCCCCTGGATTGCGGCTTTCGCCGCAATGACGGTTGTGGTAGATGGCACGTCGCCCTAGCGGCGAAGCAGCGGTCCAACCAGTGACACGCCATCGCGCTCCGCGCGCGGCAGCCGCTCCAGTAGCTCCCGCACTGACACGCCCAGCTCCGGGTGCACCAGCTCCGGGGCGATTTCGGCCAGCGGAGCTAGCGCGAACGCCCTCTCGAACAGACTTGGATGCGGCACGCGCAGGCCATCGACATTGATGATGAGGTCGCCGTACAGCAGGATGTCCACGTCGATTGTCCTCGGGCCGTAGCGAAACGTAGGCTCTCGTCCGATGAGCACCTCCACCGCCTGCACCGCCCCAAGCAGCCCCTCCGGCGATAGCGCGGTCTCCACGCGGCACGCCAGGTTGAGGAAGTCCGGCTGGTCGACGTAGCCCCAGGGCCGGGTCTCGTATACGGACGACACGGCAACCGGCGCAGCCACGCGCTCCAGGAGCGATACGGCGCGCTCCAGGTTCTGCTCCCGGTCGCCGAGGTTCGACCCCAGCCCGAGGTAGGCTTCGACCGTCTTCACGCGCCGCCCGCCGGAGCAGTCCAGCCTCTCACCACCGCGTCGCTCATCCTGGCCACTCGCGTCATGGCCTTCACGTCGTGGACGCGTACCACGTCCGCGCCGTTCGCGATTGCGAGGGCCACCGTGGCTGCTGTGCCCTCCAGCCGCTCCTCCACGGGCAGGTCCAGCACTAGCCCGATGGTGGACTTGCGGGACGTGCCCACCAGCAGGGGGCGTCCGAGCGCCCTCAGCTCCGAGAGCCTTCGGAGCAGCTCCAGGTTGTGTTCGGCGGTCTTGCCGAACCCCAGCCCGGGATCGAGGATGATGTTCTCGGGCTGGACGCCCGCGCTGAGCGCCGCGTCCATGCTTGCGCGGAGGCTCGCAATCACGTCCGGGAGCAGGTCTGTGTAGGCTGTACCGGCCTGGTTGTGCATTAGCACGATTGGCACGCTCTCGCGGGCGGCCAGCTCTGCGAGGGCTGGATCGCGCTTGAGTCCCCAAACGTCGTTGATCATGGATGCGCCGGCGGCCACGGCTTCTCGCGCCACCTCGTGCTTGTGCGTGTCCACACTGATGGGGACGTGCAGGCGCGAGGCTAGCAGTCGAATGACAGGCACGACGCGTCGAATCTCCTCGTGCGCGTCCACGGGCGTGTGGCCGGGTCGTGTGGACTCGCCGCCTACGTCGATGATGTCCGCACCTTCCGCCTGGAAGCGTTGCGCCTGCTCCAGGGCCGCGTCGGCGTCGTGGGCGAGGCCGTCGCCTGAGAACGAGTCCGGCGTCACGTTCACGATGCCCATGACGTACGTGCGGCTTCTCCACTCAAGGGTCAGGGGGCCGCATCGGGTAGTGCCGCTTGTGCCGGACGCCGTCACGCGCCACTCTCCGCTGTGTGACTAGGGCGGCGGGATTGAAGCATCGACGCGGAAGGACTAGAATTAGACACTGTCCGAGCTACCGTTTCAGGCGAGGCTATGCGACTCTTCAACACCCTCTCCCGCAGTGTGGAGCCTTTCCAGCCCCTTGAGCCGGGGCTGGTGCGAATGTACAGCTGCGGCCCCACGGTCTACCGCCACGCGCACATTGGCAACCTGAGGACGTACCTCATGGCCGACTGGATCCGCCGCGGCCTGGAAGCGCAGGGCCTGAGCGTAGTCCACGTAAAGAATATAACCGATGTGGGCCATATGCGCCAGGAGATGCTGGAGCGCGGCGAAGACAAGGTCATCGCATCCGCGTTGGCGGAGGGCAAGACGCCCCGGGAGATTACGGACTTCTACGAAGAGGCATTCCACAGGGACGAGGCCAAGCTGGGCATCCTCCCCGCCACACACTTCCCGCGCGCCACCGACCACATCGACGGCATGGTGCGGATAACGGAGCGGCTCATGGAGCGTGGCTACGCCTACGAGGTGGACGGCAACGTGTACTTCGCCGTGACCCGCTTCCCTGACTACGGACGCCTGTCCGGCAACACCGGCGGCGACCTGCTGGAGGGCGTGAGGGCGGAGGCCGACCCTCAGAAGCGGGATCCGCGCGACTTCACGCTGTGGAAGGCGGCAGAGCCGGGCAGAGTGCTGTTCTGGCCCAGCCCGTGGGGCGACGGCTTCCCGGGATGGCATATCGAGTGCTCCGCCATGTCCACCCGGTACCTCGGAGAGCGGCTGGACATCCACACCGGCGGCGTCGACAACGTGTTCCCGCACCACGAGGGCGAGCTTGCGCAGAGCGAGGGCGCGTTCGGAGGGCCGTTCGTGCGCACGTGGGTGCACGGCCAGCATCTGCTGGCGGACGGCGTGAAGATGTCCAAGTCTACCGCCAACGACTACACGCTGGAGGACCTGGAGAGCCGCTGCTTTGACCCGATGGCGTTCCGGTACCTTTGCCTCACCGTCCGCTACCGCTCCCGCCTCAATTTCACGTTCTCGGCGCTCCGTGCGGCGCAGCGTGGCCTGCAGCGCCTGCGCAACCGCATGTGGGAGTGGTCGGCCGCGTCTGGCGCGGCTGACGGCGTGGACTCTGACGTGGAGCTATGGAGGCAGGCATTCCTCGACCGCGTGAACGACGACCTGGACATGCCCGGCGCGCTGGCCCTGACGTGGGCGATGACGCGCTCCGGCCTGCCGGACTACGCCAAGCTGGCACTGCTGCTGGAGTTCGACGGCGTACTGGGCCTGGGACTCGCCGGCTCGGTGGAGTCGTGGAGCGTGCCGGAGCACGTATCTGCGGCGCAGGCCCGGCGGTCGGAGCTTAGGGCGCGGCGGGACTACTTGGAGGCGGACGCAGTGCGGCGCAGCGTGAGCGAGGACGGCTATATCCTCGAGGACGCTTCCACTGGAACACGTGCGCGGCCCAAGTCGGACTTGGAGCGACGCCTGGAGCGGTGGCCGGAGGTATCGTCGTCGCGTGACGTCTCGTCGCTGCTGAACGAGCCCGACAGGCTGGAGTTCTCCGTAGGTATCGTGGCGTGCAACTATCTGGGCGACGTCCAGCGGTGCATGGACAGCCTGCTGCGGCTGGGCGAGAGGCATCCGCTGGAGGTCGTGGTCGTCGACAACGGCTCCACGGACGGCACATCCGCGTGGCTGGAGGAGAAGGCGGGCCAGGACCCGCGGGTGAGGGTGATCCACGCCGACCACGTTCTTGGTGAGGCGGCGGCCAAGAACATCCTGCTCAAGCAGTGCCTGGGCACCTACGTCGTGCTCATGGACACATCCGTGGAGGCCACGGAGGACTTTCTGTCGCCCCTGGCCAGCGCGCTGTCCGAGGATGGCGTAGGCGCAGCGGGCCCGTGGGGGCTGCGAACCGACGACCTGCGCCACTTCGAGGAGATCGACGAGGGCAGGGCGGACGCGATCCAGGCGTACTGCTTCGCTTTCCGTAGAGCGCTGCTCGCGGAGGTGGACCTGATGCGGGAGAGCTTCCGTTTCTACCGCAACCTGGACCTGGAGTACAGCTTCTGCTTCCTGGAGAAGGGCTACCGGCTGATGGCGCTCTCCTCGCTGCCTCTGAAGCGTCACGAGCACCGGGTGTGGACTAGCCTGTCGGAGGATGAGCGAGAGGAGCTGAGCATGGTCAACTTCCGCCGGTTCCTGAAGCGCTGGGGCCACCGCCAAGAGCTTCTGGTTTCAGCCGGCGAGGGCAGCCGCTCCTAGGCCTGCGTTCCTGCTACAGACCTCGTTCCGAGAGTCTCTGGCTCCACCTCAACCATCGTCCTGCGCAGCCGGGTCCCGAGGTGATATACCAGCCGCTCCGCCACGCTGTCCATGTCGACAGGCGCTCCAAGCAGGCTCTCCATGCTGCCGACCACCGCGCCCGGCATCCCGCAGGGCACGATGTGGTGGAAGTACGACAGGTCGGTGCTCACGTTCAGCGCGAAGCCGTGGGTGGATATGCCGCGGCTTATTCGCACGCCAATTGATGCGACCTTCACGTCTCCGACCCACACGCCAATCAGATCCGGTATTCGCTCGGCGGCTAGTCCAAAGTCGTTCAGCGTGAGGATGACAACCTCCTCCAGCGCGCAGACGTAGTCCCGCGGGCCGCCAAGAGGTCGGACGTCCACGATGGGGTAGCCCACGATCTGGCCGGGGCCGTGGTATGTGACCAGCCCGCCCCTGTCCGCGTGCACGACGCGCGCGCCTAGCCGCGCCAACGCCGCGTCGCTTGCAAGCACCTCGTCGATGATGGCGCGGCGGCCGAGCGTGTACGTGTGCGGATGCTCGAGGAGCAGCAGTGAGTCCGGCATCTCGCCGTCCGCCCTGCGGCGGGCCAAGTCCCGCTGCAAGTCCCACGCCTCGGCGTAGTCCACCTCACCCAGGCGTGCGTAGTGGCAGTCCTGCTGGGCCTTAGGGTCGGCCATACTGGTATCTTTCAGGAGAACGCGGTTGGGTGCTAGACGCCCTGCAGGAAGGTGAATGTCGGCTCGTCCGAGACACCGGCAGCCTGCATGGCCTCGCGCGTAGCGTCGGAGGCGGCGAACTGCCTCGCCCTCTCCAGCTCGTCCCACTCCATGAGGATCAGGACCTCCCACGGGTCGTCGCCGCTGCGGAAGACCTGGGCGTCCCCCACTTGGCCGGCGGCCTCACGGTCGGCGTTCTGCTCGGCGAACACCGGCCTCCACTTGGCGTAGCTCTCCACCTTATGTCTGATCAGCAAGTGTGCCAAGGCGAGTCACCTCCCGTTCGGTTGTTGTGTGAATCGGTTCGCGCGAGAGGCGCTCGGCACCTCTCGCGACTCGATTATGCAGCATGAGACGTGGCCGGGCAAGCGCGTCGGCCGTCTACGCCCCTGCGCTACGCTCCGGCGGCCTCCCGCGCCTCGCGCTGCGCCCGCGTCTCCCTCGGCCACTCGCGCTTCAGGGCGTCGGTGACGTTGAGCGTGAGCTTGCCGAACTCGGCGATCTCCATCTCCACCATGTCGCCGTCCTGCAGCGGCCCCAGGCCGAGGTGGTGAGTACCGCACGCCACAACGTCGCCCGGCTCCAGCGCGGTGATCCACGTGATCCACTCCAGCAGTTCCGGTATCTTGTGGCCCATGCTGCGGGTGCTGTAGTCCTGTCGCAGCTCGCCCTGAACGCTGAGGCGGACGGGCAGGTCCAGCGGGTCGGCCACCTCGTCGGCCGTCACAATCGCCGGGCCCATAGGGCCGAATGTGTCCCACGACTTGCCGATGAAGAAGCTGTCACGACCGGCAGGACCGATTCCCCTGCAGGACACGTCAATGAAGTTGACGTACCCGAAAACGTAGTCGTAGGCGTCCTCCGCCCTGATGGCGCTGGCGCGCTTGCCGATAACGATGCCAAGCTCAGCCTCGTGCTCGAAGACCGTGGCTTGCGCGCTCGGCAGGACTATGGTGTCGCCGTTGCCGATTACGCTGCTGGAGGAC
This sequence comes from Dehalococcoidia bacterium, assembly GCA_034423135.1. Taxonomy (GTDB): domain Bacteria; phylum Chloroflexota; class Dehalococcoidia; order Lucifugimonadales; family UBA2985; genus JAPPHY01. The sequence goes on along the minus strand of DAOUJC010000012.1, from coordinate 26,007 downwards.
TTGTTGAATGCGTTGATGGGAGCAGGCTCAACCTGGTCGTCGTGCTCCAGGTAGTTGACGGCCATGCAGATCAGCCTTGGCGGGCAGGGCAGCGGCGCGCGCAGCCGCACGGCGGCGGCGGGGATGCCTTGCCCGGAGGCTGCGAGCTGCTCCAGCGCGCCGCGATGCCGGTCGAAGTCCGCGATGACGCTGCTCATCAGCTCCTGAGGCGAGCTGTGGCTGATCGTGTCCGCAACCGACGAGGCGTCTATCACCGAATCGCCGGAGAGTATTCCCAGGTTGAACTCGTCGCCGAATAACACCAGCTTCATGGTCTCCTCCTTGTTGTCTGAGGCGTCCCTGCGCCTCGGTGTCGCTACCGCTTCACGTCCAGGGGTATGTCCAAGTCCTCTGCCACCTTTACGAGGGAGTCATAGGTGGGCCGGTCCAGTGGTATGCCGTTCTCAAGCCGGTCGCGCTCCGCTTCCCACTCCGGCTCGCCGTGCACGAAGATGCGCTCCCAGCCCGGCAGCTTCTCGGAGCTGCGAATGACACTCATCATCTCGTCCATCTGCGCCTTGAACTCGTCCACGGGGCGGAACCCGTCCACGCGCAGCGCGCCGAAGAAGTGGCCGGTGTTGGAGCCTGCGCCGTCCGGGCGGGCCTGCTCATTCCGCGCTCCCTCCGCGGTGAGCTTGGTTGCCGTGGCACCGACGGCCGCGCCCGATAGCACTCCGGAGAGGATGTCCACCAGGAGCAGCAGGCCGTAGCCCTTGTGGCCGCTCGTCTCTCGCATGCCGCCGAGGGGCGGGATGTAGCCTCCGCCGTGCCTGTCCGCGGGGTTCGTGGAGAGGTTGCCCTCCCTGTCGACGACCCAGCCGAGCGGCACGGGCTGGCCGCGCCGCTGCGCGATCTGGAGCTTGCCGGAGGCGACGACGGTAGTGGCGAAGTCCATGACGAACGCGGGAGGCGTTCCGGTGGGCGCGGCCACGGCTATGGGGTTGGTGCCGAAGAACCCGGTGAGGCCGCCCGTGGCCGGCGTGCTGCCGCCGCTGCCCACGTTGGTCATGCTGAATCCGATCATGTCGTGCTCCAGCGCCATGCGGGCGTAGTATCCGGCGATGCCGTAGTGTGAGCTGTTGCGCACCGAGACGAATCCCGCTCCCGTGGCCTCCGCCTTGCGTATGGCGATCTCCATGGCTCGCTTGCCCACCACCATGCCCACGCCGTTCGCGCCGTCCACGAGGGCGGTGGACGGTAGCTCATGGACGACGACCACCTCCGGGTTGCCCTCGGCTGCTCCGGTCCGGAGCCGGTTGACGTAGCCTGCCAGCCGCGGCACGCCGTGGGAGTCGATGCCGTAGATGTCGGACTTGACCAGCACGTCCGCGGCGTCCCGGGCGTTGGACTCGCTCAGGCCCAGGGTCGAAAAGACCGTGAACACGAACCGCTCCAGTCGTTGCGCGTCGACGAGGACGCTGTCGGCTGCCACTTCCGGCGCCATGTCACACCTCCCTTGCCTCCGGCTTGTCGCCGGCAGCTTTCCGGTTTCCGGATCCGTTTTCGATCGAAGCGGGTGTCAGCGCACGCTCCGCGCGACGCTTCGAGGCACGCGTATGAAGAACAGGAGAGGCAGCGATACCAGGATCGTGCCGATGGACGCGTAGATTGCCAGGTCGTAGGAGCCGCGGGTGTCGAACACCCAGCCGTAGAACACTGGCCCGACCATGCCCGCGCCGATTGCGCCGCCCTGCACCAGGCCCTGCAGCGCTCCGAACGCGCGCGATCCAAACAGCTGCATCATCAGGAACGGCCTCAGCGGTATGGTGCCCCCGAATCCGATGCCGAACAGCAGCAGAAAGACTCCAACGATCCACAGCTGGCCGGGGCCCATCACACCAAGCAGGAGCAGCCCGGTGACCTGGAATACTACGAGTCCTCCCATCACCTTCACGAAGTCCAGCATGTCCGCGAGGAATCCGGCGCCCATGCGGCCAATCCCGCTGAGCAGGAACATGATGCCCAGGATCGCAGCGGCCTGGGCTGAGGAGTAGCCCATGTCCTCCATCATGGGTATCAGGTGCACCATCAGCCCGCTTATGCCCATGAACATGGAGGCGAAGAGCACCATGAGCAGCCAGAACTCGCGAGTGGCCACAGCCTGGCTCACGGTCAAGCCGTCGGAGGCGCCCTGAAAGGCTCCCGGGTAGGACGCGTCCTGCGGGTCCGGCGTCCTCCGAACGGTGTCGCCGTCGGGCAGCAGGCCGTAGGGCTCCGGCCGCGGTCGTGCGACCATGCCCAGCGGTATGCCGACAACCAGCATGCCCACGCCGAGAAGTATGAGCGCCGATCGCCAGCCCAGCCAGCCGTTCAGGATGGCCACGACGACCACGAACGGGCCGCCCACAACCGGGCCCATCATCGCGATGCCGAGCGCGCGGCCCCTCAGCCTGTCGAACCAGTTGGCCACGGCCGCGGACCAGGACACCCCGTGCGATGAGCCGCTGGTGCCCAGGGAGGCGAGCAGAAAGGCGGCGTAGAACGTCCAGAGGGAGTTGATGAAGCCCATCATGATCATCCCAGCTGCGCCGAGCACCACGCCCGTCAGGATGATCTTCCTTGGCCCCCATCGGTCTACAAGGAAGCCGATGAACGGAGCCAGCAGGCCGGACTCCAACTGCCTCAGCGAGAATGCGCCGGACGTGACAGCGCGGCTCCATCCGAACTCGTTGAGGATGGGCAGGAAGAATACCTGGAAGCCCTGAAAGAACACTATGGACAGGTAGAAGTTGAGTCCTACGCTTGCGGCTACAATGTACCATCCGTAGAAGACCCTTCGCATGTTGGAGAGGCTTTCAGGTCCTTGTCGTCCGTCTTGCCTGAGGCGGGCGTGGGGATACATGGGAGAGTAGCACTTACGGCATTCCATGTAAACGTCCCGTGTGTCGGCGCGTCTCGCGTGGCTAACCGCGACCGTCGTTGCGGTGGAAGCCGCGATCCAGCGACTACCAATGTTTCACGTGCCCTTCCCCAGTCCGCTCACGCCCTTCGACACGGCTCAGGGTGAGCGGACTAACGCGGTGCCTACGCGGTGAGCCGCCTCCAGCCCGCTCATGGTGAGCGGACTACGTGTAGGAACGCGTTGACCCCAGGCCCGCTCATAGCCTGCAGCGTACTTGATACGGAGATGAGCGGTGTTGTCCACCAGCACACCATGGAAATACCCTAAGGATGCAATTGTTGACACAAGCATACGTCCTCTATAGGATACCCGATAGCCTTCATACTCATGACTGGAGGTGGGTAAAGTGCGCCTGATGACCAGGTGGATCACCGTCTCTATGCTTCTGCTGGTCCTCCTCGCTTGCAGCTCTGAAGAGCCTTCCGCGTCGCCCACGGCTGAGCAGGCAGCCCCCACATCCACGCCGGAAAGGGCCACGGCCACGCTCGAATCCACGGAGCCGTCTGCATCGCCCACTGCTGAACGAGCCGCTTCCACATCTACGCCGGAAAGAGCCACGGCCACTCCCGAGCCGACAGCCGACGCGCCTGAATCGACGGCTGCGACGACACCGGAATCCATGTCCGCGCCCGCCCAGGGTTCCGCCGAAACGGACAGGGAGGCACTGGTCAGCCTCTATAACGCGATGGACGGACCCAACTGGAGGGTGTGGAACTTTCAAGAAGACAACTGGTTGAGTGATGATGCAATCGGGGAATGGTACGGAGTTACCGCTGACGACGACGGACGTGTCATAAGGCTGGAGCTCTACGGTTTCGGTTTGAACGGAGAGATACCCGCGGAGTTGGGCAACCTGGCAAACCTGATGTGGTTGGGACTCGGCAATAGCTTGTTGAGGGGAGAGATTCCACCGGAATTGGGCGACCTCTCCAACCTGGAATACCTGGACCTAAGCGGCAACGATTTTGAGGACAGCGAGTTGACTGGCGTTATACCTTCGGAGTTGGGCCGACTCTCCAATCTGAAACACTTGTACCTCTTGGGGAACCGGTTGAGTGGGGAGATACCCGCTGAGCTGGGCAACCTCACCAACCTGCAAACGCTGTGGCTCTTGGGCAACCAGCTGAGCGGAGAGATTCCTGCTGAGTTGGGCAACCTCACTAACCTGGAAGAGCTGTGGCTCGTTGGCAACCAGCTGAGCGGATGCGCGCCGGATGCGCTAAGAGATGTAGAGAATAACGACTTGGACGATTTGGGCCTGCCGGCCTGCTGAGGCCCGCGCGCACCCTTCTTGGCCTCCTGCAGGCGCGCCACCCTCCCACCACATGTCATTTCGAGCCCTTCGACTGGGCTCAGAGCCTGCCCCGTACTTGATACGGGGGTAAACTCCGCGCAGCGGAGTCGAGAAGTCTATGACGTGTCACCTGCATACCCCCGCCGCCCCCGTAAGTGCCGCGTGTACGTGACGACGGAGTGTTCAGTAGACCCGAAAGTCTTGGATTCCTCGACTGCGCCTCGCGGTCGCTCGGCTCCGCTCGGAATGACGGTGGTGGTAGCCTACGGGGTCGGACGCCCGGCGTCCGCCGCGCCGACCACCCACAAAGAGAGAGGGGGCAGCCATGCGGCCGCCCCCTCTCGAAACTCCTCTGTTGATGCCGGCGGCTTCAGCCGCCAGACATCGCCGGTATGAAGTGGATCTCGCTGTTCTCCTTGACCCGCTCCAGCATGCCCAGGTTGGACGTCTCGCCGTCCACAACCACGGCAATGCCAGGGTTGATCTCATCTTCCTCGCACAGCTCGTCCTTGATGCCCGGGTACTCCTTGTCCAGGTTGTTTACCACCTGGCGAATGGTTGCACCGTCCACCCACACCTGCTCCTTGCCGACGAGCCTCTGCATTCTTGGCGACATCCACACCTCAGGCATGACTATCCCCCTCCGTTGGCACTGCCGTTGGCCCACAGCGCTTCCATGACCCTGCCGGGCGACATGGGCAGGCTGTTCAGGCGAACGCCCACGGCGTTGTGAATGGCGTTGGCGATGGCTGCCATGGGTGGCACAAGCGAAACCTCTCCCACTCCGCGTACGCCGTAGGGATGGCCGGGGTTGGCAACCTCCACCAGCACGGTGTCGATCATGGGGAGGTCAAGGCTGATCGGCATCCGGTAGTCCAGGAAGCTGGAGTTCACCATGTTGCCTTCGTCGTTGTAGTAGTACTCCTCGTTCAGGGCCCAGCCGATGCCCTGGACTGCGCCGCCCTGCACCTGGCCCTCCACGTAGCTGGGGTGGATGGCCTTGCCGACGTCCTGGATGGCGGTGAAGCGAATCACGTCCACCTTGCCCGTCTCCGGGTCAACCACAACGTCTGCGATGTTGATTGCGAAGCAAGCGCCTGCGCCGCCCGGATTCAGGTTGGCCCTGCCTGAGATGGGGCCGCCGGTGGCGTTCAGGCGGGACGCCAAGTCCTTGAAGGTGAGGCGCAGCTCGGAGTCGGTTGCGCTCTGGATGACGCCGTCGTCGTACTCGACCTCCTCCACGGGCACGTCCCAGATCTTGGCCGCCCGCTCCACCATCTGCTGCTTGATGTCCAGAGCCGCCAGGTGGCACGCGGTGCCGATCTTCTGCGCCACGCTGCTGCCGCCAGCGCCGGTGCTGAAGCCGATGGACTCGGTGTCGCCGATGGAGGGGCGCACGTCCTCGGCGGAGATGCCCAGCGTCTCGGCCAAGTGCATCGCCATGACCACCCGGGTGCCGCCGATGTCGGGCGCTCCCGCAATCAGGTTCACGGTGCCGTCCGCGTTCACGGTGGCCAGGGCGCTTGCCGGGCCGGAGCCGTTGCCCCAGAAGCCGGCTGCCACGCCGCGGCCCTGGTTGGGGCCGGAGAGCGGCGCGGTGTAGTGCGGGTGCTGCTTGGCGGCCTCAAAGGTCTCCACGCAGCCAATCTTGCCGAATACGGGGCCGGTCACCTGACGGGTGCCTTCCTTGGCGGCGTTGACCAGGCGCAGGTCCATGGGGTCCATGCCCAACTGCTCGGCCAACTCGTCCAGCACCTGCTCCACGGCGAAGGCGCCCATGGGAGCGCCGGGCGCCCGGTAGGCCGCCACCTTCTGGGTGTTCGTCAGCACGTCGAAGGCCTCGATGTAGCCGTTGGGGATGTCGTACGGCGAGAACATGCAGCGTGCGCCACCGCCCACTGAGGAGCCGGGGAACGCGCCTGCCTCGTAGATGAGGTGAGCCTCGGCGGCCGTGATCTGGCCTTCCTTGTTGACGCCAATCTTGACCGTGATGTCGGAGCTGGAGGTGGGGCCGCTGCCCAGGAACACCTCGATCCGGCTCATTGCCAACTTGACGGGGCGGCCGGTCTTGCGAGAGAGAGTGGACGCCAGGGCGGGTAGATAGCTCGTGCCCTTGCCGCCGAATCCGCCGCCGATCTCCATCGGTATGACCTTCACCTTGGAGGTGGACAGGCCGAGCAGCCGTGCCAGGTCCTCGCGGACGCCGAACAGCTGCTGCGTGCTGGTCCAGAGGGTGACGTAGCCGTCCGTGCCCCACATGGCGGTCGCGGAGTGAGGCTCGATGTAGCCCTGGTGCACGCGCTTTGTGTGGAAGTCGCGCTCCACCACCAGGTCGGCTTCCTCGAAGCCCTTCTCGATGTCTCCGACGCGGAACTCGAAGTGAGCGGCCACGTTGGTGCCCTTCTCAGGAGCCTGGTCGCCCAGTCCGCCGGGTCCGCCGGCGGTGGCTCTCGTGGCCAGCATCTCGTGAAGGATTGGGGCATCGTCCTTCATGGCGTCGAGCGAGGTCAGGACCGGCTCAAGCACCTCATACTCCACGTCGATGAGGGAGAGCGCCTCCTCGGCGATGTGGGCGCTTGTGGCGGCCACCGCAGCGACTGCGTGCCCTCGATAGAGCGCCTTCTCACGCGCCATGACGTTCCTGGTGCGGAAGCCCAGGTTGGCGATGGAGCCCTCTTCCTGGTCGGCAGCCCTGGCCGAAAGGTCGGGCAGGTCGTCTGACGTCATGACTGCCATGACGCCGGGCAGCTCAAGCGCCCTGCTGCAGTCGATCTTCTTGATCCTGGCATGGGCGTGCGGGCTTCGCAGCACCTTGCCGTGCAGCATTCCGGGCAGACTGATGTCCGCGGCGTACCGGGCTCGGCCGGTCACCTTGTCGTAGCCGTCGTGCCGAATGGGCCGAGAGCCCACAACCTTGAACTCCTGGTTTGACAGAACAATGTTGGGCTTGTAGTCCAGCATGCTACCTCCTGCGAAAGTCGTGGGAATAGAGGGTTTGTGCCTCAGTTCGTGCAATAGTTTACCACAAATGTGGGCGTGTCAACATGCCGATTTCTGCCGGGGGCAGCAAAGTCCCCTCATCCGCGGAGACGACGGCGTAGAGTGAGCCACGCGCACCCTAACCAATCAACTGTCCGGGATGCGGCCGGAGGCCATCAGCCACATGCGCGCGATCTCCGGCCCAATGAACTTGAACCTGCCGCGCAGCTCCCGTTGGAGGGAGGAGAGGTCGTCGCCGGGCAGCACCCGGTAGAACCAGTTGCAGAACCCGCCGTGCTCTTGCTGTAGCTCCTGCACAACGCGGGCGTTCGAGATGCAGGCCTCGATCTTCTTGCGGTTGCGAATTATGGCAGCATTGAGCAGAAGGCGTTCGACGTCCGGCGGCTCCATCGCGGCCACCTCGTCGATGCGCCAGCCGTGGAAGGCGTTGCGGAAGGCGTCGCGCTTGGTGAGGATGAGGTGCCAGCTTAGCCCGGCCTGGAAAACCTGTAGGCTCATGACCTCGAAGAGCGAGTCGTCGTCTTCAGTGGGCTTGCCCCAGACCTCGCGGGCGTACCACTCCCTGAGCGGGTCGCCCTGCGCCCACTGCTCAATCTCGCTTAGCGCCTCGTCCTGTGGTGTCAATCCGGTCTCCTTCCTCCGGGCGCTCCGCTGTCGCAAACGAGTGTGGTGCGGTCGCCCGCCCAAGCACCATGATACCGCAAGTGCGAAGCCCCGTCACATGGCGGCCGGTAGTCCAGAATCTGCGCCATCCGACTCCGGATGAAGGCGAGTTGTGATGCACGTCGGCCTAACATGTAACTCCCCGTTAATATTCGGGTCAGTTCTCTATGCATCGTACCGTTCGGGAGTGCATCTAAGGTTAGGTATCGTCGCTATACCGCCCTAATCATTACATTTCGCGAAAGTCTGGTGTGGAAGTATTGACAACCTGAACTACGGATTTAAAATGTTCACGCTGGGTGAAATATCCCAAACCTCAGAAATCTTGTGGTGGGGTGAAATGTCATTGGATGGAGAGTCCGAGTCCAGGCAGGAGTTGATGGTTAGGGTGATTGACGCCCTTGATGAGGTGGCGCATTCCGGGCCATACTCCGTGTCCCCGGAGTGGTTCACGCTGGACCTGAGCATGCCTCAAGTGCGGGTGGTGTTCCGGTTGCTGCAGGAGGGATCCCTGCGCATGAACGAGCTGGCGTCGACGCTTGACGTGTCCATGTCCAGGGCCACGGGCCTTGTGGACCGGCTGGTCGAGAAGCACCTGGTGAACCGCTGGCCGGACCCGGACGACCGGCGCTCGGTGCTGTGCGCCCTCACGGAGCAGGGACACGAGCTTTCAAGGCGCCTCCTGGCCGCCCGGCGCTCCCGCTGGGAGGAGCGGCTGTTGCCCCTGACGATTGAAGAGCTCGAAGAGGTGTGCAGGGCAATGGAGCCCCTCATCAGGGCGGTGCGCAGAACGGCCCACGAGTACGCCCCCATCCCCGAGGGAGCGCTTAGGAGCTAGGCTGCGCCTCCAGACCTCCGGAGCAGTTGACTCCCCCGCAGGGATCCGGAGGGTTTGATGCGCACCACCAATTGAAGTTGTGAGGAACGCTTGATGCAGCCGCCAACCCGAGACGAAAGAGCTGCGCCGACCAACGGCAACGACAGCGGCCGCGCCCAGGAGTCGCTGGACACGAGCCGCGCTCGCGAGGCGATGGCGGCCGCCGTTCGAACGCAAGAGCCACCTGCGGTTCCCGCGGCCGCCGAAGGCGGCAACGGCCACGACGGAGGCGCGCGCCCTACAACGTATGCCCAGGGTGGTATGGGCGGCTACAGAGGCGGCGGCCAGATGTCGCTGCGCAACCTGAGGACCTTCACCTCCTTCAAGTATCCCGCGTTCCGCCTATTCTACGGCGCAGTGATCGGCCAGATGGCCGCCATGAACATGCAGATGGTGGCGCGTGCCCTGCTGGTCTACGAGCTCACCGGATCCGGCTTTGCCCTCAGCATCATGGCCCTGGGCAACGCCGCGCCCATGCTGTTCTTTTCCCTCTTCGGCGGCGTCATTGCCGACCGTGTGGAGAAGAAGTACGTGCTGCTGCTGGGGCAAGCGGCCTCGGCAGCCATCTCCCTTATGGTCGCAATCATGCTTATGACCGGCCTGATGACCGAGGAGCGGTCCGGCTCCTGGCTCCTCCTGGTTGTGGCCGCTCTCTTGCAGGGCACCGTCATGGGTCTCATGATGCCGTCCCGCCAGGCGATGATTGCGGACATAGTTGGTCAGGAAGAGCTGATGAACGCCGTGGCGCTCAACACCTTCGGCATGAACGCCATGCGGCTGCTGGCACCGGTACCGGTGGGGTTCATCATTTACTTCATGGGATATGATGCTGTCTACTTCGTCATGACGGCCATGTACATCGTGGCCGTGATCTTCATCGCCCTGATGCCCAGGACCGGCGTCGTGTCGCTACGTGGCCGCGGGGCAATTCGGGACGTGGTTGACGGGTTGAGATACGTCAGGGGCGACAGGACGATTCTCATGGTGCTGGTAGTCATATTCTTTGTGACACTGCTGTCCATGCCATACATGATGCTGCTGCCGGCGCTCACGGATGACGTCCTGGGCATGGATGAGCGGGGCTACGGCTTCCTGCTGATGGTGTCCGGCATCGGAGCCATGCTTGGCTCGATCGTGCTGGCTTCTCTTCCCAACAAGAAGCGCGGCTTCATGCTGCTTGCCGGCAGCCTGGTGCTTGGCGTCGCGCTTGTAGGGATGTTTTTCTCAGCCAGCTGGGTGCCGAGCTATGCAGTGGCTCTTGCGTTCGGGTTCATCTTCTTCGTGGGCATAGGCCAGACGGCCAGGATGACTCTGGGCAACACGCTCCTCCAGTACTACGTGCAGGACGAGTACCGGGGCCGCGTGATGAGCCTGATGATGATGGAGTTCGGCCTTACGAGCTTCGGAGTGGTCTTCGCGGGCATAATGACAGACATGATCGGCGTGCAGTGGGCGGTGGGCGGCATGGCTATCCTGCTGATAGCTTGCTGCGCCTATGCGCTGGTCTTCATGCCCAGCATAAGGAAGCTGGACTAGGCCGAGCGCCCAAGGACTATAACGAAACAGGCGGCCGAGATTGCAGCGAAGATACAGAGGCGGCGACATGGGGGCGGGCGGAGGAGGCGGCCTCCAGAGCACCGACGCAGCGGCCGTTCGTGGTGGCGTCTTTGCCGCCACTTTCGCATCCCTGAAGTATCGAGATTTCACCTTCCTGTGGCTTGGTCAGATAACCCACGCCTTCGCCCTGTGGATTGACCAGATAGCCAAGCCCCTGTTCATCCTGCACCTGGGCGGTGGGCCACTTGAGCTTGGCCTTATCCTGCTGACGCGCACACTGCCTGCGGTTGTCTTCGGGACGGTGGCCGGCGTTATCGCGGACAACTTCAACCGGCGCACCGTTCTCCTGGCCACCAAGATTGGCGTCTTCATCCTGAGCGTGGGGTTCACGGCAATCATCCTCCTGGGCATTGCGGAGATGTGGCACATCTTCGCCTACAACGCGCTGCGAGGCATGACGATGGCCTTCGACCAGCCAGCGCGCCGCGCCATGATTCCCACCATCGTGCCCCATAACCTGGTCACAAACGCCATGGCGCTGAGCACGGGAAGCATGACCGCAATGCGAATCTGCGGTGCGGCAATGGCGGGTATCCTGGTGGCCGCCACCGGATTCGGCGTGACCTACGCCATCATGACGGCCATATACCTGCTGGCCATACTCTTCACCTGGATGCTGAGACCCGCCGACCACCGGCGATCCGGCTATCAGGGCATGAAGAGGATGGGCGGCGACTTCCTGGATGGCTTCAAGTATGCCTGGAGGGTCCCGGATATACGGGGCATCCTGATCATCTCCCTAGGATGGTTCATGTTCGGCATGGTGTTCATGCAGGTTTTTGCGCCTCTCATCGCGTACGATGTCCTATCCGTGGACCGGGACGGTACGGGCGTGAACCGCCTGGTGACCTGGCTGGCAGACCCTCCCGGCGCCGTCGATGGCACGGAGGGCAGAGCGGGCGCCGGTGACAACACCGGCACTGAAGTCGTCCCCGCCGAGGCAGAAGCGGAGGCCGACAGTGACAAACCCAAACCTGTGAAAGGTGCGAAGTTACTGGGCGCCATGCTGTCCGTGGCGGCCGTCGGCAGCACTATAGGCGCGCTCATTTTGGCTTGGACCAACCCGGCGCGCTTCCGTGGGCTGATCATGATTGTGCTGCTGTTCGCCTTCGGCTGGCTACTCATCGGATTCTCCGCCTCCACGTACGCGCAGTCAGTCCCTCTGGCCTTGGTGGTGGTGCTCTTCCTGGGTCTCGGACAGGCGGGCTTCTTCCCGTTAATCAACGCGGTTCTCGTCGAGAAAGCGGACGAGACCATGCGCGGTCGTGTGCTGGGTGTGCTGGCGCTTGACAGGGCGGTGTCTATGGGAGGCGGCTTCGGCGCTGCCGCCCTGGCCGAGGCTATGGGCGTGCAGATAGCTCAGATCATCTACGGAGCGGGGCTGGTATTCACGGCAGTGGTCATGTTCACTGCCTATCCTCCACTGAGACGAATCGACTAGCCCACCCAAGGCCATTGGACAGGAGGGGGTAGCGGATGGACCCCAACGTCCAGAGACGGTTCGAGAGGATGTCGGCTGCGGCCGAGGCGGCGCCGGAGGTCGCCTGGAAGGAGCCGCCTCGCTGGCTGCCACCCACGTTCCACGCCCTGGCCTATCCCAACTACCTGCTGCTGTTCATCGGCCAGATAAGCAACTCCCTGGCCATGTGGATGGACCTGGTGGCGAGGCCGGTCCTGGTAGTGGCAATTACCGGCTCGCCTGTGCAGCTTGGACTCATTGCGCTTGTTCGCGGCGTCCCGATGATGTTCCTTGGGCCGTTCGGCGGCCTGGTATCCGACAGGGTCGACCGGCGAGTCGTGATGCTCTTCTCCAAGAGCATGAGCATGGCCGTCAACGTCACCTTTGCCGCCATCATCATCACGGGCAACGTGGAGCTGTGGCACATTTACGCCACGGCAATTCTGCGCAGCCTGCTCATGGCGTTCGATGGGCCGGCGCGGCAGGCGCTCTTGCCCAGCCTAGTGCCCCCCAAGTTGCTCCTGAACGGCATTGCGCTGAACACCGGCAGCATGCAGATCGTGCGAATCCTGAGCGCTTCCGTAGCCGGTTTCTTCATCGCCTTCTGGGCTCAGGCATTCGGGTTCGACGATGATGACGCTCGGAACTTCGGGGGCGTTTACCTGGTCACCGCCGCGGCGTACGTGGTTGCGGTGGTCTCCACCTACCTGATGAAGGTGCCGATGGAGGGGCGCGTGGAGCGCACGCGCGACAACTGGCTGGAAGGGCTGGTCAACGGTTTCAGGTTTGCAGGCGGTAACCCCGTGATCCTGGGGCTGCTCGTCCTGTTCGCCGTGCAGTCGCTGTTCGGGATGCCGTATCTGCAGGTGTTCGTGCCGTGGCTGGCGCTGGAGGTCATGGACCTCGGCCCCGAGGGGGTTGGCGTGCTGCTGGGCATATCGGGAATAGGCTCGCTGGTGGGTGCGCTCTCCTTGGCTACGTTCGGCACAAAGCTGCGACACCGCGGCTTGATCATAATTGGTGGGCTCGCCACATACGGCCTCGCGCTCAGCGGCCTCGGTCTGTCGTCCATGCTGCCGCTGGTCGCTATCCTTGGGCTTGCCGTGCCCATCCTGCCGGCCGTTATGATCATCATCGTCGGTCTGGGCCAGACGGCCATGATGACGGTCAGGACGGCGGTGCTGATGGAGGTCACGCCCAACGAGCTCAGGGGCCGCGTGTTCAGCCTGATGACTCTGGACCGTGGCTTCAGCACGCTGGGCAGTGGCGCCGGCGGACTTGCGATCGCCGCTATAGGCGGTCCGCTCGCTCTTGCGCTCTACGGTGGGTTGTGCGCCTTCGGGGCGGTCCTGGTAGGCGCACTGCTTCCCAGCCTGCGTCGCGTCGACTGATTCAATCTCATTCGCTGACTCCTTGACCCGTGCTCAGCTTGGTCTACAATGCTTGCCAAGCGGTGCGCCCTTCACCGGCGACGGACGTCGCAGCATAGCAGCCCGGGCGCATGCCGAAATGGAGGGGCGACTTGCAGGAGGAAGGTCTGGCCTCCGGGCCCGGCTCGTTGCTGCGTAATCTGCTGGCGGCGCCGGCCCTGCGCTTCCACGACTTCCGGCTGCTATGGATTTCCGGGCTGTTCAACTCCACGGGCTTCATCGGCGAGCAGGTGGTGCTTGGCTGGCTGGTGCTGGAGCTGACCGACTCCCCCTTCATGGTGGGTACTGCACTCGCCCTGAGGATGGCGCCCTTCCTGCTGCTCGGAGCCGTTGCGGGCGCTATTGCGGACATTGTGGACCGGCGGAGCCTACTTCGATCGGTGAGCTTGGGCATGGCCGTTCTGAGCGCCGGCGCAGCCCTTCTCATCATGCTGGATATGATGACACTGTGGCTTCTGCTGGCCATCACGTTCGTGGGTGGTTGCATGAGAGCCATGCACCAGCCAGCCAGGCAGAGCTTCGTCTTCGACATCGTGGGCCCAGACAATCTGGTCAACGGGCTGTCCTACGTGTCGCTGAGCATGAGGATTGGCGGCATAGGCGGCTCGCTGCTCACGGGCTTCCTGGTGGGGCGAATCGGTTACGACGCCGCGTTTGGAGTCCTGGCGCTCAGCTACGTGGGGTCTGCGCTCAGCATACAGCTCATACGAGCCAGCAGCCGGCACTCCGCGGAGGCACGAACACCCCTTGTGCGGAACCTGCGAGAGCTGGGCGTGGAGTTCGTGCGCAACCCGGACTTTCGCTGGATGCTCATTCTGTCCGCTGCGGTGGAGATCCTGGGGTTCTCGCATCAGGCACTGCTTCCGGTCATTGCCAGGGACGTTCTTGACGTGGGAGCCGAGGGGCTTGGTCTCATGATGTCCCTGCGTGCCGTGGGCGGAATCGCGGCCATACTGGCGCTATCGTCGATGGGCCAGGTCAGGCGTCAGGGTGCCCTGTACCTGGGAGCCGTGTACGTCTTCGGTGTCACGATGCTGCTGCTTGCGGCCGCGGACACGTTTGTCATTGCGCTGGTGGTGGTGATGGCGATCAACGGCATGGGTGCGCTATCGGACATACTCTCGCAGAGCCTGGTGCAGACGGTGGTGCCGGACGCCCTGCGGGGTCGCGCGATGGGCTCGTGGGTGCTGGCCGTGGGCATGGGGCCACTGGGCAGCCTTCAGATCGGTGCGCTGGCGTCATGGCTGACCGTTGGAGCGGCGCTGACCATCCACGGCGCCGGACTGCTGGCGCTGGGTGTGGGCGCGCTGTTCCTGTTCCCGCGCCTCAGGAAGCTCTAGGCCCGCGACACGCACTCGATGTGGTAGCCAATCCCTTCCCCCTCGATGGGGGAAGGCTAGGATGGGGGTGACACGGCCAGCGGCGACTCGGCCCGCTCATGGTGAGCCTGTCGAACCAGTTGAGCGGGCCACACCCTCGCAAGGCGTGCCGTGCTGCTCGCAGGGCCTAATGCCCAGCAGTCTCGAAGTTCAGCATCCACCCGATGCCGAACCTGTCCTTGCAGGAGGCGAAGTAAGCGCCCCAGAACATGTCCTGCGGCTCCATCTGAACGCTTCCGCCGTCCGACAGCTTGGCGAGCAGGGCGTCCAACTGTTCCCGGCTCTCCGGGGCGTATGAGATTGAGAAGTTGTTGCCGACCACCGGAGGCGGCCCGAACATCGAGGGCACGTCGCTGCCCATGAGGACACTGCTGCCGATGGGAAGCTGCACGTGCATTACCAGGTCCTTCTCTGAATCCGGGATGGGCATGTCGCCGGGGCCGTCGCCCATGGTCTGAAAGACCCCGAACTCTCCGCCAAACACGGAGCGATAGAACTCGAAGGCCTCGCGGCAGTTGCCGCCGAAGTGGAGATATGTGGCAAGACTCATGATTGGGTCCTTTCCGTGTAGAGTGCGCACAGCATAAGTTCGACGTCTTCTTCCGTCAACCTGCGGCTGTCCATCCGCTCGATGCTCTCAGAACGGGACTGACCAGGCCGCCGCACCGGCCATCCTTGCTCTGGAATCGGCCTGGTGCTACTCTCCTGTTGAGGCGGTTAACACAGACGCCGGCGAACACGGAGGACTCGATTGACGGAGAGCGCACCCTTCCGCATACTCGTGATCTGCACGGGGAACAGGGCGAGGTCGCAGATGGCGCACGGCTGGCTCAGCCACCTGGGAGGCGAGCGCGTTCGCGTGTGGAGCGCGGGCACTCAGCCGAAGGGAGTCCACCCTATGGCGATACGGGTCATGGCCGAGGTGGGCATCGACATATCGGGCCACACGTCCGACCACGTGGACGCCTACTTGGGTGAGCCGTTCGACTTGGTGGTCACGGTGTGCGACTCGGCGCGTGATAGTTGCCCTGTCTTTCCGGGCGCGGCCAGGCTGCTCCACCGCGGCTTCGAGGACCCGGACAGGCCAGGCGCCGGAGACGACGAGCTGCTGCCGGTCTTCCGCCGCATCCGCGACGAGATCGGCGAGTTCAGCCGCGAGCTGCTGGCGGAGGAGGTTGGGGGTGGGTAGGTAAGGGCAGGCCTTGACGCTCGTGGTGAGCCCGTCGAACCATTTGGGCGGGTCACCTTAAAGCCCACGCCCGCTCACTCCCTTCGACTAGGCTCAGGATGAGCGGGCGCGAAAATCGGTGCTGAGCGGAAACTCTAGTGCCCGGCCTCCTCGTCCCACTTGGTGGGCTCCTCAGAGCCGACCACCTGCTTCTCGTACAGCTCGTCTATCTCCGCCTCGGAGTAGCCGATCTCTCCGAGTAGGCTGCGGGTGTGCTGACCCCTCAGCGGCCCGGAGCCCACCCTGCTCGGCGTGCGTGACAGGTTGACCACCGGGCCGTAGCGCCAGTAGCTGCCTATGCGCAGGCTCTCTGCGGGCTGTATGAAGTCGTTCTCTGCCACGTGCGGGTCCTGCGAGTAGAAGTTGAACATCCCGCTCTCTTCCACCTCCACGCAGGCGACGTCCTCGGCGATTAGCAGCTCTTCCCACTCCGCGGGGTTGCGGGTGGAGAAGACCTCCTGCAACCGGTCGACCAGCGCGTCGTCGTTCTCGAGGCGGGCTGCCTCAGTCGAGAAGCGCGGGTCTGTGAGCATGTCGTCGAGGCCGAGCGTGCGGCAGAGTGTCTGCCACTCCTCCTCGAACAGGCAGGCCAGGAAGACCCAGCCTCGCCGCGCCTGGTAGAGGCGGTAGAGCGCGTGGGGGCCGTGGCCGTCGGCGTCCGGGATCAGGCGCTCAGGCTTGCCGTCGTAGGAGAAGAAGTCGTCCAGGTTTGCGTAGGCGTTCGCCCCGATCATGGTCGAGAGGACGTACTGGCCGCCCACGCCGTGTCGCTCGCGGGCGCAGAGGCCCAGCAGGGCGCCGGTGGAGATGACCATCGAGGAGTTGGGGTCGGGGTTAGTCTCGTTGGAGCGACCCAGGCGGCGGGCGAACTCCTGGATCTCTTCGATGGTCATGGTCTGGTCTGCAGGCGGCATTTCGAACTTGCCAAGCTGGTGCAAAACGCCGCCGGTGACCGCGCCGCCGATGGGGTGCATGGCGGGCCGGTGCGAGTGCGGGCCGGTGTCGCCGTAACCGCCCGCGTACACGTAGACGATGCCGGGGTTGATCTGCTTGACCTGCTCGTAGCCGATGCCCAGGCGCTCCGGCGCGCCTGGTCTCATGTTGTGGACAAGGATGTCCACCTTGGCCACCAGCCTGTCGAATATCTCCTTGCCCTCGGGTGTCTGGAGGTTGATGGAGATGTTCTCCGCGCCCGCCTGCGTGCGGTTTGCGCCCAGCCCGTCGAAGTTGCGGCGCATGGTGTCGCCCTCCAGCGTCTCGATGCGGATGACCCTTGCGCCCAGCTCGTAGTTGAGCGACGTGGAGAGCGGGCCTGCGATGACCGTCGAGAGGTCAAGCACGGTGTAGCCCGTGAGCGGATGCGCCGGGAGCTCAACGGCCGCGCCGTTGGTTGCGCCCCTCACTGCGGGGGCGGCCTCCAGCAGGCCGAGCGCCTCCTCGGTGTGCTGTCCGAGCGTGGGGGCTGGCGCCTTCACGCTGCCGGGCGTCTCGTCCAGTCGCACCAGCACGCCCACCTGCCGCATCGGGCCGACAGTGGGGTCGTCCACTTCAACCACGTGGCGGTTGTGGACAATCTGCGGATGGTCCATGCCCTGCTGGGTGGTCAGGAAGGTCTCGGCTGCCACGTTCGCAGTCTGATTGACGAAGACGTCCATCCACTCGTCGGCGGTCTTCTCCAGGGCCTTGTTGAGGATCATGGCGCGAAGCTCCTCGCGCTCCTCCGGCATGAGGGTGGGCGCGCGTGCGAAGCGCGGGTCTTCAAGGACGTGACCCAGGCCCATGACCACCAGCGACTCACGGAAGAGGCGGACGATGATGTTGGCCATCTGGATCCACTGGCCGTCCTTGGTGCGGACGGGCTGGTAGCCCACGCCGGGCTGGCGGTTGGGGTCGGACTGCGGGTCGTCCTGGAACCGGTCCGGGAACTTGATCATCATCTGCCACACAAGCCAGTTGTTCACGTCGAAGGGGCTGATGCCCTGTATCAGGCTGGTCTCCACGTGCTGGCCCACGCCCGTCTTCTCCCGCACCAGGAGCGCGGACACGATGCCCCGAACGGCTGCCATGGCGGTGCCGTGGTTGGCGACCTGCACGGCGGCGTAGTGTGGGCCGGGGCGCTTCGACTGGCCCGTGAATACGGAGAATCGCCCCACCTTGGCGGCCACAACGCCATCGTAGGGCTTGTAGTGGGCGTACGGCCCCTTGGGACCGAAGGCGGTGATGGAGCAGTAGACGAGGTCGGGACGCTCAGCGGCGACATCATCGTAGCCAATGCCCAGCGCGTCCGCCTCGCCCGGGCGGAAGCTCTCGACGACCACGTCAGCCTGCATCAGCAGCCCGCGCGCCCGCTCCTTGCCCTCAGGCGTGTTGAGGTCGAGCACAACGCTCTTCTTGCCGCGGTTCCAGAGCAGGCTCTGAGGAAACTGACGGTAGGGGTCGCCCTCCGGCGGCTCCACCTTGATGACCTCTGCGCCGAAGTCGGAAAGCACCATGGTTGCGACGGATCCTGCTCGTCCCGTCGTGAAGTCGAGCACAACGATGTTGTCAAGCGGTTGAGTCACTGTTTAATCCTCCTGTGGCTGTTTGCCAGAGCTGCGGTGAAGTACCAGGGAAGGGAAGGGGCCTCCCGGCCTCGTCAAGCATCCAGGGCTGGTCCCTGGTGGTGTGAACCGGCAGAAACGTAAAGCCATAAATCCGAGAGTAGTCGCCAGTGTCCCTCGGGCTGACGAGATAGCACTCGTCAGCCTGGAACTGCGCATTGATCTCATCCAATCTGTGCTTGAGCACCGTGAAGTCCACCGGAACGCCGTGCCTCTCCCACATGGCCTGCTGCTGGGCCACCGGGATGTCCGAGCAGCTTCCTATGATGTAGCCCAAGTCCTGGGCCCGCCTCACCATGGCCAGTGTGACGGGGCCCGGCTCCGCGGACATCTCAAGCACGTTGTCTATGTCAAAGGCGATGAGCCTCTTCAACGGGGTGGGTTCCTCCGATGCAATCTGGTCCAACGGCGCCCGCGTGCTACCGGGTCCTGCCTTCAGGCCCCCAGTGGCACTGGCCGTCCTCCGGGCTAAGCATCCAAGGCTCAGGGTCCATCGTCTGAACCTGCAGGAAGTCGAAGCCCGACACGCGCGCGAAATGATAGTCCACGTCCGTATCGCCGATGTGGACGTAGGAGTCGGCTTCGAATCGCGACTTCACGGTGTCCAGCATGTGCTTCAGCACAGTGAACGAGACCTCGATACCCCACGTCTCCCACATGTTCTTCTGGTCGCCCACGGGTCTGTCGGAACAGCTGCCGATGATGTAGCCCCACTCCTTGGCGCGCTCCACCATGTCCCTGGTGATTGGGCCGGGGCCGTGGCCTGTCGTCAGGGTGCCGTCGATGTCAAAGCTGATCAGGCCGATGGGGCGCCGTCCGGCTGCACCTTCAGAGCCGTCCTCGCTGGATGTAGCAGGTATCCTTTGCTCCAAGCAGTGTCCTCCTGTGGCAGTTGTGGTGAGAGTGAGGCCGCAGCCCGGCCGGCGGTCTCCGTTGGCCGCCGACCGGGCTAGAGCGAGCTAGATCTGTGGGTGCACGCTGAGGAAGATGTGGCCATTGCCTCCAGGCGTGACCTGGCCCATGGCCGCGGTCTCCGCGCGGACAGTCACCTGGCGATCGCCCGCTGTGCCGCGGAGCTGCTCGATGCTGTCCGTGTACATGGCCGTGCGGGTGCGTCCGCAGCCCAGGTTGCCGCCGCTGGAGTTGAAGGGGTGAGGCCCCTCCACTCGAATGTCGCCGGCGTAGAAGTCGAACGCCTCGCCGCGCTTGACGCCGTGCCACTGGAAGCCTTCCAGGTAGCTCTGCGTGAAGGTGGCGAACCCGTCGTAGGGGTTGAAGATGTCAAGGTCCTCTGGCCGCGCTCCTGCGCCCTCGTACAGCCTGCGAGCCAGGCTGTCCGTCCACGCCTCGTGGTCCTCCAGCGTGGCCATGGTGGTCTTGGTTGGATGGCTGGCCTGGACGTGGCTGAGCACGTAGATGGGCTTCTGCTTCATGTCCTTGGCGCGCTCGGCGGTGGTGAAGATCATGGCGAATGCATGATTGACCGGCCGGTCGGAGTCGAGCAGGCCGTTGGGCCAGCAGATGTACCGCTGGGTCAGGTAGTCCTCCAGCGTGATCTGGTAGGGCTCGTGCTGCGCGTAGTAGCCCCACGGCGTGAGCAGGCCGTTCCTGCGCTGGTTGAGCACGAACGGCGCAAGGTCGTCGTGGCTGCCGCCGTACTTGGTGCAGTACTGCATGAACACGAAGGCGTGCTGCATCATGGCGGAGGTCATCCAGCCCCAGGGCGCCGACCACTTGCGCGCGCCCTCAGAGTAGGCGCCTTCCTCCAGCTTGTACCTGCCCGGCACGTTGCCCATGTTGTAGGTCATGAGCAGGACGTTGGCCATGCCGTCTCCCACGGCTTGCGCAGCCTTGCCGGTCTCCTGACCAATTGCGAGCTCGTTGCGGTCTATCCACTGGAGATTTGAGAGGGGCGTGCCCTCGCGCGCCATGCCGGCGATGAGCCAGTCGGCGGAGGTAAGGCTGAGGCCGTCCTCCGAGTCGTAGGGCGGGTCGAAGTAGGGCCTTGGATCGCCGCGGTCCTCCTGCGCCCACGTGTCGCCGGCCATGGCCTCGCTGCACATGAAGCCGTCTATGTCTGCGGCAGTCAGGCCGGCGTCCTCGATGGCATTCTGCATGGCGGCGATCTGGAAGGCGCCAAGGGTCCTGTCCATGCTCACGCCGTCCCAGCGACGGTCGATGGCGGAGTACCCGTAGCCCACGACGGCCACCTTACCCCTGTGCTCCCAGAGGCCCATTCCCTCTGCGTATCTGGGGAATCCTCCAGCGCTGCTAGTCATTGCTTCCTCCTATATCGGGTTGACAGAGTATGTGGAACCGCTCGAGTGCCGGGAGTTCTCCCGGCTACTCCACAACCTTCCAGTCGTGGATGAACACTCCTGGCTCCAGCTCTTCGTAGACCGCCTCCACGGCTGCGCCTTGCGGGGCCTCGTTGACCGGCGTGCCTGGCAGGTTGGCCAGGAAGTTGATCGACGGGTCCTCATCCAGCGAGACGATGGCAACGTTGAAGGGCACGTCGCCCTTGAGGCGCACTACACGAGTGTCGTGAACCACCAGGGTCTCCAAGATGTGGCCCTTCCCCTCAACCTCCTTCCAGCCCAGTGGGTCCTTTGTATCGCAATGCCCGCATGTCGCCTTTATGGGGTACTGGAGTTTGTCGCATTCCGCGCAGTGCTGTAGCAAAAGCCTCTTCTCGTTCACGGCATCCCAGAAGGGCTTGTCCACCGCATCGGGTACCGGAATGGTCTTGGGCATACCTCACCTCCTCTTTGATCTGATTGCGCTACAAACGTTCATTCGGGAGCGTCAGCTCGTGAACCAGGGGTTGGGCTCCTCCCAGTGCACGATGCTCCGCTCCTTGTACGCCTCTATCTCCTCTTCCCCGTAGCCCATTTCCCGCATGACCATCTGGGTGTGCTGACCGGGGTAAGGGGCTGACCTGTAGCGTCCCGGGGTCTCCGACATGTGAACTATGCCGCCCGGGCGCATGTATCCGCCGAACCTGGGGCTGTCCGACTCCGTGTACACGGCAAAGCCGTTCTCCAGCGACTGCGGATGGTCCAGGTAGAACTCCTCCGCGTCGTCGCTGTTGGACACGCGTACGCAGGCCACGTCCTCGGCGGTCAGCATCTCCTCCCACTCCGCGGCGGTGCGCGTGGCGAACACCGCGGCCAGCTGCTCGATGAGCTCCTCGTCGTGGGACATGCGCGCCGCCGGTGCGAACCGCGGGTCGCCGATCAGGTCTGACCGTCCGATGGCGTTGCACAGCGCCTGCCACTCCTCCTCGAAGGGGCAAGCCAGGAACACCCAGCCGTCGCTCGCCTCGTAAATCCTGTAGAGGGCGTGCAGGCCGTAGCAGTCCGCGTCCGGCACGGCGTAGGGTGGCCGTCCGTTGTAATCGTATGCCTCGTCGTGGTTGGCCCAGGCGTTGGCGCACATCATCGTCGCCTGTATGGCTTGGCCCTGGCCCGTGCGCTCCCTTGCCAGCAGTCCGAGCATGATGGCGGTTCCGACGGCCTGCGAGGAGTTGGGATCCGGGTTGCCCTCGTTGGCGCGCATCATGCGGCGGGAGGTGTCCTTGATCTCCTCCATGCTCATGGGCTGGTAGGTTGGAGGAGGCATGGCCTTGCCGGCCTGGCGCAAGGCGCCGCCGAAGAGTGCGCCCGGAACCGGGTGCGCGCCGGGCCGCCGGCTGTGCGGGCCGGTTGCGCCGTACGCGCCGACGTAGACGTGCACCATCTGCGGGTTGATCTGCCGGCAGGTCTCGTAGTCGATGCCCAGCCTGTTGGGCACGCCTGGCCGGAAGTTGTGCAGCAGTACGTCGGACTGGGCCACCAGCTTGTGGATCAGCTCCTGGCCCTCAGGAGTCTGGAGGTCAACCTGGATGCACTCCTTGCCGGCGTACGTGCGCATGGTCATGAGGTTCTGCACGCCACCGGGTCTAGTCGCGGGAGCGCGGCCGGGCGTTGCATCGACCTTGATGACGCGCGCTCCAAGGTCTGCGATCATTGACGCGCCGTACGGCCCGGCAATTACAGTCGAGAAGTCCAGCACGGTCACGCCGTCGAGCAGGTAGGCGGGTGTGTGGCCGTTGCCGTGTCCGTTGCTTGCGCCTGCCGGAGCGACGGGTACGCGCTCCTCGATACCCTCGAGGACGTCGGCGGTGTGCTCGCCGAGGTACGGCGCGGGGCCGCCCACCTCGCCGGGCGTCTCCGACAGGTCGGCTACGAGTCCCACCACCTTCATCGGCCCCACTCTCGGGTCGTCGATGTCGACTACGTGCTTGTTGTGGAGGAACTGAGGGTGCTTCATGCCCTCGACTGTGTACACGTACGGCTCCGCAGCGATATCGCCGTCCTCCACGTAGATATCCATCCACTCGTCGACGGTTTTCTCCTGCATCTTCTCCAGGATGAGCTCGCGCAGCTCCTCCCGGCGGTCCTCCGGCAGGGCAAAGACGTTCTTGTACCGCTCGTCCTCCAGCACCCATCCCAGGCCGATGGCCCTCAGGTGCGCGGGCAGGAGCCTTGGCCCCTGGCGGTTGTTGGCGTGCTGGAGCCATCGCCCGTCCTTGGTGCGCACGGGGATGTACTCGAGCGTGGGGAGCGTCTGAGGCCCCTGGCCTGCGGACGGGAATCGCTCCGAGTCCTTCCGGGCGAAGTGAATGGACAGCGGCCTGCCGCCGTAGAATGGAATCATGCCTTGGACCACGCTGGTCTGCACCCACTGGCCGCGGCCCAACCGGTCTCGCAGGCGGAGTGCGCCCAGTATGCCGCGAACGGCTCCCTGGCTTGAAGCCCACGTTGCGGTACGGACGGCGGCGTACACCGGGCCGGGGCGGTCAAGCTGTCCGCCCCACGTGGCCATTCGGCCGCTCTTGGCGGCGATGACGCCCTCGTAGTCCTTGTAGCCGCTCAGCGGCCCCTTCTGGCCGAACCCCGTGACGGAGCAGTAGACCAGCATGGGGTTGGCGGCCGAGAGAGTGTCGTAGTCGATGCCTTTGGCGCGGCTGACGCCGGGGCGGAAGCTCTCCACCACAACGTCGGCTCTGCGGGCCAGCGCTTGCGCCCGCTCGCGGCCCTCGTCGGTGTCGAGGTCAAGCGTGATGCTCTTCTTGCCGCGGTTCCAGGCAAGCCAGTTGCCCTGGCCGCGGTAGGGGTCGCCGGAGGGAGGCTCGACCTTGACCACCTCGGCGCCGAAGTCGGCAAGCACGGCGGTGGCCAGAGCGCCCGGCATTCCGAAGCTGAAGTCCAGAACGGTATACCCACTGCAAGGTCCTGCCATGGCAGCCTCCTTTACTACCAACGGGCGAGGGCCCTGTTTCCGGGCGCGCGTCAGGGCGGTGAGGCGCTAGGTGCCTCTGAGTCTGGGATCCAGCACGTCGCGGAGGGCATCGCCGAAGAGGTTGAATCCATACACAGCCACGGAGATTGCCAGGCCGGGCCAGATGGCCAGCCAGGGCGCCACGGCATAGTAGTTGCGGACGCGACCGGTGAGCATGCTGCCCCAGGAGGGGGAGGGCTCCGGCACGCCGAGTCCCAGGAAGCTCAGGCCCGCCTCTGCGATGATGGCGGTGCCCAAGCCGGCCGTGGCGATGATGAGCCACGGCGCCACGCACTGCGGCATAACGTGCTGAAGTATGATGCGCATGTCGGATGAGCCGATGGCCCTGGCCGCAAGCACAAACTCGCTCTCCTTCACTGCGAGCGCCTGCGAGCGAACCACGCGGTTGGATCGCGGTATCTGCGGTATAGCGATGGCAAGCACGACGTTGTTGAGGCTCTGCCCGAGCGCGGACATGATTGCCAGCGCCAGGATGAGCGTGGGTATGGCCATCAGGGAGTCCATGATGCGCTGAATAACGGCGTCCACCTTACCGCCGTAGTAGGCGCTCACCAGGCCTACCAACGCTCCGCCGAGAGAGCCGGTGGCAACGGACAGCAGGCCCACGTAGAGGGAGATGCGGGCGCCGTAAGCGATCCGCGTCCACACGTCGCGGCCCCAGGTGTCGGTCCCCATCCAGTGCGTAAAGGAGGGTGACTGGAGGTCGTTGCCGAAGCTGGTCCGGGTGGGCTCGTAGAACGTCACGAGGGGGGCAAAGATGGCGATCATCACCATCCCAAAGATGATGGAGCCTCCGATGGCTCCCAATGGCTTGCGCCTGAAGAACGTCTTGGTGGACTTGAAGGCGCCGCGGAGCCTGGGGGCTACCCCTGTCTCTGATGCTCTGGCTGCTTCTATCACTTCACCGTCTCCTTGGCCGAGGCTAGTACCGGATCCGAGGGTCCAGCCAGGCGTACGTTACGTCTACTGCCAGGTTGACGAAGATTATCCACGCGGCGATTATGCACACCATGCTCTGCACGACTGGGAAGTCGCGCTGGTTCATGCCGCGGACCACGTAGATGCCGATGCCCGGCAGCTGGAAGATGGTCTCCGTTATTACGGAGCCCCCAATGATCACTGCTGCGGAGATTCCAATAATGGTGACTACAGGAAGCAACGCGTTCTTCATAGCGTGCCGGTACACCACCACGGAGTATCGCAGGCCCTTGGCGTGGGCCGTCCTCACGTAGTCCTGCCTGAGCACCTCCAGCATTGTGGAGCGCATCATCCGGGCCTTGGTGGCCGCAGAAGCGAATCCGCCGATGATGGCCGGCCAGAACAGGATGCTGATGTTGCCCGCCAGGTTCTCCCAGGGATGCTCAAACTGCAGTCTTGGCGACCAGTCGAAGAAGTACACTCCCCCTGCGATCAACAGCGTGGCCAGCCAGAAGTTGGGCATGGAGAGACCGGCAAGCGAGACGATACGCCCCACGTAGTCCATCCACCCGTCTTGTTTGAGCGCCATCATGATGCCTATGGGCAGGCCGATGATGACGGACAGCAACACGCTGTATATGCCCAGCTGGAGCGTGACGGGCGCTCTCTCAATAAACTCCTCCATGATGGGCTTGGAGGTGTAGAAGGACGCCTCCCAGTTAAGGGTTACCATGTCCCGGGCCCAGACCAGGTACTGCATGTACAGGGGGCGGTCCAGCCCCAGGAGTCGCGTCACCCGCTCGAGAACGATGGGATCAACGTCCTCCCGGTTGAAGTCCTCCTCGCCCTGGGAGATGACCATAAGGGCCACGTCGCCAGGCGCAACTCGGATGAGCAGGAAGATGATGACGCTCACCACGAAGACCGCCAGGAAGCCCTGCAGGATACGCCTGATTATGTACTGTGTCACTTCTAGCCCTCCCTGCGGTTGAGGCAGTCCCTCCAGAGGGTTGGCCCGCTAGCAGGCCCAAGAAAACCACTCTCGCTGCTTCGGCAGTCGAACGTCCGACGCAACGGAGTCGGGTCGGTCGATTTGTCTAGGTCACGTACGCCGGATGTGGGATTGCACCGACGGGATGGAGAGTGTGCCCCCATCCCGTCGGTGCTCCCAGTCTGCGCTTGGGTCTTACCTGGCTACCCAGGTGCGCTGGTGAATCTTGAGGTGAGACGTGTGCACGGACTGGTCCGGCAGTATGTC
>DAOUJC010000011.1:0-275435 GCA_034423135.1 Dehalococcoidia bacterium | reverse complement strand
CCCTCTGAGCTGGTGGCCCGGGTGGGTGCGGCATTGCGGCGTCGGGACGCGCCGGGAAGGGTGCCGCACCAGGGGTCCTTCCAACTGGGAGAACTGACCATCGACTATTTTGGGCGCCGGGTGACGCTGGGAGGTCGGGCGGTAGCGATGACCGACACGGAATACCGGCTGCTCTGCGAGTTTGCGTTGAATGTGGGGAGAATACTGAGCCGGGAGCACCTGATGAGCCGGGTCTGGTCGTCGCGGAATCCCGATGATTTCAGCGTGCTGCGGGGCTACGTGAAGAGGCTGCGCGAGAAGCTGGGGGAGACGGCCGACAACCCCCGGTACATCTTCAACGAACCTCGCGTTGGCTACCGACTGGGGGAGACCGAAGAGCCGGATGTGGCAACGGCATGACGTCGTGTGCAGGAGCGGTGCAATGGCAGGTGGGAACCATATGTTGATGCAGGTTCTCCGGTCGGTGCGGGCGACCATCGGCCCATCCTGGCCTGTGGCCTTCTCCGCGCTCTGCATGGCCCTTCTACTAGTCGTCGCGCTGGCAGCCTGCGGAGATGGGGACGACACGCCCGCGAATGGCGGGGCCCAAGCCACGCCGCGTTCGTCCGCGGCGGAGGTACGGGAGACCGGCGGAGAAGCAACGCGCACGTCCGACGCGGCAACCGCAGAGCCGGCACCCACGGCGACACCGGACACCGGCGGAGGAGGAACGGCCCAAGGGACGTTCGCCTCGGTCAGCGCCTCGACCAACCACAGCTGCGGCGTGAGAACCAACGGCGCAGTCGAATGCTGGGGCGCTGACCTCTTCGGTGAAGGCGCGCCGCCCCCTGGGGAGTTCTCCTCCGTCAGCGCCGGGAGCAACCACACCTGCGGGGTGAGGATCGACGGCGCCGTTGAGTGCTGGGGCCGTGACAATGTTGGTCAGGCCACGCCGCCGGAGGGGGAGTTCTCCTCCGTCAGCGCCGGGTCCGCCTACACCTGCGGGGTGCGGCGGGACGGCTCCGTGGCCTGCTGGGGCGATGACGAAGACGGTCAGTCCACGCCGCCGGAGGGAGAGTTCGTCTCCGTCAGCGCCGGGGATGACACCACCTGCGGGGTGAGGAGCGACGCCGCGGTCGTCTGTTGGGGCGCGGCCACCGGCGGTGAAATTTGGATTCCTGAGGGGGAGTTCGCCTCGGTCAGCATCGACGGCCCCGTCTGCGGGTTGAGAACCGACGGCACCGTCGAATGCTGGAGTGACGACACGCCGCCGCAGGGGGAGTTCGCCTCGATCAGCGCCGGGGCCGGCCACGCCTGCGGCGTGAGGACCGACGGCTCCGGGGCCTGTTGGGGCGATGACTCTTTCGGTCAAGCCACGCCGCCTGAGGGGGAGTTCGCCTCGGTTGGCGCTGGGTGGCGGCATTCCTGTGGCGTGAGAACGGACGGCACCGTGGTCTGCTGGGGCGAGGACACTCTCGGCAAAGCCACGCCGCCAAGGGAGAGGAAGCAATGAGGCGACGAACTTTCATTCGGTGGCTGGTCTCAGCGGGCGGAACTGCTCTGATGCTGCTCGTATTGGCGGCATGCAACGGGCAGCCGGACAGTACGCCGACGGGGCCTGCCGACAGCTCCGGCCATACCCCTACACCCACGGTCATGGAGAGCCCCACGCCTTCGCCGACGGCAAAGGAGAGCTCCACGCCATGGCCGACGGTCGCGCCTCCCGGCGTGGCGAGGCCGCTGGGTGCCGACCCTTTCGCCAGGTGGAACGGCATGGAGCCCCAGGACTGGTGGACAGAGTCGGAGCCGTACTCCTGCTTGTCCCAGGAGAATGACACATCCCCCTGGATAGATGCCGGAATGACCGACCTCGGAGGCTCCGATCCGCTTTCGTTGATCCGGTACTACGGCAACGGCAGCTACCTGCGCTACGGCTTCATGGGCTTCGGGGGGTGTACGCCGACCGGGACGTACCCGGACAGTACCTACCTGGACCCGCCGGTCGACCCGACTTACTACTCGCTGGGCGACCTGGACATTATGGTTGACATCGTCCGCGTCCCACCGGATGCGCCCGGATGGTTCGAGGACGACGGCGAGCGGGAGACTATGGGCATGGCTGAGGCGGTGAACATCCTGAACACCCACGTCGCCGCCTATTTCGAGAAGATGTCGGAAGGCAAGCTCAGGATGCGCTTCCGTGCTGGCAATGACTTCAAGTTGGAGGGGGAAGGTTCTCCCGATGACGTGCATGGCCAGCAGATTAGGCTTGCCGGCGTGATGGACTGCCGGGGCAAGGCGGCGGACAGCTACCCCTGCGACCTGGGCGCTCCCGGGGGCCTGAACCGCCTCCTGCTGACCGACGTGACGACCGACCGGGGCGGCGATGCCTACAACGGCGGTGTGCGCATGGGCCTGGTGAGCCTGCGCGAGGCGAACATGGAAGCTCTGGTGCACGAGATGGGCCATGCCTGGATGGGCTGGCCTCACTCCCATGCCGAGGTGCGGTGGCCCGCAGAAGAGGACGGAATCCCCAACCCGTACAGCAACGCCCTGGACTTCATGTCGGCGCTATCGCTGAATCCCACGTTGGGTTGGCATCAGGACATGCCCTCGACCCTCGCTGTGAACCGCTACGCCGCAGGGTGGATCGACCCGTCGGAGGTCGCGCTGCACCTGGCCGATTCCGGGACGTACACGCTACAACCGCCCCGGGAGAGGGGCAATCAGTTCCTCGTGATTTCCTCCGGGAGAAAGTATGCCTTCACCACGGTCGAGGTGTTGGATGAGCGCAACCCCGCCTATGTGGACCAGACGCCCCAGGTGTACACTCCGACTTCCGAGCGTGCCTTCCGCTACGACGGGGTGCTTGTGAGCCGGTACGACCAGTCCACCGGCACGGGAATAAATGCCCGCTTCGGCCCCGCCCTATACGACGAGCGCAACCCTGATGTCGCCGACGACGTGAACTGGGGCCGGGACGACTTCTCGGTCATGCACGACGGCGAGACCCGCGAAATAGGCGGCGGCGTTCGCCTTCAGGTGTCCCGCAACGACGACGGCAGCTATGAGGTCTCCGTGAGCGGAGGGCGGGTCGCGGAGTTTCAGCGGTGGTGCAATTCCTTCTGGTTCGAGTTCGGCACATTCGACAAGGACTGCGCCCTGCATGAAGGGGGATAAGGGGCGTCAATGGAGGGTGACTGACTCCGCCATGAGCTTCGTTCCATGGCGGAGTCTGTCCGTCATCTCAGTATTCATGCTGGTGTTGGCCGTGGCGTGTTCGGGTCCTGTCGCGACGCAGACCGCCGTTCCCACTGCCACTGCGCCTGCGCCTACGCCTACCGCCAGCCCCATCCCTACAGAGTCGATTGAGGCTCCCGTCCCACCAATGGAGGGCGATGCCGCAGCCCTGTCCATCGAAGGCCGTACGGTGGTGATGAACGGCAGCCTGGAGGAAGGGTTCTATGAGAGCTTCCTCGACCTCGTGAAAGGTCAGGAGGACGAGATCACAACGCTGCGCGTCAGCTCCGCCGGCGGTGAAACCGATGAAGGCATCAAGCTGGGCCATTGGATATTCGAGCACGGCATCGACGTGGTGGTTGACGAGCTGTGCTTCTCGTCCTGTGCAAACTACATCTTCACTGCGGGAAGGAACAAGACGATAATGGCCGGCTCGATAGTCGGTTGGCACGGGTCGGAGCAGCAGGACGAACACCTCGCCCAGGGACTCGGCCTGACCGTTGAAGAGCTGCTGGCACAGCAATACGACGAGTTAGTCGCAGAGGGGGTTGACCCCCCCTCGCCGGAACGACGGAGGAAATTCGTCGAAGTGGTCCTCTCAAGAAGGCCGGCCGCGGTCAGAGAGGAACAGGCTTTTCTGGAGAAGGTCGGCGTGAGCGTGGACGCCCTCGTCTATGGGTTCTTGCCGGACCAGTTCCAGGACTACTACGTCAATCGGGCGGCCCACATTGACGGCTGGACATTCTCGATTGAGGTTATGGCGCGTTTCGGCATTGACAACGTGATGTACGCGGGCGATGGCGACTATCCGAGTGAACAAGCGAGGGAAGACTACGGGGTGGTGGTGTTCGACCTCCCCTGAGGAGGGTACATCGCATATGGCTACGATGTGGTGGATGTTGAAGATACCGTGATTGTGGGACATCCTGAACTGGCCGTCGTGACCGGCGCCTTCGGCTACACGGGCGGCTACGTAGCCCGGAGGCTGATCGACGCTAGTTGGTCTCCCGTCACGGCTCCCATCACCGCTGGGCCGGCTCGGTCGCCGGTATCTCGAGTGCGAAGGGGGCATACCCCACCATCTCCACGAATCCGCGGCCCTCTACCGGCGTCCCTCCCTTCGTACCCGCAGCCTCAACCGACCCCTCCCAATACACCACTGGAATAAACGAGCTCAGAGCGAACTCGGCCTCCTCCATAGCGGCCGTCAGCGACAAGTCCAGCTCCAGCGAGTCGACACGCAGCCGCCAGTCGATGGGGTAGACAGCCCCCGTCTCAGGGCTGGTCCAGGTCCCACCGGGCTCCAGCGAAACGTCGTCGCCGGGCAGATGTACCGCGAATGAGTCGGCCGGTACGTAAGTGCCGTACGTGCTGATGTGTTTGTGCTCCTCCTGCTCCCACACCACGGAGACCGTCAGGTCGGAGCCGTCGTCGAGGTTCAGGCTGAGCCAGTCCCATCCGATGCCCAGAATGGTGAACTCTCCCCACTGGTGGTCCATCCAGGATACCCCGGTTACGGCGTGAGAAACGCCGCCGACGGTCACCGTGCCGGAGGTCTCCAGGCGCGTCCGTGAGTAGTAGTACGTCTTGCCCGCAATACCGAGGTCTACCAGCCCGGAACCGTGGTGCAGCACGGCGGGCTTCTGCGATACGGCCTCAAGCTCAAGGGCGTACTCCCCTACGCCAAAGCTGAGCTGGTACTCCTCTCCGTCGCCGCTCATCCTCCAATCGGCAGTTGGCATATCGAACTCGCCCGACGTCGCCTCCGGCCGAGGCGCCGCTGCCCTTTCCCCGGTGAGGTGCAGCGTTTCCGCGTGGTCTGCCCAGCTCACCTGGGCCAGCCGGGAGGTCAGTCCGGAGGGCTGCACGGTCTGGAAGGTCACGAAGTGATAGCTGAACTCCTGTCCGTTCTCCGCGGTCAGGTGGCCGTTGAAGTAGAACCACTCCAGGCCTGAGAGGTGGACGCCCTCGTCGTGAGGCAGCTGCACGCTACCTGGTGATGCGGGTGGCACGCCGGATGGACTGGCGACGTCCGTAGCCGTCGGGTCGGGCGAAGGCGTCGGCGACGTGGTGGAGGTTGGTGGCGGACGAGGAGTGTGAGTCGAAGTGGGAACGGCTGTAGGCTGAGGTTCCTCGGCCGGCGGCTCGGTGTCATTGCCCGAGCACGCCGCCGAAGCGAAGATGAGCAGGACTATCGCTATCAGCAGCGAAGCAACTCGTGACTTACTGACGACCCGCATCACTATACGGAGAATATACCACAGAATCGCCGGTCAACCCGTATGACACGCCATCATGAGAGACTTATGCGTAATTGAAGCGAGTCCCCAAGGAAAATGCGCTTCTCGTCATTCCCGCGAAGCTTGTCCCCGCGAAAGCGGGGAGCGGGAATCTATTTCCTCTAAGCATGGCTTCCTAAACCCCTGCTTTCGGAGACCTTTGAATGATCCCAGTTGGGGCCCATGCCGATGCGGCGGTGAGTTGCAATGCCATCTCTTGCCCACTCGTGGTGAGCCTGTCGAACCACTTGAGCGGGCAGGCTGTAGGCGCATATTCCCCCGCTCATTTCCTT
The DNA here is from genome assembly GCA_034423135.1 of Dehalococcoidia bacterium. Taxonomy (GTDB): domain Bacteria; phylum Chloroflexota; class Dehalococcoidia; order Lucifugimonadales; family UBA2985; genus JAPPHY01. Next base: position 269,644 of record DAOUJC010000011.1, on the reverse strand, counting down.
CGACAAGCTCAGGATGAGCGGGGTCGCGCAGCTCCCAGGTAAGTCATGCAAAAGTCTCCTTTCGCAGGGGTGACTTCTCGTTCACGCATGAGCTTTACCCGCAAATGGTCGGCGACAAAGGGGCCACTAGGGGTCAAACCGAGGACAGTTTCCTCGCGGACAGCCGTGCCGGCCTAGTCACCCTCTCACTACATGGGATAGCTGAGTGGGCAGTGCCTCGAGTTCAGGAGTGTCAAGGACAGCCGCAATGCAGCCGTGACTCCCGGCAAGGCAGGTGACATCAGCGTCGATTTCGGATGAGACGCACCATGCTCGGTCTTCAGGCCACCAGATGTCGGGAGCTTGCCCGAACCACCTGTCGCCCATCCAGCCCTGGAAGTCCATCACAGCCTCCAGCGGTCCACTGAACAGAATGTGGTCCGGACTCCTGAAAGTGATCTGCACCGTTGCCCTGCTCAAGCGCAACGCCGCCTGCTTTCCAAAGAGCTGTTCGCAGTGTTCCTTTGTGAACATGCCTCCGTAGCCGTTCCATACGGCGAAGTAGCACCGCTCCGGTGTGGTGGTGAACCGGCTCAGGACAGTCATCAGGGCTGAGCATTCGACATCGTCCATCGAGAGGTCGGGCTCATGGAGGCCCCAGCGATGCTCGTCCCTTTCGAGGCCGGAAACTTCTCGAAAGGACATCTCTGGATGAACGGGCCTGTTGTTCGCCCGGGCAAGCTCCGACCAGCGAACACGCCTCCAACTCATGTCTGGAGCCTGTACCTCTGCCTTGTGGTAGATCTTGGCGTAGGCGTCATATCCCTCCGGCACCAACCACCCTACGGTCAAGACGGGTTCTATACGCCACCACGGCGCAAGCCGGTCCCGAAGCCAGTGTGCCGGCTCCGTTGAGTGCAAAATCTCGATTCTAGGGGTCAGCATTCCGACACCTCAGCCCTGTTGATGGTGAAGGAGAAGCAACGCTTCCCGTCCCAGCCCTCCATCGCGGCCTACTCCTCCTCCGGCCTCAGCACCACCCTGATGTAGCGGTCATCGGTGAAGTAGCGCCGGGCAACAGCCGCGATGTCCTGGAGGGTTATGGCGTCCAGAATCTCGTCGAAGCCGACAACGGCCTCGAAGGGCTCTCCCATCTGCAAGGCGCCCATGATCTGGCTGAGCCAGAATGCATTTTCCCGCAGATCTTCCTCTCTTGAGGTGCGAAGTAGCTCCTTGGCCTTGTCCAGGTACTCCTGTTCGCCTCCCTCTCGCAGCCAGGCGATCTCGTTCAGAATCTCGTCGAACAACTCCTCGGTGCGAGTCGGGTCGCTGCCGAAGATAATCTGGATCAGGTACTCCGGGTCCGGCAGACTGGAGCCACTCGCGTACGCCACTATGCTGTACGTGCCTCCGAGCTCCTCGCGCACCCGCTCGCGCAGGCGAATTCCTAGCATTTCGCTTGCAACGTTGAGCTTGAGGTCTTCCTCGCGGCTCCACTCCATGTCACCCGCATAGACCAACACCGAGTTGCTGCGCGGCTCAACGCCCTTGTGTACCACGTGCTCCTCGATGCCCGGCGGCGGATCGATTCCCGTGTCCCGCCACTCCTCTACTCGCCCCGCCGTTGGCAGGCTGGCCAGGTACGTGGCTGCCAGCGAGCGAAGCGTATCCCAGTCGAATGCGCCCACGAAGACGAACGTAGCGTCGCCCATGTCCGCGAACCGGTCGGCGTACACGGAGGCGGCGCGTTCCAGGTCCAGCTCTTCGACCAGCTCGACGGTGAGGGGGCGCGCCCTCAGGTGGTTCTGGCTCAGCACGACATTCACCTTGTCAAAGAGCACCAAGTCAGGCTCTGCTGCGTAGAACTCCGCAACGCTGCGCAGGCGAGCCACGTACTGGTCGAAGAACACAGGGTCAAGGCGCGGTTCGGTGGCATAGAGTGCGATCAGCTGGAACAGGGTCTCCATGTCCTCAGGTGAGGCGTTGCCAATAAAGCCCTCGAACAGCTCCCCGATGTATGGGGACACCGAGACTCTCTTCCCGGCCAGCAGTTTATCCAAGGCTACGCTATCGTGCGGCCCCACGCCGCTTCCTATCGCCAGGGCGGTGGCGAACCGGGCTGACACGTGGTCTTCGTCGGCGACCAGCGAGTGACCCCCGGGGCTGAAGGCGACGAACTCCACCTCGTCGTCGCGGAAGTCGGTCTGCTTGGCTATAACAGTGATGCCGTTGGACAGAGTCCATCGCTGAGCGTCGATGGACTCTATGTGCTCTTCGCCAGTGATGCTCCCCGGAGTGGGGATTGCAGGCATGAGGGGCACGTCGCCAAGCTCGTCCGCGTAAGGCTCCACGTCCAACGTGCTGGCGTTATGCAGCTGCGCCAGCGTTGCACTCGACAGTGCGTCGTCCGAACCGCCCACGGTATCGTCAGGCCTGACGACCAGCAGCGACGTGTCCTCCGACTTCGTCCAAGGCTCGATGACCTCGGCAAACTCGCTCAACGTGATCTCGCCCAGAAGCTCCTGGTAGAGCGCCCATTCGGCCTCAATTCCCGGGGCCGAAGTCCCGTTCAGAAAGTGCTCAGTGTACTCGTTCACGAAGTTCCGTGACGGAATCTGCTCCCGCTGCCTGTAGTAGCTCTCCGCCAGTCTCAGGAGGTTGCTCTTCTCGCGGGCCAGCTCACCCTCTGTGAATCCGTGGACCTGATGCGTTGCAGCTCCTCCAACACGGCCTGCAGACCTGTCTCGATGCCGCCCGACTCAACCCAGGCTGAGAACGTCAGAATGTCCAGCCGCTCCACGTACGGCAAACGGTCGCCGTCAGCCACCAGGTATGGCGCGTCCGCCTCCTGCGCTCGCTCGAACAGCCGCGCGTTCAGCATCATGAATGCGAGCCTTTCGACCATGAAGCGCCGGAAGTCAGACTTGGTCTGGACGTTGTCGGGATCCACCTTGCGGATGAGGACGAACTGGGTGCCGGGCGATTCCGCGTCGGTGAACACTCCAATATCAGGCTCGGCGTGTCCTGGGATGTTCACGACCGGGCTGCTGGTGGCTATACCCGCTACGGCGCTCTCATAGCCTGCCTCGCCCTCCGGAGGCGGCGCGAAGTGCTGCTTCACCTTGGCCTCCATGTCCTTGACGTCAAAGTCGCCAACTGCGATCACGGCCATCAGGCCGGGCCTGTACCACCGGTCGTAGTACTCCCTGAGAAGCTCGGCATTCGCCGACTCGATGACCTCCGTCAGTCCGATGGGGGCCCGCTGAGCGTAGAGCGCTGTGCCAAAGATGAGCCGAAAGAGGGTGCTCCGATACCTTGAGTAGAATCCCTGGCTCAGCCTCCACTCCTCCAGTATGACTCCCCGTTCCAGCTCAACCTCCTCAGGATCGAAGGTGACTGCGTAGGCCCAGTCGCTGAGAATCTGGAAGGCGGTTTCGGTGATCTCAGGATCGTCAGTCGGTATCTCCAGGAAGTAGGATGTCCTTTCGAACCCGGTGCTTGCGTTGACGTCATGGCCAAGACTGCTTCCGATGGACTCCAGGTACTCGATGATCTCCTGCTTCGCGAAGCGTTCCGTTCCATTGAAGGCCATGTGCTCCACGTAGTGCGCCAGGCCACGCTGGTGCTCCTCTTCATGGATGGAACCAGCCTTCACCACAAGCGATATCTGAGCCCTGTCCCGCGGCTCCTCGTTGTGTCTGATGTAGTACCTGATTCCGTTTGACAGGGTGCCCCGGACCACCAGTGGGTCGAATGCCAGCGGCTCTTCGGGCACCGGCGTTGTGGTGGGTTCGGGGGTGGGTGTGGAAGTAGGAGCAGGAGTAGCCGTGGGCTGCGGCGCCGAGGTTGCGGTTGGAGTCGGCTCTGCTGTCGCAGTGGGCGCGAGAGTCGGAGTGGGCGCCAGTGTCGCAGTGGGCGATGGAACCGATGGCGCGGCAGGCTCTGGCGTGGCAACGGCTGTGGCAGTTGGCGCCGGTGTCGCGGTGGGTTCGGCCGTGGCAGTGGCCGCGGCTGTTGGCGCCGGCGTATCCGTGGGCGACAGAGTCGGCGTAGGCGTCGGATCAGACTCACATGCCGCCAGCGCAACAACCAGCAGCGCAATCGTCACGGCCATCGCCCAGGACCAAAATCTCTTGCTCATCTAGCTCCTTGTCTACGTGCTGGCGGCCCGCCGCAAACGACGCCTGGCCCCGCGGGAAGATTCTCCATTTGCTCTGCACAAAGCTTGCCTGTCCAGTCCGCTGAAAGCGCAGATTGAACAGGCCAACTTCAATTGTGCCATTAGCCCGCCAGTCTGACAAGTGCCGGGTTCAGCTTGAAAGAGACTCGCGCTCGGAGGCAGTGGTGTGGCCCGCTCATAGCCTGCCCCGTACCTGATACGGGGGTGAGCTTGTCGAACCAGGTGAGCGGGCGGCGGTCAGAGGCGCGGCGGGGTATCCTTCAGGAGTCGGACTTGAGGAGGGCAGGCCGGATTCTTGTGTTCCAGTAGTCGCTGTCGCCCGCCTGCCGCAGCTCCTCGACCAGCTGTGCCGTTTCGGCGCCCACGTCCTCGCTGAGCTGCGAGGCCGTGCGCTCCCCCGCCAGCTCTGTGACCGCGGCGCGCAGCTTCATCACGTACTCCGCGACCTCATAGGCGGCCTGGTCGGACGCTGAGCGCGCCTGGAGCGCCTCAAGTTTCTCCAGCCAGTCGAGTCCGCGTTCGGCCTCTTCGAATCTGTCGTCCTGCGCACTGGTGGTCGTCATCAGTAGTCCTCCTCTACCGGCTGTGCCGGCCCGGGACAGAGTAGCGCCCAATATGCCGACTGCTGCAGGGCTGTCCGGCCGTCGGCAGCGTGTCAAACCCGTGGGAATGCCAAGTCCGTACCTATCAGCCTTCAAAACCGCCCATCATTATAGTACACTCAACCGGCTCAGCGGCGTACACGAACCGGGCTGCAATCCCGCCCGCTTGATCTCGCGGGCCTTCGCCTTCGTGATTGGCAGCGACCAGCATCAGAATAGACAACCATGTTCAAGCTCATCGAGCCTCGTGACCTGAAGCCGGTTCCCGCAGTGGCGGCCACGGCCTTCGTTGCTCTGGCAATCTTCGCCTGGACGGAGAGGACCGACCTCGTCGATCCGGACGGCAGGTCCGTTCCCTACCTGCCCTGGAAGCTGTGGCAGATACCGGCGCTCCTGATGGGGTTCGGCGGCGCTTGGTGGCTCTGGCTGAGCACGCGCTCAGTCCCTTGGGTGCGCAGCCTGGCGCTGGGCGTGCTGTCGGCGGCGGTGCTCGCCAACGCCTACGGCGGCGTGTTCGGCGACTACACCGGCGACGTGTGGAAGACCGTCAACCCGCTGTTCCTCGGCTCCGCGAGCGTGGCGACGGTGGTCATGTGGCGCGCCGGAAGCGCCGCCGGGCGAGCGGGCGCGCTGGCCTCGGCAGTGATAGGCGCAGTGCTCTTTGCGAACGCGTACTTCCTCAATAGCGGTGACCTGTGGCCGGTGCTGGACCCCGCAAGAATGCTCGCGAGCCTGGCCTGGGCGGCCTTCGCCGCGCAGGCCAACGTAGCCGAGCGGTCTGCTCAGGACACCTAACGCGCCGAACTCTGCTAATCTAGCGGGAGGCGATTTAGCTGATCTCCCACTCGCTTTCTGAGTCTCCCTTGCTTCTCGTGTCGCGTCCTTCTCCATATCTAATCCACACATTTAGTACCATCTCTGTAAGAAATCAATTGGCGACTCAGTTACCTTGCTGAATTCTGTAGGCACTTCTAGGTTCGGATCAGGCTCCACCAGCTGGCTCCCAAAGTCCGTGTACGAACCCAAAATCATGGGGACCTTCGGTCAAACTCAACAAAGTTCTACCTAGTTCTAATCCCGCTCTTTTGCTTAGTTCCTCCCTGGACCGTGGAGGCACGATGCAATTTGGACAGCCATTGGGACACTTGCATGATTCGGCCACGCGCATGCCGACTTCAAGCATATTCCGCCATCGTTCAAGTGCCTTGCGAGCGATCCCTATGCCGCCCGGATAACTTTCGACCATGTAGGCCTTTTGTTCCTTCATGACTGCGTGCGGGAACATGTCGTGTGTGTCTAGGGGAACGGAGAACATAGCACCCACACGCAGGAGATGTTGAAGCGCCGTAATTCCTGCTGCTGCCTCGGAGGTGAGAGTTTCTTGATGCAGCCAGAACGCATGGGCGTTTTCGAATCTAGCCGAATTGACTTGTGGTACCCATCGATCCTTCACTTCGCCGGTACGATCATCTACTTCCTCTACTGCAGTCAGTGCCTCAACAATAAGAACTTTGCCGTAGTAAGCATTGATAACCAATTCACCCGTGCACCACCGCCGCGCGTCATAAATGTCCTGCTCGGTTAGTGTAGTGAAGGCTCGCGTGTTCGTTCTCAAGAATGGGTCTACGGGGCCAAGCCTTATCTCGCCACCGCTGCCAGTATACGAAATCTCTTCCACTCGATAGGTCGATCCCCCATGCATGTATATTGCTCGTTGAGAGGCTTCGCGGAACTGTTGTTGAGCGGAGAGCGTCCCGATTTCCCTCGACCCTTCTTTCAGCACAAACGTGCCCCCACCACCTCCGCGAAGATTGATGGAGATGTGGGGTCGGAATTGTCCAATTCGGACAGCCCGAGCACCGGCTGCCAGCTTCTTTGCAGCGGCCTCGTAAAGCCCAGAACCAAGGATATCCGGATCTAATTCAAAGTCAGGCGTCTCAAAGAGCAAAGAAGGAACGTGGTTTTCTATCAGGTCTTCATTGTCCGGATTGACAACCAAGTCATCAAGCGGCTTTTCAAGAAAACTGCCTAAATTGGAGGCGTAGAAGCGGTCCATCGGATTGTTGCGAGCGTAATAGAGCACGAAGGCATCAGAGTCCCACCTCCGGCCAGCGCGACCGATTCGCTGCCATGCTGACATCATACTATCTGGAAATCCGGCTAGTATAACTCCGTCAAGGCCACCGATATCAATTCCTAGCTCGAGAGCGTTCGTGGTAAAGGCTAGCCGCACCGCGCCACTCTTAATGCCTTCCTGGATGTCGTGACGCATGTCAGTGCTTAGGCCTGCTCTGAACACCCGAATCGTCTGGGGATCAATGTTGATTCGGCCATCTTGGCGCAATTTTTCGACCTCTCGCATTGCGATTCGATGACATGACTCAGCAAAATTTCGAGTAGGACAGAAGGCCAGAACGGCCTTGCCTTGCGCCAAACAAGCAAGCCCAGCATTGACGGTCCGAAGCTGCAGGATGTCCCAGTAACGATAATCTGGAATAGCGGGCTTGATGAAGTAGAAGTCACGCGACGGCCGAAAACCGTCACTCGCATTTACTTCTTCAAACTGCAGTCCAGTGAGATTCTCAGCGTGCTCCCTTGCGTTCGCACACGTTGCGGAACTGAGGAAGAACTGCGGATGTGTACCTAGTGACGCAAGGTGGTGAGAGAAGCGGCGTAGAAGCATCGACACGTTGGAGCCGAAGTAACCCCGGTACTCATGCATCTCATCGACTACAACCCACTTGAGATTCTTGAGGAATTGCTGCCACTGATCAGCATGGCCCAGAAAGGTAAGGTTGAGCATCTCTGGGTTTGTTATGAGAATCTGAGGAGGCTCTTGACGCAGCAGGTCTCGATAGGTCCTCTCTGTATCGCCGTCGTACCACCAAGAAGCAATCGGAGGACCTGGGATCTGATTAACTAGTTTCATCAACTGGTCGCGTTGGTCGAGTGCAAGTGCCTTGTTGGGATAAATCATCAGCGCACGTGCGTTGCTTTCGGTCGATAACGCCTCAAGCATTGGGATTTGGAAAGCGAGTGTTTTTCCGCTGGCGGTGGGGGCCTGGAGTACCACATTGCTGCCGCTGATAGCCTTTGTGATAGCATCAGCCTGGTGTCGAAAGAGACGTTCAACGCCGAACCCTCGCAAGGCGGTCACTAGCCTTGATGAGAGTTGCCCAAACACCGTAGAATCGGCAAATGTAGGGGCAATAGCTCCTAGTGTTGCCTTCGACATAATGTCACCTTCGGACTCTTCGTCTCGCAAGGCATCAAACCTCCTTAATTCGTCAAGAAGGCCGTTCATGCCCTGAGCCTCTGGTCGATAGAAGATGCCGCGTCTGGCTCCAGCCCAGTCCATAACCTCCGGGACGTCAGAGGTGTCAATCTGGTCGTCTGGCAAAGCCTCCAAGGCCCGAATCTGCGCCTGAACGTCAGACGGCAACTCGTTAATGTCCTTCTTCATACGCCTCTCGCTCAAGTCTAGTTGCCTTTCGTGCCGAGATTATGCGCCCGGCCTCGTCGGCGATATTCGTGTCTGAATCTAGCCAAGTGTGGACTACCACAACGATCTGAGTGCCTACCATACCTACGGTTCGCCACCTTTGCTCGTGCGGATACGGGTCTTCCTGAGTTGCAGCCATAGGGTCGTCAAACACCAAGACTGCAGCCTCGAAGCTGAGGCCGTGCGCTTGCAGATTCGCCTCGTTCTTTGCCAGATCCCAATTCCAGCGCAAATGCGGTCGCCCTTCACAATACAGCGCAATTGTAGATACGGGAATCGCCCAACGTCAATGTCTGCTTCGACCCCTGTACTCACAATCGCCCTGCGGCGTGGATCCCGGAGTCTCCCCAGAGCTCTAGCTCGAACCAAAGCTCCCGAGCTTCTGACACCTAGGGCGCGCCTGCCAGTCAGACCCAGCGGCCCCTATGCGTGCGTCATCGCGCCGCCGTCCACGAAGATCGTCTGTCCGTTCACGTAGCTGCTGCCTTCGGAGCAGAGCAGCGCCAATAGCGGAACGATCTCCCGCGGATGGCCCAGCCTGCGTGACGGCAGGTATCGCACCAGTGGGTCTTCCTGCTGCTGCTCCACGGGAATGTCCTCAGTTGTGTACCACGCCATGCCAATGCCGTTGACCGTGACGCCGGTTCTCGCCCACTCCAGCGCCAGCGCCCTGGTCAGCTGCTCCACCGCGCCCATGCTCGCGCAGTAGACCGACTCGTTCGACACGCCGCGCTCCCCCAGCACCGACGACAGGTTCACGATTCGACCGCTGCCCTGCTCCAGCATCGCTCTCCCAGCCTCCTGGCAGCAGTACAGCACGCTCTTGACGTTCCTGTCGAAAACGGCGTCGACCTCCTCCGCCGTGACCTCCAGTATGGGCTTGGCGAACTCGACCTGCGGGTCGTTGACCAAGGCGTCGATCCTGCCCAGGAATGCGATTGCCTCCTGGATGGCTCGTTGTGCTTCGTCTCGGTCTTTGAGGTCGGCGGGTATGGTAACCACTCGCCGTTCGTACTTCTGCACCGCCTCAGCCGCCGCGGCGAGCACCTCAGGGCGGTGGCCGATGATCGCAAGGTCTGCGCCCGCCTCCGCCAGGCCCTCGGCCAGTATCGGCGCCCAGCCTCGACTTCCGGTTGTCAATACAATGCACTTGCCGGACAGGTCCCATTCCTCTGGAATCGGCATATCAGCACCTCTAGTCGTTGAGTGGGATAACGGGCGCGTAGCCGGTGGTAGCCGCACCGCCGGCCATCGCACCGCCGTCGCAGTAGAACATCTCGCCGTTCATGTACGCCGACGCATCGGAGGCCAGGAACACCGCCAGCGGCCCCATCTCCTCGGGCGTGCCGGCGCGTCCCATGGGCATGAATGCCAGTCGAGGGTTCGGCGCGTCGTCGCCAGCCTGTTCCCGGACGGGTATCATGCCCGGAACAATGCACGTGCTCGTGACGCCCGCCGAGCCGTAGGTGGCTGCCAGGACGCGAGTTAGCTGAATGACGCCGCCCTTGGCGGTGCCGTACATGAAGCTGCCCCTCTGGCCCCGCAGTCCCTGGCCTGAGGAGATGTTGACGATGCGACCGCTCCCTCTGTCCACCATGTGCTTCATCACCGCGCGGGAGCAGTAGAACGCACCCGTCAAGTTGGTGTCGATGCCGACCCGCCACTCCTCGTCCGTGATCTCCCAGATCTGCTTGCCGCCTCCGCCGCCTCCGGCGTTGTTCACGAGAACGTCCACGCCGCCGAACTCCGCAATCACACGCTCGATCAGCGCGTTGACCTGCGCAGAGTCGGTCACGTCCGTCGGGATGGCCAGCGACCTGCGCCCCATGCTCCTGAACTCATCGGCCGCTTCCTCTATCGGCGCAAGCCTGCGGGCAGCCACAACGATGTCGGCTCCCGCGCGTGCAAGGTGACGGCCCATCGCCCTGCCCAGGCCGGTGCCGCCGCCGGTAATCACCACCACCCTTCCATCAAGGCTCAATGACTCAAGCATACGCTACCTCCCTACAGAATCCCGTGCTCGCGGCAAAACTCCAGCACCAGCTCGCGAAACTCGTCGCGCTTGTGCCGGAACACGCCGTGGCCCGCGTCCTGGAAGATCTCCAATCTGGCATTGGGCAGGTTCCGCGACAGGATGACCGAGCCTCCCGCGCCCGCCGTGGCGTCCCGCCCGCCGGCCACCACCAGCGCTGGACACGTGATGCGTCCGAGCCTTGGCGTAAACGGGTGCTCTCGCAGGCCGGCTATCGCACGTGCGCTCGCCACGTAGGACTCCAGGTGCTCCGGCTTGACCTGCACGCCCTGCTGTTGCACCGCCTGCGCGCTCGCGGTGTGGCCCGCGAAGGCAGGCCTGAACTCTCCCACCTGTGCTGCGGAGCCAAGCCTGGCAACCTCGCCACGGTTGTACCAGTTCTCCGACGCCGCCACGTTCACCTCGCTGGACGTGGAGTCCAGCACGATGGCCGCGCACCGCTCGACGTAGTCCAGCGCGAACTGCTGCACCACCACACCGCCCCAAGACACGCCGTGCAGGACGGCTCTCTCGATGCCCAGCGCGTCCATCATCGCGGCCAGGTCCGCGGCGAACAGCGGCAGGTTGTACTTCGCGGCCTGGGACGACTGCCCTGCGCCGCGGTAGTCCCACGTCACCGCACGCGGGAAGTGACCCGCCCAGAAGTCGAGGTGCTCCACGAACCCACTCCCGTCTCCGCCGAGGCCCGGACAGAACAGGTAGGCAAGCGACCCGCTACCGGCCTCCTCGTAGTGGATGGTCACGTCTTCAAGATTCACGTACGGCATACCCCACCTCCTGTCCGTCGCTTCGAATCGCGCTCGCCGGTGTTAGGACTCGGCCTCCTCCCTCATGCGCCTGATGCCGTAGCGGCGAAAGCCCTCGGCGTGCTCGAAGGGCAGGTTGTGCCGCTTCATCCACCTCTGGGACATCGCCTTCATCCTCTCGCCGAACGCCTCTTCGCCGCCCGCCTCCTTCACCCAGTCCTGCATCTGGCTCTTGTGCGCCAGAAGCGCCTTCACCTTCAGATCTACCACCTCGCTGATGTCGATGAAGGTGTCCGGGGACTCCGACCCCCACAGGTACACCTCGTCGACGTTGTGGCCGTCCAGTCCCTGCTCGATGTGCTCCGGGTAGTGGAGCCTGTCGCGAGCATACGGGAACGCCGCGTCCAGCGTGACGATTCCGGCCATGCGGTGGTCCCTGTGGATGTAGAACGACGTGCGAAACGGGTCGGTCGTGAAAACGATATCCGGCTTGAGGCGGCGGATGTGGTAGACAAGCTCGCGCCGGAAGGCATGGTCGTCCTCCAGTTCGCCGTCGCCAAAGTCAAGGAACACCACCTCCGACACGCCGAGCACCTCGGCGGCCCTGCGCTGCTCGTCCTGGCGCGCCGTCGTCAGGTAATCCGAGGTCATGTCTGTGTCACGGCCTCCCTTGTTGCCGCTGGTGGCGATTACGTAGTACACCTCCTTGCCCTCTCGCACGAGAAGGGCTGCGGTGCCCGAGCACCCGAACTCGGCGTCGTCCGGGTGTGGCGATACCACCAGCGCTCGCTGTACCGGCTCAAGTTCCTGCAATGTCTACCTCCAGGTATGTGGTGTGGGACCGCGGCTCCCCTCTGGTGCGGAACGGTCCGATGGCTCGTACGAAACCACGCCCATCCTCGATTGTGGCTGAGCATGCCCCGTACCCCGATACTGGGTCGCAATGACGGTTACGGTGTCCTTGAGTGAGACGGACATGGTTTCGACTTGCTCTGAGAGTTCCTAAAGCACCGCGATCGGGTTCACCGGCGAGCCGGTGCCGTACTGCACTCGCAGCGGCGCGACGGTGAGGAGGAACTCCCAGCGTCCGCGCTCGGCGCACGCAGCAGTCAGCTCCTCCAGGTTGCAGTTGTCGATGAGCCACAGGCCCATGTGCGGCAGCGCGATCTGGTGTATCGGCTGGCGCAGGTTGGGGTAGCCGGACGGCACCGTGTCGCTGACGGTGTCGCCGCCCAGCATCGCGATGCTCCGCTCGTGCAGCCACGGCATGCAGGATGCGTGCAGGCCCGGCCAGCCCTCCGGGATCGGACGCGGGCCAACCTCCCTGCGGCGGCGGTAGTTGCCTGTCCGCACAAGCAGCAGGTCGCCCTGCTCCACCCGCACGCCCTGCGACTCCTCCATTTCGCTCAGCTCATGTGGCATGACGCCCTCTCCCGGCTCCATCCAGTCCACGCCTCGATGCCGGGCGGCGTCCAGCAGCACGCCCCGTCCGACCACGCCGTCCTTGAGCACGTCCACCGCGTTGGCCGTGGCGCCCTCTCGCGTCGTGACCATAGACGCGGGGCGGTTGTTGTACATCTGCCCGTTCCAGAAGATGTGGCAGAGCGAGTCCAGGTGCGTGATTGCGTAGCCGTGAAACGCCACGCCGATAAAGTCGCCGCTCCCTTGCATCGGCTCCGGCGGGCCATCCTGATGGGTCACGGCAAAGCCCTCGCCGGAACCGGTCATGTAGTGGATGAACGGGTTCCGAACGTCAACGGCGAGCTCCGTGGTGATGGGCCTTGCGCAGGAGACCGCCACGCCGTCCCGCACGAGCGACGCCGCGCGACGGCGCTGCTCAGGCCCAAGGTGATTGACGGTGCCCAACTCGTCGTCCGGCCCCCACCTGCCCCAGTTGCTGAGCGAATTCGCGTATTCCAGAATCTCGGCTTCGTCCGGAGTGCCGTTGCGGGTCATGGCGTCCCCCTTCCGTAAACGAGTGTGCGGCCCGCTGCCCTGGAGAGCATCGGAGCCAGTCCTTCGCCCAATTCTAGCAGTACCACCTGCTGGGCGCCAGCGGCTCCGGTGGGAGGGTGCTGCCGCCAAAGTCAGGTCCCACGAACTGCCGCCGATTACTCTGGTACAATGGAGGTTAGGGACGGTGCAGTGCCGCCCCTATCAGACCAGCACATGACAGACGTAACAATCTCCAGAATGCTCTCCGACTTTGGCGTCACCCACCCGGAGGCGGTGAGGTCGGCTGTGGAGGCACTTGTCGAGGCAGGCGTGCTGTCGAGCAGGCCCAACCGCACCCGAATCGCCGCCGACAAGCGCGAGCGGGTCGCCGCCGTGATCGCCGGCGCGTTCCTTCGCCACTGCAACAACGGCAACTGCCGCCAGCAGACCACCGAGCGTGCCGGCTCGCGCGCACCGCTCCTGTCCGACCAGAAGCGCTGCGACATCTGCGGAGGCTCCTCCAACCGCAGCGCGCTGGAGCGGATGGCAGTGGCGCTGAGCGAACGGGGCCTCAGCCGCGTGCTGGTGGTCGGCGGCACGGAGGAGACTGAGCGGGAGATACGGGGCAGCCCGCAGGGGTCCGTCGAATTCAGGTTCGTCAACACCAGGGTTGCGCGTGACGACCGGTATCACCGCTCGCACCGGGACTGGGCCGAGGTGGTCGTCATCTGGTCCAGCACTCCCCTGCCGCACAAGGTATCGCGCCACTACGAGCACAGCAGCGGAGGCATTCGCGTGACCGTAACCAGGCGCGGTGTAGCTGCAATGGCAGACGGCGTGAGAGAGCACGTGGAGCGTCAGCGTCCTTCAACGCCCGCCTCTACCGGACGCTAGTGCCGGATGGGCGGGTCCATCTCCGCCCTGATCTCCTCGCAAATCATGGTGTCGGACTGGATGCAGCGTGTGCCGTCGTCGCCGTTGCCGGTCAGGGCGATGGCCCTGGTGTACAGCGTCCATGTTCCTGAGGCGTCCTGCCAGACTTCGCCGATGTTGCCCGTCCACTCCACAGACCTTCCGAGCACAAGCTCCTGGGTGATGATGGAGTCCAGGATTGCGTTGAAGGCTTCCTCGTCGGTAAGCTGCTCAGGATCGGCGGCCCGGAGGCTTGTGTAGCTGCGCATGTGGGCATGGGGCATGCCGTTCGACCCCCTAGCCGCTGCGTCGGTGAATGGGAAGACGCTGCGAAGGGATTGTACCCCAGCCGCATGTGAGAGTCGATAAGAGGCAGCGGCGCCAGCCCAGGCCGCCTTGACCCTCCCTGCCCGCTGTGCTAACTTTGGCCCAATCCAGCCGGAAGGAGTCGCCATGTCTCTCCAAGGCAAGAAGACGCTGGTAACGGGCGGAAGCCGCGGCATAGGCTTCGAAATCTGCAAGATTCTCCTCGAAAACGAGGCCGACGTGCTGGCCGTCTCACGCGACCCGGCAAAGCTGGACCAGGCGCAGAGTGAGCTGCCGGGCCTCCACGTCCTTCAGTCCGACGTTTCGGCAGCCGCCGACAACGACCGAGTCGCGGAGTGGGTCGGCGACAACTGGGGAGCGCTGGACATCCTCGTCAACAACGCCGGCGTATCTCCGAAGGAGATCGGCGGGCTGTACGGCCTCCCGGACGAGGAGTTCGAGAGGACGATACGAATCAACCTCACCGGCGTGTACCTCTGCACCAAGAGGCTCATCCCGCTGCTGCTGGAGTCGGACGACCCGCGCGTCATCAACGTTGGCTCCACCTCGGGCGTCATGTCCGAGGGCCTGCGCGGCGCGTACGGCGTGTCCAAGGCTGCGCTCCACGCGCTCACCATTGCCTCCGCCGGCGAGCTGGCGGGCAAGGTTGCCGTCAACGCGCTGTCGCCCGGCTGGGTGCTCACGGACATGGCGCCGGACGCGCCCGGTCATCCGAGAACCTCCGCCGAGAGCGCGCTGTGGCTGCTCAACCAGCCCAGGGAGGTCACCGGGCTGCTCTTCCACGACATGGCGCAGCTGGCCTGGAGCGAGTAACACGCCTCCGGCCCGCTCATGGTGAGCGTGTCGAACCATATGAGCGAGCTGGAGGCGCATTGCCCCCGCTCACGCCCTTCGACAAGCTCAGGATGAGCGAACAGTTCCCGGCCCGCTCATGGTGAGCCTGTCGAACCATATGAGCGGGCTGGCTGCAGGCGCAATTGCCCCGCTCACGCCCTTCGACAAGCTCAGGGTGAGCGGGCGAACACAGTGCTGTAGTGAGCCGCCGCCCTTACCGCGGAAAGGCGTCACGCAGGCCGCCGTCCACAGGCAGCATAGCGCCAGTCGTCTTCAGCGAGCGTTCACCCGCCAGGAACAGCGCCGCCTCCGCCACGTCCTCAGCCGTGACGGTCGCCCGCAGAAGGGTGCGCCTGCGGTAGAAGTCCTCCACTTCGCCTACGGGTATACCGTGTGCCTGCGCTCGGCCTCTCCTGACCGACGGCGACCAGAGCCGCGAGCCACGGAACACGGCGTCCGGGTTGATGATGTTGGAGCGAATTCCGTGCGGCCCGTTCTCTATCGCCAGCACCCGCGCAAGCTGCGCCTCCGCGGCCTTGGCTGCGCTGTAAGCTCCAAGCTCCTGTCCTGGCGCAGGCACGTTCTTGGTGGCCACGAATATCAGGCTGCCCCCAAGTCCCTGCTCTCTCATGATGGCCACAGCCGCCCTAGCCGCCAGGAAGTGGCCCGTTGCGTTCACCGACAGGCTGCGCTCCCAGTCGGCAAGCTCCAGCGAGTCGATAGCGCCCACGGGTGCAATGCCCGCATTCGACACCAGCACGTCCAGCCCACCGAACGCCAGCCGCGTCGCGTGAAACGCCTCCTTCACCGACGCCTCGTCCGTGACGTCCATCCTGCGATGCAGGACTCGCTCCTCGCCGTGCCGGGCGGCGATCTCCCGCGCCACCGCACGGGCGCCCGCGCCCTGTACGTCCGTCACCACAACGTGGGCGCCCTCCTCCGCGAACCTAAGCGCAATGGCGCGCCCGATGCCGCTCGCCGCGCCCGTCACCAGCGCGACCCGACCGGACAGCTCCCGCTCCGGCGGCGCAAGCGTCCTCTTGTACAGCTCCAGCGGCCAGTACTCCGCGTCGTAGGCGTCCTGAAGCGACAGTGACGCATACCGGTCAAGCGCCTGCGAGCCCGCCATGATGCCGATGGTGTGGCGGTATATGTCGGCGGCGGCCAACGCAGCCCGTGCGTTCGCTCCCGCAGTCCACATGCCAACTCCCCGCACGAGAACCACCCTGGGATGCGGGTCCAGCATGGGGTCGGCCCCGTCCGTATGCCGCTCGTACCACTCCCGGTAGGAGCGTGCGTACTCTTGCACAGCCTCTCTCAGCCTTGACCTGACCTGCCCCAAGTCCGATAAGTCTCCCGCGTCGACGACCATAGGCGTCCGCTTGGTGGTCAGCAGGTGGTCTGGTGTCGCAGCGCCAACATGCGCCAGCGCCTCCGCGTCAGGCGAGGACACCAGGCGCATCACATCGTCGCCGTCCTCGAACCGCAGCACGCCTCCGTGTCTCAGCACCAAGCCGCGCAGCACAGGAGCAAGCGCGGCAGCCGCGCGTCGCCGGATGCCCGGTGCGGCCCGCGCCGCGGGCGACCTGCGGAACGGTCGCCGGCTGCCTGCTGCACGCTTCACGAACTCCTCCGCGCGGGTCACAAGCTCGACGTGAGTCTCGTAGGCATCCCTTGGCGTATCGCCCCACGTGACCAGGCCATGGTTGAGCAGTGCGACGCCCCTGACGGCCGTGCCGCCCTGCGCGGCCTGCGCCACCTCCTTGGACAGCAGGAATCCTGGCCTGCGGTACGCCACGGCCGCCACCTCCTCGCCGAACGCTTCAGCGAGAAGCTCGTGGGGCCTGCGCGTGTTGGTAATCGACAGGATTGCGTCGGCGTGGCTGTGCACCACGCTGGCGTGCGGCAGGAAGGCGTGAAGCAGCGTCTCGATCGACGGCCGCGGCGACGATGGCTCCATGAGGCAGTGGCTGAGATACTCCACCATCTCGTCGTCGGACATGTCATCGCGCTCGAGCAACGGCAGAACGTAGTCCAGAATCACGCCCGGAAAGCCGCCCCGGCCGATGGTCTTCATGTCTGCGCCGCTGCCCTTGACGCGCAGGACGGCGCGCTCCGCGCCGGTGAAGTCCGGCTCGACGGTCTTCAGCGACGTGTTGCCTCCGCCCCACAGCGCAAGCGACGGCTCACCGCCCACCAGGAGGCTCTGGTACACCAGCAGGTCGAGCGGCGACAGTCCGGCTGCCTCGCTCTCAGACCACGCGCTCCTCATATCACGCTCTCACCTGCGAAGAGGCCTGGTAACTCAGTAACCCGCGCAAGAACCTCCGGCGTGTCGTTGCGCGGCGAGTTGACGAGCTTGGACACCTCGTAGACCTCCAGGTCGGCGCCAGCGTACGGCACGAGCAAACCCTTGAGCTCCGCCGACGAGCGTGCGCCGGACCCGTCGAGCCATACGCCTTCAACCTCCCTCGGCAGGATGACCGGCATCCTGTCGTGGACAGCCTCCATAACGGCGTTGGCGGTCGTGGTGATGATTGTGCACGATGCGACCGGGTCGCCTTCGGGTGAGCGCCACGTCTCCCACAGCCCAGCGAACGCGAACGGCTCGCCCGACCGGAGTGATACACGCATGGGCACTCTGTCCTTGCCAATCTTCAGCCACTCGTAGAAGCCGTCCGCGACCACCAGGCAGCGACGCCGCTCAAACGCCCGGCGGAAGGCGCCGTTAGTGTCCACCGTCTCCGCTCGCGCGTTGATCATGCGGTTGCCGATGGACCGGTCCTTGGCCCAGAACGGGATCAGCCCCCAGCGCATGGCCCGCGCCGCGTTGCGGGAGTCGACGGCGTCACGCGTGACGGCCAGCACCTCCTGCGTGGGCGCGATGTTGAATTGCGGTGCGCGCGTCTCTCCCTCACTCTCGAAGTCGAATCTGAGGGCCAGCTCCGACATGTTCGCCACCAGCGAATACCTGCCGCACATGACCACACCAGTTTACTACGAAACGCCCGCGTGTATAAGGCAAGGCCACTCATTGCCCGCTCATGGTGAGCCTGTCGAACCATATGAGCGGGCAAGTTGAAGACGGGTTCCTGTCCGCTCACTCCCTTCGACAGCGCTCAGGGTGAGCGGACGGTTTCCTTTACGCCAACGAATGCTTGGAACACCCCAACGCCATTGAAGCAGCCAATGCGTACCTGTAGAATGCCATTAGCCGCAATCCCTTACTCTACCGCCGCCTGGAGGCGCATTGCAGGAATCCAACCGCTCCCTGACCGGCCGCGACGCCGCCGTCCGGCGCCTGCCCCGCGCCCTCATGGCCTTCGAGGTGCCGTCCTTCCGGTGGCTGTGGGGCAGCTTCCTGTTCGGCTCCATGTCAATGAGCGTGCGAATGCTCGCCCAGGGCTGGCTTGTGCTGGAGCTAACCGACTCGCCGTTCTGGGTCGGCGCAATCGCGGGTATCCAGGGGCTTGGCCTCGTGGGTTTCGGCGCGTTCGGAGGCACCATAGTTGAGCGATACGACAAGCGTTTTGTACTCGGCGTCGTCTACTTCTTCGGCTTCATCATCTCCGGCCTGACCGGTTTCCTGGCCCTGACGGGGCAGATTCTGCTGTGGCACATGGCGCCGATTGCGCTGGCCCAGGGCATGTTGATGGGAACGCAGCTGCCCGCGTCAAACGGCCTGGGCTATCAGATTGTGGGGCCGACCCGACTGCTCAACGCAATGGCGTCCCGCCTCATGGCCATGAACATCAGCCGCGTCATCGGCTCGCTGATGGCCGGTGCGCTGATCCACAACTACGGCGTGGGCAGCAGCTACCTGCTGGCCGCGTCCGGGTCCGCAATCGGCCTGGCGTTCCTGCTGGCCATCCGCGGCGACTTCCACGCAGCCCCCCAGCGAGAGCCGTTCCTGGAGTCCACCGCTCACGGACTGCGGTACGCCTGGCAGAACAGACCGATTCGCCGTCTCCTCTACCTCAGTCTGCTCATGGAAGCGTTCGGCTTCTCACACCTGGTGATGATGCCCGTCATTGCAAAGAACGTGCTCGAGGTTGGAGCGACCGGCTTGGGCTACCTCTCCGCTGCAAGCGGCCTCGGCTCCATGCTCAGCACGCTGGGCGTGGCAATCCTGGGCGACTTTCGACGCAAGGGCGCCCTGCTCGCCTTCACCACGCTGGGCGCAGGCGTCTCGATTGTGCTGTTCGCCTACTCGCCGGTCTTCGCCCTCTCGATGCTGATGGCGGCGCTGGCCGGAGGCTCCCTGATGGCCTACGACGTCACCATGGGCACGATGCTCCAGCTGCTTTGCGACGACGACATGCGGGGCAGGGTGCTCGGCATCTACGGCCTCACGTTCGGCTTCACGCCGGTGGGCGGCTTCCTCGCGGGCTCGGTGGCGACCGCCGTCAACCCGCCGTTTGCCGTTGCGATGGGCGGCGTCTTCATCACGCTGTACATCGGCGCAAACTTCCGCTCCGCGCTGCGCCTCGACCGCAGCGCGCGGAGGATGCGATGGCGCCGCACCTGATCCCTGGCCTCACGGCCGAGGCCGCCAGCCGCATCTGCATGGAGCAGTGCCGCGCCATGTGCTGCCAGGGCCCGCTCGTCCTCGCGCTGCAGGAGCACGAGGTGAAGCCCTTCCGAGAGCACGCCGAGGCAATCGGCACGACTGCGGTCGTGCGGTGGTCTAGCGAGGGCCGCGCCTGGGTCCGCTTCGACGACCACCCCGGCTGGCGATGCCCCATGCTGGATCCGGAAACCAGCGCATGCCGCATCTACGAGCACAGGCCCCAGCGGTGCCGCGACTTCCCGGACGAGCTTACCCCCGGCTGCGCTATCTCCGGCGGCTGACTTGGAGTCGCTGCAAGAGCGGCCGTAGTCCCTGGATTGCAATCCCGGCTGGACAGGCGGCTGAATCCGTCGGCGGAGCGGGCGGTCGAAAGTCCCTCGTGCCTGCTGCGTAAGAGCGGAGTAACATAGTTAAGATAATGCTAATATTGCAGGGATAAACTGGCACTTGAGGGAGGATTCCCGGAACACACGACCACACAGGGGTGACCGAATGAACACTTACAGCGCAATCAAGGGAATGACCGGCCGAGCCGCGTCGGCAGCCCTTATCGCCATGATCGCCGCGGCAGTCCTGCTCGCGGTGGCCTGCGGCGGCGGCGACCCCACCTCGACGCCTGCGCCAACCGCCACGTCCGCCGAGCAGCAGCAGCCGGATACAGGCGGCAGCGGCGGCGAAGCAACGCCGGCCGCGGAGACAGACGCCGGCGCCACAACCGCGGACGCGCCAGAGCCGACACCCGCGGAGCCACTCACCGAGTCGGAGGCCGCAACGGCTACGGCTCAGCCGTCCGCCACGCCCAAGCCTCGCACCGTCGCGGACGGCCCGGTTGCGCCGCAGCTCGCAGGCATCACAGGATGGATCAACACCGAGCCTTTCAACCTGGACGACCTCCGCGGCCAGGTAGTGCTCGTCGACTTCTGGACCTACACCTGCGTCAACTGCATCCGCACCCTTCCGTTCCTGAAGGAGTGGCACGACAAGTACGCCGACCTGGGCCTGGTCATAGTGGGCGTCCACTCGCCTGAGTTCGAGTTCGAGAAGCTCATGGAGAACGTCGAGTTTGCAGCCGAAGAGTACGGCCTGAAGTACCCGATAGTCCAGGACAACGACTTCCGCACCTGGCGCGCCTATAGCAACCGCGCCTGGCCCGCCAAGTACCTGATCGACAAGGACGGCATCGTTCGCTACTCGCACATCGGCGAGGGCGCATACACGGCGACGGAGGAGAAGATTCGCGAGCTGCTCGTGGAGTCCGGCGCCAAGGTGTACAACATCCCCGTGGGCGGTGTCGTCAGGCCGGACCGCGACCCCAACTCGAACCGCAGCGTCGAGACCGGCCAGACCCGCGAGCTCTACGCCGGTGACTACCGCAATCGCGGCACCACGCCATACATCGGCAACATACAATACTATGACGCGGCTCTCGGCGACCCCATCCTGTACCAGGACCCGGGCAACCACATCAATCACCTGCTCTACCTGCACGGCCTCTGGACCAAGAATCTGGAGAACGTCACGCACGCCCGCGCCACGGAGAACCTGGAGGACTACGTCGGCCTGCGCTTCTACGGCACCACCGTCAACGTGGTGGTCAACTTCGAGGACGGCGAGCCGTTCAGGGTGTATGCTACGCTTGACGACCAGCCCATTCCGGAGGGCCTTGGCGGAACAGACATCCAGCACGATGAGGATGGCGGCAGCTACTTCTTGGTGAACGAGCCGCGGATGTACCGTGTGGTTGAGCTGCCGGAGTACAATGGTATGGAGCTGAAGCTAAGCTCCAACTCGGACGAGTTCAGCGTGTTCGCATTCACCTTCGGCTCATACGTGGAAGGGCCGTAGGAACGGAGAAACTAGTCGTGAAAGCACTAACACGCAGCGCACCGTCGGGCCTGATCGCGGCCGCCGCATTGGCAATGACTGTCATCGCCGTGGCGGCCTGCAGCTCGCCCACACCGACGCCCGTGCCCACCGCGACGCCGACGCCTGCGCCCACGCCAACGCCGAACGACACCGACCTCACAGGCATCCTGGCAACCACCGACCTGAACGTCGGCTCCAACCGGGTGGCGTTCCTGCTGCTCAGCCCGCGGGCGCTGGTCAACGTGCCAGAGGTGACCCTTAGCTCCACGTTCGCCGGGGACGCGGACGCCTCGGAGACCGCGACAGCCTCGTTCTACCAGTGGCCGTTCGGCACCAGGGGCAACTACGTGACGCAGCTTGAGTTCGACCGCGCGGGAGAGTGGGAGCTGTTCGTGGAGGCGGAGGGAGAGGACGGGTCGATGAGCGCAGCTCGGATACCACTCCACGTCAAGGATACGAGCTTCACGCCGGCCGTCGGCTCGTCGCCGCCGATGGACGTGAACAAGACCGCCGCGGACGTGGCCGGTCTCGACGAGATCACGAGCTGGTCTACGCCCGACCCGGACCTGTACCAGGCCACCATCCCGCAGCTTGCCGGCGACGGGATGCCTTCCGTGGTCGTGTTCGCCAGCCCCGCGCTGTGCACCAGCCCAACCTGCGGCCCGCAGGTGGAGACCGTGAGCCAGCTCAAGGACGAGTACAAGGACCGCGTCAGCTTTGCCCACGTGGAGGTGTACGACAACCCCCACGAAATCCAGGGAGACCTGACCACCGCGCGCTACTCCCCTCTGATCGAGACGTGGGGCCTCAGCAGAATCGAGGACTACCTCAACGAGTCGTTCGTGTTCATCCTGGACAGAGAAGGGCGCATTACCGCCAAGTACGAGGGGTACGCCTCACTCGATGAGCTGAGGGCCGGCCTGCGACAGGTGCTGTAGCCTGCAAAGCTAAACCTGCCGGCACAGAAGGACGCTCGATTAAGCACAAGCAGGGAGCCTTAGTCGGGAAGGCTCCCTGTTCTGTTGTCCGGTCAGTCGTGGCGATTCCGCCGGGGCGGCCTCGCGCTGCTTCGGGAAAGCGAAGGGCCTACTAGCGGGGTTTTAGCTCGTCCACCTTCGCCCGGGTGGCGTCTTCGTCCTTGAAGAAGTCGTAGTTGATCGGGATCCACGCCTTCCACTCCTCCGGCGTGTCCTCCTCAACGAAGATGGCGTTCACCGGGCACACCGGCTCGCACGCGGCGCAGTCGATGCACTCGTCCGGCGAGATGTACAGCATCCGGTCGTTGTCGTTGTCCATTCCATAGATACAGTCCACCGGGCAGACATCCACGCAGGCGCCGTCCTTCACGTCAACGCATGGCTCAGCAATGATGTATGTCATCGGTCGGGTACCTCCTTGGCCAGGCTCTAGGCGCACCTGTTCATTCGCTGCTGTCCTCCGCTTTCGCTGTGTGCGGCAGCATCGGCGCGATGGTAGCATAGCGATTCGGCAGGGTCAAGCGAATTCGCGAAGTCGTGAATGTACGTCTGCTATACTCCTCGCAGAGCAACGCGAACACCATCACCCCGGCAAGGAGGACTCATGGACCTGGAGCTTCACGGCAGGACGGCGATTGTCACCGGAGGCAGCAGCGGCATCGGCAAGGCGATTGCGATGGAGCTTGCGATGGAAGGCGTGGACGTGGCCATCGCGGCCAGAAGGCTAGAGCCGCTGGAGGCTGCGGCACGTGAGCTGGCCGATGCCTCAGGCCGCCGCATCATTCCCATCCCGGCGGACACGTCCGACGACGACTCCGTGAGGGCGATGGTCCAATCGGCCGTTGAGGCTCTCGGCAAGCTGGACATCCTGGTCAACTGCGCAGCGCAACCCGGAGGCGCCGCGCCTCCCGTGCCGCTTTCGGACATCGTCTCGGACCACTTCTGGCCCGACATGAACGTGAAGGTGCTGGGCTACCTGCGGTGTGCCCGCGAGGCGGCGCCCCACATGATCCAACAGGGATGGGGTCGCATCATCAACATCAGCGGGCTTGCCGCTCGGCAGACCGGCAACACCGTCGGAAGCATGCGCAACGTGGCCATATCCGCCATGACCAAGAACCTCGCGGACGAGCTTGGCCCCCACGGCATCAACGTCACGGTCGTGCATCCGGGAGCCACCCGCACGGAGCGCACAGCGTCCATGCTTGAGGATCAGGCGCGTAGGCTCGGCGTCACGACCGAGGAGGCGGAGCGCCGCATGGCTGAGGCTAACAGCGTGCGCCGGATCATCGATTCGCGCGACATCGCCTACGTTGTGGCGATGCTGGCGTCGCCCCGGTGCGTGGCAGTCAACGGCGACGCAATCGCCGCGGGCGGCGGCGCGCCTCGCGCCATTCACTACTGAGTCGGACACCCCAAGAACCGGCGGCCCGTGCCTCACTTCCGCTCACCCTGAGCTTGTCGAAGGGCGTGAGCGGGACAAATGCGCCTACAGCTTGCCCGCTCAAATGGTTCGACAGGCTCACCCTGAACTTGTCGAAGGGCGTGAGCGGGGGCAAATGCGCCTGCAGCCCGCCCGCTCATATGGTTCCCTTCGGCTTCGCTCAGGGTAAACTCTCGGCTCACCATGAGCGGGCCTTGGGGGCGTGAGCGGACGGCGCGCGACCGTCATTTCGAGCGCAGCGCAGCGGAGCCGAGAAATCTAGGACACTCGGCGTGATTCACTGCTGGTCTGAGGGCGATGGCCTTAGATTCTTCGACTTCGCTTCGCTCCGCTCAGAATGACGGTGTCGCGTGATGCCCGCGTCCCTTCCGCCATTCCCGCCCCCGAGCGGGAATCCATCCCCCTTCTCCCCCTGGACTCCTGCTTCCGCAGGAGTGGTAACGGGTGGAGCCTGCCCGCTCATATGGTTCGACGGGCTCACCCTGAGCTTGTCGAAGGGCGTGAGCGGACGTCGCGCCAGCCCATTGAATTCCGTTGCGCTCTCCCCTATCATATTGCACTCAGAACATCCGACACGCGGGAGAGCCAATGGAAGACCTCATCATCAACGCGCAGGACATTCACAAGACCTACACCACGGGCAGCCTGACCGTCAATGCACTGCGCGGCGTAGACCTCACTATCCGTCGCGGCGAAATCGTCGCCATCATGGGCCCATCAGGCTGCGGCAAGACCACCCTCCTCAACTGCCTGTCCGGCCTCGACGAAATCGACTCAGGCCGCGTCCTCATCGACGGCGTGGAACTCCACAACCTGCCCGACGACGAAAGAAGCGACTACCGCGCCCGTCGCATGGGGTTCGTGTTTCAGCTCTACAACCTCCTTCCAGTCCTCTCCGCCGTCGAGAACGTGGAGATGCCGCTGCTGCTCTCCGGCGTCTCATCCGCGCAAGCACGCTCTCGCGCAATGGAGGTGCTCGACAGCGTCAACCTGACCGACCGCGCCGCCCACCTGCCCGGCGAGCTCTCCGGCGGTCAGCGCCAGCGAGTCACCATCGCCCGCGCCCTCGTCAACCGGCCTGCCATCGTCTGGGCCGACGAGCCCACCGGCGACTTGGACAGCGAGACGGCAGGCGAGATTATCGACCTGATGTGCGGGCTGAACCGCGACAACGGCCAGAGCTTTGTGGTGGTCACCCACTCCCCGGAGGTGGGGCAGCGAGCGAACCGCATCGTGATGATGCGTGACGGGCTGATCGCCGACTCCGGCGGAGGAGCCGCGCAGGTCGGCGACGGCAGCCCGGAGCAGGCCACGAGCGACTAGTGGACAACCTCTTCGGGCTCTCCATGGACGTGATCATGGCGGTGCTGCTCGCCGCCTTCCTGGCCGCCATCGCCGCGGTGGGCTGGTTCGCCCTGCGCAACCGGGTGATGGTGAGGCTGGGGCTGCGAAACATCCCCCGCAGGCGCGGCCAGACCGCGCTCATCATCATCGGCGTGATGCTCAGCACCGTCATCATCGCCGCCGCGCTGGGCACGGGCGACACGCTCAGCGTCTCCATCCGCAACGAGGCCATCCGATCGCTCAACACAATCGACGAGGTGGTGGTTCCCTCCAGGGCTTCCGCCGGTGACAGCTTCGGAAGTGTGCCGTACGTACACGTCGACCGCTTCTACGAGCTTCAGGACAAGGTTGCCGGCCTGGACACCATCGATGGGCTAACGCCGTCCATAGCCGAGA
The DNA here is from genome assembly GCA_034423135.1 of Dehalococcoidia bacterium. Classification (GTDB taxonomy): domain Bacteria; phylum Chloroflexota; class Dehalococcoidia; order Lucifugimonadales; family UBA2985; genus JAPPHY01. The sequence continues at coordinate 243,998 of DAOUJC010000011.1, read as the reverse complement.
CTGCGCCCGCTCTGAACAACCGCAACTCCGTGAGCGAGGGCAGGCTCAACATCGTTGGCGTCGATTCCTCTCTGCTGGACGGCTTCACTCCCTTGACATCCGTCACGGGCGGGACGGTGCGCTTGCAGGCACTGTCCGACGACGAGGCGTTCATCAACGACCGCGCCGCCGACTCACTCGACGCCTCCCCGGGCGATGAGCTGACCCTCTTCATCGGCAGGGAGACCGCCTCGTTCAAGGTCGCTGAGGTGGTCGAACGCAACGGGCTGGCGGGCCGCGATCCCACGTTGCTCATCTCGCTGGAGCGCGCCCAGCGTCTATTCGACAGGCCTGATCAGATTAACCTCATCTCCGTCTCCAATCGCGGCGGTGAGACGGACGGCGTCGCGCTGAGCGGGGAGGTCTCGCAGGAGCTGCGCGCCGCGCTCAGCGACCCCGAAGCGGCAGCAGGGTTGTGGGAGCTTCTGAGGCGCCAGAACGTGCTGGACGCGCTGGCGGAAGCGGAGTCGGATCTCACCGGCAGTCTCAGGGACAACGCCGTGGAGCTGCGCGAGGAGTTGCAGGGGCCTGAGGTGAGCGACAGTTTGATTCGACTGCTCAACAGACAGAGCGTGGAAGACCACGTGATGGACGTGCTCGGAAGCGAAGGACTGGAAGACGTCGAGCAGGAGGCCTCCGCCTTGTTCTCCGACCTGCTGCCGTACAGGGTGATACAGATCAAGCGCAATATCCTCGAGGCGGCCGACGAGGCTGGCAACATCGTCACGACCATATTCCTGAACATGGGTCTCTTCACAGTAATGGTCGGTGTGCTTCTGATATTCCTGATCTTCGTGATGCTGGCGGCAGCCCGCAGGTCGGAGATGGGCATGGCCAGGGCCGTGGGCGCCAAGCGGTCCCACCTTGTCCAGATGTTCGTGTTCGAGGGCACGGCCTACGCGCTGGTGTCCGCAGCGGTGGGCGTGTTGCTGGGGTTGGTGGTGAGCGCGCTCATGGTCGGCATTCTCAACCGCATATTCGCCGGCTTTGACGAAAGCGAGCTGTTCCGCCTGACGCCTCAGTTCGCGCTGCGCACCATGGTGGTGGCCTACTGCCTGGGCATGCTCATCACGATGGCAACCGTCGCGGTTTCCGCGATCCAGGTGAGCCGCCTGAACATCGTTACCGCCGTCCGCGGCCTGCCCAACCCGCCGACCGAGGCGCAGACCGGCTGGCGGAGCGTGCTGATGGCGCCGGTGCGAGCCTTGGTGCTGCCCTTCCGACACGCAGCGCGAGCGGCCCGTTCGGTCATTCGTGTGCGGCCGCTCGCCGCGCTCGGGTATCTGGCGAGGGCCGTGTGGGCAGTTGTCATGCTGCCGGTGGTGTTCTGGCTGACACTGGCAAGGGTGACCTGGCGGTTGCTCATGCAGGGCTGGCTGATCGTCCTGCTCGGCGCGCTTCTGGCCTGGGCGGGAGCCGCCGTATGGGACCGGGCAGCCCCGTTCTCCCTAGGCGTTTCGCTTGTGATCATTGGCGTGGCGCTCATGCTGCGCATTGTCCTGGAGAGGACCAGCATGCGCCCGGACTTGAGGGACCGCATCGTCTTCACCTTCGCAGGTGTCGTTGTGCTCATCTTCTGGCTGCTGCCCGCCGACGTGATCGAGAGCGTCGTTGGCGAGCTTGTAGGCGACTTCGACGTGCTCTTCGTGTCCGGCATCTGCATGGTCACCGCCGCAGTGTGGACGGTGATGTACAACGCAGACCTGCTGCTGAAGGCGCTGACGTGGCTGACATCGCCGATAGGGAAGCTGCGGCCGGTCCTGGTCACCGCCGTCGCCTACCCTATGAGCGCCAAGCTCAGGACGGGGCTAACTCTCGCGATGTTCGCCCTGGTGTTCTTCACGCTGATGTTCATCTCCGTGCTGACCGAGACCTTCAGCACCCAGTTCACGGACCCGGAGGTGGTCACGGGCGGCTGGCACGTAGAGGGCACGATTAGCGCCAGCACTCCCATCGAGGACGTGCGCACCCGAATCGTTGAGCTTGGCCTGCAACCGGACGACTTTGCGGCCGTGGGAGGCTACACGTTCTCCAACGTGCAAGCGCGCGATACAGGCGGCGACAGCCGCGATTGGCAGTCGCTTAGCGTGCGCGGCGCGGACGACGAATTCCTGGAAGCCTCAGAGTACGACCTCCATCTGATCGCCGAGGGCTATGGGGCAAATGAGAATGAGGTACTGCAGGCCTTGCGCGACGACCCCACGCTGGCGGTGCTCGGTGGCAATCTCGTTCGCACTGTTCCGGACGTCCAGGACGGCTTCAGGCCGGACCTCGTGGAGAGTGTTTACTACGGAGACGACATCATGCAGCCGTTCACCATGGAGCTGCGACAACGCCTCTCGGACGAGACCACCGACGTGACCATAATCGGCGTGCTCGCGCGCGAGCACGAGGCCTCGTTCTCGATGCTTGCGTCCAAGGCGCTCCTCGACGACCTGTTCCCGTTCGAGATTCCAGTAACTCGCTACCGCTTCAGCGTCGCCGAGGGCGTGGAGGCGCAGCAGGCCTCCTACAGCCTGGAGGGCGCCTTTCTGGAGCACGGCATGGAGACCACCGTGCTGGCGGACGAGATTGAGCAGGAGACCGCAGGCACGAGAGCCATATTCCGGCTGTTCGTGGGGTTCGTGGCGCTTGGACTGGTAGTGGGCATAGCCGCGCTGGGCGTGGTGAGCACGCGGGCCGTCGTCGAGCGGCGCCAGCAGATAGGTGTGCTCCGGGCTATAGGATACCGCCGCGGCATGATTCAGCTCAGCCTGATGCTGGAGTCGTCGTTCATCTCGCTGCTGGGCATCGCCATAGGCGGCACGCTGGGCGTGATTCTGAGCTATCAGGCCTTCACCGAGATTCGCGACGACGCGGCCGTTGCCAACCTGCGCTTCGTGGTGCCATGGATTCAGATAGGCGCCATACTCGCGCTGGCTTACGGCTTCTCCCTGCTGGCCACGTGGCTGCCGGCGAGGCAGGCGGCGCGCACATACCCCGCGGAGGCGCTCAGGTACGAGTAGCGAAGGGCTATCCTTGTTGTACGGCGCGCCTCCGTGCGATAGAATGAGCGCAAAGGCGAACGGATTGTGAGGGAGGCGGCATGTCGGATGCAAAGACCCCGCCACAGGCACGCAAGCACCGCGATGAGATTGTCCGGCTCGGCAAGGAGTTGTACGAACGGGAAATCAGGCACAAAGTCGAGGACGAGCACCGCGGCAAGATCATCTCCATCGACCTTGAGAGCGGCGATTGGGAAATCGGCAAAAGCGTAGTGGAAACGACTGACCGGCTGTGGGAACGGCGTCCGGCCGCCATCGACATCTACTCGTTGACCATCGGGCTAGGTGTGCTGAGGCACTTCGGCTTTCATCCCCTGAGGCCGCCTCAATGATTGATGGGGTAGTAAATGACGCCTACCAACCCATAGTGCGTCTCTCACTGCAGGGGCCCGGGGGGCAACAGCATGAAATCGATGCCATAGTCGATACCGGCTACAACGGCCTCTTGACTCTGCCTTCTTCCATCGTGACGCGGCTGGATCTGCCCATACGGAGCTCTGGCGTTGCAACCCTTGGCGATGGAAGCGCGGTATCCTTCGATGTCTACGGCGCGACGGTGTTCTGGGACGGAAACGCTCGCGATATCGAAGCCGACGAATCGGAAAGTGTCCCGCTCGTGGGTATGCTGCTCATGGACGGCCATGACCTCAGCATCCGGGTTCGCGACGGCGGCCGCGTGGTCATACAAGCCACGGCGTAGAGGCCGAGAGTGTACCAGTTGCGCCGTCGGCATCCGCATCGCGTCTGGCGACTATGGCACCCCCGCGCTGGACACCGCGCTGCCCGCCCGCTATGATGGGGAGCGGACGCGCAGCCGGTGACAATCTCCCGTCGTGCGTCCCCCGTTGGCTCGACGCACAGTTGCAGACCCAATACTGAATGTCGGAGAGTAGCGTATGAAAATCCATGAGTACCAGGCCAAGGCCGTCCTCGCTGAGTTCGGAATTCCCGTGCCCAGGGGAGGAGTAGCCTCCACGGCGGAAGAGGCCGCCGGCATCGCCGCCGAGATGGGCGAGAGATCGGTGGTGAAGGCACAGGTGCACGCCGGCGGCAGAGGACTTGCCGGTGGCGTGAAGGTTGTCGGCTCACCGGAAGAGGCAGCAGGCGTCGCGGACACCCTGCTGGGCAACAGGCTGGTGACGCACCAGACCGGCCCGGACGGCGTGCCTGTCACCCGCGTGCTGATCGAGGAGACCGCGCAGATCGCGAAGGAGTTCTACCTGGCGGTGGTAATCGACAGCGGCTCTCGCGGCCCCGTCATCATGGCCAGCGAGGCCGGCGGCATGGACATCGAGGAGGTGGCGGCCACCACGCCGGAGAAGATACTACGGGTCAACGTCGACGTCGTGATCGGGCTGCAGCCGTTCCAGTGCCGCTACCTCGCCTACGGGCTGGGCCTGCCGGGCGAGTTGATTCGCCCAGCATCGGCCCTCATCGCCAACCTGTACCGCGTCTTCGAGGCCAAGGACTGCTCGCTCGCCGAGATCAATCCGCTCGCACTCACCGAGGAGGGGCAGCTCGTGGCCCTGGACGCCAAGCTCGACTTCGAGGACGACGCCCTGGCCCGCCATCCTGAGGTGCGGGAGATGCGGGACACGGACCAGGAGGACCCGCTGGAGCTGGAGGCCAGCAGCTTCGACATCTCCTACGTGAAGCTGGACGGCGACGTGGGCTGCATGGTCAACGGCGCCGGTCTGGCGATGGCCACCATGGACTCGATAACGATGGCGGAGGCAATGCCCGCCAACTTCCTGGACGTGGGCGGAGGAGCCAGCGAGGAGCAGGTGGCGCAGGCGTTCCGGCTGCTCCTGTCCGACCCGCAGGTGAAGCGCATCCTGGTCAACGTCTTCGGCGGCATCTTGCGGTGCGACGTGGCGGCACGCGGCATAGTGGCTGCCGCGGAGGAGGCTGAGGACCGGGTGCCAATCGTCGTCAGGATGCTGGGCACCAACGCTGACGAGGGCAAGGAGATTCTGGCCCAGTCCAACCTGGGCGTTACCCTGGTGAATGATCTCAACGAAGCGGCCGACGCCATCCGGCAGGCCGCCGGCTAACGATGCCAAGGAGGTACCAGTGAGCATTCTTGTCGATGAGAACACCCGCCTTCTGGTCCAGGGCATCACGGGCCGGGAAGGCAGCTTCCACGCTCTCCGCTGCATGGAGTACGGCACAAACCTGGTCGCCGGTGTGACGCCGGGCAGGGGCGGCACCATGTGGGAGGACAAAGTCCCAGTATTCAACACCATCGGCCAGGCCGTGGACGAGACGGGCGCCAACGTGGCACTGATCTTCGTGCCCGCAGCCTTCGCCGCTGACGCTATCCTGGAGTCCGCCGACGCCGGCATCCCCCTCATCGCCTGCATCACCGAGGGCATTCCCGTCATGGACATGGTGCGCGTCTCGCGATTCCTGGAGGACAAGCCGTCCCGGCTTATCGGTCCCAACTGCCCCGGCCTCATTTCGCCGGGCAGCAAGTGCAAGATAGGCATCATGCCGGGCAACATCCACACGCCCGGCCGCGTGGGCGTGGTCTCGCGCAGCGGTACGCTGACCTACGAGGCCGTGAACCAGCTCACCGCGCTCGGCATCGGCCAGTCCACGTGCGTGGGCATCGGCGGCGACCCCATCGTCGGAACGTCCTTCGTCGACGTGCTGGAGCTGTTCCAGAACGACCCCGACACGGACGCAATCGTGATGATTGGCGAGATCGGCGGCTCCAAGGAGCAGGAGGCCGCCGAGTACATCCGCGACCACGTCACCAAGCCCGTGGTGTCGCTGATAGTGGGCGTCACAGCGCCTCCCGGCAAGCGGATGGGCCACGCGGGCGCAATCATCACCGGCTCAGCCGCCCGCGCCGAGGAGAAGGTCAAGGCGTTGCGAGAGGCTGGCGCGCAAATCGCGCCGTCGCCGGCGGAGATCGGCGTCACCATGAAGGCCGCACTGGGGCTGTAAGCTGCGCCTGGCGGCCGGTCACCCAATCCGCTCACTCCCTTCGACAGGCTCAGGGTGAGCGGATTGCGAGCCTCCTGACGGCCAGCCCATATTCGGCGCGCCTTCCCACGCGGGACGTCTGAGATTTCTCGACTCCGCTCGAAATGACGCCACAGGGTGGTGTACCACTTCCAGCCCGCTCAATTGGTTCGACGTGCTTACCATGAGCGCGACGGGAGCCTTCAAGAAACAAGAGGGTACATGACAGATCGGGATGAATTACAGAGGCTTGCGTCACTCATCAAGGAAAGAAACGCGGTCGAGTATGCAATTGCCGGCGTGATAGGCCGACCCGCGCACCCGGGCCACGTGGGGGAGTTTGTCGCCTCCAGAATATTCGACATAGAGCTGCCTGAGTCCGCCGTCAACAAGGGGAGCGACGGCTACTTCAGGAGTGGGCCGCTTGCCTCCAAGTCGGTGAACATCAAGAAATACTCCCTGCATCAGTGTGTCTTGGACATAAGGCCAGACGCTCTCCCTGACTATTACCTGGTGCTGACCGGCCCCAAGGTTCAGCCTGCATCCACCCGCGGCACAACTCAGCCTTGGGTTATCGCGTTTGCCTTCCTGTTTGATGCTTGCGCCCTCGTTCAGAGGCTCAAGCACCGAGGCGTCAAACTAGGCGTTGCCACCAGCGTGATACAAGAGTTGTGGCGTGAAGCTGAGATTTACCCGTCGCCCAACAATCCTGCGCTTTGGCTAACGGAAGCACAACGCAATATGCTTGAGATGTTTCGAAACCCGTAGGCAGTTCAACTTGGATTGAGGCTGGAGGTCCGTTCCGCGGCCTCTGGATTTCTGCCATCGCAGGAATAGCCTGCGCGGGGCGTGTAGGCTACGGGGGCACGGCGGGCACCAAGACCGCTCACCCTGAGCCTGTCGAAGGGAGTGAGCGGTTCGGCGAGTCTACTGCCACCCCGCCGAAATTCGGAGCGCGTTCCCACGCGGGACGTCTGGGATTTCTCGACTCCGCTCGAAATGACGCCAGAGGGTGGCGCACCACTCCCAGCCCGCTCGAGTGGTTCGACATGCTCACCCCCGTATCGGGTACCGGGCAGGCTTGAGCGGGCAAGGTGCGGCATCCCCGTTCCACTACCTATCCTGCTTCGCGCGCTTGCTCAGCGCGTTCCGCACAATCTCGGCCAGCCGCTTGCCGTGAATGCGCGGGCCATACCGCCGCTTGCGCCGCCGCTCCTCGCGGCGCTCTCCCCTCGTCTCTCGCTCTCGTTCCTGGCTCATCAGTGCCCCCGACAAATGCGTCGCCCGCCCCAAGTCGCGCTCGGGACGGGCGGTCGCTTACGATCCTTGGTCGCGTATCAGGCTATCGGCTCGGGATACTCCTCGCGCAGCACCCGCTTGAGCACCTTGCCCATCGGGTTCCTAGGAAGCTCGTCGATGAAGATCACATCCTCCGGCCGCTTGAACCCCGCCATGCGAGGCCTGCAGTGCTCGACCACCTCTTCCATCGTCAGCTCCATGCCGGGCTTCCTGACCACGATGGCCCTCACGCGCTCGCCCCACTCGATGTCCGGCACGCCGATGATGGCCGCCTCGTCGACCGCGGGATGCGACATGATGATCTGCTCCACCTCTTCCGGCGCGATCATCTCTCCGCCCCGCTTGAGGAAGTCCTTTGCCCTGCCGGACAGGAAGATGTAGCCCTCGTCGTCCCAGTAGCCAAGGTCGCCGGTGTAGAGCCAGCCGCCGCGCAGCGTCTCCTTCGTGGCCTCCTCCCGGTTCCAGTAGCCCTTCATCAGGCGCTCGCCGCGTGCGACGATCTCGCCGTTCTCGCCGAGAGGCACGTCGTTGCCGTCCTCGTCAACGATGCGGACCTCAACGTCCGGCAGCGGCTTGCCGATGGAGCCGAGCCTCTTCAGCTTCGCGTCGTAGTCCGGGTCGCCCTCGCGAATCTCGTGGGCGTCCGGCGGAAGCATGGTGATCGTCGATGCCGTCTCGGTCTGACCGAAGGCATTGATGAAGCGGGTGTTGGGGAACTCCGCGATTGCCTTCTTGATCACCTCCAGGGGCATTGGCGCGGCGCCGTAGGTGATGACCCGCAGGCTGGACAGGTCGTAGCTGCCGAAGCTGGGCTGATCCATCAGCCGCTTGAGCATGGTGGGCACCATCATGGCGCGGTTGACCTGCTCGTCCTGAACCAGCTTCATCCAGCCCTCTTCGTCGAACTGGCGCTGCAGCACCAGCGTGCGGCCTCCGTAGATGGCAGCCATCACCGCCTGCACGCCTGCGATGTGGTGCAGCGGCACGGTGAGGATGTTCTTCTCCGCAACATCCATGTTCACCGGCTCAACGTTGGCCAGGATGTAGGAGCTGAAGCTGTTGTGGCTGAGCATCACGCCCTTGGGCGTCCCCGTTGTGCCCGCTGTGAACATGATGATGGTCACGTCCTCACCGTCGGCCGTGGGGAACCGCTCATCGTCGGATGCGTTGGCGATGAGGTCCTCGTAGTACACGAAGTCGTCAGCGGGCGCCTCCAGCGTGATCTGGTGCTCCAGCGTGGTGAGCTCCGGCTTCACCTGGCGAAGCATGTCCTGGTACCGTTGCCCCAGGATGATGGCCTTCACGCCCGAGTCATTGAGCATGAAGCTGAGCTCCTCAGCGCGGGCCCGGAAGTTGATTGGCACGAAGATCGCGTCCAGCTTGGCCGTCGCAAAGTAGCTCTCGATGTGCTCGTTGCAGTTCACCTGCATCACCGCGACCCGGTCGCCGGCGCCGACGCCAAGATCGGCCAAGCCGTTGGCCAGCCGGTTCACTCGCGAAGCCAGCTCTCCGAAGGAGATACGCTGGTCGTCGAAAACGATGGCGTGCCTGTCCGGTACGATCATCGCGGTAATGCTCAACAGCTCCGTTGTGTTCACGCTCTGCCTCCCAATACGATTGATACGTGCATATCAGTTTGCCGACGTGGCGGAGACCGCCAGCCGAAGCTCCGTCTCCAGGGCCCGCTCCAGCGGCATGTCCATGCCCCTGCGCAGCGCCCGCTTCACCGCCCTCACCGGCTGCGCCGGCAGCTCCGCGAGCCGCCGGGCCGTCTCTCGCGCCTCCTCCAGGAGCCGCTCGCGCGGAACAACCCGGTGCGCAAGCCCGAATGCCGCCGCCCTCGATGCCGGTATGCGCTCGCCGCCCAGCAGCGCCTGCAGGGCTCGCGGAGCGCCCAGCGTACGAGGCAGCGTCTGCGTTCCGCCTGCGGCGGGGATCAGCCCCAGGGCCGCCTCCGGCATCCCGAAGACTGCATCCTCGGACGCAATTCTCAGGTCGCAGAGGAGGGCCATCTCAACACCAGAGCCTATCACAAAACCGTGAATGGCCGCAACGATTGGCCTGTCCAGGTCGAGGAAGAGGCCCCACAGGTCGCGCTCCCAGCGCACCTGGCGCGCAATGACCCTCGATGGCGCCGTGCCGAACTCAGTCAGGTCTGCGCCGGTGCAAAAGGCTCGGTCGCCCTCGCCGCGCAGCAGGACGCTGTTGACGCCGGGGTCGTCGCGCACCGCCTCCAGCGCTGCGTAGAGGTCGTCGCGCATCTGCATGTTGTGGGCGTTCAGCACCTTTGGGCGGTTCAGCGCGATCTCAGCCACGCCACCGTCAATGCTGAGCAGTATGGTTTCGAATGCAGAGGTCACGTTCATCTCGCTCTCTATGCAGACATGATGCCGCTTATGGTACCGAACCACGCGAACGCGCCAATAACGAGCACCAGGATTTCGCCCTTCCCCAACGCCATGCCGATCAACCTGGCGCCGTATGCGTTGTTCCAGTAGTAGTTGAGCCTGGGCTGAGCGTGCAGGATCATCCAGATACCGAGACCTACGTTGATCAGGCGCAGGAACAGCGCAGTAATCAGCTCTGACCTCGTGGGTTCTATCACATCGAACTGGGCGGCCCCTGTTTCCGGATCCACCGCCTGCTCGCCCGTGACCGGATCCACGACCTCCACAAACTCCGGGCTGCTCACGCTGCCTATCGCAGTGAAGAAGAACCAGCCTGCGAGAATGACTGCAAACGCGATTCCCGGGCTGATGCGAATGTCCAGCCCGGCCCGGCTAGCCAGCTCGCCGAAGGTACGGAAGTGGGAGTGTGCCCGGAATGAACCGTAGATCGGAACGAAGAATGTGAGAGCGTGCCAGATCGGATATGCCTGCTCACCGGTGTGATCTCGGTAGTGCTTCCACGTCTTGTAGAGCCAGTAGACAAGATAGAGTCCGAATGACAGCAGACTCATGAAGATGATTCGATTTGGCGAAATGAAGTACGGCGCAGGCGCGGCCGACTCCGTTGACCCCGTGATCGGCGTGCCGTCGAGGGGGCAGAAGAGGGCATCCGGGTCCACCTGTGACCCGCACCTGGGGCAGTTTCGTGCGCCTGTCGATTCCGTCATGTCTACTCTCTCCTTGTCCAGTCTGACAGGAGGGACTCACTCCCCCCTGAACGTCGGATTCCTGCGCTCCAGGAACGATGCTATTCCCTCCGCCCTGTCCTCGGTAGTCTGCAGTATCAGGTTCAGGTCCATCTCAAGGCGCATTCCCTGCTCCAGCGTCATGTCCATGCCCTTCAGCACCGCCTCCTTGGCGTAGCGTGCTGCGATGGGTGCGAGCGATGCGAGCGAAAGTGCCAGCTGCTCACCACGCTCCGCCAGCCGGTCGGCGGGATGCACCTCGTGCACGAGGCCGATTTCGAGCGCCTCCTGCGCGTCGATCAGCCTGCCGGTGAGCAGCAGGTCCGCGGCCCAGGCGCGCCCCACGGTGCGCGGCAGTCGCTGCGTGCCGCCGTCCCAGGGCATGGCGCCGCGCGTCACCTGAGTCATACCGAATCGTGCGCCGGCGGCCGCCAGCCGAAAGTCGCACGCAAGCGCAAGCTCCAGGCCGTGGTCGATGGCGTCGCCGTTCAGCAGGGCCGCCACGGGCTTATCGATTCCGCCGATGAACGAGGTGGCGCGGCGGGCCTCCAGGTAGGCTTGGCGCTCCTCCGCGCCCGCGTCGGCGGGAGCCTCCGACTCGTCGCCGTCGCAGAACACGTCTGAGGACGACGTGAGCACGGCCGCGCGCACCTCGTCGTCCTGCGTGACTAGCTGGCACGCCCTTCGAAGCGCGTTTGCCATTGGCAGGTCGAGGCGGTTGCGGGCCGAGGGTCGGTTGAGTGTGATCCAGGCCACGCCATCGGCCGTGTGATAGAGGACGGAATCGCCGTAAAGTGCGCTCATAGGAGTCTCGAAAGCCACCAAATGTTCCCACTTCCGCCCGCGGGTGTCAAGCTAGGGGGCGTTCGGTTGACAGTCCACGTCCGCGGTTGTACTTTGGTGCCGAATTAGCATCCCTTGCCAACGAGGACAAAGAGTGAACATCCAGCTACCTAGAGCAGTGATCTTCGACTTGGACGACACCATCCTGGCCGATGCTGAAGCATCTCGCAAGGGTTGGGAACAGACATTCGCCAAATTCGGGCCAAGGTTGGGCATGGACGGCCAAGAGCTTTCCGGCGCATTGAGCGAGTTACGTCGTCAGCTCTTGCGAGACCAGGAGTGGAATCAATGGGCGGGGCTGAACCCGGACGAGTCTCGCCGACAGCTGGTTGATATGACTCTCTCCAGCCGGGGCCTAAATGAAGGACAGATAGCCAATGAGATTGTGGAGACTTACGCCGGGCTCAAGATTGCGTCCATGGAGGCGTTTCCTGGCGCCATTGATACCCTGATACGCATTCGGGAGATGGGCAAGGCGATGGCGCTGATCACCAACGGCCAATCCGGTAGCCAGCGAGGCAAAATTGAACTCCTTGGGCTGGAGTCCCTGTCCCTGTTCGACTGCATCATAGTCGAAGGGGACTTCGGCGTGGGCAAGCCGGACGCGAAGGTGTTTCGGCACGCATTGGAGCAGTTGGGAGCTCAGCCTTCGGAGGCCGTGATGATTGGCGACAATCTGTACGCCGACATCGCCGGCGCTCAGGCTCTCGGCATAAGCACGATTTGGGTTGACTGGCGAGGCAAGGGATTGCCAGAGGGCAGCCAGACCACCCCCGATGCCATAGTGCGATCAGTGGCGGAGTTGCTGGCGTAGAATCCATTGGCAAGCAGCCACAGCCCGCGCCAGCCGAAACCGATGCGTCTTGCGAGCGTGTTGACAGCCCCAATGCGCGGTTGTATGGTGACGCAGGAGTACGACGAGGCGTAACGGCAACGCCCCGCTCATCCTGAGCACCGTCGAAGGACATGAGCGGGGCGCCGCAAGGAGAGCCGAATTGCTGGAAGAGCTAGTCAAGACTATTGAGACGCTGAAGGCGCGCATCACCGAGCACCGCGCCGCGCTACAAACAAGCGAAGCACAAACACGCCTGTCCCTCATCGACCCGCTGCTCCGCGCGCTCGGATGGAACACGGCGGACCCGGCAATGGTCCGGCCGGAGTACGTGGTTGGCGGCAGGCGAGCCGACTACGCCCTGCTAAACGCTCAGGGCGGCGTGGTCGTCTTCCTAGAAGCCAAGAACCTGGGCGAAAGTCTGGCCAATCACAGATCGCAGGTGGCAGCCTACGCCAGCGAGCTTGGCATCAGGTACCCGGCGCTGACCAACGGCAGCGAGTGGGAGGTATACGACAACCTGCAGATGGCGCCCATTGAGCAGCGCCGAATCCTCAATCTCTCAATATCCAATGAAGAATCAGCCAAGTGTGCCCTCCAGCTGCTTCTGCTCTGGCACCCCAACCTCGCGTCAGGTCAGCCCATTGAGGCCGTGGAGCCAATTTCCAATCTCCAGCCCCCTCCTCCTTCCGTTACGGCGGATCCCGCGCCGACACCGATAGCTCCTCCAATTCCCCCACCGCCTACATCGGGCGGCACGGTTGTGCCAAAAGCAGACTGGATAACGCTAGAGGACTATAGGCCTCCTGTCGATCGCAGGTCTCCACAGAAGTTGAGTTTTCCTGATGGCGTAGAACGGCCCGTTAGGCTCAAGAAGCAGATAGTCATTGAAGTTGCCGAATGGCTAATTCGGGAGGGAGTGCTTGGACCAGAGGCGTGTCCAGTAACTGCTGGACGCGACGTCGGGTACAGCACGGTAAACCTGACTCCGTCCCATCCCAATGGCGATGGTTTCAAATCGGAACACCATTTGTCAAACGGCCTCTACCTGGACGCAAACTTTGGCCTAAAGGGAGCAGTTTCGGTATGCAGAGCTATCGTGACGGAGCGCGGCAAGGACCCTACCACTGTCCACGTTTACGTCGGGTGAGCAGTTGCCGTCAGACATAGGCGGCCACCTGCTTCTGAGATTATTCTAATCCCCATCCCATCCACACACCATTGCCAGTGTCTTTCTTTTACCACCTTGGAAGAAAGTATACACTCCCGCCGAATGTAACTTCTGACGAGTCCAGATGGAGAGAACCGATACTATGACCACGATCAAGTTCGAATGGAACGAATTCGTTATTGCTTCCAAGTTCGATGTATATCGGAAACTCTTGGACTCGGTAGTACAGCAAATGGAAAAAGACCTGATGGAATTGGCACAAAGGGTAGAAGGAGTTGCTAGCCAACCAGAAAACGACCCTAGACGGGATGACTACCGAGACTATCTTGCCGAGGAGCATCTCGAAATAGAAGGAATTGAGGCCATATTCCTACACGCTTTCTTTGCTTCGTCATTTGCACTATTCGAGCATGAGTTGGTGCGAGTCTGTGAGCGGGCTCGTAGGGAAACCTACAGCCAGTGTTCAGTGCAAGACTTGGGAAACCGCGATTACATGAATAGTGCTAAGGAATACCTCAAGAAGCTCGGAATGGGCTTTCCAGCAGGTACTCTCGAGTGGAAGCAAGCCACAGACTATCGGAAGATCAGAAACAAAATCATGCACGCTGGAAGCGGGCTTGGCGAAAAAGATGACGTCATTCCTATTGCGAAGGCGAATGGGATATTGCGAGAATCCTCTTTGACATATGGCGTGAAACAGTTTGAGTTGCACCTTACCAAAGACTTCTGCAACAGAGCCATGATGGCCTTCCGCAAGGTCCTTATAGATGTCGTTTCCGCTTACCGCCAGTGGAAGGAAGAGCGATTGACCGCCCACCCCCACAACCGCGCCGACACCCCCTCCCTCTCAGAGTAGCACCTATTGGCAGCACTACCACAGCCCGCACCCGCCGACTCCGGCCCAGTCCGTGAGTCGGAGCGCATAACCAGCCTCGACCTCATCCGCGGGGTTGCCGTGCTTGGCATCCTGCTGATGAACGCCGTCAACTACAAGTTCGGCGGCGCGCCATACTTCAACCTGAGCGCGGGCGGCTCGGAGACGTGGCTCGACTGGTCCGTGGGCGTCCTCGGCGAAGTGTTCGTCGATCAGAGGTTCATGGGGGTGTTCTCCCTGCTGTTCGGCGCGGGCATGATCCTCTTCATCGACCGCGCCGCCGCCAAGGGCAGGAGCGCAGTGGCGCTGAACATGTGGCGCAACGTGCTACTCTTTCTGATTGGCGTCCTTCACCTCATGGTGTGGGAAGGCGACATTCTCGCGGTGTATGCGGTGTCGTCGGTGTTCCTGCTCGGCCTGCGCAGGCTGCCGAACCGGGTGCTCATCGCCTTTGGCGTGGCCGTGTTCGCGCTGTCGATCGCAGCCACGCTTGCGGCGCAGAACATTGCCAACACCACAGACGACTCGCTGTCCGGCCTCTGGACGCCCGGCGAAACCGACGACGAAGCGCCCAGAACGTACATCTTCCTCTCAGGCTTCTTCCTGCGCGCGCTGGGGCTGATTCTGGTGGGCGCGGGCCTGTACCGCGCCGGGTTCATGAACGGCGGCCTGCCTGCTCGGACGTACCGGCTGACTGCGATTGTCGGGCTTGCGATTGGCCTGCCGCTCGCTGCCGCAGGCGTCATCGTGACCGCGGCCAACGACTACTCCCGCGAGATTGCGTTCGTGGGCCAGATTCCGAACACTCTCGGCACCATCCCCTGCGCGCTTGCATACATGAGCCTCATCATCCTCTGGAACAACCGCGGCGACAGCCGGTTCAAGGAGCGGCTGCGGGCGGTCGGACGGATGGCGCTGACCAACTACCTGTCTCAGACGGTGCTGGGCGTGCTGGTCCTGACGACTCTGCTCAGCGACGCCGAGTACGTGAACCGGGCCGCCGTGCTGGTATTCGTGTTTGCGGTGTGGGGCTTGCAGATGTGGTGGTCGACGGCGTGGCTCAACCGCTTCCTGTTCGGCCCCGCGGAATGGCTGTGGCGCGTGGGCACGTACCGGAGCGGTCAGCCGCTGAGGCGGCGGCGGGCGGCGTAGGCGCGGGGTAGGCACCGACGCGGGCGGCGCGTGGGGCAGCCCCCGATGCTGTCCGGTAGAGTGGCGCGGACGCCGGACAACCAATTGCGTCACAGCCGCTATATGACTCCCCACAGTCCTTGGTATAATGTAGGCGTGACATTCAGCGACGGGAGTTGAGTTGGTCGAGCCTACTTACAGAGAACAGAGCCGCGCATTCCTTCGACAGGCCATCGCAGAGCTAGCGATGGGCGACCTGCGCCAGGCTTCCGAGAAGGGATGGGGCGCCGCATCGCAGATCATCAAGGCTGCGGCCGACGAACGAGGCTGGCCTCACCGCCAACACCGCAATCTGGACCGGGCAGTGGCTAACCTCATCGACGAGACGGGAGACCAGACTTTGGGGACGCTCTTCAATCAAGCCAGCGCGCTGCACACGAATTTCTACGAAGGCGAATGGAGCACTGCTATGGTAGTGCATGCCCTGGGGCAAGTGGACGTATTTGTGACTAGAGTGGAAGCCCTGCTTGATCTTCCGTGAGCAGGCAAGGAGTGCCAAAGTGCGCAAGATTGTAGGCAGGAAGATATACGACACGGAGAAGTCCACCCATATCCACACCGCGACCCCGTTCTTCAACGCCGTGGGCGACGACTACCGGGAATCGCTGTATCTTTCTCCCAACGGGACATATTTTGTCGTCGTCTTGTGGGAAGATGGCAGCACCAAGTCCAGTCTTCGCCCACTGTGGAGCGAAAACGAGGTCGCGTTGTGGCTGGAGCAGCACAACGCACCGGAATCGGTCTTCGCAACGGCCGGAATACAGCTTGAGGAAGGCTGAGCCTACGCCGCTTGGCTAGAGGGCGCAGGATGGCCTCCGGCGCTTGACGTTCTTACGAACTCAGGTAATTTGGCGCTAGTACAGCGCGGGCCTCATGGGGATCACATCCGGCACTCCGGCCTTAAGTCGGTAACCGCCCCGCGAAAGCAGGCGTCTGACGGCGTAGGCGCGGGGTTGCCTAGCGTAGTATGATAGCCATCTTGCGATCACCCAACTGCTGACCGGCTTGCCTTCGGCCTGCCGGCACTTCTCATCGGGAGGTGGAACTTATCATGACGACAGGCAACGGTAGTGACAAGGCGACTCTCGACTACTCCCTGAGGTTCAGCCCTCCGATCGACGCAGGCGCGGCGGAGCGCAATCTGAAGGAAGCCAAGCGCATATTCGAGCAGATGGGTGTGGTCTTCATGCTCAACTCCGGCACGTGCCTCGCAGCTGTCCGCGACAACGCCTTCATCCCCTGGGACGACGACGTAGACCTGATTTCGGTTCTCGGCATAAACGGCCTGACGGAGGAGTACAGGCAAGAGGTAGCCAGGGTCTTCACTGAGAGCGGGTTCTACGTGGGTGAGAACACGGTCAGGGAGTACAGGTCGATGTCGATGATGAAGGACTTCGTCAGGGTCGACTGGAGCTGTGTTATCCCCGTGGACGACCACATCCATACCTTTCCGGGCATTCGCCTGCCCGCCGAGCTGTTCATCAGCCCCAAGGAGGTCGACTTCCTGGGCGAGAAGTTCATGGTGCCGAGTCCGCCCGAAGAGTACCTGCGCCTGAAGTACGGCGAAGAGTGGATGACCCCCAAGAGACCGGGAGAGTACGAGCAGGACGTCGTCGCAGGCATTGCCGACGAGGAATCGGCTGGCCGCCCAAGCAGATTCAGGGTGCTGGACGATCACGGACGCCCGGTGCCTGGTGCCGAGATAAGGCTCGTAGGCGTCGGCCGCTTCACGAGCGACGGCGATGGGATTGCCCAGGTGGTCGTGCCGGACGCTGGGTGGTACTCCGTGGTCGTCAGATACCCGGGCCACGAGCAGGTGCTCTACATGGAGGAGCTGAAGCCCGACATGAGCTACGTGTACAGGGCCGACTCACTTGCGGCGGCCGCCAGCCGGGCATCGGGCGAAATCGGCACCCTAGGGAACGTGCTTACGCCGGAGTGACGGCTGGCGGGGCTGGCGCAGTTGAAGCGGGCGAAGGTAGCCCGCCGGATTCCCAAACCGCCCCAGCGAGGAAATGATGACGGCACAGTCTCTCAGCCTGGAAGGCAAGGTCGCGGTGGTGACGGGCGCCGGCAGAGGCATCGGTAGGGCCATTGCTCTCGCCTATGCGCGCGAGGGAGCGGGCGTCTGCTGCGCCGCGCGCACCTCGTCCGAGATTGAGGACACGGTCAGGGAGATCGAGAGCTCCGGCGGTAACGGACTCGCTGTCCAGACGGACGTCACAAAGCTGGAGACGGTGGAGCAGATGTTCAGGGTCGCCGCAGAGCACTTCGGGGGCATCGACATCGTGGTCGTCAACGCCGGTGGGCGGCTTGACAGCGGTCGAGTCGACGACGGCGATCCCCACATGTGGCTCGCGACGTTGGAGGTGAATCTGGTAGGAGCGTACTACACCGTCCGGGCAGCCATCCCCCACCTGAAGGCTAGGGGAAGCGGCAAGATCATCACCGTGGGATCCGGCATAGGCCACCGCGGGAGAGTTGCTTCGTCGGCGTACGCATGCTCCAAGGCTGGGCTATGGATGCTCACCCGCGTGGCCGCGCAGGAGCTCTGGGACTACGACATCAGTGTCAACGAGCTGATTCCCGGTCCCGTGGACACCAGGTCGCCCGCAGACACCGCTCCCCGACCGGAAGGGTCGGTCTTCAACATCGAAAGCGAGTGGCTGAAGTCGCCTGAGGACGTAACCAAGCTGGCGCTATTCCTGGCCACGCAGCCCGACAGAGGGCCGACCGCCCAGAGCTTCAGCCTCATGAGAAGGGACAACTGAGGGAGTCCTGGATGAACCCACCGACTGAACGCGATACTAGAAGGGGCCGGCCATGACGTTTGTGACGCGCCGAGAGGGAATCGTGCCTGTGGGGAACGTCAGGGACTACCTGGCGTGGAGCGCGAGTGTTAGTGAAATCCTGCAGGCTCAGCCTGGATTCCAGGGATCCTTCATCTTGAACTCGCTCGCACATCTGGACAAGTACACTAGTCTAACGCTGTGGGACAGCCGGGAGGCCTGGCGCGCCGCCGTCCAATCCGCGGCATTGGTGAGCTTCCTGAAGGCCAACCCGACCACCGGCTTGTTTACCGCAATCGGCAGCGGATTGGGCTACGAGGTAGTGTTGGAGATCGACGGCCCCGGCCGCGCTGGCGTCGTCAACCTGAACGACTTCATCGTCGACGTGGATGGCGCTGTGCCCGCCTTCATCGAGAGCCGCAGGGTTTACTGGGAGGGCGCCAAGGAGGGCGATCCGCGGTTTGTGAGGCGTCTCCTTCTTCGCGAGCTCGGCTCCGACAACAGGTTCGTGGGCTTTACGCTTCACACTGAGTTCGCTCCACCGGGCGAACGGGGCGGCTCGTGGAGGCCGCCGGCCAGAAGCAACTTCACGACCCTGCCGTTTACGGCTGAGCAGTTCGAGATCGTGCTGCAGGTCTAGATTCAGTTAACTGGCAGTTGGGCTTGCCCGCGCGAGCCTCAATAGCAGCCGCACCTACACGGATATCTGCCCCGCTCGAATGGTTCGACAAGCTCACCACGAGCGGGTTGGGAAGGCGGCAGCGCAGATCGTCCGCTCATCCTGAGCCTGTCGAAGGACATGAGCGGACGGCCTTCCACCCCTACCCCACACGCATGACCGCCAGCGCAACCTGCATCCCGTCCACGTCCTGCTGCTCTGTGTACGCGCCCTCCGGCGCGGCGCCCGCCACCAGCCGGTCCGATAGCGTCTCCTGCCGCACGTACGCGTCGAAGCGCTCCAGGACGCGCGCTGCTTCCCCATCGCCGTCGTAGTACGTCACGATCCGGTCCGCGATGTCGAAGCCTGCCGAGCGGCGCATGTTTTGCAGGCGATGCACCAGCTCCCGCGCGGTGCCCTCGTCGCGCAGCTCGTCCGTGACCTCCGTGACAACGGCTACGGTGTATCCGCCGTCCGACGCGGTGGCGTAGCCGTCGCGGTCGCTCGAGGTTACCGTGACCTCATCCGGCTGCACGGTGTGCTCCCCCACCGCCACCGTCAGGCCCGCTCTAACGCGCAGCGCCGCGGCCGTGGCGTCACCGCTGCGCAGCTGCCCGTCGATGGCCGGCATCTCCGAGCCATAGCGGGCGCCCGCAACCGCCGGATTGAGCCGCACCTGGAAGTCCAGCACATCCTCCTCGGCCTCCAGCGGCGCGACCTCCTTCACGTTCAGCTCGTCCAGCACCTGCGGCGTAATTTGCGCCAGCATGGATGCTTCTTCCTGCGTGCGCGGCCTCACCAGCACCCTCGTAAGCGGCTGGCGCACCTTGATGCCCGCCTTGCTCCGCGCCGAGCGGCCGAGGCTCGACACGCGCATCGCCAGTCGCGCGGCCACCGACAGGCTGTCGTCGATCTGCGCGGCGTCCGCGACGGGATACGAGGCCAAGTGAACGCTCTCTGGCGCCTCGTCGTCCACGGAGCACACCAGGTTCCGGTACATCTCCTCCGCGATGAAGGGCGTGATGGGCGCAAGCAGCTTGGCCAGCGTCACCAGGCAGGTGTAGAGCGTGTGGTAAGCGGCCAGCTTGTCCTGGTCGTTCTCGCTCTTCCAGAAGCGGCGGCGGCTGCGCCTCACGTACCAGTTGGAGAGCACGTCGACGAAGTCCTCGATGCTCCGCGCCGCGCTCGCCGAGTCGTATTCGTCCAGGCTGTGCGTCACGGCGTCGATTAGCGAGTGCAGCTCCGATAGGATCCAGCGGTCCATCTCGGATGCCGGCGCGCCTGCGGGCTCCGCGCCCGGGTGGAACTCGTCGATGTTGGCGTAGGTCACGAAGAACGAGTACACGTTCCACAGCGTGAGCAGGAAGCGACGCCGCGCCTCGTCCGCAGTGCCGTACCCGAAGCTCAGGTTCTGCGCGGGGTTGTGGCGTGCAAACACCCATCGCATCGCGTCCACGCCCATGCGCTCCGCCGCCTCCACGAACTCCAGGGCGTTGCCCTTGCTCTTGTGCATCTCTTCGCCCTTCTCATCGCGCATCAGGGCGTAGCTGAACACAGAGCGGAACGGCTCGTGGTTCTCCAGCGCCGTGCTCATGGTCAGGAGCGAGTAGAACCAGTTGCGGAACTGGCCGGGGAAGCTCTCCGAAATCCAGTCCGCGGGGTACCACTTCTGCCACTCCTCGCGGCTGTGGCGATAGCCCAGCGTCGAGAACGGCACGATGCCTGCGTCCAGCCACGGGTTACCCACGTCCCGTATGCGCGACATTGGATCGCCGCACTCCGTACACTCGATCCGCACGGCGTCGACCCACGGTCTGTGCGGCGAGTGGCCCTCGAACTGCTCCCACCCCTCGATCGCGCGCTCCCGCAGCTCCGCCTCGCTGCCCATCACCTCCACACATCCGCAGTGGCAGCGGTAGATGGGAAGCGCCAGGCCCCAGTACCGCTTCTTTGAAATCATCCAGTCGTCCATGTTCTGGAGCCAGTCGAGCTCGCGCTCCATGCCGAAGGACGGGATCCAGCGGATCTTGCGCGTCACGTCGGCGATGAGGTGGCGAAGCTCGTCCATCGAGATGTACCACTCGTCGACGAGCCGGAACACCAACTCAGCGTCGCACCGCCAGCACACGGGATAGCGATGGGCGTAGTCCTCGACGCGCAGCAGCAGGCCCTTCTCGCGCAGGCTCTCGAAAATTCCCTCGTTCACCTCCGCCACGTTGCGACCCGCCAGCCAGTCGAATCCTTCGACGTAGTTGCCGAACTCATCCAGGGGCGCGATGGTGGGCAGGCCGTGCTCCTTGCCCAGCGCAAAGTCCTCCTTGCCCGCGCCCGGCGCGATGTGAACGATGCCGGTGCCCTCAGTCTCGCTTACCTCGTTCCAGGCCAGGACCGTGTGCTTCACGCCCTGCTGAGGCTCCAGCTCGTCGAACGGGCCGCGATAGCGCAGGCCCACCAGGCGCAAGCCCGGAAGCTCCTCGACGATCTGCGCGTTGCCAAGCAGCTTCTCGACGAGGGCGCGCGACACGATGAGTGTTTCATCGTCCCGCCGGACGCGTGCGTAGGTGAGCTCCGGGTGCACAGCGGCCGCCACGTTGGACGTCAGCGTCCAGGGCGTGGTCGTCCACACCAGCAGCGACTCCCCATCCCTGCCCTCCAGCGGGAAGCGCAGGAAGACGGCCTTGTGCACCACCTCCTTGTACCCCTCCGTGACGATTTCGTGCTCGGAGAGGCCGGTGGCACAGCGCGGGCACCACGGCATCACGTCCGTACCCTCGTAGAGCCAGCCCCGCTCGTGGCACACCTTCAGGAACCGCCAGATGGTGTAGTTGTTCTCGTCCGACATCGTATGGTAGGAGTCGTCCCAGTCCATCCAGTAGCCGAGACGGATCGACTGCTGCGTGATGATGTCGGCAAAGCGGCGCACGCGCTCCTTGCACGCCTCCACGAACCGGTCGATGCCGTACGCCTCGATGTCGCGCTTGGACCTGAAGCCCATCTCCTTCTCCACCTCAACCTCCACCCACAAGCCCTGGCCGTCGTAGCCGTTCTGGTAGCGCTGTCGGAAGCCCTGCATGGTCTTGTAGCGCTGGAACAGGTCCTTGTAGGAGCGACCCCAGGCGTGGTGCACACCCATCGGGTTGTTCGCCGTGATTGGCCCGTCGATGAACGACCAGCGCTTCTCCGAGTCCCGGTTGCGCTGCAGGTACTTCTGCATCATGCCGGTGGATTCCCACCACTCCAGCAGCTCGCGCTCCATGGCGGGGAAGTCTACTCTCGATGTAACCGGTTTGAACATAGGACGCTCCTGAAGTTCATCAAAAAAGCCCGCCCCATTAGGGACGGGAACGCCCGGCCGAGCATCTCGTCCCCGCCAGGTCGGCGTTAAGTTACCACCGAGCTTGCGGGCTGTCAACGAATGGAGGCGGGCGATGGCTGCCTGCAACCGTCCGCCGTCATTGTGGCGGAAGCCGCAATCCAGCGCGGCGAGAGAGAGCGACGGGTGTGACATCCCTAGCACGCGCCCACAGCCAAACCCTGGCACTAGCCGCGAGGCCCTTGAATGCGCCTGAAGCACCCCATGTGCTAGGGTTGAGACCAGCCTGGCAATTGGCGGGAGGCACCGTTATGAGAATCGTCTCGTGGAACATAGCTCGTAGGGAGGAGCCGTGGCGTCGGCTTCCGGATATGGACGCCGACCTGGCCCTCCTACAGGAGGCTGCACCACCGCCTGAGGACATGGCCGACCGCGTGGAGGTCAACCCCGGTCCATTCGAGATTACCGGCGGCTACCGGCAGCCGCAGCGATGGCGCACGGCAATCGTCAGGCTGTCGGACAGGGTCAAGGTGGAGTGGATTGAGTCCAGGCCCATCGCCAAAGCCGACACGAGCGCCTTCGCCATCAGCACCCCGGGCACGCTTGCCGCCGCTCGCATCACGCCGCTGGATGGCGAGCCGCTCTTTGTGGTATCGATGTACGCGCAGTGGCGGTATCCCCGCGAAACCGCCGGCGGCAACTGGATTGTATCCGACGGCTCCGCGCATCGAGTCGTTTCGGATATATCGGAGGCCTTCATCGGCAGGGAGCACGGTCATCGCATCATCGCCGCTGGTGACCTCAACATTCTCCGCGGCTACGGGGAGTACGGCAGTCAGTACTGGGCGGCGCGATACCGTACGGTATTCGACAGGATGGAGGCCGTGGGGCTGCCGTTCGCAGGGCCACAGTATCCGAACGGGCGGCAGGCCGACCCCTAGCCGGGCGAGCTGCCGAGAGACAGCAGGAACGTGCCGACGTACCACACCACTCGGCAAACACCGGAATCCGCCACGCGTCAGCTGGATTTCGTCTTTGCGTCCCGGCCGCTCCTGGAATCGATGAGCGTCCACGCCCTCAACGAGCCGGATGAGTGGGGGCCCAGCGATCACTGCCGCCTGGTGATTGAGGCGGCGTGAGTATGTCCGCTCACGCCCTTCGACAGGCTCAGGGTGAGCGGACAGGATCAGCCCGCTCATGGTGAGCCCCGTCGAACCATTTGAGCGGGCACCAGGCGCCGTCCCCTCACCCCCCACTTCCGCCCATCGTAATCTGTAGTATAATTGGGCGGTTGACTTGGAGCTTCCACTGAGAAAGGGGAGACTCGTACCTATGCGCTGGCTCCTGAGATCGAAGATACACAAGGCCACCGTCACGGAGGCCAACCTCGACTACGTCGGCAGTATCACCATCGACGAAGACCTCATCGATAAAGCGGGCCTGTGGCCCGGCGAGCGAGTGCTGGTGGTGGACAACACCAACGGCGCCAGGCTTGAGACCTACGTGATGGTGGGCGAAAGAGGCTCAGGCGTCATCTGCATGAACGGCGCAGCCTCTCACCTAATCAAGGTGGGCGACCAGATCATCGTCATGGGGTTCGAGCTGACCGACAGCCCGGTCACGGAACACAACATTCTGGTCGACAGCCGCAACCGCTTCGAGAGCTACCTTTAGCCGCGACGGCCGGCGGCGCGGAGACGAAGACGCCCTCGCCTAAAGCTCCTTGATGGCGTTCACCAGGTCAGTCAATGCGCGACGGGCGTCCGCGAAGTACATCCGAGTCTTCGGATTGTAGAAAAGCGGGTTGTCTATGCCTGCGAACCCGGGGCTAAGGCTGCGCTTGATGAAGATGATGTTCCTGGCCCTGTCCACGTTCAGGATGGGCATCCCGTAGATTGGGCTGTCCGGCACGTCGCGGGACACCGGGTTGGTCACGTCGTTGGCGCCAACCACCACCGCAACGTCCGTCCTGTCGAAGTCGTCGTTGATGTCCTCCATCGCGAACAGCTGGTCGTAGGGTACGTCCGCCTCGGCGAGCAGCACGTTCATGTGCCCTGGCATCCGGCCTGCGACGGGGTGAATCGCGTGCCTTACCTCGACGCCCTTCGACTGAAGCAGGTCCGCCAACTCCTTTACCTGGTGCTGCGCCTGCGCCGCGGCCAGTCCGTAGCCCGGCACGAAGATGACCGACTTGGCGTACGCCAGCACAATCGAGGAGTCCTCCGCCGTGGTGGACTGCGCCTGCCGGCCCTCGCTTCCCGCCTGGTCGGCGCCGGCCACCTGCGCGCCGAACGCGCCGAACATCACGTTCCAGATGGAGCGGTTCATCGCAATGCACATGATACGCGTCAGGATGAACCCGGACGCGCCCACCAGCGAGCCGCTGATGATGAGCACCATGTTGTCCAGCACGAACCCGGCGGCTGCGGCAGCCAGCCCGGAGTACGAGTTCAGCAGCGCGATCACCACCGGCATGTCCGCTCCACCTATCGGCATGACCAGCAGGATGCCAAGCGCGAGCGATACCACCACCAGTCCAAGGAACAGCGGCGCCGCCTCGGACATGCTCGCGCCATCCGCGAGCACGGACACAAGGTAGCCGCCGAGGCCCAGCGCGGTGAGGAACAGGATTGGGTTCAGCGCCTTGATGATGGGCGAGCTTATGGCCCGGCCGGTGACGATGTCCTGCAGCTTCCCGAACGCTATGAAGCTGCCCGAAAGCGTCACCGCGCCTATGAACGTGCCCAGCATGATGGTCACGCCCACGTCCGCGCCCACATTTGCCCCGTCCGAACTCAGCTTGTGGAATTCGCCGGAGGCCACCAGCGCGGAAGCGCCCCCGCCAAGGCCGTTGAAGATGGCCACCATCTGCGGCATGGCCGTCATCTTGATCGTGCGAGCCAGTACCGCGCCCGCGCCTGCGCCAATCACCATGCCGGCAGCTATCTGCGCGTAGTCCAGCGCCTCCCTGTCGATCAGCGTCACTACCACGGCGATGAGCATGCCGGTTGCGCCCATCATGTTGCCGGAGCGCGCCGTGGCAGGCGAGCTCAGCCGCTTGAGGCCGACGATGAACATCACCGCCGACAGCAGGTATGCAAGGTTGACTAGATTGACAAGCGTCATTCGTTCGGCCTGTCCGACCGCCTCCTGAACAGCTGAAGCATTCTGTCCGTGACCATGAACCCGCCAACGACGTTGATCGTGGCCAGCGCCACCGCGCCAATCCCCAGCGCGTCGCCGATTATTGAATCGCTGCGCACCACTACCACCAGCGCGCCAATGAGCACGATGCCCGAAATGGCGTTGGAGCCGGACATGAGCGGCGTGTGGAGGATGGGAGGCACCTTGCTGATGACCTCAAATCCCACGAGCACCGCCAGCACAAATACGAACAGCGATACGAGTAGCCCCTCTATCATGCGGCTTGCTCCTTCACCGGCTTCCCGCCTCCGAAAGGCGGGCCTGCGCCGGTTCGTAGACCACGCTGCCGTCGTGCGTGATGCAGCAGCCCTGTACAATCGCATCGTTGAAGTCCAGCGCAAGCTCGCCGTCCTTCACCAGGTGGTTGAATAGAGTAGAGATGTTCCGTGAGTACATCTGGCTGGCGTGCAGCGGCATGGTGCTTGCCAGGTTGAGCGGCCCGTTGATGATGACGCCGTGCTTCACGACCTCCTCGCCAGGCTCAGTCAGCTCGCAGTTGCCGCCGGCCTCCGCCGCCAGGTCCATGATGACCGAGCCGCGGCGCATGTCCTTGACCATGTCCTCTGTGATCAGGAGCGGCGCCGGCCGCCCAGGAATCAGCGCCGTGCATATGACGAAATCCGCATCTTTGGCGTAGGTGTGAATGAGCTCGCGCTCCTTGCGCTGCGTCTCCTCCGCAAGCTCCGTTGCGTAGCCGCCTGCGTCCTCCGTGTGCATCTCCTCGGTGAGACCAACGAATGTTGCCCCCAGGCTCTCCACCTGCTCCTTCACCACCGGGCGCACGTCGAACGCCTGCAGCACGGCGCCTAGACGCCGCGCCGTTGCGATGGCCTGCAGGCCAGCGACTCCCGCGCCAAGAACGAGGCCCTTGGCCGGCGCGTACGTTCCCGCGGCCGTGATCATCATAGGGAAGTACTTGGGCAGCGAGTTAGACGCCATCAGCACCGCCTTGTAGCCCGCCAGCGAACTCATGGACGACAGCGCGTCCATGCTCTGCGCGCGTGCTATGCGCGGGATGGTGTCCATGCTGAAGCTGGTGACGCCGCGCTCCGAGAGCGTGCGGACCAGGTCCAGGTTGGTAAGCGGCTGCAAGAGACAGATTAGGGTGGAATCTTTGGCCAGAAGCTCCGCCTCGTGCTTGCCGAGCGATTGGCTCATCGCGGGCGCCTGCACCTTGAGCACCACGTCCGCCTCGCCGTAGACGGTTGAAGCGTCGGGCGCGATGGATGCGCCCGCCTGTGTATACGAATCGTCGTCGTAGGTGGCTGCCTCGCCCGCTCCCGACTCCACCACCACCTCACAGCCGGATGCTACCAGCCTTGCCACGGCATCCGGGACCAGCGCCACCCTTCTCTCGCCTGCCGTTGTCTCTCTGGGAACGCCTACTTTCATCTATCCGCCTGTTGCAGGACTCTGTGGGACGACGATTGATCCACAGGCACACTCAAGGTAAGGCCCTCAAGCATCGGAAGCAAGTATATTCACACCCTCATTGCGAGTCAACAACTATGGGAGGCAAATTCGACGGTTGCCTGAACCCGGTCTCAATTGGCAGCGGCCGATTCAGTGGAAAGCGCCGCCGTCCACGTCGGAAAGCGCCGCCCGTCCTGCCAGTCTGCCCCTGGCGGCGGCCAGCCGCGCGCGCAGCGACGCGTAGCCCAGCGCCGCCACGAACAGCGCAGCGGAGAACAGCACAACCGTAGCCCCGGACGAAACGTCCACGTAGAAGCTGAGGTATATGCCGCCCAGGCCGCACAGCGCGCCCACGGCCGCCGACAGCAGCATCATGCTGCCGAAGCTGTTTGTCAGAAGCCTCGCTATGATGGGCGGTATGACTATCGCGGCGGCGATCATCGTCACGCCCAGCACCTGCATCGAGACCACGATGGAGGCCGCCAGCACCAGCGCCAGCATCGAGTCCACCCAGCCCGTGTGCACGCCGTAGTATTGCGCCACCTCCGGGTCGAAGGCGGTGAACAGGAACTGCTTGTAGGCCACGATCACTATCAGCGCGGTCGCCGCCACGACAGCGACGATTGCCAGCAAGTCGCCGTAAGTGACGCCCAGGATGTTGCCGAACAGCGCAGCATCGAAGCTGCGCGTGAAGGTCTTGTACCGGCTGATGAGCGCGATACCGAGCGCGAAGCTCGCCGTCGTCACGATGCCTATGGCCGCGTCCGCGCCTATCTTCTGCCTTCGCGTGGTCATGTTGATCAGCACCGCGGAGACGAACCCCCACACGCTCGCGCCCACAAAGAAGTTGATGGACATGACGTAGCTCACCACCGCGCCGCCGAAGATGGCGTGGGCCAGCCCGTGTCCGATGTAAGACATGCCGCGCAGCACAACGTACACGCCCACGAACCCGCACAGCGCGCCCACGAGCGTGGCCGCGATTGCTCCCTTGACGAAGAACTCGTACTGGAACGGCTCGAACACTGAGTCCCTCTCTACTCCCCTGCTCCATTCCGCTCGCCGGCGGAGTGGTTGTCCCGTCCGAAGAAGTGCGGCGTCTCCGCCACCAGCGTGATGCCCTCGTACTGCGTGATCGGCATGTGAGCGCCGTAGGTGAGGCTCAGCAGTTCGCTCGTGAATACCTCCGCGGGCGGCCCGTCCGCGATGACGCCGCCGTTCAGGCACACGACGCGCGGCAGGTGGGCGGCCACCGCGTTGATCTCGTGAGTGCTCATGATGACGGTGATGTCCTGGTGGTTCAGCTCGTCCAGCAGGTGCATCACGTCGTCCCGCGTCTTGATGTCCACGCCGGACGTGGGCTCGTCGAGGATGAGCAGCCGCGGATTGCTCACCAGCGCCCTCGCCAGGAACGTGCGCTGTTGCTCGCCTCCGGATAGCTCGCGAATGTGCCGGCCCGCCAGCCCTGCGATGCCCAGCCGCTCCATGATTTCCATTCCCCTCTTCCGCACTGCCTTCCCGTACCAGGGCAGGGCCGGGCTGTCCGCCGTGCAACCCATCATCACCACTTCCCAGGCGGTCACGGGGAAGTTCCAGTCGATGGTCTCCAGCTGCGGCACGTAGCCTGTCCGTGGACGCTTCCTCGCGACGGACTGCCCCTCCACGATCACCTCACCGTGGTACAGGTCTACTGCGCCCACAAGGCTGCGGAGCAGAGTGCTCTTGCCGGACCCGCTCGGCCCAAGCAAGCCCACGAAGTCCCCGGGCATGATGCTCAGGTTGACGTCCCGCAGCACGACACGCCCGTCGTAGCCGCAGGACAGGCCCTTCAGCTCCACAATGGGTGGTACCGGGCCGTACTCGTGTGGGACTGGATGCAGCATGACGGCTCCCTACTGGGGGTAGATTGCTCCGCTCTCGCCCTCGAACACGAGGCCGGAGTCAAACCCGTCCAGGGCGTCCGTGCTGCCTCCCAGCGCGCCGACGATGATCTGCACGTCCGTGAGGATCAGGCCAAGGTAGGTGTGGAGCGGGTCGCCGGGTGCGCCGGGCAGGTCGTCGTCCCGCAGCCGGTCCACGAACTCCGCGCCGCCCTCCCGCGCTATCTGCTCCATGACGGGGCTCGGGAACACCTCGGAGCCGAATATCGCCGGGACCTGCGCCTCCCTGATCTGGTTGATTAGCGACGCCACCTCGCGCGCCGACGGCTCCGTGAAGTCCGACGGCTGCACCGCGCCGATGATCTCCAGTCCGTAGCGCGGGCCGAAGAACGGGAACGAGTCGTGATACGTCAGCAGCTTGCGGTTTGCCGGCGGGATGGTCTCCACAGCCTGGGCTATGCGGCCGTCCAGGTCCTCGATGCGCTCCCGCAGTGCCTCCAGGTTCTCGTCGAAGTAGTCGCGGTTGTCCGGGTCAAGCTCCACGAGCGCGTCGCGAATCAGCTCTGCGTAACGCAGGCCCAGCGGTGGCGACGTCCACAGGTGAGGATTCGGGTGTCCGTCCGACTCAGGGAATGAGAAGTCGAACACCCACTCATCCTCGCTGATAGCCTTGTCGGCCAGGGTCAGAATGACCGCGCCGTCCTTCAGGTTGGCTTCGGCCATCTCTATGGTGGGCTCCTCCAGAAAGAGGCCGTTGGCGATGAACAGGTCCGCCTCCGTGAGCGCTACGGCGACGGACGGCGCGGGGCTGAACGTGTGCGAGTTGGTGCCCTCCGGCACCACTCCCTCCAGCCGGATGCGTGTGCCTCCCACGTTCTCCGCGAGGCTGGTAATTGGCGAAACAGTGGTGACCACTCTGAGCTTCTCCCCGTCCGCGGGCTCCCCTTCCGACGCGCAGGCCCCAGCCAGCGCCAGCATAGCCAGCGCGAGTAAGGCTGCCGGAGTTGCTAATCTGCCGATGGCCCGGCCCAACACGGTCTCGCGGGTCTGGAGTGCCGCCCTCACTACGCTGAAGCGCATTCCGCGCACTGCCCTCCTATGGCAAAGTGCTCCAGGTCCGGCTCGAATCCAAACTCGTTCACGAGACGGAGCCTGAGCTCTTCGAGGTAGGACGGGCTGAGATCGAATGTGCGGCTGCACTCGCGGCAGACCATGTGGTGATGCTTGTTTGGCTCGGCGACCTCGTAGCGTGCGGAATCACCGCCTAGGTCGATCTCGGTGACCAGGTGCAGCCGCTTGAGCAGCTGCAGGATCCGATAGACGGTCGCGATGTCCAGGTACGGGTAGGTCTTGATGACCTCGCGATAAATCGCCTCCGCGGTTTGGTGCCCTCCGCCTTCCGTGATGGCCTGCAGCACCATGACGCGCTGAGGAGTGAGGCGATAGCCCGCCTCCCTGAGTGTGGCTACTACGTTGCCGTGCCCTGCCATTCCTTGCTCCTGCAACTACTTGCAGAAGCAAGCATAAGTCTAATGTATTGCGCTGTCAATAGCATTGGGGCGGCGCCTGAGAAGGACGGCATGAAATTGAGGAGCATCGCGACAGATAGCCGCGGGCCGGTATGCGGCCGCGGCCTCCAGACTGCACGCGAGTGGGGCTTGCCGATGATGGCTACAGCCGTGGTGCCCCTGGCGGGACTCGAACCCACGCACCTGGCTTCGGAGGCCAGCGCTCTATCCTCTGAGCTACAGGGGCCTGTCGGATCCATCCTTCCGGCCGCGTCAACGCTACTAGGGGCGTCATCAGCAGCGGCCGGCAGGCGCTACTATACCAGTCCTGTGTTCCCGCAGGCAACCTGAGCGCGCTCTCATCGCTTTCCGGGGCCGCCCCTGCCGAACGACGGCACCAGGATCGGCGGCGCCATCAGCGTGGTCACAACAGTCATAAGGATTGCAACGCCGAACACATCCTGGCCTATCAGCCCCCGCGAGAGTCCTATGCCGGCGATGATGAGGGCAACCTCACCCCTTGGCAGCATACCTATGCCTATGCGCCAGGAACCGGCCCTGGTGAACCCCGCGAATAGCGCCGGCAATCCCGACCCCGCAACCTTGCTCAGGATCGCCAGGAAGGTGATCACCGCGCCGAACAGGACTACGCCGCCCATCACCGTCACGTCCACCAGCATGCCCATCACCACGAAGAAGATGGGCACCAGGCCGTGGTAAACCGCCATGATGGGCTCCTCCAGCTGCCTGGCCAGCTGTGTCCCGGACAGCGCCAGCCCGATGGTGTACGCCCCGATTATCATGGCCAGCCCGAAGCTCTCCGCAAGGCCCGCCGCAAGGAAGGCCAACGCAAGCGCAAGTGCAATCGCCGAACCCGTGCCGCGGAACGAGCCCAGCGCCGCGGAAATGTACTTGGCGCACAGGATGCCGCCCACTAGCAGTGTCAGCCAGAATCCGATGGCCTTGGCACCCACCAGCGCCACGCCTCCAACGCTTGCGGTCTGGTCCGGCTCGGCCAGACCCAGAATGACGGTGAGCACCAGAATTCCCAGGACGTCGTCTACCACCGCGGCAGCGAGGATGGTGACGCCCTCGGGCGAGTCCAGCCTGTTGATGTCGTTCAGCACCCTGGCGGTGATACCCACGGAGGTCGCCGTCATGACCGCGCCGACGAATAGAGCCGAGTACAGCAGCGGATCGCCCTCCAGGCCGCCCGGCCTGAACAGAAACGTTGCGCCCACGCCGAACAGGAACGGGAATACCACGCCGCCTATTGCAACAGCCGTAGCCGGGCCGGCGTAGCGGAGGAACTGCTTGAGATCGGTCTCCAGACCGGCAGTGAACAGCAGGACCACGGCCGCGATCTGAGAGACGGAGTACAGCTCCAGCGATACGGGTATGGAGCCCCCATTATGCGGCGCCTCGAAAAGCGGCCCCAGGCCGGGGATGTCGATCTGGCCCAGGGCAAACGGCCCAATGATGATTCCTACGACCAGTTCACCAAGGACCGGGGGAGTCTTCAGGAAGCGCTGGCATATCTCGCCCCCCACCTTGGCCGCCGCCAGGATAACGGCTAGCTGGAACACAAGGTGAGTCACCTTCTCGATTACGTCGTGTTCCATTCCCTCCCTGGCCCGGTGG
Organism: Dehalococcoidia bacterium; assembly: GCA_034423135.1. Classification (GTDB taxonomy): domain Bacteria; phylum Chloroflexota; class Dehalococcoidia; order Lucifugimonadales; family UBA2985; genus JAPPHY01. Next base: position 212,196 of record DAOUJC010000011.1, on the reverse strand, counting down.
CGGATGGGGGCTGCGCCAAGCGGGAATTATAGCAGAGTGTAGTTGCAAGTAAATCGCCTGGCGCTCTATGGTCTCGCGCATGCGGCGTAGCCTACTTGAGACTGGCCGCGAGCCTTCGACGAGCCCCTGAACTTCGCATCTCAGCTTGACGACAGGCAGCAATAAGCCGTTCCGCACCAAAGAACACGAAAATTGCCAGCTATAAGGGTTGACACAAAAGCACGATGTGACTATGATTAGGCGGATTTGTGACAAGTAATCGAAGACGGCGCACCTCTCCTACCGGGGAAAGCAGGCGTTTTGCAGAACCAATCACGAGCAATGGGAGGCTTGTCAGCAGTGAAGAAGATTATGTCGGTCAAAGGCGTTCTCATCGTAACGTTGCTGCTGGTGGCAGCACTTGGCACGGGCACAGCCCTGGGCGGTAACCAGGCGGCGGTTTCGCCGCAGGAGTCCCTCACCAGGACTGACGGCGCGACGATCGTTACCAGCAATATCTGCGCATCCAACGCCACCGAGGAAAGCAACCCGCACCGGAAGGACCTGAGCGAATTCGCCGGTCATGAGTTCAACGTGTGGGTATCCGGCTTCGGTGCAGGCGAGGTCGTCATCCTGTCCTTGGTCAAGAACTCGGACGAGTCCCTGATCTGGTTCTCCGGCGAGGTCAATGCTGCAGGCGCTGCAGAGTTGAACTTCTACCTGGCGTCCAGGCCTCCGAACGACACGAGCGTATTCGTCCGGTATCCCGGCGACGGCATCTGGACGCTGGAAGCCTTCGGCGTGTCCGGTAGGCTGGCGACCACTCCCATCATGACCGTGTCCGAGAAGTGCGGCGAAGACGCGATGATGATGGACGACAAGATGATGATGAAGTAGAGCGGCGAGGCAAGTCGGCTACTTCGCCGACGCCAACCGTTCTCACAATCTCGATGAGAGAAAGAGCGGGGATGGGTAAGTCCCATCCCCGCTCTTTTGTGTTCCTCAGCCGCCTCCCCCTCCGTTCAGCAGCCACAAGCCTGCAATCCACCAATCCTGGCGATTCGAGCGCATCATGCGGAGTCCTGACGACTGCCCGCAGACCCTCGGAGCATGCAGGTTATCGGTCGTGATGCCGACGACCACTCCCCATCGCGATTCCGGCAGTCACCGGCAATCGCCCCGGCGATGCCATGACCATTAATGACAAGCCTTGGAAGCTGACACGGAGGTTTCAGGCCAACACGTCGGCGGTGAGCGCTCTCACCATTTCGCAGAGAGAAACAGTTGGGATGGGCAATGCGCCCATCCCAACTCCTTTGCTTAGCCTGGGTCTTCATCCACAGCCCGCTCCCCCGCTCCTGTTGCCCCGCACCCTGGACACCTTCTACCCCCTACTCACCATCCCCCACCTTGAGCGCCACCTCAACCTTCTTTATGCGTCGGCCCAAGGTGGAAATTACCCTTATGTCCAGGCCGTCCACCTCCAGCTCATCGCCGGGGCTAGGCATCTTCCCCAACTGCTGATAGAGCAGACCGCCCAGCGTGTCGAACCCGTCGCCTTCCAGGTTGACCGAGAGCACGCGGTTGACCTCGTCGAGCGGCATTCGCGCGTCCATCACGGCCCTTCGCTCATCGAGCATCTCGTGAAGCGGCTCATCCTCGTCGAACTCGTCCTCTATCTCCCCCACTATCTCCTCCAGCAGGTCCTCGATGGTCACCAGCCCTGCCGTTCCTCCGTACTCGTCCACGACGATGGCAACCTGAATGCGGTGCTCCTGAAACTCCCGAAGCAGATCGTCCACGCGCTTGGAGTCAGGAACGAACAGCGCCGGACGAACGATGTCCGTCAGCCTCACCTCCTCGCCGTCAGCGCCGAAGTTGCGCAGCAAGTCCCTGGAGTGCACAATGCCAACGATGTCGTCCAGCGAATCCAGGTAGAGCGGAATCCGGCTATGTCCGCTCTCATGCATCATGTCCGCCACCTGCCCCGGCGTAGACGAGGAGTCCGCCGCCAGGATGTCCATCCTGGGCACCATGATCTCGCGTGCCGTGGTCTGGTCCAGCTTCAGTATGGACCTGATCATCCTCCGCTCATGAGGATCAAGCTCCTCCTCTTCATCACCCTCGGCCATCAGGCCGGGCAGGCCGTTCACCAGCGCATCCGCAGGGTCCTCGCGGCTGCCGCGTCGCTCGAGGTCGCCGGCAATGGCCGATGCGATTGCCTTGCGCAGCAGCTCCAACGGCGCCGCCAGCAACGCGAGCGGCCACAGCAACGGAAGTGCGATGCGAGTCGCGCCGCCCCATCGCGCGCCGAGGCCGAATGTGATGCCCTGCATGAGGATCATTCCGGCCAGAAGGGCGGCCGTCCACAGCAGGGCGACGCCCCATCCGGCGGATTGGGAAAAGGCAAGCGACAAAGTGGACGCGGCGGCCGTGACTGCGAGGATAACCTGCGCCGTTGCGCGCACGTCATCGTTGGATATCAACGACTTGCGCCGCGCTCTGCCCTGTTCCACCGCGCCAACGTGACCCCTCGCGGACTCGTGTCCGTCCGCGGCAGAAAGGAGTCCCAAAAGAACTATGGATACGACAAGGGCTATGGCTTCTAACGAGCCATCACCGTCCAAGGCGTATCACCTCCCTGCGGGCACTTGCCGAGGCCCTTCGCGCCCTCAAGTTTCCCCTTGTTCGCGGAGATTGCCGCTGGTAATGATCCTGGCCGGGACTCCGGCCACGCGTGCACCGGGTGGGACGTCTTTCGTCACCACGGACCCGGCGCCCGTGCTGGCGCCCGCTCCAATTCTCACCGGCGCTATCAGCATCGAGTCACTGCCGATGAACGCGCCATCCTCCACTATCGTGTGGTGCTTGTCGACGCCGTCAAAGTTGCACGTCACTGCGCCCGCACCTATGTTCACCCCCTCGCCAACCCACGAGTCGCCAACGTAGCTGAAGTGGCCCATCTTGGTGCCTCTCCCTAGCCGGCTGTTCTTGATCTCTGCGAAGTTGCCCACGTGCACGCCGGTCTCCACGCGGGAGTCGGGGCGAACGTGGCTGAAGGGGCCGACGTCCACGCCCTCCTCGAGAACCGCGCCCTCAACGACCGAGTTCAGGACGCGGCAGCCGTCCGCCAACGTGGAGTCTGTCACCATGGAGCCGGGACCAATTGCGCATCCCTTCCCGATGGTCGTCCTGCCCTGCAGGAAGGAATTGGGATAGACCACGCTGTCCTCGCCCAGCTCAACCGTCAAGTCGATGAAGGCCGGCTCCATTACGCTGACGCCCCGCAGCCGCCACCCATCGTTGATGCGCCGTCGCATCGCCTCCCTGGCTCGGTCGAGCTGCACGCCGTCGTTCACGCCGAGCGCCTCAGATGCATCATCGACGGACACGGACTCAACTGCGTGCCCCTGGCGCACCGCCTCCGCAACCAGGCTCGTGAGGTAGACCTCGCCGTTCGGTGCTGTCGGCAGCTCGCACAGGGCGTTCCACACCCACGGCGACTCGACGCAGTAGACGCCAACGTTGGCCTCCGCGCTGCAAGCCGACTGAGTATCCAGATCTGCCTCCTCCACGATTGCGGCGACTGCGCCATTGCCGTCCCTGACCACGCGTCCCATGCCGTGCGAAGGCGGGCCGTCGCAGGTCAGGATGGTGAGGCAGGCGCCCGTCAACTCGTGGCGAGCGACAAGCGCGGATATCGTTGCTGACGTGACCAGTGGAACGTCGCCGTTGATGGTGAGGACGTGGCCCCTGTGCCCGGTCAGCAAGGTACCGGCCTGCGACAGGGCATGGCCCGTTCCGAGCGGCTCAGCCTGCTCCACGGGGGATACGCAACCGCCTACGGCCTCGCCAACACTCGAATCGCCCGGCGAGACCACAGCGACCACCTCGTCCAAGCCGGCTCCGCGGAGTGAGTCAGCCACAAGGCCGACCATGGCGCGTCCGCAGATGGGTTGGAGGATCTTCGGCACGGCGGACCTCATCCTGGAACCTCGTCCAGCCGCCAATATGACGGCTTTCCAGCTATCCACTTTCGCCGCCAAATGCAGAAGGCGGCCCCGCTATAGCCGTACGCAAAGCGAAAGCCACCCTCTTACGCAAGATCTGAGAATGAACTCATTCCGGCAGGATAATAGCATGGCGCGTTTCGCGCTGTCAAATCCGGCATGGCGATGTGTGGGGCGTTCGCCGCAATGTGGTATGCTATGCCTTTGCGGAGAGGTGGCCGAGAGGCTTATGGCGCCGCTCTCGAAAAGCGGTTCCCGGTTGCACCGGGACGTGGGTTCAAATCCCACCCTCTCCGCCAGCGGCTAGGCGCGCGGCAAGGAGCGCCTGCAATCGGAGAGGTGCTGGAGTGGCCGAACAGGCGCGACTGGAAATCGCGTAGGGGAGCAATCCTCTCGTGGGTTCGAATCCCACCCTCTCCGCCACTAAGCCCCTGCCCTGATTCTGTCCTTGGCAGGCCGAGTTTGCCTACTTTCGTCCGCCATTGCACCGCCGCGCCCTGAAACCAGTCTTTGGCTCCGGCTAGTCTTGGGCCGCAGGCCATCCGTGACCATGTGGAGTTGGACTTCAGCCGGCCTCTAGCAAACCTACAGACGACGCCTTCATCGAGTCATTCAGTGGCAGGTCGCGCCAAGTATGTCCGAAAGAGAACTGGTTTCTGTCCTTGGAGGATGCTGAAGAGAAGCTGGAATCCTGGCGAACCGCGATCTCTTGTTCACAATTAGATTTCCTCCACCCCGGCGTTATTCATCCAGGATGGTTAGGGAAGGTATGAAGTCTACAGATTGTAACGTCTAACGTGAAAGAAGGATGTTTCCTCTGGATCAACGCAAGACCCGCTCCCAAGCATAGTACAGCAGTATTGATCCCCAACTCGAAGGTGTGGAACTATGGATCGCTGACGGATACAAACTCCTAGTCCAGTGCATTCTAAGGGAATGGGGAAGATGGTTCGCGGCTGAAATTCCCTCCCCAGCAGGCAACGGTTCCGTCCGAGCGGAGGGCGCATGTGTGGAAGCTGCCACTGCTGATGGAAACAAACTTTTCGCCCGCCGGCGGCGATGTTTGTCCTTCGTAGTTATCACCCCAGCAGACCGGAGTCCTGTCGGAGCGCAGGGCGCACGTGTGGTATCTGCCACTGCTGATGGAAACGAACTTCTCGCCGGTCGGCGGCGATGCTCGACCATCGTAGTTTACGCCCCAGCAGACTGGAGTCCCGTCGGCGCGAAGGGCGCAGTTGTGCTGTCCACCGCTGCTAATGGAAATGAACTTCTCACCTGCTGGCGGGGATGACTCGCCAGCATGGTTCGCACCCCAGCAGACTGGAGTCCCGTCGGAGCGAAGGGCGCAGTTGTGTTCCCAGCCACTGCTGATGGAAACAAACTTTTCGCCCGCCGGCGGCGAAGTCTGGCCGGAGTTGTCTCTACCCCAGCACACTGGAGTTCCATCGGGGTTTAAGCCGCAGGCATAGAATGTGCCACTGCTGATTGCCATAAACTTCTCATTGGACGGTGCAAGAATGGATACTTCGCCATACGGAGGCCATGCGAACAACTCCCCGTTGCTACCCCAGCACACGGCAATCCTGTCCGAGTCCAACACACACACCTGCTCGTGCCCGCTGCTAATGGACTGGAAGCTGTGGGGAGGCTGATGCGTCACCGACGTGTGAATCGCCAATCCGAACTCAATGAGCACACGGTCATGGGTGACTAATTCGATGGTATATTCACCTGGAGGGATAATAGCCTGTGTCCAGTGATCCCAAATCCATCCATGTCTTATTGAACGACCGTATCGAAAACTCTCGTCAACAGTTAATTCACCACTCCCACTGTTCCCTAGTAGATGAAGCGATGTGCGGTTAGCAGACGAAACTTCGACACGCACATACGACCAGTCTTCCACTGAGAAACGATAGCTCTTCCGGTAACCATCGGCCCCGCCGCCGCAGTGCCGACTCCATGTCCCGGAAAGTGAGACAGCCCCTGAAATAGGCCCCAAGACCTCGCCACCACAGTGACCGAGGACCTTTGATCTCTCGCGCAGCGCATCTGGAAACTCAAACGTACTGTGGTACTGACCATCCTCAGCTTCTACTCTGTATGTCCCGCAGGTCTCATCTACCTGTTCCCAGTCCATGCTGTACTTTGAGATCATGCCAGTCTCGGGGTCGAGAACGATGTCAACCTTCAACCGGTCGCCCCTAAATGTGAGGAATTCGAACTCCAGCTTGGCCAGTCCGTCCGGACCGGTGACGAGCCGGGCGTCGGCCCAGTCTGCGTAGCGAAGGACACTCTCGATCATAGAGTGAGGGTCGGACAGATCGCCGTCCCAACCGGGTGTGGCGTCGACATACCACTGAGAACTCACTTGCGACCATCCCCCCTGCTCCCGGTGCCAATACTCGTCTGCACCATGTCGTCCGCCGTATACATAGAAGCGTTCCGAGCCATCGTCTATCCCTACCCATGCGAACGAGTGATTTTCGAGATCGTACACCGTGTAGTCTGTCCAGAGGTCGTACACCGTGTAGTCTGCCCATCCGAATTGTTCGTGGCAGTCGGACGATCGTACTCTGAACGTAGCCGATTCCGCTTGCCGCAACGTGTCATACGCATTGAATACTAGCTTCCGTTTGATCAGATCGGCATCGACCTGCGGGTCTATGAGCTCGTCGTCGAATATGATCAGTTTCTCAATTTCGGCCATTGCCATGCCCGGCTTCACCAATGGATGGCCATGCAATCTCAGTAGGCGCTCGTCCATTGGGCTCAACTTTAGGCGCCCGAGCCCTTCGTTGTTCATGATGCTGTCTAGTTCTGTGCCATGGTTCATTGATGACAAGGTGTGAATTGATTCGTGGGTAAGAACATGTACCAGGAATTTCTGTGTTGGTTCAGGCAGCTGATGAAAGGTCGCTTCCCCCCACGTGTCTTTGATTCCGATTTCACCACTATTCAATTCGCCCATCTTATTGGCGCCCCCAATTGTGGCGTAGCCAGCTTCGTCTGGGTGGGCACGATATGATCCTTCTGGCAGCGTGTAACCGATATAGGCGACGAACTCGGCTTCATCTTCAGTGGAGACCCACTCGAATTCGAGGCCGAGCACCGGCCCGAGTTCATCAAGAATGCTTTTGAAGACCTCGATGAAACTCTCTGGCCCGGAGGCCCATACTTTTAGCGGCGAGGCTTGGTTCCATTTCTGAATCGGAACCTCCGCAGAGTACCATCCTGCGCAGGGTATATCGCTGAAGCACTCCCACACATCCCTGTTGATGCCCACAATGCGCTCAGGCACGTTGACATCCAAGGTCCTAGCTCCATGTTCGCCATATGAGAACTCGAGGGATAGCTCGCCCGGTGGGACGCGTATGGTGAAGACACCAAGCGCCGGGCTGTAGCCGTTCGGAAGCGACACGCTTGTACGCTGGCCGCAACCGCGTATGGGTTCGCCGTTGTGACTGCAGGTGAAGGCTATCTCCACGCCTCGGTCCGTCCGAAGGTCGCCTTCATTGTGCAGGGAAGCCGTTACTTCGACATTGGCGCTGCCGTCAGACCAATATCCGGTGACAGTAGTTTCGAGATCCAGAATAAGGACAACCGCAGGGGTTGGCGTCGGTGTGGGCTCCGGGGTTAGCGTGGGAGGCGGCTCTGGAGTTGGAGTAGGAAGCGACACTGGCGTGGGAGGCGGCACCGGCGTTGGTGTGGGAGGCGGCGGCGGTGTTGGAGTAGGAATGGCCATCGAAACTGGTGTCGAGGTGAACGTGTCGGGAACGGATGGGGTTGATGCTGCTACTGGAGAAGGCGTGTTAGCCGGCTGCGTTGTAGCTGTGGGTACGGGCTCGTCATCACACGCCGTCAAGAGAAAAACGGTCGCTACACAGATTAGGCCAACGCACACGACCCGGCGGCGGTCCAGTGGTAGTTTGGGGCCTACAAAGCGACGAGTTGCTGTCATAGTGAATCCACTCCCATCGCGTTCAGAATTCCCACTGCGGACTGCACACCAGGTCGTATTCCTATTCGCTTTCGGTGTTGAGGAAGGCTATTGACATCGCATAGTATATAGACCGTACCGGTCGAATCTGTCAAGAAAACGGACGCTCTGTCTCGCAATAAAGCTCCCGCCTAGGGAGCTAACCGACAAGCCATCGCGGTCGGCAGCTCCTTGTTCAGGCAAAGTTACCGCACTAATCTGAACCTGAGGGAGAAGGTTTTTGATTTCGTCAAGTCTGGTACGCTATCCGTGACTCGGTGCCTTCAGCGTCACCGGCAGTCCGCCGCCATCAGGTGACTCGTGTCGTTCCATAGCTCCAGGACACGGCCTCTGGTGTGATTGCGTACAATCGACAAGCTGGCTCGGCCCACCTCGAACTTCCAGAGAGAGTCGTTTGGGAGGTCCAGGAGGCAGGCCACCAAGGCTCGAATCGTGCCGCCGTGAGCCACGACCAGGATGTCTCCGGCCGCGGAATGCTGCTCATCCGCCCTGGCACAGAAGCGGCGCACCCGGTCGAGCACCTGAGCCGAGCTCTCGCCGCCGGGAGCGACGAACGCGCTGTTCCCCGCGCCCATGAGCTGGGCATAGGCGTTGGGGAACTGCGCTTCAATCTCTTTAGTGGTCAAGCCTTCCCACTCGCCGTAGGAGAACTCGCGGAGGTCCGGGTCCGGGACGACCGAGGTCTCACGGCCGCTCACGATGATGTCGGCGCTCTCCGACGTGCGAGACAGGTCGCTCGAGTACACGGCGGCAAAGCTGCATGGCGCGAGCCTCTCCGCCAGCAGCCCGATCTCCCTTCTTCCGTTGTCGTTCAGCGGAACGTCCGTGTGACCCTGGATCCTTCCGGACCGGTTCCAGTCCGTCTCGCCGTGACGTACCAGGTACCAGCTTCCCATCATTGTCTCCTCACGTGCGGGCGACGCCTGTCCCGGCGAAGCCGAATACCATACCGTCGGTCGGCTTGATGCCCGCCAAGACGTCATGCAGAGTCATTGACATGAATTAGTCCACGGATTGCCCTAGCCTCCATGCGAATAGATTTGACCCGCGTATACTCTACCACAAGCAGCTGCGCGCGATGCTGCCCGTGACGCGTCTGATAAGGTCGGAGCCAGGCAGAAAGGGACTCCGTACTGCTCGCGTTGTGCCTCACCCGCTTGTGGGTTACAATACCGCAGGAGCCGATTCGGCCGTGCCTCGCGCGCTCCGGGAGCGGCATGGGCGCATCGCCGGTGCGGGACGGACTGCGCGATTCGAAACCCCATCGCTCCCGACACAGAGACTAACCGGTACGGAATTCGACCGCTCAGCATGCCCCGCAACCCCTCCGCAGGCCCGGCCCAAGCAGGAAACCCCTTGGAAATCGACAACGCACCATCGAACGCACGTCACACGCCGTTGTGGCTCGCCGCCGTCCTGGCGCTAGCAATCGCGACACTTGCTGCCTGCTCGCCCGCGGGCGTGGCGCCCGGCGCCGTCGACGCGGGGCGGCTCAAGCTCGCAACCACGACGAGCATGTACCACATCGGCCTGTGGGATGTGCTGGAGCCCATGTTCGAGAAGGAACACGGCGTTGACCTGCTTGTGCTCACGGGCGGCACGGGCCAGGCCATCGAGGCGGGCCGCCGCGGCGACGTGGACGTGCTCACGCTGCACGACGAGACTCGCGAGTTGGCCTTCATCTCAGATGGCCACGGCTTGGCACGCCACCCAATCGCCTACAACCGATTCATCATCGTTGGCCCTGAGAGCGACCCCGCGGGCATACGCGGCATGGAGCCGGAGGCCGCCCTGCTGCGCATCATGGAGCGCGGCCGGGCTGACCCAGCCAACGTGAAGTTCGTGTCCAGGGGCGACGGGTCCGGCACGCACTCGCGGGAGATGCAGCTGTGGAGCACGGCGGGACTGGACTACGAGGCAGTCAGATCGTCCGGCCCGTGGTATCTTGAGGCGGGCGCAGGCATGGGAGCCGTGCTGATGATGGCGCACGAGAAGTCCGCCTACACGCTGGCCGTCAGCAGCACCTATGAGGCCTCGCGGCAGAAGTCGTCGCTCGCGCCGCTCGTCGAACAGGGTGACGCGCTGCTGAACCTCTACTCGGCTATCGCGGTCAGCCCGGACCGGCATCCCGCCGTCAATCACGACGCCGCCGCTAAGCTAATCGACTTCCTGTCCTCCGACGACGTTCAGGACATCATTGGGGAGCTTGGCGTGTGCGACTACGACGCTCCCCTGCTCGTGCCTGCCCGGGACTGGAATCGCGCAGGCGAATCGCCCCGGGCCTCCACCACTTCCGACCCGCAATCCGCCGACTGCCCACAGGAGTAAACCGCACTTGGAACTGGTCCTGGACAGCCTACTCTCTGCCCTGCGCCTCATTGTGTCCCTGGACAGGGACGTGCTCGCCATCACCGGCAGGACGCTGGCCATTGCAGCCACCTCCACCGTCATAGCCTCCCTGATTTTCATACCCGCGGGCAGCCTAATCCACTTCCACAGCTTCCGCGGCAAGTCGATGCTGGTCAACGTCATCCAGACGCTGTTCAGCATGCCGACCGTGTTCGTGGGGCTGCTGGTGTTCATCACCTTCTCGCGTGACGGGCCACTCGGCGGGCTGGGCATTCTCTTCTCGCCCGCGGCCATAGTGGTGGGACACGTGCTGCTCATATCGCCCATCATGGCCGGGCTAACCATCTCCGCCCTGCGCGGCGTGTCGCCGGAGATACGCGACACTGCCGTTTCGCTGGGCGCGGGCAGGACGCAGGCGATCGTCACCATCGTCAGGGAGGCCAGATACGGCGTGACGACGGCGGTGCTTATGGGGTTCGGGCGCGCACTCTCCGAGATCGGCCTGGCAATCATGGTCGGCGGGAACATCCGCGGCTACACCCGCACGCTCACCACGGCCATGTCGTTGGAGACGTCCATCGGCAACTTCGAGCTGGCGATGGCGCTGGGCATCATCCTGGTGTCGCTTGCGCTCACCGTCAACATCCTGGTGGGCAGGTTCCAGCAGAGGCAGCAGCGATGATCACCATTCGAGAGCTCTCCAAGCAGTACGACGGCCACGACGCCCTCCGCGACGTCAACCTTGACGTGCCCGACGGCAGCGTCACCGCCATCATCGGGCCGAGTGGCTCCGGCAAGACCACCCTGCTGCGACTGCTCGACCTGCTGGAGCAGCCAGACGCTGGATCGATCTCCTTCGATGACGCGGAGACGCCGCAGACCGAGGCCGCGCGCCTCGCGATGCGCAGGCGTATAGGCATCGTGTTCCAGAAGCCGGTGGCCTTCAGTGGCAGCGTGCTCGACAACGTGTCCTACGGCCTGCGGGTGCGCGGCCACGACCGCAGGTCGATTCGCGAGCGCGTGCGGCGAGCGCTGGATACGGTGGACCTGACCGGATTCGAGGGCCGCAACGCTCGCACCCTATCCGGCGGCGAGATCCAGCGCGTGGCGCTGGCGCGCACCATGGTCACGGAGCCACGGCTGCTCCTGCTCGACGAGCCGACGGCCAACCTGGACCCGGTCTCAACGTCTATGGTCGAGGAGCTGATCGGACGCGTCATCGACGAGCTGCAGACCACAGTGGTCATGGCAACGCACGACATGGCGCAGGGCCAGCGCCTCGCCGACCGCATCGGCGTGCTCATCGGCGGCTCCATGCTGCAGGTGGGCAACCCTAGTGAGGTGTTCAACCTGCCGAGTAGCGTCAGCGTGGCCCGGTTCGTCGGCGTGGAGAACCTGCTGGAGGGCGCCGTGGAGTCGGGCGAGGCTGGCATGGTAAACGTGCGCGTCGGCGCTCACCTGGTGGAGGGCGTGTCCGAGCTGGAGCCGGGCGTGCCGGTGATCGCTTGCGTGAGGCCGGAGGAGGTGGTGCTTGCGCTCACGCAGGCCCCGACGAGCGCACGAAACGCCTTCCCGGGCGTCATCACGGCCACGGCGTCGATGGGGCCGCTGGTGCGCGTGGTCGTCGACTGCGGCTTCCCGCTGGTGGCGCTGGTCACGGCGAGGTCGGCGCAGGAGCTGGGGCTGTCGGCGGGCGCGCAGGTGAGTGCGTCGTTCAAGGCCACAGGCGTGCACATAGTGCAGCGGTGAGGGGATTTCTTCGTCATTCTGAGCGCAGCGAAGAATCCAAGGCCTCCGACCACTTAGCACTCAGGTCTACCCAATTGGGGTTCTCCGCTTCTATCAGCGCGATCTTCTTGTACCGCTTCCATCCCTTAATTTCCTTCTCACGAGCTATCGCAGACCGAACGTCAGTGGTGGCCTCGTAGTACACCAGCCATCGCAGGTTGTACCTGCTCGCGAAGCCCGGGGTCAGTTTGTTCTTGTGCTCGTACATCCTTCGCTGGAGGTCGCCGGTCACACCGACGTACAGTCTATGAGTCTCGTTTGTCAGGACGTAAACGTAGTAGTCGCGCATAGGCTCTGGATTCTTCGTCGCTTCGCTCCTCAGAATGACAAGTGGCCTGCGCTATTGTCAATCCAGGGCCACCAGCGGCCGTTGCAGGCCGCCCCTCGCCCTACCCCGCTGCAGGCGCTCATCGCGGCTACGGATTCTGTAGCCCGTCGCGCCGCGATGGGGAGGCGAGCGCCGCTAAAAGGAGGTCTTGTGCAATATGACCTGATCCCATACAGATAGCTGGCAAATCCAGGAATCTCTGTTATCATGACGAAGTTAGTTGTAGCTCAGGAGCCCCGGGGAGCTTGCAGGGATTCTGTACTGAGAGGAGGTCCCCATGCCAAGGCCCGTACCGATTCCCGATGAGGTAAGTAAACCCTTCTGGGAGGCTGCGAACGAACGGCGACTAATAGTTCAGAGATGCCCCCCTTGCGATCGATGGCAATACCCGCCGGAAGCAAGCTGCTACCAATGTGACTCCGCCGAGAATCTGGAGTGGAGTGAGGTCAGCGGGAGGGGCACCATAGATGACTATGTGGTGATACATGACTCACGTCTCAGATTGTATGTGGAAGAACAGCCCTACAACGTCGCCATAATTCAGATCGAAGAAGACCCCGACATCCAGTTTTTCTCCAACCTTCCTGGGACGCCGGTAGATGAGGTCCCGGTGGGAGCCGCTGTGGAGGTCATATTCGTGGAGGGGGCGGCGCCCGGTCAACTGATTCCCGAATGGCGAGTTGTGCAACAGGCAGACTAGCCATCATTGAGACATGCCAACGAATAGAGAGGAGTAAGCAAATGGCACCAACTCCGTTGGCTCCGCTTTCGCTTTACAGGGAGAGAGAGAACCTGGGAATATGGGAGCACAGGGGGAAGGTGGCTGTGGCGGGATTGGGGTGCTCTCCGACAGCCCGGCGCTGGGACGAAAGGCCCGAAACCAGCGTGGGCGCGAACACCCTGATTGCGGTCAACAAAGCCCTGGAGGATGCGGGGATATCCCCGAACGCGATCGACGGCCTTGTTGTCGTTCCGCATTGCACAGGGGAGCCCTGGGCGCCGAGACCCATTCCGGAAGATTTCGCCCAAGCGTACATTCCCACTGATAATCCCAACGACGGAATCAGCTCAATGAGCGCCGACTGGCTCGTCAAGAACATGCCTGAGTTGAACAACGTCACTTTTGCCATGCACGCTCCGACGTGCATGTCGAAAGCTATTGTCGTTGCCGCGCAGATAGTGGGTGACGGGGAAGCAAGTACCGTCCTGGTTGTTCGGGCACTCAATAACCTCGCAGGTCGATACTCCCAGTGGGGCGCCAACGCGTTGGATACCGCACCCGGCGGTGCCCAGTGGACTAGTCCCTGGGGTTGGAGCGCCGCCGGTGCCACCTACGGATACCTGCTCAACAAGTACTGCCGAAAGTACGGCTCCAGCCATGACAGGATGGCCCCCTTCATCGTGAATCAGCGGAGAAACGGGCTCATGAATCCGGATGGATTCTTCTACCAGCATCGGCCCGAGGCGATCACCGTTGAGGACTACCTGGCTGCGAGATGGTTGGCCAAACCCATGAACCTCTACGATGCCGACATGCCTATCCAGGTGTCATTCGCTTATGTCTTCACCACTGCAGACCGAGCGAAGGACATGAAGCAGCCTCCGGTCTATATCCTCAACCACGCTTCGAATGTCCCCAAGGTGCGAAGCAATATCCAAACACTGGACGAGGTAGAGGCTTCCACGGACGCTATAGCGCGCAAAGTATTTGACGGGTCCGGCATCACTGCCAACGACATAGACGTGTTCAATCCGTACGACGGGTTCACGCTCTTTACGCAGTACTACCTGGAGGGCTTCCAGTGGCACGGTGTAAAGCGGGGCGAGGCCCACGATTTTTGGGCTGGGGACATTACCGTTGAGGGTCCTCATCCCTTCTCGTCAAGCGGTGGCAACACCGGGAGCGGACGCACGCGTGTCTGGCTGCATAACGATTGCATCCAGCAGATAAGGGGGCAGGCAGGCGATCGCCAAGTGAACAACAAAGCCGAGCTCGCCGTTTCGGGTGCCTACACTCCAACAGATTCGTGCTGGACCACCTGGAGCAAGTACCCCGATTAGCCAACTTACCCAGACTGGAATCGGTCAATCTCAGTATGAGCGGTGCCTGTCTAGCCCGCTCGCCCTGAGCTTGTCGAAGGGCGTGAGCGGGCCGGAGGGTGGCAGCGCCCTCTACCCCTCCTCCAGGTACTCGTCGCGGCGGCGGATGCTGTAGCCCGCAGTGCCGTGTAGCAGACTCTCGACCGCAGCCCGCGCCGTGTCGAGCGACGTGAAGCACGGAATCCGGCGCTCTACCGCAGCCCTGCGTATCTCGAACCCGTCCTGCAGGTTGGCGCGCTCGCCCGTCACGGTGTTCACCACCGCATGAACCGTCCCGTCCATGATGATGTCCATCACGTTGGGGTGACCCTCGCTCAGCTTCTTGGTAATCATCGTCACGGGCAGACCCAGTCCCTCCACAAGCCCCGCAGTGCCCTCCGTGGCGTACAGCTTGCACCCGGCTTCGCCCAGCGCCCGCACCAGCGGCAGCGACTCCACCTTGTCCCGGTCAGCGATGCTCAGCAGCACCGACGCGCCGGATCGGAACGAAAGCCCTCCCGCCAGCAGCGCCTTGGCCACCGCGCCCTGAAAGTCGGCGTCGATGCCCATGACCTCGCCCGTCGACTTCATCTCCGGCCCCAGGTAGGTGTCGACTCCGGCCAGCTTGGACATCGAGAACACGGGCGCCTTGACCGCAACCAGCTTGCGCCGCTTCCACAGTCCCGCTTCGTAGCCCATATCGGCGAGCGTGCGGCCCAGCATCACCCGGGTGGCAAGCTGCACCATCGGCACGCCCGTCACCTTCGACAGGAACGGCACGGTGCGGCTGGCCCGCGGGTTCACCTCCAGCACGTAAGCAGTCGACTCCACGCCGTCGTCGCGCAGGACGCTGGGGCTGCGATAGGGGCTGCCGCCCACCAGCACGTATTGGATGTTCATCAGGCCCTTCACCTGCAGCGCCAGCCCGATCTGCGTGGTGTACTGCACTAGCACGTCCACCTCGTCGTCGGTGAGCGTGACGCCGGGGTAGATTGCCATCGAATCGCCGCTATGGACGCCGGCGCGCTCTACGTGCTCCATGATGCCGGGGATGAGCACGCGCTCGCCGTCGCAGATGGCGTCGACCTCAACCTCGCGGCCGCCCAGGTACTTGTCGATGAGGACCGGGTGCTGCGTGCCCATGTCTACGGCTGCTGTCACGTACCTTATGAGCTCCGTGGTGTTCTGCACAATCTCCATGGCCCGGCCGCCGAGGACGTAGCTGGGTCGCACCAGCACCGGGTAGCCCGTGCCCTCGGCCACCTTCATCGCCTCCTCCAGCGACGTAACCGCCGCGCCGGGCGGCAGAGGTATGCCCAGCCGCGACAGGAAGTCACCGAAGCGCCCCCTGTCCGACGCGATGTCTATGGAGTCCGCCGTGGAGCCGAGAATGGGCATGCCCTCCCGGTCCAGCGCCTGAGACAGGTTGATGGCTGTCTGGCCTCCGAACTGCACCATGCTGGCCGGGTACTCCGGCGAGTCCGACTGCTCATCGAACTCGTTCTCCAGGATGTCCAGCATGCTCTCCTCGTCCAGAGGCTCGAAGTAGAGCCGGTCGCTCGTGTCGAAGTCGGTGGACACCGTCTCCGGGTTGGAGTTGGCCATGATGCTCCGGACACCCTCCGCCTGAAGGGCCCACGCGGCGTGCACGGAGCAGTAGTCGAACTCGATGCCCTGCCCGATGCGGATGGGGCCGCTGCCCACGACCACGGCCTTGGGGCCGGGCAGCGGCAGCGCCTCGTTCTCCTGCTCGTAGGTGCTGTAGAAGTACGGCGTGGCCGCCTCAAACTCGGCGGCGCACGTGTCGACCATCTTGTAGACCGGCCTGACGTCCCAATCCCTGCGCAGGCTCCTCACCTGCTCCGGCAGCCTGTCGGCCAGCGTGCCCACCTGCGCGTCCGAGAAGCCCAGGCGCTTGGCCTCCCACAGCAGCCGCGGCGTCAGGTCCTCCTCCAGCAGCCGGCGCTCCATGTCCACGATCCTGCGGAAGCGGTAAAGGAACCACGGATCGATGCCCGTGCGCTGTGCAATCTCGTCCGTTGTGATGCCGCGGCGCAGCGCCGCCATCAGCGCCCACAGCCGCAGGTCCGTAGGAAGCATTGGAAGGGCGTCCAGGCCCGCGCCATTGTCGTCGCGCCACTCCGCGTCCTCCCACATGATGGTGAAGTTGCCGATCTCCAGAGAGCGCACCGCCTTCTGGAACGCAGCCTCGAATGAACGGTCGATGGCCATCACCTCGCCGGTGGCCTTCATCTGCGTGCCGATGACGCGGTTGCCGGCCGCGAACTTGTCGAACGGCCATCGCGGTATCTTGACCACGCAGTAGTCGAGCGCAGGCTCGAATGCGGCGAGCGTGCGGCGCGTGACGGCGTTGGGAATCTCGTCGAGGCGCTTGCCAACGGCAATCTTGGCGGCCACGCGTGCGATCGGATAGCCGGTGGCCTTGCTCGCCAGCGCGGAGCTGCGGCTCACCCGGGGGTTCACCTCAATGACGTAGTACGGGCTGTCCGCCACCCAGTCGCCCGGCATTGCGTCGGCCACAAGGTCGCTGGGACGTAGCGCGTACTGCACGTTGCATCCGCCCTCAATGCCGAGCGCGCGGATGATGCGGAGGCTGGCGGAGCGCAGCATCTGGTACTCCCGGTCAGTCAGAGTCTGACTTGGAGCCACCACGATGCTGTCGCCGGTGTGAACGCCCATGGGATCCATGTTCTCCATGTTGCAGATGGTGATGCAGTTGTCGGCGCCGTCACGCATCACCTCGTACTCCAACTCCTTCCAGCCGGCCAGCGAGCGTTCCAGCAGGATCTGGTGGATGGGGCTGGCGTTCAGGCCGCCCTGCGCCACCTCCTCCAGCTCCTCCCAAGTGTTGGCGATGCCGCCACCCGTACCGCCGAGCGTGTACGCCGGGCGAATCACCATGGGCAGCCCAATCTCCTCGGCGATGCGCGCCACCTCTTCCATCGACTCCGCAGTGGCGCTTGGCGGGATTGGCTCACCCATCTCCACCAGCAGCTCGCGGAACAGCTCGCGATCCTCCGCCTTGCGGATGGTGTCCAGCGGCGTGCCAAGCAAGCGCACGCCGAACCGGTCCAGCACTCCCGCGTCGGCAAGCTCCACGGCGAGGTTGAGGCCGGTCTGCCCGCCGAGCGTCGGAAGGATGCCCTGCGGCCGCTCGCGATCGATGATGCGCGACAGCACCTCAACCGTCAGCGGCTCGATGTAAACGATGTCGGCAATGCCCTCGTCGGTCATGATGGTGGCAGGATTGGAGTTGACTAGGACGGTGGTTACGCCCTCCTCGCGCAGGGCCTTGCACGCCTGCGTGCCCGCATAGTCGAACTCCGCCGCCTGCCCAATCACGATTGGGCCGGAGCCGATGACCAGGACTTTGGAGAGGCTAGCGTCTGTTGTCACAGGTGATTCACTCACGACTATCAGTTAGTGTGCGGCTGGTAAAGAATGAGTTCTGGAATATTCTCGAATCCCCTATCCAAGGTATAGAGAGGCACCTCGTAGTGTATGGCCGTGGCTGCGATGCTCAGATCCGAGATTGGCAGTGGCGCGCCCGAACGATTTAGTAGATTGCCCAACCGCCCCGTGATCACCCATACCGCTTGATCCATCTCTAGGAAATCCAGGGTGACTATGCGCCGGACTAGGAAGCTCAGCTCACCCTGGCTACGGGCTCCTTGAATGTACTCCGCAATCACAGGCCCTGTCACCGCCGCCTCGCCAGAGGTCAAGAGGGCCAACACCTGTCCGGCTATCTCGGAGTTTGGTTGCCTTTGGGCATGAATCAATACGGACGAGTCCAAGAGGATGGTCACGCCGTTCCATTCCTCAGCGACTCAAGGTAATCCTGCCTCTGCAAGTCCAAACGATCCATCTCCTCAGTGTAGTCATCAACGATGATTTTGCCCCAGGAATCTATCAGCTCCTGCACGTGCTTTCGCCGGATGTACTCCTTCAGAGCGGCGTTCACCGCCTTGCTCTTGTTCTTCTCTCCGGTGGCTTCGACAATCGATTCCAGGAGCTCGTCGTCAACATTTAGTGTCGTTCTCATGGCTGGACCGCACCTTTCTGAAGCATCAATACTCGGCACATTTTGATAGCATCATTATAACGCATCAACTGCCATCATCACAAGCTGCTTCCCTTCACCATCTCCATGAATCGGTCGAACAGGTATACGTTGTCCAGCGGGCCGGGCGACGCCTCCGAGTGATACTGTATGCTCATCACCGGCAGATCCCTGTGGCGCATGCCTTCAACCGTGCCGTCGTTGAGGTTGATGTGGCTGACCTCCAACTCCGGCGGCAGACTGTCGCCGTCAACCGCGTAGCCGTGGTTCTGCGCCGTGATGTGGACTCGCCCGGTCCCCAGATCGCGGACGGGGTGGTTCCCGCCTCTGTGCCCAAACTTCAGCTTGAACGTGCTCCCCCCCATCGCCCGCCCGATGATCTGATGACCCAGGCAAATGCCCAGAATCGGTGCGCGGCCTATCAGGCCCCTTGCCGTCTCCACGACGTATTCCAGCAGGGCCGGGTCGCCAGGGCCGGGCGACAGCACGATGCCGTCCGGCTTCAGCGCCAAAATGTCCGACGCCTTCGATTCGACCGGCATGGCCATCACCCTGCAGCCGCGCGAGCGCAACAGGCGCAGTATGTTGTACTTCAGGCCGTAGTCGCTGACCAGCACGAGCGGCCCGTTCTTATCGCCGGAAGCACTGTCCCAGTCGTAGGGCTTCTCCGCGCTCACGCCGGCGACGAAGTCCACGTCTTCGTATCGCGGGGCATCGCGGAGCCGCTCCATCGCCTCCTCCGGCGTCGTACCGACCGCGATCATCCCCATCATCACGCCGGCGAATCGCAGCTTGCGCGTGACGGCGCGGGTGTCGATGCCCGCTATGCCCGCAATGCCCTGCGACGCCAGGTAATCGTGTATCGTCATGGTCGATAGGTTGTGGCTTGGGTCAAGGCAATGCTCCCGCACGGCAAAGCCCGCCACGCGTATCTCCCGCGACTCCATGTGCTCGCCGTTCACGCCGTAGTTGCCGATGATCGGGTAGGTGGGAATCACAATCTGGCCGGCGTAGGAAGGATCCGTGAGAATCTCCTGGTAGCCGGTCATGCTGGTGTTGAAGACGACCTCACCATAGGAGTCGACCTCCGCTCCAAAGGACTCGCCCTCGTACCAGGAGCCGTCCTGCAGCGCCAGGATTGCCCGCCTAGCCAAGCCGCGCCTCCTCACTCCGGTACACCACGCGCCCGGCAACCAGCGTCGCCACCACGCGTCCTTTGAGCGTCGCTCCGTCCAGCGGGGTGTTCTTACCGCCCGATAGCAAGCGGTCGGCGCGCACCACCCACTCCGCATTCGGATCGAATATGGTTACGTCCGCGGGACTGCCCGGCCTCAGCGTACCTGCGCACAGGTCCGGGCGGCCCAGGACTCGCGCAGGCGCCGCGGTCAGTCGCTCGATCAGCGTGGGAAGTGGCAACCGCCCATCGTGGACAAGGCTCATGAGCGAGCCGAGTGCCACCTCCAGGCCGCTGATGCCGAAAGCCGCCTCCTCAAACGTGCAGTCCTTGTCTGCGGCGCTGTGGGGCGCGTGGTCAGTCGCCACGCAGTCGATGATGCCCTCGGCAAGGGCGGCCACGAGCGCGTCCGCGTCCTTCTGAGTGCGGAGCGGCGGGTTGACCTTCGCATTGGTGTCGTATGGGCCATAGCGGCCCGACCTGGCTCTCACCCACTCCTCCGTGATGGTCAGGTGGTGAGGAGTGACCTCCGCGGTCACCGGCGCACCTCGCGCCTTGGCCCGCCGCATGTGCTCCACTCCTCCGGCTGTTGTGACGTGCGCCATGTGAACCCGGCCGCCGGTTGCTTCTGCAAGAGCGGCATTGCGGGCGATCATGTCTTCTTCCGCGTGGGCCGGCCAGCCTTGGAGTCCCAGGCTATCGGCCACAGCGCCGCTGTTCATGACGCCGTCGGCCGAGATTTCAGAGTCTTCACAGTGGTCGATGACGAGCAGCCCCAGAGGCCCGGCCTTCTCGAGAGCAGCCCGCATCACATCCGCGTCGCCGACGGGGCTGCCGTCGTCGCTCAGCGCGACTGCGCCGGCGCGGGCAACCTCATCGACGTCCACCAGCTCTGCGCCGGCGCGGTCTCTGGTCACGCAAGCGATCGGCAGCACACGCACGACGGCCTCGTCCCGCGCGCGCTCCAGAAGCACATTCACCACCTCCTCGCGGTCGATCGCCGGGAGAGTGTTGGGCATGGTACAGACAGTCGTAAAGCCTCCGGCAGCCGCGGCTGCCGTACCCGAGGCCATCGTCTCCTTGTGTTCCTCGCCGGGCACGCGTAGATGAACGTGAACATCGATGAAGCCGGGGCTCACGACCAGCCCCGATGCGTCCAGCAGCTCAGCGCCGGGGGGCGCGTCGACTTGTGCCCCCACCGATGCCACAACGCCGTTTTCGATCAAGACTTCGCCCACCATGTCCAGCTCAGCGGCGGGGTCGATGATGCGGCCTCCTCTGATTACTATGCTCATTGGCTGCTCTCCACGGCTATGTCAAGCCATCGTTGCGCCACCTCGACGGGCTTGGGCGGCAGGTTGTCCCATTTTACGGAGGCGCGCCTGAACCCCGCAGATTCCGCCGACTCCGCTGTGCTGTGGAAGCGCACGTGATCGGGGCGCACGGGAGGCCGGAATCTATCCAGCAGCTCAGACGGGTAGTATAGGCGGGACTCCGTGTTGCCCGCGTACCCGGCGCGGGTCTCCTGGTCGCAGTAGAGGCAGCGCAGCATGTACTCCTCGTCGCGGATTACCTCGAACTGGGGCGTGGTGAAGAGTCTTTCGTTGTTCGCAATGCACGTGGACTTCGGGCAGTCGAAACTTGCGCGGGAGTACCGCAGGCCCCTGACCTCCTGCTTGTAGGGCTGTTTGCGGGGAGCCGCCGGCTCGTCGCCAAGGCCAAGCGTGTGCCAAAGCAGCGACATGCGCACCGGTATGCCGATGGCGGCCTGCCGAAAGTACAGGCTCCGCGGGTCCTGGTCCACCTCCGGGCTGAGCTCGTCCACGCGGGGAAGCGGGTGCAGAATCGAGATGTTCTCGAAGTGGCTGTCTTTCAGCACATCCGGCGTCACCGCAGGGTATCCCCCTGCGCCTGCCGCGCCGCTGCCCCGCTCAGTCTGCCGGCGCGTCACGTACAGTGAGAGCGACTCGCCGCTGCCCACGCGGTACTCCAGCGTGGTGCCCTCCACGGAGGACATGGCCAGCTGGTGCGGCTCGCTGGGCGTGATGTAGATGGCGTTCACGGTGGCGGGCCCGTCCTCCATCTGCGGCCTGTCGAAGAGCGCGCTCAGTACGCCAAGGCGCTCTCGTTGAATGTGGGCGTGGTAGTCTCGCTGAAGGCGGCGGAGAACGTAGTCTGGCACCTCGTTGCCCGCCCCGGGCACGAACACGATGTTGGCCTCCATGCGGGCCAGCGCAAATGCCAGGGAGTGAACCGTGCGTCCGTGCTGCAGGTCGCCGCAGAGCGCCACGTTGAGGCCCTTGACGGAGCCGTGACGCTCCCGCAAGGTGTAGAGGTCGCAGAGCGTCTGTGTCGGATGCTCGTGGCCGCCGTCGCCGGCGTTGATGACCGGCACGGGCGAGTACTCCGCGGCCAGCTTCGCCGCTCCTTCATTCGGATGCCTCACGACGATTAAGTCTCCGTACGCGCCGACCACGCGCACCGTGTCCGCAAGCGACTCGCCCTTGGATACGGATGAGGCGCTCACGTCCCACGTGGAAATGGCGCCGCCGCCCAGCCTCTGGATGGCGGCCTCAAAAGAGAGGCGCGTCCTGGTGCTTGGCTCGTAGAACAGCGTGGCCACTATCCTGCCGGCCGCCGAGCCGTAGAACGACGCTCTGTCTTGAACGATGCGGTCTGCGGTTTCGAAGATCGCCTGGATGTCGTCCAGGCTCAGGTCGTCCACGGAAATCGTGCTGCGACCGGCTAGGCTGCTCGCGCCGGTGCTCTCGCTCATGACGATCGCTCCGGCACGGCGTCGACCTCTCGAGAAGTGGAGCGGTCCGGTTGGCGCGGCGCTCGCTGGATTACCACGGCGTCGTCCCCATCGATCTCGGCCAGGCGCACCTCCACGCGCTCGCCTGTGGACGTGGGCACGTTCTTGCCGGCGTAGTCGGCGCGGATGGGCAGCTCGCGATGGCCGCGGTCCACGAGCACGGCCAGCTGAATCTGGCGCGGCCTGCCCAGGTCCATGAGCGCGTCCATTGCTGCTCGAATGCTGCGGCCGGTGAACAGCACGTCGTCCACCAGCACGACCTTGGCGTCGGCGATGGAGACGGGAATGTCCGTGGGTGGGTTGGAAATCAAGCCGCGCACGATCAAGTCGTCGCGATAAAGCTGGATGTCGAGCGCGCCCACAGGGACGTCGCGCCCTTCGAATCGCCGGATGCGATCGGCCAAGCGATGGGCCAGGGGCACGCCACGCGTGTGCATTCCGACTAGCACCAAATCGTCGACGCCACGGTTGCGCTCCAGGACCTCGTGTGCAATTCGGCTGAGTGCCCGCTGGATCTCGTCCTGGGACATCAGCTGCTTTTCGGCCATGAAAAAGCCTCCTGCCGCGGCTGGCAAGAGGCCACACTTCACCCTATTGAGCAGCAGCCTTGACCACTGCTCCCCGCGCACCTTGCCAGCCTCACGGGACTGGAATTAAAGGCTCCCGCGCTTTCGCGGCATGCCGTCTGGCAGCCGCTCAGTAGGTCAATTATAGCACGAATCGGCGTGGGGGCACAAGGGCGCGTTGCCATCTGGGAATATCGGGCAATTCCTCCCTCTCATCTCTTGCTGGCGTCCGACACATGTCTTCCATGATCATCGACATTTGCGCTTGCATGACTTGACAAGTAGGTACTAACTCACTACCATACTAAAGAACAGTGCATCTTGACAGAGGAGGCCATGTGACTACAGATCAAGAACTGAGGCAGCGTGAAAGGGCAGGGCGTGGCAAATATCAGAGGCTGTACGCACACCTGTGCGGGCTCAAGATACAGGAGTGGAATACCTCCTTTCGGGAGATTGAGGCCGTTCTAGGATTCTCGCTGCCAGACGCGGCCCGGGATTTCCGTCCTTGGTGGGCAAACCAGAGAGATTTCAGCGGCCGCGCTCAAGCCCTTGCCTGGACTGCCGCCGGGTGGAAGACGGCGGAGGTGGACATGCGTGCTGAGACGCTAGTATTCAGGCGGATAAACGGGGTGGAGCATCGCCGCAAACCCACCATTGACGAGATTCTGCCGGCTCGCTCTGTGGGAGGTTGGCCCGATGGCCTCAGTCTCAGGCGAGAGGACATATACGAGGACAGGGTTTAGGTGGCCCTATGTTCGTAGACACCAACGTTCTCGTAGAGGCAAAGATCAGTGACGCTCCGAATCACGAAGTAGCCAATACTATTCTTGACAGAGCTCAGGCAGACGGCGAGCCCATCAGCATAAGCCGCCAGGTCCTGCGGGAATACTTGGCTACTCTCACAAGGCCACAGACCTGGCGCATGCCGCTCTCCATGGAAGAAGTCCTCAGAGATGTGGAGAGAATGGAGCAGGCTTTCCGCGTGTTTGAGGACGGTCCCAGTGTGACACAATTGTTGGTTGCTCTGTGCAGAGTCACACCTGTTGGGGGAAGGCAGATCCATGACGCCAACATTGTGGCAACCATGCTGGCACACGGGGAAGGCAGGCTATTGACCTTCAATGCCGCCGATTTTCGTCGCTATGGGGACCGAATCGAGCTTGTCCGCGAGTAGCAGCAGCCAACAGCGCCTGCGCGCTTCTTCCCACAGCTCTTACCCCCAAGGTCCAGGCCAGGGATTGAGCGGCGGAGGGGAAACCACATTTACCTGTCGAGTCTCGGTTAGTTGCTCGCCTACACCGGTGTAGGCGACTATCTCAATGGTGTTGTGGCCTTCGTCAGGCGGCCGCACCCCATGGGAGAAGTATCCCTCCCCTGACACGTCCACAATCTCACCGTTGACGGAAACCAAGGCATCGGGGCTGGTCCGCCCCTCGACCACCACGTACGGTATAGTTATGATGATGTCCTTCTGTGGGAACAACACTTCCAGATAGAAGTCTTGCTCTACCTGACCACCGTCGGCTGGAGTCCCGCACGCTGCTGCGAGCAAGAGCAAGAATGCAAGTGTCAAGAAGAGCCGCGCAGCTTGCATGTTCCCTCAACCCGGTAGTCGGCTAGGCATTCCTACTCGGGTGAGTCACCGAGAATGTGTCACCTTGAATCTGTCCACAATCTCGATCGTGGAGCCCACCAATGGGACGTCTTCGGCCGTATTCCACCATCTATAACCGGCCAGTTCCTTCTCCTGCATGTGGACTTGTCCCCAGACAGTCGCCCATACCACCTTATGACTCTGCGTAGGGCTTTCGTGATCGAACAGGTACTCCGCCTTGACAATCTCCAGGCTGGTTTCCTCCTTGAGCTCTCTATGGGCGGCTTGAATCACGGACTCTCCGTTCTTCAATCCCCCGCCTGGCAGACTGAACCTGCGACGACCTATCTCCTGGACCAGAAGGATTTGACCATGCTGCTCAGCCACGATAGTAGCTCGACGGCGCTTCTCTCTTGGATCGTAGCCTGACGCCACTGCACGCGGTCGCTCTGAGTACATCATCCGATCAGCGGGAAACGAGTACGGACCTGAGTATGCCTCAACTAATTCTGTCCAACCTTCTGGCCTTTGAACGCTCGTCAAGGGCTGATCAAGGGTTGGGGCATTGCAGCCAGCGGCGACCTCAAGCGGTGATTTGAAGGTCTTCCCACAGGTGTAGCAACGCCAATGACGTCTTTCGTGCTTGGAGTGCCTGGGCAGGATGTACGCGCTCTTGCAGCTGGGGCAAATCCACTTTTTTATCATCATGGTGGCTTCGTCGTTCTGAAACTCAGGCATAGCGACCGTGTTCAAGTACCTCTCGTGTTCACCCCAACGCTGCCTCCAGGAATCCCGCAACCCGCTCCGCCGCCGCAGCCTCGAACCCGGTGAAGGTGTGGTCTGCTCCAGCCATCACCTCCCACTCCGTCGGCGGCGGCATCTCCGCAACCAGGCTCGCGAGCTCCTCGTGCGGCACCAGCAGGTCGCGGTCTCCCACCACTATCAGCTTTTGACCCTTGAAGCCGCCCAGTTTTGCTCTGCGCACCCCGCCGATAGTCGGCGCAAGCGCTGCCAGCGCGCCCACCGGCTTCAGCCGCCGCGCCGCCTCCAGTGCAACCACCGCGCCGAACGACGCGCCCGCCACTCCGATCCTCTTTCCGTCGACGCCCGGCCACCGGCGCAGTGTGTCAACCGCAGCCCGCAGGTCGTCCTGCTCTAGCTCCCCGCGGTCGAATCCGCCCTCGCTGGACCCGACGCCGCGAAAATTGAAGCGCAACGTCGCCGCGCCTCTGTCGTTGAGCGCCGCACAGAGCGCCTGCACGATGGGCGAGTCCATGTTGCCGCCGAACATGGGATGGGGATGGCACAGCGCCACACCGGGGAAGGGCCCGGACGCGTTTGTCGGGAGCGTGAGCACGCCCTCCAGCGTCAGCTTGCCAGCGCGGAAACCGATGGCCTGTTGCCTCACGCCCGCGTGACCTCCGGCGTCAGGCTCGCACGAAAGAACTTGGCTACGAGCGACCCTATCTCCCGCTCGCGCCCGGCGAAGAAGTGGTCTGCTCCCGCGATGACGTGCATATCCGGCGGAACGGTGAGCTCTGCGCTGAGCCTTTCGGCGTGTTCCGGGGCCATCTGCCTGTCCCGCTCCCCGATGATGAACTGCACCGGCAATGTCGGCCTGCGCGCGATGCCGTCGTCGGGGTCAACCCTCGCCCTGCCAATCACGGAAAGCGCGCCAGCCGTCTCATAGGCGAACGCAGCCTTCATAGCTACGCCTGCGCCGAAGGAGTAACCGGCCAGCCCTATCACCCTGCCGCCTAGCTCCGGCAGTTCCGACAGGTATCGCAGCGCCTCCCGGGCGTCCTCCACCTCTCCCCTGCCCTGATCGTGCATGCCAGCGCTCGCGCCAACGCCTCGAAAGTTGAAGCGCAGTACGGCAATACCCGATCCGACCAGCTCGCGGCACACACCCATCACCACGTTGTTGTGCATGTCGCCGCCCATGAGCGGATGCGGGTGACAGATCACGACGGCTGCACTTGGCGCGCCCTCGTCCGGCAGGTGAAGGCGGCCTTCCAGTGCGCCGGCAGGCCCGGCGAGCGTTACGGACACTGGGTCCATGATGAGGCTCCCTTGTGGAGAGCTACAGGCCCATAGCCTGAATGCCCAGCTTTGCCAGGTCCTCGTCCTCCTGCGCGCTGAGGCCGCTGACGCCAATCGCTCCGAGACACGCATCGTCGCCGGGACGCAGGACCAGCACGCCACCCTGGAGCGCGAGCATGTTGGGGTCGCCGAAGTCGCTGATGTTCCGCCCCATGCTCTGGAACCGCTCCGCAAGCGCGGCAGTGTCGCTGCGCATGACGGCTGCGGTGTACGCCTTCTTGAATGCGATCTGCTGCGGGAGGGCGCGGCAGCGGTCCATTCGTGCGTAGTGCACCAGTTTGCCGTTGGCATCGACAATGGCAACTGCTATGGGACGCTCCGGCTCCTTCAGAGCCTGCTCCAGAATCGCCTGCATGGCCTTCAAGGCCTCATCCAGTCCCAGGACGCTCTCTTCGTACACGTTTCACCTCCAGAAGTGTATTGGACAGCGTGGCAGTAGCCGCCATGCCAGTCAAACCACCAGCGCGGCCAACTGCGGCCAACGCTGCGCCGATCCCGGCGCGTTGCCGACGCGCGCCAGCCTACGAGCTACGCGGACGCGACGGGGAGCCGCTCCTCGCCCGCGCCTGCCTCCATCATGCGCTCCACGGTTGCGCGCGGTATCAGTATACGCCCGCGACGGCTCAGCCTCACGCTGGGTATGCGACCCTTGTGCACCGCCTCGTACACGGAGTCTGTGCTGAGGCCAAGCTGCCGTGCCACCTCTTTGACCGACAGCGCCAGTCTATCATCGAACATGGCTCCACTCCTTCCACTCAAGGATATGAAATATGACGGAGGGAGTATAGCACGCCTGTTCGCTCGATGCAAGTGCGATTCAAGCCCGCCACGCGGACGGGCCAGGGGCCACGGACCAGGTGCGACTAGTACCGGTCGATTATGCCCATGTACCGGAGGAATGGCCTCGAGACCCACCGGGCAGGCGCCATGATGATGTAGACCGCCCTCTCGATGCGAGCCGCCAGCGGAGGCGGACAGTAGTAGATTGCAGCCCAAGTCACGACCGCCGCCACAATGGCGGCCACTATGTTGAGTATCACGTTTCCCATGATGCCGGTTTACCTCCAGCGCCAGGCAGCTCACTGCCTATGGCTCGTCCTAGGCCCCGTTTGGCGACACCTTGCGAATCCAGTCCGCAAATGCCGTCAGGTTTTCGACCAAGCGGTCGCGCACACCCTCGTCAATCAGGTTGCCCTCTTCGTCGAAGTTGGCCATCCCGCCGGACACGCCAACGTCGCCGTACGGCATCGGTACCGCCCTGGGCGAGATCAGCACTGCGCGCAGCTGGCCGCGCGTGTATGCGCCAATGCCCAGGCCTGCCGAAATGGACATGATGGAGACTGGCTTGTCCATCAGGACGTTGCCCGGAGGGGATTGGCGCCTGGACGCCCAGTCGATGACGTTCTTGGTCACAGCCGGAATGCCCCAGTTGTACTCCGGCGTCACGATGAGCAGCCCGTCCGCGTCAGCTATCGATTGCTTGAGGTCCAGGACCGGCTGCGGAGCGCCTTCACCATCGATGTCCCCGTTGTAGAGCGGCACGTCACGGATGTCCAACTCCTCGATGCTCATGCCCTCGGGCGCCACGCGTATGGCTGCTTCCAGGAGCATCTTGTTCAGCGATGCCTTGCGCAGGCTGCCCGCAAAGCCCGCCACTTTCAGAGGTCTGTCTGCCATTTGTCTCCTATGTCAGCACTGACGACTATGGGGAACGCAACCCGGATCCACAGGCGATCCAGTCCCGCCCGTGTTCGCCTGTCTGGCGGGAGCGGGAGGGAGTCGAACCCCCCGTGGACACCGTAGGGCGCCCACCAACGGATTTGAAGTCCGCGAAGCCCACCAGAGCCCATCCGCCCCCACGGCTGCATTGCTCCCAACGACAGGCGTCCCCCCCTCTTCCGGGAGGCGAAACCTCTCGCCGTCCGCTTGATCTAGAGGGTAGAGTCCAGACTCTTCTTGATGACGGCCTTGGGAACCGCGCCCACCACCTGGTCCACGGGGCTGCCGCCCTTGAACACCAGGAGCGTGGGGATGCTGCGAATCCCGTACTTCATCGCCGTCTGAGGGTTCACGTCCACGTCCACCTTGGTGAACTTGATCTTGCCGTCGTACTCCTGGGCCAGGTCGTCAATTACCGGAGCGACCATCTTGCAGGGAGCGCACCACTCCGCCCAGAAGTCCACCAGTACCGGGGTCTCAGCCTCCAGTACCTCCTGCTCAAAGTCGCTGTCGGTTACGGCCATAGGTGCGGTCATGTTAGCTCCTCCTAGCTCGACTAGCAGCGCATGCGGCTGCATTCGTTTCCGATCACAGGCCTTCCGAAGGTGAAGGCATACCCGCCCACTGCGGAAGGGTTACTCGAATTGTAGGGTTCTACGCCCACCTAGTCAACTCTCGATAGCGAAGCGGCCGCCTCGCGCAGCCTGTCCAGGCACACGTCGCGGCCCAGGACGGCCATCGTCTCGAACAGCGGCGGCGCCGCCTTTCGACCCGTCACGGCAACGCGGATGGCCCCGAAGAGCTGGCCGGTCTTCATGCTCAGCTCCTCGGCCAGCGGCCTGAGCTCGCCCTCCAGCGCCTCGGCCGTCCACTCCCCCACTGCCGAAAGTCTCACCAGCGTGGAATCTAGCGCATTTGCCGTGTCTTCCCGTTCGAGTCCCCGCTGGACCAGGTCGTCGGCAGGATAGTCCAGGTCCGGCAGGAAGAAGAAGTCCGTGAGCTCAGGCACGTCGGCCATAGTCCTGATGCGCTCCCGCACCAAGGGCGTTATTGAGCGAACGTAGTCCAGGGATACGGGCTTGGGCACGTCCGGCGAAAGCGTGTCCTCCAGCACCCCGGCAATGCGCTCCGCAAGCTCTTCCTCGCCGAGGTTGCGAATGTACACGCCGTTCATCCACGTCAGCTTCTCCAGGTTGAACACTGCCGCTGACCGCACGATTCGCTCTATGGAGAAGTTGCCTATGAGCTCATCGAGGGAGAGCAGCTCGGTGTGGTCGTCAAGAGACCATCCCAGCAGAGCCAGGAAGTTGACCATGGCCTCTGGGAGGAATCCCATCTCCCGGTACTGGAGCAGGGCCACGTCGCCGTGACGCTTGCTCAGCTTGGATTTGTCCGGCCCCAGGATGATGGGCAGGTGCGCGACCAGCGGCATGTCGTACCCCAGGGCGTTGTAGAGCTGGACGTGACGCGGCGTGCTCGGCAGCCACTCCTCGGCGCGCAGCACGTGGGAGATGTCCATCAGGTGGTCGTCGACCGTGCTGGCCAGGTGATAGGTCGGGTAGCCGTCCGACTTCAGCATCACGAAATCGTCCACGATGGCATTTGCGAAGGTCACCTCGCCGCGGATCAGGTCGTTGATCGTGGTCTCGCCTTCCAGCGGCATCTTGAAGCGCACAACCGGCTTTGGATCGACATCCGGCCCAAGCTCTGCGTTCCGGCATCGCCTGTCGTATCCGGTGGGCTGCTTCAGCCGCTGCTGCTCTTTGCGCATCTCCTGCAGGCGCTCCGACGAGCAGTTGCAATAGTAGGCGCAACCTGCCTCCACGAGCGAACGGGCAGCACCCTGGTACAGCTCCAGCCTCTCGGACTGCACGTAGGGGGTGTGCGGGCCGCCCACTCCCGGCCCCTCGTCCCAGTCCAGGCCGAGCCACCTCAGCGACTCCAGTATGGCCTCCAGAGACCCCTCCTGAGTGCGCGCCGTGTCTGTGTCCTCGATGCGAACGATGAAATCGCCGCCGGTATTGCGCGCGTAGAGCCAGGCAAATAGTGCCGTACGAATGTTGCCCACGTGCGGGTCTCCGGTTGGGCTTGGCGCGTACCTGACCCTCACTCGGTCTGTCGACATGTGTCAGCTCCTCTCCGATGACTCCCGCGGCGACCGGCCTGCCGCCGCCAGGGACAGCGCCGCCTCGCTCCGCAGGCTTGCCAGCAACCCCGACAGCTCCTGCGGCAGCGGCGCGT
Organism: Dehalococcoidia bacterium; assembly: GCA_034423135.1. Taxonomy (GTDB): domain Bacteria; phylum Chloroflexota; class Dehalococcoidia; order Lucifugimonadales; family UBA2985; genus JAPPHY01. Next base: position 181,364 of record DAOUJC010000011.1, on the reverse strand, counting down.
GGTGCTCCACGTACCGCCCGTCGCCCGGCAGCCGGAAGCCCAGCACGCCGGCGTGAAGGAAGTGGCGGCCAAGCCCAATGTCACGCGCGCCGTATACGCTATCGCCCGCGAGCGGATGCCCCAGTGAGGCAAAGTGTACCCTGATCTGGTGCGTCCTGCCAGTCTTGGGATAGGCCTCCACGAGCGTGAATCCCGGCAGCCTCTCCGAAACGCGGTAGGCCGTCTCCGCATCGCGGCCACCCTGCACGATGGCCATGCGCTTGCGGTTTCGCGGGTCCCTGCCGATGGGGGCCACAACGGTGCCCTCCGGCGGCTCCAGCCGCCCCTCCACCAGTGCGGTGTACACCTTCCTGACCGCCCGGTCCTTGAGCTGCCGTGCGACGTACTCGTGCGACCGGCGGTTCTTGGCGACCACCATCAGCCCTGACGTGTCCCTGTCGAGCCGGTGCACGATTCCTGGCCGCAGCCCATCATCGATACGCGCCAACTCAGGCATGCGGCCCAGCAGCGCATTGACCAGCGTGCCGACCGGATGCCCCGGAGCGGGATGCACCACCATACCCGCCGGTTTGTCTACCACCAGCACGTCATCGTCCTCGTACACTACGGCCAGTGGTATGTCCTGCGGGGCAAGACGAGTAGGCTCCGGCGGCATGACCTCCACCTCCACGGTCTCGCCGCCCCGCAGCCTGTACGATGCCTTCGCAGGCGCGCCGTTCACCCTGACCAGCCCCCTGCCGACGAGGCCGGAAACGTGTGAGCGAGACAGGTCGCCATGCCGGTCGGCCAGGAAGCGGTCGAGCCGCTCCCCGGGCGCGTCGGCCACCAGCGTTCGCACTACTCCCACGCCTCCTCCCTTCCGGGCCGCCGGGTTTCCACCTGAACCGTCACGGCTCCGCCTATGTGGTCGTGGTAGTCGTCGAACCAGGCGTCCGGCGCCTGCTCCGTCCAGTCCCTATCGGCGGGCGTGAACACTGCCGCGGACGTCGGCTCGACCGGAGTGCGCTCGCCGTGCTTCGCCGATGCCACGGTCCACATCAGGCCGATCAGCCCCACGACGATTGCGGAGTCCGCCAGATTGAATACCGGCCACGCGCCTACGTCTATGAAGTCCACCACGTGGCCCAGCCTGACCCGGTCGATCAGGTTGCCCATTGCGCCCCCCAGCATCAACCCCAAGCTGAGCCGGAGCATGAGGTTGTCCACGGGGTGAGTGCGATAGAAGTAAAGCAGCACTCCGATGCCCACAAGCGAAGCGAATGTCAGGAGCAGCGTCTGGTCCGGAAACAGGCCGAAGGCGCTGCCTGAGTTGACCACATACGTCGCTCGTACGATGCCCTCGTCGGGAATGGACTGGCCGGGCGACATCGTTCGGGTGACCAGACCCTTGGTGGCCTGGTCTGCCATGAGCGTGAGAATGAGGACGACAAGCGCGGTCACGTCAGAGCGCCCCGGATCCGCTCGGCGAGCAGCGCGGGCACTCCGCGGGAGCGTGCGTTCCGGGTGTGGAGATGCCGTAGGCCATTAGCGCCGCAGTGTGGAGTTCTCACCACAGTGTAGCACACGCACGGAGCGGTAGACAACGAAGGGTGCCGATGCGGGAGGCGCCACAAGTCAGCCCGTGCCTCTAGCTTCCAATCTGTGGTAAAATCCACTACCAAACACCTGCCGCACCTCAGAGAGCGCCATTTTGCCATACGCTGTAAGGCTCGCCCGGGAAGAGGATGTCTCGCAGCTGGCGGAGATCGAGAAGGAAGCCTTCCCCACCAACCGGCCCGCAACTCCCTTCAAACGAGACCTCTCCAGGGAATTGATCAGCGTCCTGGTGGTCTGCCTGCCACCCGAGCACGACGATTCTCTCCCGGGCGCGTCACCCGAATCTGAGGTCGGCGCCGATAGTCCTCGGGGTTTCGTTGGGTTTCTCACGCGCATATTCCGCGGGCGAAACTACCGGCAGGCCATTCAAGGGCCGGCCGAGTTCATTGCCGGCTACGTGACCACCGCCTACATGACCGACGAGGCTCACGTGACCGGCATCGCGGTGCGAGAGTCGCACCGGGGCAGAGGACTGGGCGAGCTGCTGCTCATGTCGTCCATAGAGCTTGCGATGCGGAGGAAGTCGCGCGTCGTTACCCTTGAAGTGCGAGTCTCCAACCGCGTCGCCCAGTCGCTCTACACCAAGTACGGCTTCGACCAGACCGGGCTACGCAAGAGGTACTACACCGACAACCACGAGGACGCCTACATCATGACCACCGCGCCCATCTTCTCGCCGGAGTATGGCGAGAAGTTCCGCGCCCTGGAGGAGAGCTACCAAGAGAGGCGGGGCAACGCTGCCATCGGCCTTGGGTGAAAGGCCCGCCTAGATGCCGACGATGAGCTGCCTGGACCCAACCAGTATCATCGAGGCCGCCAGGATGACCAGCACAATGCGGTGGTCTACCCGCGACCTCAGGTAGATTCCGATCTGCGCCCCCACCAGCGCGCCCACGCCCAGCAGTGCCGCACGGCGCCATCCATCGTCAAACTGGCCGGTGGCTATGCGCGTGATGAGGCTTGAGGAAGACGTCACCACCAGCAGCAGCATGGCAGTGGGCGCCACGACTCGCGGCGGCATCCTGAGGAGGAACGTCATGGCCGGCACGTTTACGACTCCTCCACCGATTCCGAAGAAGCTCGAGATGTAGCCGGACACAGGGCTAATCCCGGCCGCCATCAGCGTGCTAACGTAGAAGCGATAGGTGCGGCCCATCCGCTCCCGAATCTCCCTGTTGGGCTGGTGCTCCACGTCCCCCTGCAGCTCAACGGCCCTGGTGCTACGCCACAGCACGTACACTGCGCCGAGGATCAACACGATTCCCATGTAGACCTCGAATGCGTCCCGGGTCACCCGGCTGGCCGCTATCGCGCCGACTGCGGCCGCAGGTATGCCTCCTATGGCGAGCAGCCCCGCAGTCTTGAAGTCGATACGCCGCTCCCGATAGTGGCTCACCGTCGCCGACGCAGCGTTGAGGAACACGACAGTGAGCGAGATGCTGGAAATGACCGCCGGCGACTCGTCCGGAAACATGAAGAGCAGCAAAGGCACCAGCACGAACCCGCCGCCCAGACCCACCAGCGTACCCATTGCGGCGACCGCAGCCCCCACCAATGGCAGCATGACAAGATGCAGGACTGTCAGCTCGTACGACATTGCCCTGGTCAGCGAAACGCGGGACGCGCATCAACAGGGTCGGAGCACCGTCTCAGCACCGTACTTGCGCGACGCCGGTTTGCGTCGCCCCGCCTCGCTGGCGGGCGCGCCACCGTCCGCCTAAGCCTCCTCGGCAATCTCGATGCGCTCTATGGTGGGCGGATTGACCGGACTTGAGCGTTCGCCGGACGCGCCAACGGTCACCGGCAGGTTGGCCAGGCCGTCCACAACGTCCATGCCCTCCCTGACCTGCCCGAAGATCGTGTAGTTCTTGGGCAGGTTGGCACGCTTGTGCACCACGAAGAACTGGCTGCCGTTGGTGTTGGGGCCGGCGTTCGCCATTGCCAGGATGCCCGCGTCGTAGTCACGAGTGACCGGCTCGTCCTCAAAGGTGTAGCCTGGCCCACCGCGGCCGGTGCCTGTTGGGTCGCCGCTCTGAATCATGAACCCGGAGATGATACGGTGGAAGATCACGCCGTCGTAGTAGCCCTCGCGGGCCAGGAATACGAAGCTGTTGACCGTCTTCGGAGCTTCCGCCGGGAACAGGTCGAATACGATTGTGCCGCCGCTCGTGTGCATGGTCGCGGAGATCTTGCCGGCGGGGTCGATGGTCATGGGAGGTGGTGCGCTGTACTTGTTGGCCAAGGTAGTTCCTCGCTGCTACGGGATTTGCCGAGGCCCCAAGGGGCGATTCAGCGCGAGCAAGTCTATCAGAATCGAACCGACCGTGCCAGACTTGGACACTTGCCACGCACAACCCTCGCTCCAACACTGGCATTCACTGCCTGCTCTGTGGCATAATCAAGAGCGTCCAAACTTTCTACCCCCACTAGAAGGAAGGTACGCACATGAGTCAACAGAGCCTGCGGCAAAGATCCCTGTCAACGCTGCAAACCGCTAGCGGCGAGGTGAGCTATTTCCGGCTGGCCGCGCTGGAGGAGGCGGGGCTGACCACGCTCTCCAGCCTGCCGTTCTCCATCCGCGTCCTGGCGGAGAACGCCCTCCGCAACCTTGACGGCTACCTGGTGACAGAGGAAGACATTGCGGCCGTCGCAGGATGGACGCCGAGCTCACAGTCCACCAGGGAGTTCCCGTTCATGCCGGCGCGCGTGCTGATGCAGGACCTCACCGGCGTTCCCGCCGTCGTTGACCTGGCGGCGATGCGGTCAGCGATGGCGCGCGAGGGAGGCGACTATCGCAAGGTCAACCCAATCGTCCCCGTGGACCTGGTCATCGACCACTCCGTGCAGGTCGACTACTACGGCATCCCCACTGCCTTCCAGTTGAACGTGGCGCGTGAGTTCGAGCGCAACCAGGAGCGCTACACCTTCCTGCGCTGGGCGCAAAGCGCCTTCGACAACTTCACACTTGTTCCCCCAGGCACCGGCATCGTCCACCAGGTCAACCTGGAGTATCTGGCCTCCGTAGTCGCAACCGGCGACTCCCAGGGCCAGACGGCCGTGTTTCCTGATACGTTGGTGGGCACCGACTCCCACACCACGATGATCAATGGCCTGAGCGTGCTGGGCTGGGGCGTCGGCGGCATCGAGGCGGAGGCCGTGGTGCTGGGCCAGCCCTACTACATGCAGCTGCCGGAGGTCATCGGATTCCACCTCAGCGGTTCGCTGCGCGACGGCGTCACCGCCACAGACTTGGTGCTCACGGTGGTCCAGATGCTGCGATCGAAGGGCGTGGTCGAGAAGTTCGTGGAGTTCTACGGCCCCGGCCTTGGCAGCCTGCCCCTGCCGGATCGCGCCACAATCGCCAACATGGCCCCTGAGTACGGCGCGACTTGCGGCTTCTTCCCCATCGACTCCATCACCCTGGACTACATGCGCGGCACCGGCCGCGACCCGGCCCAGGTGGAGCTTGTGGAGCAGTACGCACGCGCGCAGGGCCTGTTCCACACCGCAGACACGCCCGATCCGTCCTACACCGACACCCTGCACCTGGACATGGGCGACGTGACCCCCAGTCTGGCCGGCCCTCGGCGGCCGCATGACCGCGTGGTGCTCGGCGCAGTGCGGGACAACTTCCGGGACACGTTCGGCGCCAGCGATGACAAGGCCGAGCTTGAGATCAATGGCGAGAAGGCGTCCCTTGGCAGCGGCGACGTGGTCATCGCCGCCATAACAAGCTGCACCAACACATCCAACCCCTCGGTGATGATTGGCTCCGGCCTGATTGCCAAGAAGGCCGTGGAGCGCGGGCTGAGGAGCAAGCCGTGGGTCAAGACCAGCCTTGCCCCCGGCTCTCAGGTGGTCACCGACTACATGGATTCCGCGGGGCTCACGCCCTACCTGGAGCAGCTGGGCTTCCAGAACGTGGGCTACGGCTGCACCACCTGCATCGGGAACAGCGGCCCACTCCCAGAGGCCGTTTCGAGCGCAGTGGGCGAGAACGACCTGACCGTCGCGGCAGTCCTCAGCGGCAACCGCAACTTCGAGGGACGCGTCCACGCGGACGTGAAGGCCAACTACCTCGCGTCGCCCATGCTCGTGGTTGCCTACGCACTTGCAGGCACGGTAGACATCGACCTCAACAGCGACCCGCTCGGCCAGGACGCACAGGGCAACTCCGTGTACCTCAGCGACCTCTGGCCGTCCCAGGAGGAGATCAGGGACACCGTTTCCGGCTCGCTCAACCCTGACATGTTCAAGAGCCGGTACAGCATCGTGTCCACAGGCCCGGAGGAGTGGCAGACTCTCCCGACGCCTGAGGACGACCTGTACCAGTGGGACCCGAACTCCACGTACATCCAGGAGGTGCCCTTCTTCGCCAACATCGGCGACGAGGTCAAGGACACCGAGGACATCACGGGCGCCCGGGTACTGGTGATGCTCGGCGACTCCGTCACCACCGACCACATCTCACCCGCGGGCGCCATTCCCGCCAGCAGGCCGGCCGGGCGGTTCCTTTCGAGCAAGGGCATTGAGCAGCGCGACTTCAACACGTTCGGTTCCCGCCGCGGCAACCACGAGGTGCTCATGCGGGGCACATTCGGCAACGTTCGCCTCCGAAACCGGCTCACCCCCGAAAGGGAGGGCGATTGGACCGTCTACTTCCCGGAGAACGAGGAAACCAGCATCTTCGAGGCGGGCGAGAAGTACCAGGCCAACGGCATCCCCACCATAATCATCGCCGGCAAGGAGTACGGCCAGGGCAGCTCCCGTGACTGGGCCGCCAAGGGCCCCAACCTGCTGGGCGTCCACGCCGTGATTTCGGAGAGCTTCGAGCGCATTCACCGCAGCAATCTCATCGGCATGGGCGTGCTGCCCCTGGAGTTCAAGCCAGGCGAAAGCGCCGACAGCCTTGGCCTCAGCGGCCGCGAGACCTTCGACCTCACCGGCATCGCCGGCGGCATCTCGCCGGGGCAGGACGTTCAGATACACGCTGCGCGCGAGGACGGCTCGTCGGTAGACTTCAACGTCACGTGCCGCATAGACAATCCAGTGGAGGTGGACTACCACCGCAACGGCGGCGTGCTCCACACAGTCCTCCGCCGGATGCTGAGCGAGGGTTAGGAGGCACAGACCCGGTATGGGAGTGACACGCGTTAACGTCACAGTCCGCAACATCGCCGAGCCGGAGAGGTCGTGGACTGGCCTATTCCTGGTGGACACGGGTGCAACCGACTGTCTGGTTCCCAGGGAGCTATTGGAGGCCATCGGGCTGTCGCCCATGACACAGCGGACGTACAGGCTAGGCGACGGGCGCAGCCTCACGTTCGACGTCACGTGGGCAGCGTTGGAGTTTATGGGCAAGGCCACAGCAAAGGACATCATCATGGGTGATCCTGACAGCGAGCCTCTGCTGGGGGTAACGGCACTGGAGTCTACAGGGATGGAAGTTGACCCGGGAAGCGAGACTCTCAGGGAGTCACCTGCTGTCCGCTTAGTGGGGATCAGGGTCGCGCCCGAACCGGCAGATGAAGCGCCGGGCGGCTAGATAGGAGGCATCACATGCTGATTCTACTCCAGAGGCTGCTGGCCGAACGGCTGGCGCCCGCGCCATACAGGCCGCCTCCGCCGCGCCCGCCCGCGGACGCCCAGCCGCATCGCGCCGTGGACGTGCCCGCGTCGGCAGGGCCGCAGCGCACAGCCGGGCAGCAGGTGGCAGTCAAGACTGCAACCGCCTACTGGGTCTACACCAACAGCCGCAACCGGTACTCACGCATCCACGAGGATACCTGCCCCTGGTACCAGCGCCCGCGCACCGCTCGCCAGACCGACAACGGTTGGTGGCACGGCCCATACCTGCGCCTTGAACTGGCGGCAGACAGCCCGCAGAACATCGGCGCGGTGAATCCGTGCGGTCACTGCATGCCGTAGGGAATCGCCGTTGATCAATTCGCGCTCGGCTGCCGGCGAGGGCCACTCTATGGCAAGAGTGGCTGAAGGACATCGGTAACTGCTCGGGCCAGGGAAGCCCATTCATGATCAAACTCACCCTCCCAGTCCTTCTCTGCCTTCTCCTGGCCGTAGCATGCTCCGACCCGACGCCAACACCGGCGCCTAGCCCTACGCCCATGCCCTCTGCAACGCCGGAACCCACGGCGACTACCGCCCCAACGTCAACGCCTGTTCCAACTGACACGCCGGAACCGGCGACGACCAACACTCCGGCTCCCACCCCTGAGCCGCCCACGGCAACTGCGACTCCGATCCCACCGCCGACCGCCACGCCAATGCCCGCGGCGACCGCCGCCCATACTCCTGCTCCGACGCCCATTCCCACTGAGACACCGGTTCCCACAGCTACACCGCCTCCCGCCCCTCTCACTCCGCTCACGACAACGGCCCAGGAGCTATGGACAATCAGGTGGAACGACGACGACGAGTTTCAGGCCACCCAGCTTGGCCGCGAGATCACCATAACAGGCAGAGTGGCGGAGGTCGCAAACGGCGAGGTGCGATTGTACGCAGACGAGGCGGAGATTTTTGAGCCCATACCGGGCGCAGGTGTGTTGTTCTCGAGCTACATCGCGCTTCGCGGCCTGCCCGTCGAGGTCCAGCAGGCCGCAAGCCGAGACGACACGCTCACGGCGACCTGCACTATCGGCGAGACCGTGTCGTGGGCAATCCACCTTGTTGATTGCGTCTGACGCTGTAGCGCACGGCTCGCAGGCCGTCTGACCTTCCCAAAGTCGTTTGCCATCGTAGCCCGCACTGGCCCACCATAGCCTGAGCGCTCCTTTCCTTTGCCTCAGCCTTGCCAGATGGTATAATCCTACGAAATGGACGCCACCCGAACCCTCCAAATCTCGGTCATCGGCGCAGGCGAGCCTCCACCTGAGGCCATTCCCCTCGCCGAGGAGGTCGGGCGTGAGCTGGCGAGACGAGGAGCCATCGTGGTGACCGGCGGCTTGGCCGGAATCATGGAGGCGGCCTGTCGCGGCGCCAAGGAGGCCGGGGGCACAACCATCGGCATCCTGCCGGGCACCGACCCGCGAGACGCCAACCCCTACGTGGACATCACCATCTGCACCGGCATCGGCTACGCGCGGAACCTCGCAGTGGTGCGCAGCGGCCGCGCAGTCATCGCCGTGTCCGGCGCGTTCGGCACGCTGTCCGAGATCGCACACGCGCTGGGCGACGGCATCCCGGTCATCGGCCTCAGCACGTGGACCATCTCGCGCAACGGAGCAATAGACACCTCGATAGAGGTCGCCTCGAACCCCGCGGACGCGGTCGACAAGGCCATTCGAGCCGCCGAGGCCAGGGATTTCGCCACCGCCGGCAGAGGGGAATACAGATGAGCGCCATCAAGGACGTGCGGGCCAGGGAGATACTGGACTCTAGGGGCAACCCCACCGTGGAGGTTGACGTGACCTTGGAGGACGGCTCGACAGGTCGCGCCGCTGTCCCATCCGGCGCAAGCACTGGCGCACACGAGGCTGTGGAGCTGCGCGACGGCGACTCCTCGCGATACGACGGCAAGGGCGTTCTCAACGCCGTAGCCAACGTGCACGAGCGCATCGCCCCCGCTGTTGCCGGCATGTCTGCGACTGAGCAGCGCACCCTAGACGAGCGGCTCATCAGCCTGGACGGCACTCGCAACAAGGGCAGCCTTGGCGCAAACGCCATCCTCGGCGTCTCACTGGCTGCCGCGCATGCCGCCGCGGCCTCACTGCGGGTTCCGCTTTATCGCCACCTGTGCGCCGGCTCCCCTAGCCTGCTGCCGGTGCCCATGTTCAACATCCTGAACGGCGGCAAGCACGCGCAGGACTCCACGGACTTCCAGGAGTTCATGGTCATCCCGCTGGGCGTGGCCTCCTACCGGGACGCACTCAGAGCGGGCGCTGAGGTCTACCAGGCACTGAAGCGCGTGCTGGCCGGACGCGGCTACCTCACCAACGTCGGCGACGAGGGCGGCTACGCCCCATCGCTGCCCTCCAACCGCGACGCCGTCGAGTGCGTCCTCGCGGCGATCGACGCTGCGGGCTATCGGCCCGGCGTGGACTGCTTCATCGCGCTGGACGTGGCGGCCACAGAGCTGCTGGAGAACGGCGCGTACGTCCTGCCGCGCGAAGGCGTGACGCTGGATAGCGCGCAGATGGTCGACTACTACGCCCGGTGGGTTGACGCCTACCCCATCATCAGCATCGAGGACGGCATGGCGGAGGACGACTGGGATGGCTGGGGCTTGCTCATGGAGAAGATAGGCGACCGGGTGCAGCTCGTGGGCGATGACCTCTACACCACCAACACCAATCGCATGCTCAGGGGCGTGCAGGAGCGGGCCAGCAACTCTATCCTGGTCAAGCTGAACCAGATTGGCACGCTTACGGAGACCCTGGACGCGATCGAGATGGCCGGCAAGGCCGGCTGGAGCTCTGTCATCAGCCACCGCTCCGGCGAGACGGAGGACACGACAATCGCCGACCTCGCGGTGGCCACCGGCGCAGGCCAGATCAAGGCCGGCGCGCCCGCACGCAGCGAGCGGGTGTGCAAGTACAACCGCCTGCTGCGCATCGAGGAAGAGCTTGGCGAGGCGGCCCGATACCCCGGAAGGGACGCGCTGCCGGTGTGAGGATGTTTAGGATATGAGCACAGATCAAGAGTTTGAGCAGGAATGGGAGCAGGTCAAGGCGGAGCTTAGCAAGCTCAAGGGCTGCACCGTACGATCCCTAAAAGGCACGAGCGAAAGTCATATTGAGAACATTGACCAACAATGGGGAATACGTCGTAGGTCCATGAACGCCAAGAAGTCACAACTGATTGATTGGGAGGACATAAATCGAGCCTACAGGGAGCTCCATCAGGTTCACTATCTGACCGGGGGTACAGGGAAAATGATTGGCTACGGAGCTTTCGTCCTCAAACTGTTCTCCATGCTGACCACCGTGTGCGTTGACAAGGAAGGCAGAAAGACCATCCTCCGCTACCTACCGGAAGGAAGACCGCCACGCTTGAAGGACGGCTAAACAGCCACAGGTATCGAAAGGCAAAGGAGGCGCAAATGACCACGCGAGTAGGCATCAACGGATTCGGACGAATAGGACGGCAGGTGCTGCGCGCCTCGATGGAGCGGCACCCGGACAAGCTGGAGGTCGTCGCCGTCAACGACCTCACGAGCGCCAAGACCAACGCCCACCTCTTCAAATATGACACCAACTACGGCGTCTACCCGGGCACGGTCGCGGCGGAAGAGAACGCCATAATTATCGACGGCAAGGAGGTGCAGGTGCTGGCCGAGCGCGACCCCGCCAGCCTGCCCTGGGGCGACCTGGGCGTCGACATCGTCGTCGAGTCAACCGGCATCTTCACGGACGCAACAAAGGCGGCCGGGCACCTTGAGGGCGGCGCCAAGAAGGTCATCATTTCCGCTCCCGCCAGGAACGAGGACGTGATGGTTGTCCTGGGCGTCAACGAGGAGAAGTACGACGCCGCAAACCACAAGGTGCTCTCCAACGCATCCTGCACCACCAACTGCATTGCCCCCATGGTCAAGGTGCTGCACGACAACTTCACCGTGAACCACGGCCTGATGACCACGATCCACGCCTACACCAACGACCAGCGCATCCTGGACCAGGCCCACGACGACCTGCGACGCGCCCGCGCCGCCGCGCAGAACATCATCCCGACGACTACGGGCGCGGCGAGAGCCGTCGGCGTCATCGTGCCGGAGCTGCAGGGCAAGATTCATGGCATGGCCCTACGCGTGCCGGTGTCCACCGGCTCCATCACCGACTTCGTCGCCGAGGTCGACAAGTCGGTCAGCGCCGAGGATGTGAACGCGGCGTTCAAGGAGGCTGCTGACACGAACCTCAAGGGCGTGCTGGAGTACAACGAGGACCCGATTGTGAGCGCGGACATCGTCTACAACCCGCACAGCTGCATCTTCGACGCCCTCTCCACGATGGTGATGGAGGGCAACATGGTCAAGATCCTGGGCTGGTACGACAACGAGTGGGGCTACTCCTGCCGCACGGCGGACCTGTGCGCCTACCTGGTGGACCAGGGTCTGTAGAGCCAGCGCTATAAGCGAGCGAAGTGGCTCCTGCCCCACGGTAGGAGCCACTTTGTTGACACGCCGGTTTCAGATCAAGACCAACCGAAGAAGCCCCCATCGGGAGAATATGATGAACGCTGATTGGAATCAATATCTGAGGGTGCTAAGGGAATGAACCCAGCCAAGACTTCGATGCAGGACCTAAACTACCAATACTACGTGGCGGAAAGCGTGGTGGAGCAGTTCGCTCTGAGCCACACTCCAACCGCCATCTTGCGTGAGTTGGTTCAGAACGAGTACGACGCGGGAGGTCAAGAACTCGGCGTCCACTTCAGCAGTGAACGGCTGGTCATCACTGGAAACGGTGACCCCATTGACGCAGCCGGATGGGAGCGGCTCCGGGTGATGCTGGGTACCGGATGGGTTCCAAACTCGGACACCTACATAGAGCCCAAGAAGAGCAGCATAGGTTCAAAGAATTTCGGACTCAGGTCACTATTCACCGTCGGTGACGAGATAGAAGTGTACTCCGCGGGCAAGTGGTCAGCCCTCAATTGGCGGCGAGGGGCCATTTACCCACCAAGAGAAACAAACGATTCGCCCGAGCGAGGAGTTCGCATCGAAGTTCCGTACCGTCCCACTAAAGTGAGGGCACTCGAACCCTTCACACCCACGAGGAGGAGCGCGTGGGCCCGGGAGATTAGCGATTCGCTGGCGGAGACTCTGATCAAGCTCGCCCATCCCGGTCGGTCACAGAGTCTCCGCCAAGTCATCCTTAGGACCGATGACATGCCGGAAGTCTCATGGACACAGCGTGCTAGAGAGGATCGAACGTCGGCCAGAGGGATACGGGTGATTCGACGGGAGGCCCTCCAGGAAAGCGCTGGTCATCGGAACAGGGTCGTTGAACTGGAGTACCAAGCACAGGTTCAGGTTCCCGAGTCGCATCGAGAGAAGGACTATCCCTCGTATTACAGAATCAACCGAAACAGAATGTGGATTGGAGTGTCTCTCAGACTCTTCAGGGGACGGCCTGACGCAACCTCACCCGGCTTGGTGTACTACCCGCTTGGCGCTCCCTTGGCCAAAACCGGCAACCTTGTGAGCCTCAACGCGCCGTTTGAGATGGACAACAACCGAGCCAACATTGTGTCTCCTTCGTCCAGTTCGTGGAACGAATGGCTGGTTCAAGAGCTGGTTGATCTCACCACCAGTCTCTTGATCACAGACTGGTACGAGCGTTTTGGTGCGGGCGCTTACTTGGCCCTTGAGGCTGGAGAGCGTGACTCCGGCAACCACCTTGCTGAGGCTTACGCCGATGCTGTACTTGATCACCTACGTAGCAAAGAGGTTTGGGCAAGCCGCGGGCGAACGCGAAAAAAGGTCATATTCGTTGCCGCCGATACCCTTGTCTTACCTGACAAACCGGAGTACGACGGGTTCTTTGATCCAGATGACTATCTTGACGGGAACTTGGCTACGAACGGGCCGATAATCAAGTTGTCGTCCGTGTGTGGCGCAAAGCGCTTCGGTCCAGATTCACTAATTAGGCTAAAGTGCGCAGGTGAGGATGCAAGCCGCCTCCTTACGAAACCTCAGGATCAGGGTAACTGGTATTTCATGGATTTCGACCGAGTCATTCGTCAACTCCCCACTCAGATTAAGTTTGCGCAAGCCTTGGATAGGACGCGACTTTCAGACAATCACAAGAAGGACCTGAGCAACTCGCCCACGACCTTGGCAGCTGATGACAGCCTTCGTCCCCTTTTAGAGTTGTACCTGGTGCCTCCTGACGCGCGGGAGGCCTGTCCTCTGCCGCCTAGCCAGCGACTACACCCTGATCTGGCCGAGTTCAGGTCACTTCGACGCCTCGCGACGAAGTACGATATGACCACTTGGATCAAGTCAACTGCTCGGCGGTCGGAAGAGGGTCTAGCGACCGCCGAACAGCGGCGAGCGCTGATGAAATTCATCCTTGCTCGTAGAGGTAATTTCGACGCCGGGACGTTGAGTCTACTGCGCAGGTCGCCCGTTTTGCTTGACCATCGCGGCCATTGGGTCGAACCTCGGAAGATCATGATTCGCCAAGCCAGGGGCGCACGTGCGCTTGCGGAAGTCCTCAGCTTTCCCGCTAGGTCGTATGCCGAGGACTCCGAACTCCGCCGCCGGCTGTCTTTTCGCACCAAGCTGGACGGCGAAGACCTAGTTGATCTGGCCGAGCGGGTCAGCACGCATCCTGACTTGGCGAATAGCTTCGAGACAGCCCTACTGAGGCACCATAACCTTGTCAAGCCGGGCCAGTGGCGACGTCTAAAGGAGATTGAATGTCTAAGGAGTTCTGACGGCACCCTGAAGTCACCTCAGGAGCTATACGTTAGAACGCGCGACACCTTGGAGTTGCTCGGTGACACAGTCGCCTACGCAGAGGGGCTCAGCAGGGCCTTGCAGGTGAAGATGGGCTGTAACGTTCTTCCCCGATCCTCTGACATCGTCGCGGCCATCCATCAGAATCGGCGGTCTGACAACCCCACAGCCGACACGCTCTACGTCGCTCTCCTTGAAGCTATCAGGAGGGAACGTCGATCGATTATTACGTTCAGTGATGAAGACATTGTCTGGACTCCGCTAGGCTACGTCTCTCCTTCGAAGGCGCTGGTGAGTTCCAGCCACGCGGAACTGTTCGCCGGTTCTGTCCCAGTCGCTAGGCCTCGCTCGGAGAAGGCAGTTAATGCCTTGAGAGCACTCGGTTGCAGGACTCGCCCAACTCCAGAGGATTGGGTACGGCTGATCACCTCTATCAGCCAATCCGTTGGGACTGATGGAGTCGTGTCAAATGCAGACAGGCTACGTCTGCGCAGGGCGTACGCCGAACTCCGGAATGGCATACCTGATGGCGCGGGATTTGGTGGTCTGAACTTCGTCCTGTGTCGGGACGGCCGGCTTCGCAATCCAAATCATGCATACATTGATGATTACCCTCAGTTAGCAATACTACTTGGTGACAGGGTGCCCATCGCCGACGACATAGGCCAAGGAGCCCTGCGGTTTTACGATTCGTGTGGGGTGAAGAGGCTAAGCGATGCAGCTATACTCTCACGGACCCAGATCGGCAGTTCACAGGAGGAGCCGAACAGGATTGGTGTGACAAAGTTAAAGCGTCAGCTTGACTCACGCGTTTTTCGGTCAGCCCTTTCGGTGCTGATTAACCGCGAAGTCTCAGAAAGGCCCGGAGTTGATGCGGCCCCTCTACGAGTCAGCCATCTGCCAAGAATTGAATCGTTAGTATTCGTGGACTCCATTTTGCACAAATACCAACTGGGGGATGTTTGTGCTACGATCCAGGCCCGACACCTTTGGCAGGGTGAAACTCTCTACGTTGTCTCGCCACAGACCCGGACAACCTTTCGCGACACCGTGTCGTACGCCCTTGCAGAGACTTTAACCGGCTCAACTGGGAACGCCAGAATGTGCGTCTCAGCGATCTATCGGCTGCTTGACTGCAACTCAAGCGAGGAGATTGCTGAGTTTCTAGTACACCGGGGCATACCTTGGCAGATGAATCTGACCTTCGAAGATTGGGGACTCGAGAGAGAGGCAGACTGGAGCGAAGACCAACATTCGGATGGTGAGTCAATTGCTGAGCAGTTTGGGGACTCCTTAACTGCGAGTCTCGTGAGGCGCGCGGGCAATGCCGCGACCAATCCCATTCGTACACCTGGAAAACCCCTCACCACCGACCCGAAGTCGGTGCGTCGGGAACTACCACCAATCGAAGAAGTTCTAGCACAAGAACTCACGACTGTCGGCACACAGATAACAGCTAGAGGTGTAGGGGGAGTAAGTCGTGGTGGAGGCGGAGGCTGGTCCCCGCGGGACCCAGAGTGGGATAGCCTCCTCGGCGAAAGAGGCGAGGAAATTGCATACCTGCTGGAACTTGAGAGAGTTCGCGAAGCGGGACACGAGCCTCCAGAGTCAGTCGTCACTTGGGTCAGTCGTGACGATCCAACGGCGGATCACGACATTCGCTCTATCGCGAAGGACGGGGCCCCGTTGTGGATTGAAGTAAAGTCTACTTCAGGTTCGGACGGCAACTTTGACTGGCCGGAGTCCGAGGTTGCTAAGGCTATGGCCGAGCGGGAGCACTATGTCCTGTGTCGGGTCTATCGCGTTGACAGTAATAGCCCGCTCATGAAGCGCTTCCATGATCCACTGTCTATGATTGAGTCGGGACAAATTAGGCTTGGCCTGGGCTCGGTTCGTGCTCAGGTAGAGTCAGCCGAAACCTCTCAGTAGAGCAAACACAGACTGCCAGTGGGCGAACGGAAGACCGATTCTTCAATTCACGCACGCCTGAAGTCCCGTGGCCTGATGTCCGTAGCTCGACCCGACCAACTCGGACCGTTATGCTTCATCTGGTGATACTAAGGTTCACTGCTCACGAGTAGGGCAGTTTTCCATTGCTATTGTGTCTGTCGAATAAACAAACTTCTATTGGCAGACAAGGCGAGAAGTATAAATTCACCTTTGACATAGGCTGCCCTTGAGGTCGTACTTGTTGGCATAGCAATAGCGATGCCACTGGCCGAAGTGTGGTTCACTTAGGAGGCTTGGTACCCAGACCCTTCTTGAAGTAATCCGGCGGCAGTGGCGGTGGCCTCCCATTGCTGTCGTTGCTCATAGCCTTGACCTCCAACCCAATTGTAACACATCCGAATACTCCGCTTTGCCCCTGCCCGCTCGCCTTGATAGAATAGCCTATCGTGGAGCAGCCCGAAACAGAGCAGCCTTCGCCCCAGGACTCGCGCGCGCATTCCTCGCGCGCCGGCCGCACGGCTCTCATCGCGCCCACACTCATAATTCTGCTTGCCCTCGCTCTCCGGCTCTACGGCATTGACTGGGACCAAGGAGGCCTCTTCCACCCCGACGAGCGAGCCATCCTCTTCCGCGTCAACGACCTGAGCTGGCCTGCACTCTCCAACCTTGGCGTGCTCCTGAACGTGGATGAGAGCCCGCTCAACCCGCGCTGGTTCCCCTACGGCAGCCTGCCCATATACGCAGGCATGGCCGCGGAGTCGCTGCTATCCCCGTTCGTGTCGCTGGACTTCCGGGACCTGCGCTTCCTGGGCAGGGGCTTCTCCACCCTGTCGGACGTGGGAACCGTGCTCATGGTGTTCCTGCTGGGCTGCCGCCTCTACGGCAGGCGCGCCGGCCTGCTGGCCGCGCTGCTTACGGCGATGGCTGTCATCCACGTCCAGATGAGCCACTTCTACACCTCAGACACCTTCCTGACCTTCTTCATCGTCACTTCCATGTACTTCATGGCGCGGAGGGCGCAGGAAGGCAGGCTGCGAGACTCGCTGCTTGCGGGCCTGTTCATCGGGCTGGCGCTGGCATCGAAGATCAGCGTGGCGCCGCTCCTGCTGGCCCTCCTGCTTGCCCACGCGTTCCACGTATTCTTGAGCTCGCGTGACGACATCGCACTCGCCAAGCCGACCCGGCCCGCACTCGCAAGAGCCACGCACCACCTGCTGATGGCTTGCGCGGTGGCGCTGCTCGTGTTCTTCCTGGCGACGCCGTACGCGTTCCTGGACTGGTCGCGACCCGACCCATGTCCGGTGCCGTACTCCGCCCTGTCGTTCCTCGACCGGAACTACTACGCCTGCGACGTTGGCGGCGAGTTTGCGATGGCCCGCGGCACATCCGGCCGCCCCTATACGCAGCAGTACATCGACACTACGCCCTACTGGTACCACGTGCGCCAGCTTGCGTTGTTCGGGCTTGGCCTGCCGCTGGGCATCGCAGCGTGGGCCTCGATCCTGTTCACGATTGGGATGGCCATAGTCCGACGCAGCAAGGCTGACCTGCTGCTGCTCGCGTGGGTGGTGCCGTACTTCATGCTGACCGGCTTCGTGCAGGTCAAGTTCCTGCGATACATGCTTCCGCTCACGCCGTTCCTGATCATCATGGCGTCCCAAATGATGCTGTGGACGCGGGACTGGGCCGCCACGTACAGCCGCGAGCGCGATATCGCTGTGCGCTGGGCCATCGGACTGGTGGTGGGCGCGACAGGGTTTTATGCCCTCTCTTACGCGGCCACCTACACCGGCACGCACACCGCCAACCGGGCTTCAGAGTGGATCAAGGAGAACGTGCACCCCGGCTCGGTCATACTCATGGAGCACTGGGAGGAGTCTCTACCGGGCATGCATGACTACGTCATCGGCTGCCGCGGCGTACCCGACGACAACCGCTCGTGCATGGCCATGTACGACTCCGACAGCGTCCGGTATGCCGACGGCCAGGACAAGATCGAGCGCGTGGCTGAGCAGCTTGCCGGCGCCGACTATCTTGTCTTCTTCAGCAATCGGCTCTACGGGAGCACCACGCGACTCCCGGAGAAGTACCACATGACCGGCGAGTACTATCGCAGGCTGTTTGGCGGCGAGCTTGGATACGAGCTGGCGCACTGGGAGACCGACTACCCCTCGCTCCTCGGCGTGGCGTTCGTGGACGACACTTTCTCGCGGCCCGGACTGCCGACGCCTGTGCCGCTCGGCACCTACCGGCCCGCGCCGCTCGCAATCGGCATGGGCTACGCCGACGAGAGCTTCAGCGTGTACGACCGCCCCAAGGTGTTCGTGTTCGAGAACCGTGAACGCCTGAACGAGGGCGAGGTTCTGAGCCGCATTCTCGCGCCCAAACCCGCGGCCGCTCAGGCCAAGAGCCTGCTCCTGTCCGACGCCACACTGGCTGCCCAGCGCTCGGGCGGCACCTGGACGGACATCGTCGACCCGGGCAGCCTGTCAAGCCGCTTCCCGATTGCAGCGTGGTACCTGTGGGTCCAGCTCTTGGCGCTTGCCGCGCTTCCGCTGAGCATGATCGCCTTCCGTCCGCTGCCCGACCGCGGCTACCTGCTCGCCAAGCCGCTCGGCATACTGGTCGTCGCGTACGGCGCGTGGGCACTCGCGAGCCTGCAGTGGATGCCGTTCTCGCGCGGCTCCGTGTTCTTCGTGGCGCTGCTGCTGGCAGGCGCTTCTGCCGCGGCAGCCTACGCTCACCGCGCCGAGCTGCTGTCGTGGCTTCGCCAGAACATCCGGCTCGTCGTGATTGGCGAGGCCCTGTTCCTGGTCTCGTTCGGCGTCTTTCTGCTGGTGAGGGCGGCCAACCCGGACCTGTGGCACCCGTACAACGGCGGCGAGAAGCCGATGGAGATGGCCTATTTGAACGCAGCGCTCCGCTCCACCTTCTTCCCTCCCTACGACCCGTGGTTTGCCGGCGGATACATCAACTACTACTACTTCGGCCAGATGATTGTCGCAAGCCTCGTCCGAGCCACGGGAATCACTACGGAGGTCGCGTTCAACCTGGCCGTTCCCCTGTTCTTCGCGCTCACCACCTCGGCGGTGTTCTCGCTGGTGTACTCGCTGGCGGCCGGCACACGCCGCGGGCTCGGCATGGCCGGCGGCCAGGCGGGCGCGATTGCCGCCGGGCTGGTCGGCGCGGTGTTCGTTGCGGTGCTGGGCAACCTGGACGGCGTGTTGCAGCTGGCGCAGGGCGCGTCGAGAGCGCTCTTCAATGCACAGCCCTTCGGTGAGTTCGACTTCTGGCGCAGCAGCCGCCTCATTCCGCCCGGTGACCCGCCTGGGCACGAAATCACCGAGTTCCCGTTCTTCACATTCCTGTTCGGCGACCTGCACGCGCACATGATGGCGATACCTTTCGCGCTCCTCGCCGTGGGCCTATCGCTGTCGCTTGCGCTGCGCATCCGCGACGGCGCGGGCATACTCCCAAGGGCCGTGCACCTGCTGGCGCTGGCACTGGTGGTGGGATCGCTGCGGGCGATCAACACTTGGGACTACCCCACGCAGCTGGCCGTCGCCGGGGCAGCCGTGCTGCTCGGCGAGTACGCGCGGTCGCCGCGGCTCACGATGTCCCTTGTCGCACGGGTCGCTGTGCAGTCGGCGCTCCTCTACTGGGCGACGACATTCCTGTTTGCACCATTCATAACGGGCTACCTCTCCTTCTCCGACGGCGTGTTCCCCAGCCGCTGGCAGACACCTCTGTACTCCTACATCGGCATCCACGGCCTGTTCCTGTTTGTGGCAGCCTCGTTCCTGGTCTACTCCCGCCGCAGCTACCTGCCCCGCCTCTTCGAGATGGTCACGGGCGCGGCTCCCGGCCGCGGGCTCAAGGGCTACGCCGAAGACCTCGCCGCAGACGCCGGCAAGGCGGTGCGACTGACGCTCCTGGGCGGGCTGCCGCTGGCAGTGGTGGCCGCGCTGGCGCTGACCGGCTACGCAACAACCGCATTCGTGCTGCTGCTTCTGCTTCCCACGGTTGTCCTCGCCTGGAAGTGGGCCTCCGAACGCGAAGAGACGTTCGGCGCTTTCGCTCTCCTGATGCTGGCGATGGCGCTCTCAATAGGGATAGCGGTGGAGCTGATCACCATCAAGGGAGACATCTCCCGAATGAACACGGTGTTCAAGTTCTATCTGCAGGCATGGGTGCTCATGGCCGCCGCGGCGGCGTACCTGCTATGGCGCATGCGATTCGGCGCGGAGATCGTCGGGCGACTGCGAGGTGGGCTGCAGCAGATAGGGCTCAGACGGCGCCTGCTGGGCGCGGCGTGGTTGGGGATGCTGGCGCTGCTGGTGTTGGGGAGCGCAATCTACACCGTAGGTGGCACGCAAGACCGACTCAGAGACCGATTCGAGGTGCTGCCCCTGACGCTGGACGGCCTTGCCTACATGGAGAGCGCGTCGTACACGTTCGACCTGGGCAATGCAACCGACACGCTGGCCGGTGAGCGCGACGCCATCGAGTGGCTCAGGTCGGATGCGGTCTCCGGTTCGCCTGTGGTTCTCGAAGGACACGGGCAGCTGTATCGCAGCCTTCACACGCGCGTCGCCATATACACCGGCCTTCCAACGGTCATCGGCTGGGACAACCACCAGTCGCAGCAGCGAGGCGGCGCGGGCGTGGCGGCCCGACTCAGGGACGTGCAGCGCATCTACACCACAACCGCATGGGACGTTGCGCTGGAGCTGCTGGACAAGTACGGCGTGGAGTACGTCTACGTTGGGGACATTGAGCGCCACTACTACCCCGACCGCGGCTTGGACAAGTTTGCGGAAATGGTGGGCACACACTTGGAACTGGCCTACTCCAACCCAACAGTTGACATCTACCGAGTCTTGCCGCCTGCCCTGCGCCTTGAGGCGCATATCACCCCGTGATACAATCGATAGGTTAGCCCGCTATATCCTACAGGGTGGGGCAGCCGCGGAAGGGTGGCATGAGCGCAACCGAAGTCATACAGGTCGTTCGCGACCTGACCATCATATTCTTCGCCATGGCCGGAATGCTGGTGATGCTTGTGACCGTGGTTGTGCTGTTGCTGCTCTACCGCAAGGTCTCTCCCACGCTGGACTCGGCGAGGGACACGGCAAAGCGCACTCAGGAGGCCACAACCGAAATCTCGGAGAAGTTCATCAAGCCCATGGTGAACGCCTCATCCCTGGCGTACACGTCGGGGCGAGTGTTGGGCTTCATCGCGGGATTCACGCAAGGAAAAGGAGACAGGAAAAATGGCAAATGACGCCGGATTCGGGACCGGACTTGTACTCGGAGGAGCAATTGGGCTGCTGGCGGGCCTGCTGCTGGCGCCCAAGGCGGGTGAGCAGACGCGAGCCGAAGTGATGGAGCGAACCGCCGGCCTGAGACAGCGGGCCGATGACATGACTGCGGACTTCCGAGAGCGCGTCAGGGAGATCGTGCGCGAGGTCATGGACGAAGGAAGGGTTGTCGCCAACCGGATCCATCCCCGCCGTGAGAATGAAGGTGAGTTGGCCGCCGAGCCCGACCCGGAGCGACGGGAGGAGACCCCCGCCTAGGAGTACCGGAACCGCGGATACGAACCGAATACCTTGAGCATGGAGACTTCGGCCTCCACGCATGCGAGCGCTTCCCGCACTAGCGGGTCTTCCCTGTGACCGTCCAGGTCAACCAGGAATATGTACCGCCCCAGGCTCTCCTTGTTCGGGCGCGACTCTACCTTTGCAAGGTTGATGCCGCGAGTGGCGAAGTAGCCCAGCACGCTGTACAGGATTCCCGCGCGGTCGTCGCTGAACGTGAAGCACAGCGAGGTCTTGTCGCTCCCCGTGGGCGCATGGTCCCGGTGCGCAAGCACGACAAAGCGCGTGAAGTTCGCCTTGTTGTCCTGGATTCCGCGGGCCAGCACCTCCGCGCCGTAGAGCTCCGCCGCCCTCGCCGTGCCTATGGCGGCCGCTGAAGACGGGCCTGCCATCATGTCCTCCACGGCGGCTGCCGTGCTCAGCGCTGCGACAGCCTGTGCTTGCGGGAACTGCTCCTCAATGTAGCGCCTGCACTGGCCCAGCGCCTGCGGGTGTGAGTGTATCGACTTGATCTCGTCCCTGGTAACGCCCGGCTTCACCAGCAGGCAGTGCTCGATGGATATCACCAGCTCCCGGCAGATCGCCAGCGTGGAATCGTGTATCAGCAGGTCCAACGTGTCGGTGACGGAGCCTTCGATGCTGTTCTCGATGGGCACCACGCCCTCTTCAGCCGTGTCGATGTCCACGGCTGAGGCTACCGCCGCGATAGAGGACAGTGGGACGAGAGTGGCTTCAGCGTCGTAGAGGATGGCTGCCGCCTCGGTGAATGTTCCCGCCGGCCCCAGGTAGGCAATCCGCTTCGTCATACGCTACATTGTCCCCGTCAGTGCTTCGCGCAGTATCTCCTCACCCTCCGCAGTGGTTACCGCCACCACCTCGTCATCCGTGCCCAGGACTGAGTCCTCGTACGGTGGCAGGAGTGTTCCGTTGCGCTTCACGATGAAGGAGATCAGGCTGTCGGCCGGAAGGCTAACCTGTCCGAGCGACCGCCCAACAACGGCTGCGTCCGAGGGTATCCGGATGCCGACCACTTGCCGGTTGGCGCTCCTAACCGTCATCAGGTGCACCAGCGAGCTGGCCGGCAACTCCTCCGTTATTCTATCTACTATAACGTCCGTGCTGCTCACCCAGACGTCCACGCCCACAGCCTCAAACAGCCTGCCGTTGGACGGTGCGTTGACCAGCGCAATGGTTCTCGTGGCCATGAATCTGTGCTTGGCAATCTGGCAGCTCACCAGGTTGTCCTGGTCCCTGCCGGTGGTTGCTATGAACACGTCCGCCCTGGCCGTGCCTGCGCGCATCAGTGTCTCCTCGTCGCATCCATCCCCGGCGATTGCTATGTTGCCGAGCTCGCGGCGGACGGACTCACACCGCTCTGCGGACCGCTCCACGACCATAACCTCGTGCTCGTTTCTCAGGAGTGACCCTGCGAGATGGTGACCGATCTTGCCGCCGCCGACGACGATGACGTACATGAACGTTAGCCGTTGACCGCCTGGAGTATCAGACCGGAGACGGCCTCAGCGGCGCTCACGGCATCCAGGCCCAGCTCGGAGTAGAGCTGGTACCGGGCCACGTCGTCGATGCGGCAGGTCACTCGCTCCAGCATGAACACGTGCTTTGCCATCTGCGCTGCGAAAATGTTGTCGACGTCCTCGGACGAAACGGCTACGAAGGCGTCCATGCTCTCGATTCCAGCCCTCTTCAGGTCATCCTCCTGCGTGCCGTCCCCCAGCACGGCCTCCTGCTGGAGTCCCCTCGGCAGGCGGCGAAGCCTGTCAGAACTGGTGTCGATAACCGAGACCAGGTGTCCCTCCTGCCAGAGCGACGTTGCTACCAGCGCGCCAATCTCGCCGCAGCCCATAACGAGAACGTTCATGGCTGCCTAGTCTCGCGCCGAACCGTTGCCGTCATGCGGGGCCATCGCGTCCCTACATAGGAGTACCTGGCACGGCGCGTTCTCAAGAATGTACGGTATCGACTGGCCAAGCGTGAATACGCCGAACTGCCGCTTGTAGGCCATGTGAAGGACTATCATGTCGCATCCGCCATCCACAGCAGCACGCACAACCGCCGGCCCTGCGTCCCTTGCCTGCAGCATGGTCGCCTCCACGTGGCACTTCAGCTCCCTGCCCAGTCGCTCAATCTTCTGGAGCAGCCTTTCGGCGCGCGCCGTCTCCTGCGCAACCTCCACGTCCAGCGGCAGGGCGTGGTCGATTTCGATCACGTACAGGGCCTCCACCACTGCCTTGTTGGCCTTTGCCAGTTCTCCGGCCAACTGCAGGGCCTTCTCGTCCCCGCTGTTTCCTGCCACCGGCACGAGAATCTTCTCGCCGGGGCTAACCAGTCCGTTCGATGAACTCATCAGTGCCAGATTATACGAAGTGAATTGCCGCGTAGCAAGGTCTGGGGGCGCACCGTGACGCCGCATCCCGCCCTGAAGTCGAGCAGGGTCGCGCTTGCGCTCCAGAGGTCACTGTCTGGCCCCTGCCGTCCTCCCCATTGCTCCAAACTGTCCCGTCACTCAGCGCCGTTGGTGGATTCCGGGTTGACGGAGTGCCACCGCTCCAGCTGCTCGTTTCTGGCTGCCACAACCAGGATGTCACCCTTGCGTAGCACCTCGTCCTCGTCCGGCGCCAGCGTGACGTCCCTGCCGCGCCTGATGGCGATCACGGCCATCCCGTACTTGTCCCTGGCTCCTCCTCCCAGACCGGCGGTCCTGAGGCTGTGGTTCTCCAGCGAATCGGCGATGCGCAGCTTGCTCAGCCCGAATTCGGGCGTCAGGTCCATGTACTCCAGTACGTCGCGATTGAACAGGCTGTGGGCCAGGAACTCCCCCATCTCGAACTCCGGGTAGATTATCTTGTGCACACCGATTCTGAGAAGCGTGTCGCCGTGAAGCTGGTTCTCTGCCCTGGCCACTATGAGCGGCACCTCCAGGGTCGTCAGCAGCACGGAGGTCATGAGGCTGGCCTGCATGTCGGAGCCAACGGCCACTATCGCCGCGTCGAAGTTGGCCGCGCCCAGTTCTCGCAGGATGGTCTCGTTAGTGGCGTCGCCCTGCACGCTGTAGGTCACGCGGCCAAGGTTGGCCTGCACCACCTTCTCGTCGGTGTCCATCGCGAGCACGTCAAACCCCATCTGGAACAGCGTTTGCGCAACGCTCGTCCCAAACCTACCCAGCCCTATTACCATGATTGACTTTGCCATGTCTCAACCTATTTTAACCCTTTCCTCGGCGTAGCGATAGGTGGCCGTCTGCTCCTTTTGCGCCAATACCAGCGCAAGCGTGAGCGGCCCGATTCGACCGAAGTACATCGTCAGGATGATGATGAGCCTGCCGACTGGCGAAAGCTCGTCGGTTATGCCCGTGGACAGGCCCACCGTGGAGAACGCTGACACCGTCTCGAAGAGCGTCTGGTTGAGAGGAAGTCCTTCGCTCATGGTCAGAATGAACGCCACTGAGAAGACCATAATCGTCCCAAGAACCAGGACTGCGAGCGCACGAAATACCTGAGTTTGCGGCAGCTCCCTGCCGAACGCCGTGGCATGGCTCCTGCCCGCGATTGACGACAGGACGGCGGCCATCAGTACGGCGATAGTGTTCACCTTGATGCCGCCTGCCGTGGAAGCGGACGCTCCGCCTATGAACATCAGTCCGGTAATGAAGAAGCTGCTGTGAAGCTCCATGTTCTCGAACTCTACGCTCGTGAATCCGGCGGTGCGGCCGCTGGCGGAGTGGAAGAACGCCGTGAACGCCTTGGACACAACCGATAGCGGGCCCAGCGTCTCCGCATTCCTGTACTCCCCAAGCATGATGACCCCTGTGCCCAGAAGCAGCAGAAACGCCGTCACCGTCACCACCAGCTTGGTATCGAGCGTGTACCGGTTGAACCTCCGATAGCCGAAGACGTCCAGCAGTACGGTGTAGCTTACGGTGCCAAGGATTATGAGCAGCGTCATTGGAACCAGCACCGTGTAGTCGTTCCGAAACGCGCCTAGGTTGTCCGACTCCGGAAAGATCGCGAACCCCGCGTTGTTGAACCCCGACACCGCATGAAACGCCGATTGCCACGCGGCAGTGGCAAGTGGATACTCGCTAATGAGTCTCGCCATGAGCACCAGAAAGCCCGCCAGCTGTATACCCACCACCACCAGCACGATGCGCCTGGTAAGCCTTATCAGACCGCCAAGCTGGTTTGTGCCCAGGCTCTCCCTCATCAGCAGCCGGTTGGCCAGTGTGATGCGCTGGCCGATGATCAGGAGAAACAGTGTGGCGCTGGTCATTATGCCAAGCCCGCCTGCAAACACCAGCACCATGATCACCAACTGCCCGGTGAAGCTCCAGTACGTTGGCGTGTCAACAACCACCAGACCTGTAACCGTCACGGCGGAGGTCGCCGTGAAGAGCGCGTCCATGAAGGGAGTGACCTCTCCCTGATTGTTGGCGACCGGCATCAACAGGAGGGCCGTGCCCACGGCGATCATGAGGGCAAAGCCGCCCAGCAGCAGGTACGGTGAGCCGTAGTTCTTGGGCGGGACCCTGGGCTCGGAGGCCGTGATGTGCACCGGCCTCAACTCCTCTTCCCGGGGACGCCTAACCACCCTGTCGCCCGGCCTTGGGCGCCACGATTGCTGCAAGACGCTGCTACCTCGTCGCGCGCGGCCTCACGCGCTCTGCCTGCGGGCGGAACGGATACACGGCTACGGCGCTGCTACGGCCCTGTGCGATGCTCGCGGGCATTGGCTCTAGCTCCGGCGAAAAGCGTCGCGCACTACGTCATCCGGGAAGAGCGATGGAACCTGCCCGTCGGAGGCGTAGTTGTACAGAGCCGCCTTGAAGATGCCGTCCAGCGTGGCGAACACCAATGCCACGCCGACCAGCAGAACGGCCCCGATGACAACGGCCAGAATCATGCCGAATGTGCCGATGAGCGATAGCACGACGAACAGCACCGCACTGATTGCAAACGCAACCAGGCCCACGATGAGACCGGCGATTCCCAGCCCGAAGTTGGCGGTCACCTGCTCACCCCACGTGCGGCTCAGCATGGACAGCGACCCCTTGAAGGCGTCGCCCAGCGACCTGTGCTCGATCACGATGAGCGGCACCACGAAGAAGGTGACCATCGTCCAGGCGGCCCCGAGCAGCTGCACCACAATGTAGCCTATGAACCCCATTACGCCGCCGCGTTCCCTCGCCTGGCCGGCCAGAATCCGCAGTATCAGTCCGACCGTGGCTGCTATGACCGCCCACTTGAAGATCGTGATGACCCGGTGAAAGGCGCCGTTCAGGCCGGAGCGAATGTTGGGGTCGCCGCCGGCCAGCCGCTCGTGAGCGGCGAACACCAGCGCGCTGTTGAAGAAGATGATGATGAAGTAGGCAGCCACGTAGAAGACGAATACCAGGACGAGGTCGATGACGCTCGTGCCCTCGCCTTCCAGCCGCTCGAACGCGCCGATACCGAAGCCCACTCCCGCAAACGTCAGCGACACCAGTATCACGCCAATCGAGGAGAACACCGGAAAGAGTATCAGCTCCTTGTCCACCGCCAACACGTGCAGGCACAGCTTCAACAGCCTGAAACTCCTGCCTATCGTCTCAAACATTGCGCCTCCGTTTGCGGCCAGGCTCCGATTCACCCGCGATTCTAAGGCCGCAGCGCGCGCCAGTCAACAAGCGTGGGAAACCGGCACTCCCGGCTCGCGGTGACAGGACAACCTCTGAATGTATCGTCCATACTGCCCGCTCGTGGTGAGCCTGTCGAACCATGCGAGCGGGCCGCGCGTCCGGCGATGGATTGCCTGCGAATTAACCTGGTATCCAGTTCATGGTCTAGTGAGTCAGCCTTTCCCTCTTGCTAACGCGCGTCCGCCCTACTGCATCGGCGAGTAGTCGGTGGCTCTCATCAGGCGGTTGGTTATCCTGGCGACGAGTGGGCCGTCCTTCTCCGTCTCGGCAAACAGCTTCGCCCGTTCCTCGTCCGCGCGGAATGCGCTCCAACCCCGGTCCCGGTCCGCCGCGTCCTCGAATGAGAGCATGTAGACCAGCGTGTTGCTGGTGCCCACGTCCTCCGTCCAGAACCCCACCACGTTGAGGCCATGCTTCTTGAAGTACCCCATCGTGATCTCGGCGAAGCGGCGGTTGAGCGCCGGCAGCTTGCCCGGCATGGCCTCGTATGTCCTCAGTTCGTATAGCACTGCGTCACCTCCGTAGGAATTGTCAGGCCTGATGCGGACCGACGACAGCCTAAAGCGCGGCCTCTCACAACAGCCGGCCCTGCTCCCGCAGCCCCAGCTTCGTCATCGCCGCATCGCCGATCTTGCGGCCGCCGGGCGTTCTGAGCACAAACCCCTCCTTCAGCAGGAACGGCTCGACCACGTCCACCAGCGTCTGCACCTCCTCGTTCACCGTCGCCGCCAGCGCATCGATGCCCACCGGCCCGCCGCGGTAGTTCTCGGCAATCGTGTTCAGGTACAGCCTGTCGAGCCGGTCGAGCCCGTGCTCGTCGACCCCCTCCCTTTCAAGCGCGGCGTCCGCCACGTCCCGGTCGGCGCGACCGCCGCTCTTCACCTGCGCGTAGTCCCTCACGCGCCGCAGCAGCCGGTTGGCAACCCTGGGCGTCCCGCGAGAGCGACCGGCAATCTCCCTGGCGCCGTCCCGGTCGATGCCCACCTCCAGGATCTCCGATGAGCGGCTCACCACCTCCGTCAGCTCATCTGTCGAGTAGAAGTCCAGGTGGTAGATCATCCCGAACCGGTCGCGAAGAGGAGGCGTCAGCAGCCCCGCTCTGGTGGTCGCACCGATGAGCGTGAACCGCTTGAGCTGGAATGGCAGCGTCCTGGCGTACGCCCCCTTGCCGGTCACGAAGTCCACCTGGAAGTCCTCCATTGCGGAGTACAGATACTCCTCAACGGTGTGCGGCAGCCGGTGTATCTCGTCGATGAACAGCACCTCGCCCTCGCTGAGGTTGGACAGCACGCCCACAATGTCCAGCGGCTTTTCGAGTGCCGGGCCGGACGTGTGCACCATCTCGGCACCCATCTCACGGGCTATGATGTGGGCGAGCGTGGTCTTGCCGAGTCCGGGCGGGCCGTGGAACAGCACGTGCTCCAGCGGCTCGCCGCGCGTCTTGGCCGCAGCGATCGCAATGCTCAGGCTCTCGACCACCTGCAACTGCCCCACGTACTCGCGCAGCGTGCGGGGACGCAGGCTCAACGGCAGGCTCTCCTCCGCCTCCGTAGGCGTGTCTACGGGCGGGACCTGCTCGCTCTCGCCTATGATGCGCTCTCTGGCCATCTACTCGCTCGCTCCACGCTCGATTCTGAACACCTCCCGCAGCAGCTCCTGAGGGTCACCGGGGTTGGAGACGACGGCGGCCGCCTCCTCCACCTTCTGCTGGGCCTCCGTGCTGCGATGACCCAGGTTCACCAGCACACTCACAACCTCGTCCAGCACATTGCCGCGCCTGCGAGCCGATGGCACGGCCGTGTAGCCTTCGTCGCGAAGCAGTGCCCACTCCGCCATCTTCCCGCGGAGCGTGGCGACCATCTTGTCCGCCGTTCGCTTGCCTATTCCCGGCATCTTGACCAGGAGATCCGTGTTACCCTCCTCGATGGCCCTCGCGACCGTGGACACGGAGAACACCAGGGCGCGGGCTGCCGTGTTCACGCCCACGTCCTCCACCTGTATGAGCCTTTCGAAGAACGTCCTCTCGAACTCCTTGCGAAAGCCCACCAGAAGCGGCTTCGGCTGCCTCTCGGAGGCGTGGTAGTAGACCTCCATCTCCACCTCCTGCCCCTCGACCGTGTCGTCCTCCTCCAGGGTGCGCATCACGAAGTACGGGAGCAGCAGCTCGTAGCCGACCCCGCTCACGTCAAGGATTACGCGCGCCTCTTCCTTGTAGACCCGCCGGATGGTTCCTCTGAGATAGTTGATCACGTTCTGTTACACCGCCGCGCCGGTCGCACGGCCCGCGCCCGGTCCGGCAAGTGCGGCGCCGGCGCCGCCAATCGCCTGCCAGTGGCACAGCGCGAGCGCAAGCGCATCCGCCACGTCGTTCGGTTCGGGTAGCTGCGTCAGCTTCAGCCTCGCCTGCACAGCCCTCTGAATCTGGGCCTTGCTTGCGCGGCCGTTGCCCACCATAGAGTGCTTGACGCGGGTGGATGCGTAGCTGTGCAGCGGCACGTCGCACTGCGCCGCGATAAGACAGGCGAGACCGCGGGCGTGGCCCATGAGGACCGCTGTGCTGGGGTGCGCGTAGTGGGAGTACACCTCTTCGAGCGCCAGGGCCGCGGGGCGAAACTCCTCCACCACCTCACGCAAGCCGTCGTAGAGCACTGACAGCCTGCGCTCCACTGGATCGCTGGAGCCTCCTCCGCGGATGACGCCGCCCTCCTTCAATCGCACGCTGCTTCCCACGGCCTCGATGACGCCGTAGCCCATTCGAAGGAGGCCGGGATCAACACCCAGAAGGATCATTGCGTCACACCCCACGTCGGCGTTCTGACGATGCCATTCTAGGGCCGCTCACCGCAGGGGTCAATGAAACGGCGGCGGCCTTAACTGCCACTACAGAAGTGCGGAGACACTGTCGGTCACGCCGACCTTGGGAAACCCGACGGAGCTAGGGCCGGACGGCGACGATCTCCAGCCAGTTTCGAGTGATGAAGTTCACCTTCATCTCCTCGAACACCTGCGCCGCGCCCTTCTGGAGCGACGCGCTGGCCTGCTCCAGGGGCACGCCGGGCATCACGCCTGTGATCCAGTCCTCGAACCCGCTGATGAGCACCCAGCCCTCCAGGGGTACCTGCACGGAGTTGACCCGGTGCTCCTTGATCTCGAAGCCGCGCTCCCTGAGAAGCTCCATGTACTGCTCCGCCGTCAGGTGCTGGCGGGCCTCCACCTTTGCCGCCTTCACCGGAGAGAGGCCGTACTCCGACCTCAGGATGCGCAGCGACCTGAACATCCACCGGCGATACCACTCCTCCGTCTCGGGCGGATGACTGCCCTCGTAGAAGGAGGTGTTGAAGGCGAACACGCCCCCGCTCTTCAGCGTGGAGTACACCTCGCCGGAGAGCTGGGTCTTGTCGGGCACCATGTGTATGGCGTTGCAGAACACCACCGCGTCCATCTTGTCCCGCACCAGCTGCGAGAGTTGCTCCCCACGGCCCAGTACAAACTCCACCATGGCGTCTTTGGCATTGCTCAGGTCTGCCTTGGCCTGCTTGAGCGCCGTCATGGACATGTCCACGCCTATGACCACGCTGTCCCTGGCGCCGCGCAGCTTCTCAAGGATTATCTTGGTCACGCCTCCGGTGCCGCATGCCAGGTCCACCACCTTCTGGCCCGGCCCCACCTGCGACAGATCTACGAGGTCCTGGTTGATCTTCTGATAGAAGGGCGCCTTTGAAAAGGCAGCGAAGGAGAAATCCCCCCTGCCCTCGCTTTCGGACATGCTCTATTCCCCCCAGTCTCTCTTCGATTGACCTGCTTGGTCCGCCAAGCCTATCCTGGCGCGAACGCATAGGTTCATTTGATATTCCGCACAGATGATACTAGAGCGGCCAAGCCGAGGTCAACGCCAAGTGTTGTGACGCTGTCACCGCACTCACGGAAGCCGAACGCTGATGGCCCTCGTGAGCCCGGCAAGGTCCTCGTGGAGCGTGACGACGGCGTCCGGCGCAATTGCGAGACACATCTCGCTCACCGCGTCGCCCTGCCCCGGCGACATCTCCATGATGAACGCTCCGGGCCTTCCGAGCCTGCCCAGCGCCTGTGGCACCAGTACGCGAATGATCTCCAGGCCGCCGTCGCCGCCGTCCAGCGACACCAGGGTCTCCGTTCGCACCTCCCGCGCGAGATACGGAAGCTCCGTCCGCGGCACATAGGGCGGGTTGCTGACCACAATGTCCAGGCCATCTGGCACCTTGGCCAGCAAGTTGGTGTCCAGAATGGTCACCCTGTCCGCAACGCCGTGGTTCTCGCAGTTGCGCTGTGCCATGTCCAGCGACTGAGTGGAGATGTCAGTGGCGTAGACGCGGGCGTTCGGCAGATGCACCGCCAGCGCAACGGCGATGGCGCCGCTTCCGGTGCAGGCGTCCGCAATGAGAATCTCTCGTTCAGTGGGCAATGCGTGCGCCTGCTCCAACGCCAGGTCGACCAGAAGCTCCGTTTCCGGCCGCGGTATGAACACGCGAGGCCCGACCCTCAGGTCCAGGCCGTAGAACTCCCTGTGCCCGGAGATGTATGGCCAAGGTTCGCCGTTGAGGCGCCGAGCCATGTCCCTCGCCAGCGTCTGCCTCTCCCCCGCCGTCAGTTCTCGCTCAGGCGAGGCGAACAGAGCCCCCCTGTCCACGCCAAGCGCCTTCATCAGGAACAGGTCGGCCTCCACCGCCGCCTCCTCGACTCCGTTGGCCGCAAGTGTCCTGCGAGTCTCGTCCAGCACTTGTGCCAGGGTCACGTCACGCCTCCTGTAGCAGGCGCGCCTGCTCGCGAGCGGACAGCTCGTTGATGAACTCGTCGAGCTCACCCATCAGGATGCGCTCCAGATTGTGGCTTGTGACTCCAATCCTGTGGTCGGTCACTCGGTTCTGCGGGAAGTTGTAGGTGCGCACCTTCTCCGAGCGGTCGCCGCTGCCAACCTGCGAGCGACGAGACGCAGCCATCTCCTCCTGCTGCCGAGTAACCTCGCGGTCCAGCAGCCGAGCCCGGAGCACCGCCATGGCGCGCTGCCGGTTCTTGAGCTGTGAGCGCTCGTCCTGGCAGACTGCCACGATGCCCGTCGGATTGTGGATGATGCGAACCGCCGTCGCCACCTTCTGCACGTTCTGGCCGCCGTGGCCGCTGGCGTGAAAGATGTCGATGCGCAGGTCGCCGGGGTCGATCTCGACTTCAACATCTTCGGCCTCGGGCAAGACAGCCACTGTTGCCGCGGATGTGTGGATGCGCCCCTGAGCCTCCGTGGTGGGCACGCGCTGTACGCGGTGGCCGCCGCTCTCGTGCTTTAGGCGGCTGAAGGCGCCCTTGCCCTTGACCTCGAACACCACCTCCTTGAAACCGCCAATTCCCGTGGGGTTGGAGTCGATGACGTCCACGTCCCACCCCTTGGCCTGCGCGTAGCGGGCGTACATGCGATAGAGGTCGCCTGCGAACAGCGCGGCCTCCTCGCCGCCCGTTCCGGCGCGTATCTCCACGATGACGTCCTTCTCGGCGTTGCGGTCCTTGGGTAGCAGCGCGAGGCGCATCCGACCTTCAAGCTCGTCTCGCTGGGCTTCGAGCGAGTGCAGCTCCTCCTGGGCGAGCGCTCTCAGGTCCTCGTCACCGCCTTCATCAAGTATGGCGCGTGTGTCCGCAAGCTGCCTCGCGACGCTCTCGTACCGCTCGTAGAGGTCAACCACGTCCTCGATGGACGCGCGCTCCTTGGCCAGCTCCTGCAGGCGTCCCGGGTCAGTGGCGATTTCCGGGCGCGCAAGCAGGCCCTCAATCTCGGTAAACCTCTCGCTGAGCGACTGCAGTCTTTCAAGCATGGCGTGTTTCCGAATCCTACCTTGCACATTATGGAGCCTTGGGCGTCATCTTTCAACGCCCCGGCCATTGCCGTCCATCACTGAGGGCCAGAACCGCCGCCGGTTTTCCACGCCGCAGCGGACTCCGGCGGGCACGCGGCTGGAGCTAACCGCAGGCACATTGAACCCAACCAACCGGAGTGCTACAATCCCGCAACGGGCTGTGGCCGGGCCACCAGCCCCTTTAGACATTGTGGAGTAAAAATGCCCCTATCGGGACTCTTCAGCCTGCTCTCGCAAAGCGAGCCACACCGGCAGCTGGTTGAGCGGCTCAGAAAGCGTGAGCCGGTTTCTGCCCGAGCTGTCCTGCTGGACTCCGCACTCGCCTTCTACGCCGGTGCCTTGCGCGATGAGCTGAATACTCCCGTCCTGCTGCTGACGGCGCGGCCAGCCCGCTCGCGCCGCCTGTACGAGGACATGCTTGTCTTGTGCGGCGAGGACTCCGCGATCCATCACCTCCCGGAGGGCGAGACTCTCCCCTTCGAGCGGCTGACCGCGGATGACGCCACAACCCACGGGCGAATCCGCGCGCTAGCGGCCTTGACGGCAGCGGACCTCGACGGCAGCTGCAAGCCTCCGGTGGTAGTCGCGTCCGTGGCGGCCGTCGCTCAGAAGACGATCTCCAGGAGCGTTCTTCTGGAATCGTCGCACAGTATCTCGGTCGGGCAGCGCGTCGACCTTGCAGGGCTGCTGGAGCGCTGGCAGCGGATGGGGTATCGCACTGAGCAGGCGGTCGAGACGCCGGGTACTGTGAGCCGCCGCGGGGGCATCATCGACGTATTCTCGCCCGGCTCAGAGCAGCCTGCCCGCATAGAGCTGATGGGCAACGAGGTCGAGAGCATCAGGCTATTCGACCCGTTTTCCCAGCGGTCGGTCAGGCCGGTCGAGAGCGTGTTCGTGCTGCCTGCGCAGGAGGCGCTCCCAGCCCTCGCTGACATCGACCAGGTGGAGGCGCTGTACGACCGTTTGGACTCCTCCAACTGTTCGCCTGCTACGCAGGAGCAGATCAAGGAGGAATTCTCGCTTCTGCTGAACGGCCACGTCCTGGACGAACCGGGCTTCTACAATGGGTTCTTCTGCCAGGGCGCCCCGCTGGACTTCCTGCCTCAGAACTGCCTGCTGGTTATTGAGAGGCCGTGGGAGATCGGGGGTGAATTGCTGGCGATGGAGGAGAAGTTCGCGGAGCTGCGGGCGGCCAAGGAGGAGCGCGGCGACATCCCGCGGCGCCTGCCATCGCTCTACGTGCCGCGCAGCCAACTTGAAGGGCAGCTTTCCGACGCGACGCGCCGTCTGGAGTCCTACCCCTGGGAACCTGAGCGAGAGACGCAAGGCGGAGATCATCCCATCGACCTTGGGTTCATGCCTTCCGGCAGCTACATGGGACGCCTGGATGCGCTTGCATCAGATGTTCGGGCATGGCTGGAGGACGGTGATCGCATCGCGTTGGCGTCCCAGCACGCCGCCCGGCTGTCTGAGGTGCTTCTGGGACAGGGCATCGCAGTCCGTCCGAACGACGATGCCCCGGTTGGCCTCCCCAGAGGTGAGGTTGCACTGACGCGCGGCTCGCTGACCGAGGGATGGAGCCTTCCGCTGGGCAGTTCCTCGCTCAGGCTTCTCTCGGACGCTGAGATCATGGGTGTGGCCAAGGAACGGTCGCTGCGCAGGCGCCAACCCGTTCAGCGAGCCGCGTTCCTGTCGGACCTGGTGCCGGGGAGCTACCTTGTACATACTGACCACGGGATCGGACGGTTCGCCGGGACACGGCGTATGGAGGGCGGTGACCGGGAGCGCGAGTACCTGGTGCTGGAGTACGCCGAGGGCGACAAGCTGTATGTGCCCACGGACCAGCTGGACAGGGTGTCGCCGTACACGGCGCCGGGGGAACGTGTGCCCACGCTGACTCGCCTGGGCACTCAGGAGTGGAGCCGCTCCAAGGCTCGGGCGAGGGCGTCAACGCGGGAGATGGCCCGCGAGCTCCTGGCCCTCTACGCCTCAAGGGAGGTGACCAGCGGCATCGCCTTCTCCGCAGATACGCCCTGGCAGCGTGAAATGGAAGACTCCTTCCCCTACACCGAGACCACAGACCAGCTCCAGAGCATCAGCGACATCAAGGAGGACATGGAGACGGACCGGCCAATGGATCGTCTCGTATGCGGCGACGTCGGCTACGGCAAGACCGAGGTTGCCCTGCGCGCGGCCTTCAAGGCGGTGATGGACGGATTCCAGGTTGCCGTTCTGGCGCCCACAACGGTGCTTGCCCATCAGCACCTAGCTACGTTCACCCAGAGGCTTGCGGCCTTCCCGGTAAAGGTGGAGGTGCTCAGCCGTTTCCGCACCGCGGAAGACCAGCGCCGCGTGACCGAGAGGCTGGCAGCAGGTGATGTGGACATCTGCATCGGCACACACCGATTGCTGCAAAAGGACGTGTTCTTCAAGAACCTGGGGCTGGTGATTGTGGACGAGGAGCAACGATTCGGCGTGGCGCACAAGGAGCGGCTGAAGGGCCTCCGAAAGGACGCGGATGTCCTGACGCTCAGCGCGACACCCATTCCGCGCACGCTGCACATGGCCCTCTCCGGCGTGCGCGACATGAGCACGATAGAGACACCGCCGGAGGAGCGTCTCGCCATCAAGACGTTCGTCTCGGAGTTCAGCGAGGAAATTGTGAGGGAAGCCATTCTCAGGGAGATGGACCGCGGCGGCCAGGTCTTCTATCTGCACAACCGCGTTCGCACCATCGAAGAGACGTCAATGCGAGTGCGGAGGATTGTGCCGGAGGCGAGGATCACGATAGGACACGGCCAGATGCCGGAGGAACAGCTCGAGAGCGTGATGGCGGACTTCGCCGATTACGGGAGCGACGTGCTGGTATGCACCACCATCATTGAGGCCGGCCTGGACATGCCCAACGTCAACACCCTGATTGTCGACAGGGCGGACATGCTGGGACTGTCACAGCTCTACCAGCTCAGGGGTCGCGTGGGCAGGGGAGCCAACCGCGCCTACGCGTACCTGATGGTGCCGCGGCAGTACCGAATCACGGAGACGGCGGAGAAGCGACTGAAGACCATCCTGGCGGCGGCGGAGCTCGGCGCCGGCTTCCGCATTGCCATGCGAGACCTGGAGATCAGAGGCGCAGGCAACATTCTGGGCGCGGAGCAGAGCGGTCACATCCACGCTATCGGCTACGACCTCTACTCACAGCTGCTGTCACAGGCTGTGGCAGAGCTCAGGGCTGAGCAGAGCGGAGACAACACCCCTTCCCTGCCAATAGACGTGAAGCTGGACCTGCCCATTTCCGCATACATTCCGCTTCATTACATACCGGACCTAACGACTCGCCTCGGCGTGTACCAGCGTTTTGCCAAACCGTTGCGGCGCGAAGAGATAGGCGCTCTGGGCGATGAGATCAGAGACCGTTTCGGTCCCCTGCCGCGTGCAGTCCGAGACCTGCTGTTCGTGGTGGAGCTTCGAAGCTTGGCCAGAGACGTGGGCGTGGAAGCAGTCTCGAAAGTGGGCCGCGAGATCGTGCTGCAGATGAGCGAGCCGGTGAGCGGTGCGCGGCTGGCATTGCAGAAGTCACTTGGCCCCGCGTCCAGGGTTGGGCACAGCCAGATTCGGTTGAACTTGCGGGAGGGATGGAGAGAAGAGCTGGTCAGGACACTGGAGGGTCTGGCAAAGTTCAGAGCCGAAGTCATGGAACTCTCGGCAACACTCGCCTAGGACTCTAGACCAACAGCCTCCACCAGCGATGGGAGCTCCTCCAAGCCCAGAATCCGGGGACAGTCCGTGACGTCTGCCTTCATATCGTCACGGTCAAGCAGCACGGGGTGAATGCCAACTGCCCTTGCCCCCTTGACATCGGTGTCGTACTGATCGCCCACGTGCATAGTCTCTCGCGGTTCGGTGCCGGCCCGTCGAAGCGCCTCCAAGAAGATGGCAGGTTCAGGCTTACCAGCCCCGACTTCCTGTGAGCCAACCGCAAGGTCCATCGCCGGGAACAGGCCTTGTTCACGACACAGCGAGTTGGCGTCTCCCCGAATGTTGGTGATCAATCCCAAAACGATGCTGCGCCTCTTTAGCGCATGAAGAGCATCAAGCACGTCGTCATACAGAGCGAAGCCCTGCTGCGTATCCCGCACACGGGTGAACACCCGCAGTGCCAGCTCGCGAGAAACCTCCACGCCTGCGCCCTCCAGAAGCAACCGTTCGTACTCCCCGAAGAAATCGTCCCTTGCGGTGTCGCTTCGAGCCCAGATAGGCTGGCGCGCCGACTCCCGCGCCATGAAGGCGTCCGCGACAGCATATCCCCGCGTGATCCCTTCGTACGTGACCTCCAAGCCGAACTCAGAGCAGGCATCGGTCTGAATCTTCTCGCGCGGTGGGTCAAATCTTCCCAAGGTATTGTAGAAATCGAAGAACACCGCCCTGATCATCGAAGCTACACACTCCTTGCGCCCCTGATGAATGCAGGCTAATCTTAGCACAGACCCAGAACAAGCCCCATAAGAGATGGCAAAACCGCTTGACGTGGGGGCAAAATGCATATACAATATGACAAACTACGAATGGGACCAGGCCAAACGCGAAGTTAACCTGAACAAGCACGGCGTAGACTTTGCAGACATAGAGCACTTTGATTGGGACAGCGCCATAGTGGGACGCAGTGACAGGCAAGGAGAAACAAGATATATAGGAGTGGGATACCTTCAGGGCCGGCTGCACGTAGTAGTGTTCACAGACCGCGACAACGCAACCAGGATCATCAGTCTGCGCAGGGCCAGCCAGGAAGAGAGGCTTAGATATGCTGCAACAATCTATTGAGAAAATTGCCGCAAGCCGGATGACCTTTGAAGAGATTGCGGCTGAGTTCGGAGAGGAAACGGCCATACAGGTTGGCCTGGCCAGGGATCAGGATACTCAGGAGCTGGGCCAGGACTGGTTCCAACGCGCGCGGCCCGCTACCGAAGTTGTGCCCAAGGTAGTGGAGCGCTGGCGCAGAACTCGCGGCAAACAGAAGGCTCCCACCAAAGAGGCTGTATCCATACGGCTAGACCAGGACGTGCTTGCCCACTACCGCGCCTCCGGCAGAGGATGGCAGAGCCGCATAAACGAAACGCTCCGCCAATACATCGTGGGCGAAAAACCGGAGGAAACGGAAGAGCCAGGATCTGAGCCCACGCAGTAGGCGCCTACGCATGTGGTCGCAAGTCTCGCGAATCCCCGTGCTAACCAACGCGCTGGGCAGCCGTATCTCAAGTCTCGCTACTGCCGGGCTGGATCTGCTGTACCCGCCCAGATGCGCAGGGTGCAGCCGAGAAGGGCAGTTCATCTGCGACTCCTGTCTCAATGAGCAGCCTCGTCTGCTGGCTCCTTACTGCATGGCCTGCGCCCAGCCGCTCCCGCGCGGCAGCATCTGCGCCGATTGCCGGAGCACGCCCCTGGCCATCAGCGCCATTCGCGCGCCGTTCCTGATGGAGGGCGCTATCCGTCACGCGGTCCATCAGCTCAAGTATGGCAACCTGCGCTCCATCGCGCCTCAGCTTGGCCGGATATTGGCCGACTTCATGATCTCTGAGGACGTGAGCGGGGACGCGCTGGTGCCGGTTCCGCTTCACAGCAGGCGCGAGCGCCAGCGAGGCTACAATCAGGCGCGTCTATTGGCCTTCGAGGCCGGCAAGCAGCTCGAAATCCCGGTGGCCTCCGGCTATCTCTCGCGAGTGAGCAATTCACCTCCACAAGCGCGGAGCCAATCGGCTGCGGACCGCAAGGCCAACGTCAAGGACTCCTT
Organism: Dehalococcoidia bacterium; assembly: GCA_034423135.1. Classification (GTDB taxonomy): domain Bacteria; phylum Chloroflexota; class Dehalococcoidia; order Lucifugimonadales; family UBA2985; genus JAPPHY01. The sequence goes on along the minus strand of DAOUJC010000011.1, from coordinate 142,441 downwards.
CTATTGCCCGGCCCCCTCAGAAGTTGAGGGCAAGGTCCTGGTGCTAATGGACGACGTTTGCACCACAGGCGCAACACTTGATGCCTGCGCCTCCGTGCTAATGGAGGCCGGGGCTGCCCAAGTGTACGGCGTCACGCTGGCCCGCGAGGCGTGAAGCAACCAGCGGCGTTGACAGCTTACGTCTCAATCTCTAGACTACATTACGAATCATGCCCAATCTTTCGAACCCCGGCTCAGGGCAGCCAGTGGGCCGGCAGGCGAGAGCTATGGCGATGGGCCGCCTAGCTCTCGTTGCATTTGAAGTATAACGAGAGCTTGAATTGTGACCACCTGCAAGGAGATGTCATGGGTGTTCTAGCATCGCAGGATCCGGACGTTGCACTCGCCATCGAGAAGGAGGCGGAGAGACAGCTAAGGAACATCGTGCTCATTGCCTCCGAGAACTACGCGAGCAGGGCTGTCCTTGAGGCCCAAGGAACGCACCTCACAAACAAGTACGCCGAGGGATACCCCGGGCGCCGCTACTACGGCGGCTGCGAGCACGTGGACGTAGTGGAGCAGCTTGCGATCGACCGGAGCACCAGGCTTTTCGGGGCTGAGCACGCCAACGTGCAGCCGCACAGCGGCGCACAAGCCAATATGGCGGCGTACTTCTCACTCATCAAGCCCGGCGACACCGTACTTGGCATGCGACTCGACCAGGGTGGTCACCTGACCCACGGCAGCCCCGTCAACTTCTCCGGCAGGTTGTACAACTTTGTGGCCTACGGCGTGAATCGCGAGACAGAGCACATTGACTACGATGAGGTTGAGAGGCTCGCGCATGAGCACAGTCCGAAGGTCATCGTTGCCGGGTATACGGCCTACCCGCGCTCCATAGACTTCCAGCGCTTCCGCGAAATCGCAGACGCAGTTGGGGCCACGCTCATGGTGGACATGGCGCACATCGCCGGTCTGATAGCTGCGGGCGTGCACCCCTCTCCCCTGCCCCACGCCCAGGTGGTCACGTCCACAACCCACAAGACCCTGCGAGGCCCAAGGGGAGCGTTCATCCTTTCGACCGAGGAGTTGGGGCGTGCGATCGACAGGTCAGTGTTTCCCGAGACGCAAGGCGGACCGTTCATGCACATAATCGCCGCCAAGGCGGTCGCGTTTGGTGAGGCGGCCATGCCCGAATTCCGCGACTACCAGCAGTCCGTGGTCGACAATGCCCGCGCCCTGGCAGCAGGACTCACCGAGGGAGGCCTTCGCGTCGTGTCCGGCGGCACCGACAACCACCTGGTGCTGGTGGACGTATCGCCTCTTGGCGTGACCGGTCAGGACGCCGAAACCGCCCTAGGCAATGTGAACATCACGGTCAACAAGAATGCAATTCCTTTCGATACGAGGCCCCCACGCGTGACCAGCGGGCTGCGGTTGGGAACGCCGTCCGTATCCAGCCGAGGCTTCGGCGTCAGCGAAATGGGGGACATTGCGAGGCTAATCGTCAAGACCCTGTCCAACATCGGTGACGCCGGCGTGGAAAGGGAGGTCCGGGAGGACGTGGAGGGAATCACCTCCAGGTTCGGCGCGCCGGGGCTTGAGGCATAGTCGGGCTTTCGTTGTGGCTTGCCCTTGGCGGTGCTATAATGTCCGCGCCTTGATTGTGCGCCAATCATAGTAAGGAGACGGCCTGCGGTTCGGGCCGGGAGAGACGATTGAGATACTACGAACTCATGTTGGTTGTGTCGCCCCAGGTGGACGATGAGGGGCTGGCAGCTACTTTGGATCGCGTAAACCGATACGTCAGCGACCGTGGAGGCAGTGTGGTCCGGCAGGAGCAGTGGGGCCGGCTGCGGAGGCTGGCATACCCCATTCGCAATTTTAATGAGGGCAACTACGTGTTGACCCATCTTGAGATGGATCCGCAGGACACCAGGGAACTGGAGGCCAGCCTCCACCTAACGGAGGAGGTACTCCGTCACCTCTTGATCAGGATAGACTCCATTCCGCCCTCGCCCGCTCCCAGAACTGAACCTGCGGGAACACCGGCGGAATCCACTGAGGCGGAGGCTCCACAGGCAGAGGTTTCTGCGGAAGAAGCACCGGCAGCCGCAGAAGCAACAGCCGAATCTACGGAGACGGAGGCCGCTCAGGCAGAGGCATCCACCGATGACACACCGGCCGACCCGGAAGCGCAGGCGACCGAGGCCGCAGCCGACGTGGCGGAGCCTGAGGCCTCAACCGAGTCTGCGGAGGCCGAGGAATCGGTTGCGGAGACGGACGCCTCCTCGGAAGGTGACGAACAACCGCCCGCGGATGAGCCGGCGAACAGCGAGACCCAATAGCAAGCGAATGCGGGCGCCCGGCAGGCCCGTACCGAACCGAGAGGAGCAGTCAAATGGCGGGATTCAACAGGATGACGGTGATAGGGTTTCTGGGCACAGACCCGGAGATGCGCTACACCCCAAACGGTAGTCCCGTTACCTCCTTTCGCCTAGCCACATCCAGGAGATACACTAACTCTGCTGGGGAAAGGCAGGACGAAACAGAGTGGTTCACAGTCGTTGCCTGGAACCAGCTGGCGGAAACCTGCAACCAATTCTTGGCAAAGGGTCGGCGCGTCTACGTGGACGGGCGTCTGCGGAGCCGGTCATGGGAGGGCCAGGACGGGCAGACTCGGCATGTGAATGAGATCAACGCCGGCACCGTGCTTTTCCTGGACCGCCAAGGGGAGGGCCAGTCGTCTTCGGAGGGGCAGTCGGAGTCCACGTTTGATCCGGAGGACCTGCCGTTCTGATGCGGGGTTCCCCGTAAACGGCGACCATCCGAAGTACGGCTCCCAGAAGCAAGCGATAGGAGTAGCAGAGACACATGAGTACCAGGCCAAGACCGGGAGGCCCCAGGAGGCGGGGAAGGCCCAGATTCTACGCTCGTCGCAGGGTTTGCGCTTTCTGCGTGGATCGCGTAAAGACAATCGACTACAAGGACCTGGCAAGAATGCGCCGGTACGTCTCAGAAAGAGCGCGCATTGAGCCCAGACGAAAGACCGGCAATTGCGCCAGGTGCCAGAGATCCCTCACGCTGGCGATCAAGAGAGCGAGGCACGTTGCGCTCATACCATTCGTCCAGGGACAAGTCCGATCCGAGAGGGAGGCACACGCCTAGCAGTCCCGCAGGCTCCGGCGGCGGCTGCCTACCTTTGATCACAAAGAGACTCTCCACTAACGGTGAAAGTTCCAGCATGGCGAGACAGAGAAGCCAGATAATCATAAGGCCCAGCCAGCGCAGGCAGAGGTCAAAGCTACAGAGGGAACAGGCAAAGCAGCGGGCGCTGATGGTGGCCGGCGCAATAGCCATTCTGTTCATAATAGCTATACCTGCGTACGGCTACTGGGCCAACTTCGTTGCTCCGCCCAGAAGCGTGGTGCTTCAGGTGGACGACACCAAGTACACTCTTGGCTTCATGACCAAGTACCTCGTCGGGTTGGAGGCACTGGGAAGCCAGATCAGCCTCGGCAGTGAACCCTTTCGACTGCTGCAGCAGCTTCAGCAGGATGAGCTTGTGCGAAGCGGCTCCGAACGCATCGGCATAACTGTGAGCGATGAAGCAATCGACCAAGAAGTGCGCGACAGGATTATCGGAAGGTCGCCGGAGCTGGCTGAGGTGCCGCCGGACCAGCTGGACAGGGAGTTCAGTGAAGCCTACCGGCAGTACCTTGACACGTCCAATCTGTCGGAGAGCGAGCATCGGAGGTTCGTGGAGGCTTCGCTGCTGAGGGAAGAGCTAAGGGAGTACCTGGGTGCAAGCCTGCCGGAATCTGCCAGGCAGGTGAACATGTCGTGGATAGTCATCTCTTCAAGAGCGGAAGAGGGCGAAGACGCGGCGCTCGCTGCACAGGAGACTGTCCAGGAGGTGGCGCTGCGGCTGGAGCGCGGCGAGGACTTCGCAACCGTGGCCGAGAACTTCTCGGACGACCGACCCTCAGCCGTCAACGGAGGCGAGTACGGGTGGCTGCCGGAGGGCACCCTTGGCGTGCTGGACGAGACCATCTTCGCACTGGAAATCGGTGAGGTGAGTGCGGCGGTCCCTACCGGCAACTTCACATACTTCTTCATGGTCACGGACGAAGAAGAAGACAGGGTACTGGAGGAGACTCAGATTAACAGGCTGCGTGAGGCGGAACTCCAGACCTGGATTGCCGAGGAGCGCGGCAACCACAGGATTACCTCCTGCTTCGGCGGCGGCTCCGCCGGCGGCCCGTGCGACTGGCAGTACGACTGGCTGGTCCGGAAGGTAACCGAGGCATCCCGTGAGTAGAGGGCAGTGTGCGCTCCCCGGATAGTCCAATCAACGTGGGCCTCCTGGGCCTTGGAGTTGTGGGAGGCGGTGTCCTTGACGCCCTCAACCGGAACGGCTCCGCAATAGCCCGCTCGGTTGGCCGCCCCATCCAGGTCACCAGAATACTGGTAAGAGACACGGACAGGCCGCGCCAGGTTGAGTTCGACCGGCAGATTCTGACCGCGGATGCGGCGCTCATTCTTGATGACCCCTCCATAGACATTGTGGCCGAGGCCATGGGTGGCGAACACCCTGCACTCGACTACATCCGCACCGCCCTGGAATCCGGCAAGTCCGTGGTCACGGCCAACAAGGAGGTCATGGCCAAGCACGGGCCGGAGCTCCTCGAGCTAGCAGACCGCAGGGGCGCCCACCTGCTCTTCGAGGCCAGCGTCGGCGGCGGCATTCCCATCCTTGGGCCGCTCACAAGGAGCCTCAGAGGCAACGACATTTGCGGCATTCGTGCCATCATCAACGGCACCACCAACTACATACTCACCAAGATGAGCAGCGAGGGCATGGAGTTCTCGGACGCTCTGCGCGAGGCCCAGGAGCTGGGCTACGCTGAGGCCGACCCCACCAACGACGTTGAGGGCATAGACGCCGGCTACAAGCTGGCCATCCTTGCCTCACTGGCCTTCCACACCAGGGTTGCCGCTCAGGACGTACACCTGGAGGGCATATCACGCCTTGCCGGAAGGGACTTCCGCTACGCCCGCGAGCTGGGCTACGTGATCAAGCTAATGGCTATCGCCTCCAGCCGTGACGGCAACGTGGAGGTGCGAGTGCATCCCGCGCTGGTGCCGCAGGATGCCCCTCTGGCCAAGGTGGACGGGGTTCTCAACGCAGTTGAGGTCGAGGGAGACCTGGTGGACAAGGTGCTCTTCCACGGCCGGGGCGCCGGATCGATGCCAACGGCCAGCGCAATGGTGGGAGACATCATCGAGGTGGCGTGGAGCATGGCGAACGGACTCCCGGCCGCCGGATTCCTCACGCTGGACCGCGAGGTCAACATCTGCCCTATCTCGGACTTGGTCACTCGGTACTACATACGGGCAACCGTTCTCGATCGCGCCGGGGTGCTGGCTCAGATGGCCGCCATTCTCGGCAATCTCCAGATCAGCATCGCCTCCGTGATACAGAAGGAGGTCGGGCTGAACGATGGCACGGCAGAGCTTGTAATCACCACTTATCGCTCCCGGGAGCGCGACGTGCAGCAGGCCCTCAGGGAACTGGAAGGCCTAGACGTCGTGAAGGAGATAGGCAACCTCCTGAGAGTGGAAGAGTAGTTTCCGGCAGGGGTGGATTAGACATGCGGCAAGGTGTCCTGGAGAGGTATCGGGAGCTGCTGGAGATCACTCCAAGCACGCCGATGATCTCCATGGGTGAGGGAAGCACTCCCCTGGTGCGGTCACGCGCCATCGAGAGCGAGATTGGCTGCGGGGAGCTGTACTTCAAGCTGGAGGGCTGCAACCCGTCCGGCTCGTTCAAGGACCGGGGCATGGTCATGGCCGTCGCAAAGGCTATGGAGGACGGCAGCGCGGCCATAATGTGCGCCTCCACCGGCAACACCAGCGCTTCCGCAGCCGCCTACGGCGCCTACTGCGGTCTCTCCACCATCGTCCTGGTCCCCAGCGGCGACGTGGCGGCCGGCAAGATGGCCCAGGCCCTCGCCTACCACCCCAGGATTCTTGTGGTCAACGGCACGTTTGACCAGGCGCTTGACATGGTGCGCGCCTTCACTCAGCGATACCCCGTCACCCTGGTCAACTCCCTCAACCCCCACCGGCTGGAGGGCCAGAAGACCGCAGCGTTCGAGATCGTCGACGACCTTGGCGACGCGCCGGACTTCCTCTTCATCCCCGTGGGCAACGCGGGCAACATCACCGCGTACTGGAGGGGCTTCACCCAGTACGCTGACCTGGGAAGGGCGGAAACGCTGCCCCGCATGATGGGCTATCAGGCAGAGGGCGCGGCCCCCATAGTGCGCGGCGAGCCCATCGCAGAGCCCTCCACGGTGGCCTCCGCCATACGCATCGGCAACCCGGCGAGCTGGCAGCAGGCGCTCGCAGCCCGCGACCAGTCCGGAGGCGTAATCGATTCGGTGACCGACGACGAAATACTCTCCGCGTATCGGATGCTATCGCGTCGGGAGGGAATCTTCGGGGAGCCGGCTTCCGCGGCATCGGTTGCGGGCGTGATCAAGCTGTCCCGGCAGCTGGACCTCAGCCAGAAGCGGGTGGTGTGCGTCATCACCGGCAGCGGCCTCAAGGACCCAGACCTGGCCTCTCAGAACGTGGACGTGTCCCTGCAGGAGCTTCCCCCTGAAGTCGGCGCGATGGAGAAGGTGCTGGAGGAGGTGGTACAGGGAAGCCTCAGCCTCGGGCCGAGGGCGTGACGACTTAGAGGGTTACGCTGTCGCCTCGCAAGGGCTAGAGAACTCGCAGAGGAGAAGTGTTGGAACTTTCCTTCAGCCTGGAGAGCTTTCAGAGCGTGGACGCGGAGTGGGAAGAGCTTCTCGCCGGCAGCGATCACAATGGTATCTTCCTCACGCCCTACTGGCAGGGAGCGTGGTGGGAGAGCATGGGCGACGCGGGGCATGAGCTCCGCCTGGTCAAGCTCTCCGACGGTCAATCCACCATCGGCATTGCGCCCCTCATGAAGGACGGCGGCCTCATCACCTTCCTGGGCAGCACCGACCTGTGGGACATGCACGACTTCATCGTTGCGCAAGGCCGGGAGCAGGACTTCTACCGCGGTCTCATGGAATACCTGGAGGACGAGGAGTGGGACGAGGTGCGCCTGGAGTCGCTACCCCAAGCTTCGCACGCGCTCAGTCACCTGCCGGCCCTGGCGCTGGAACGCGGACGCCGGGTTGAGCAGGCCGAGGAGGACACGCTGATGGGAGTGTCTCTGCCCGGCACCTGGGACGAGTACCTCATGGGGCTGCGCAAGAAGGACCGCCACGAGCTGCGCCGCAAGATGCGCCGGCTCCAGGAGTCCGTGGACTTCAGGATATACCGGCTGAGCGACACTGACGACGTGGCCGAGGCCATGGACGACTTCCTGGACCTCATGGGCCAGAGCCGTGAGGAAAAGTCTCGATTCCTGACAGACGAACGCTACGCCTTCTTTCGCGAGATGTCCCCGCGGATGGCGGAGCGCGGCCTGCTCCACCTCTTCTTCCTGGAGGTGGAGGGCGTCAGGACGGCCGCCACAGTGTGCTTCGACTACAACAACGTGTGGTCGCTGTACAACAGCGGCCACAACACCGACTACGCCGCACTGGGCACCAGCTTCCTCCTCAAGGCCATGTGCATCCAAGACGCCATCGGCGAGGGCAAGAGCTACTTCGACCTCCTGAGAGGCACAGAGCAGTACAAGTACCACCTGGGAGCAACCGGGCGTGGGCTGTATACCCTTTCTATCTTCCGCTAGTTTTCTGCGACTCACGTAGACGCCCGCGGCCGCCTAATCCCAGATGCAGACTTTCGACCATGACTGACACCGACAGTTCCATCACCCAACCGACGGACCGCCCTATCGAGAGGATCGCCGTCGTGAGCGTGCACGGCTGCCCGGACGCCCAGCCCGGAACCAGGGACGCCGGCGGCATGAACGTGTACATCCGCAAGGTCGCGCAGGAGCTGAGCGACCGCGGCATCTTCGTGGACGTGTTCAGCCGCAACCACGAGGCGGAGGCGCCGGCCACCGTTCAGCTCGCCGAGCGTGCCCGCGTCATTCACGTCAACGCGGGTGAGCCGTCGGACGACAAGTCGGAGCTGTCACGCAACATCCCCGACTTCGTGCTCGCCGTGCTGGACTACACGCGCGAACACGGCCTGAGCTACGACGTCGTTCACTCCCACTACTGGCTTTCGGGGCTGGCCACTACCCTGCTGGCGCGTCGCTGGGGCATTCCCCACGTGACCACCTTTCACACGCTGGCGGAGATCAAGAAGCGGGCTCGCGCGGGCGAGGATGAGCCGGAGGAGCGCTCCGTAGGCGAGGTGCGTGTCATCCGCACCGCTGATGCAATTGTTGCGTTCAGCCGGCACGAGAGCGAGGCGATGGCGCGCTTCTACGACGCGCCTGCCGAGAGGATAAAGGTCATACCTTGCGGTGTGGACGTGGATCTCTTCCGGCCCGTTGACCGCAGTGAGGCGAAGCAGAAGCTGGGCATCGGTGAGGACGGTGTGGTGCTGTTCGTCGGCAGGCTGGATCCTCTCAAGGGGGTGGACATTCTCCTGAGGGCCGTGGCCCAGCTCCAGCGGGCGGATACCACCAGGACGATCATTGTCGGCGGAGGCGAGGCGGATGCGGAGATGGCAAGGCTGAGGGCGCTGTGCAACGAACTGGGAATCGCGGAGCGCGTGAGCTTCCTGGGCCGTATGGCTCAGCAGGAGCTCCCGCTGTACTACAGCGCCGCCGACGTATCCGTCATCCCGTCCTACTACGAGAGCTTCGGCCTTGTGGCCCTGGAGTCGATGGCGTGCGGCACACCGGTGATAGCCTCCCGCGTTGGAGGACTGCCCACAATCGTCAAGGATGGCGTGAACGGCTACCTCATATCATGGCGCTGCCCGGAACCCTTCGCCGATGGTCTGGACGTGCTGCTAGGCAACGCCGCAATCCGGCAGTCGATGAGCGATGCGTCCCGGCAGACGGCCGAGTCGATGAGCTGGACAGCCGTGGTGGACAACCTCCTGGACGCGTACCAGACCCTGTTGCAGGCGGATCCCACCGACAATTCATGACACGTAGCGCGGCAAGCTCGCGAGGATCAGCCACCGAATGCTGGACCTTCACTGCCACATACTGCCCGGCATTGACGACGGCCCGCTCAGGATGGAGCAGTCCATCGAGATGGCTACCGCAGCATTTCGGGACGGCACGCGCACCATCGCCGCCACGCCTCACAACCGCGACGTAGTCGAGCGTTCCTCCGTTGCCTGTGCCAGAGCCCGTGCAGCAGAGCTGAATGAGGAGCTCAGCGCACGGTCGATTCCACTCGACATAGTCCTGGGTATGGAGAATCACCTGGCACTCGACACGCTAGAGCAGGTGGACGCAGGCGAAGCATTGCCCATCGAGGGCACACGCTGCATCCTCATCGAGCTTCCATTCGAGTTCTTTCCCTACTACACCCGCGACGCCATTAGCAGCCTTCTCTGCCGCGGATTACTACCCCTCGTAGTACACCCGGAGCGAAACTGGTCTATTCAACGGGATCCACAGCTGCTCGGCGCTCTCGTGAAGGACGGCGCAGCCACGCAGATAACGGCCGGCAGCCTCACCGGCGGCAACGGCCCTGACGTGCAACGCACTGCCGAGCAGCTCCTGCGCCTGGGACTGGCGCACATCATCGCCTCAGATGGCCACGCACCTAACGGAGCGAGAGCGCCGCTGCTGTCGCGCGGCGTGGCTGCGGCGGCAGCCATCGTTGGCGACGCGGCGGCTCGGAGGATGGTGGAATCGACCCCCCGGGCACTGCTTCAGGGCCGGAGAATATAGACAGGCACTGCCATCGGCTTGGAGTATGGCCGCCTGCACCGGATGGTGCGGCTAGTTAGGCGACGCAGAGGAACCGGGCCACCTTGAGCGCGTACGTCGGCACCGGTTCGACTCTGCGCAGCACCAGGTAGGCCACGCCAACGCCCGCTGCGCCCACCAGCGCACCGCCAAGCACGTCCAGCGGGTAGAACACGCCCGCGTACACGCGCGAGAAGCCGTACACGAATGCCGCGGCGTACATTGCCCCGCCAATAGCACGGTTGGCCATCCAGACGCCTGTCGCCATCGCCACCACCACGGCCACGGGATTGGCGGGGAAGGAGGAGTCCGTTGGCGGATAGAAGAGCATCTCGACTTCGAATGAGTCGAAGGGGCGATGGCGGAAGAAGACGAGGTTAGACGCCTTCACCATCACCATGGCGATCGCCACGCCCAGCGACGCCAGGAATACGCCGCGCTGGTGTCGCTCACGCATCTCGTTGTTGCGCCAGCCGAACCAAAGCCCCAGCAGCGTCAGCGAGCATACGACGGGCATGAGGTAGTCGCTGACCACCCAATGGATTATCCGGTCAAAGGTGGCAGATGTGCCTACCCAGCCGTTTATCCAGAGGAAAACTTGCGAGTCAACTTGTGATATAGCTTCCATACTGTGCTCAGGTTACGCGTCAGCGCATGGAGGTAGGTGGTCTCCCTAAGGGAGGGAAGCCCGTCCGCGGTATCCACTTCCGACGCATCCGCGGATGTCTTCTTGCTGATGTTTGTGAGAGAGGTGAACAGTAAGGTGAACAGAATGGCAAGAAAGCCGCCGAGCATGAAGAAATAGAACTGGGACGCCCCGGCGATACCGCCGCCCGTGTCCGGCAGGTTCCGGCCACCCTCCCAGAAGAACCAGACAAGCGCGCCGCCCACGAGCAGTACGCCAACAACGGTGGAAAACCGTCTGTCGCCGGCGATCAGCATGCCCTTCAGGCCGCCGAACGCGGCTGCCAACTGCAACACCCCGCAGCATCCCACGAACACAAGAAGCACGTATTCCTGTCCCAGGTTCATCTTGTAAGACCCCGGCTCAGAACTGCGACCATTGCGTATCGGCCAAAACGATACACCATATAGCTACGGAGGTCAACAGTCGCGGACATCTCGCGGCTCAGTGAAGTGAACACCGCGCACGTAGCCCGGCCTGCTGTACTCTACGAAGAGGCCTGCGCAGGCGTGGCAACCGAGACGGGCGAGCACCAGTGGAGATACCGGGGCACCTTGCCGCGGATGACGTCAAAGTACAGGTTCTGCATCTGACGGGTTACAGGCCCCATGCTGCCGTCCCCGATCATGATGTTGTCGATGTAGCCAACGGGCGTCAGGTGCGCGGCCGTGCCCGTGAGAAAGCACTCGTCCATGTTGTAGAGCTCGCTGCGGCGGATACCGCGCTCCACCGTCTCCAGGCCAAGCTCATTGCGGGCTATCTGGATCACCGCGTCCCTGGTTATGCCGGACAGGATGTTGCTGGAGAGGGCCGGCGTGACCAGCTTTCCGTCCACTACCGTGAATATGTTCTCGCCGGTGCCCTCGGAAACGAAGCCGTCCTGGGTGAGGAGGATAGCCTCGTCGAAGCCCGCCAGCGTGGCCTCGGTCTTGGCCAGGATGCTGTTGACGTACAGCCCGCCGATCTTGGTGCGCGGCGGAATCATCGTGTCCTCCATGCGTCGCCACGACGAGGTGCAGCACCGCGCTGCGCCCTCCGGGTCCAGGTAGGCGCCGAACGGGATGGTCAGTACACAGAGTGAGTCCGACAGATCCTGAAGCTTGAGCACGGCGATTCGCTCCTCGCCCTTGAATGCGAGCGGACGAATGTAAATGTCCTGCTGATAGCCGCATCGCTCCACCAGCTCCAGAATGATGCCGCACAGGTCATCGGCGGAGTAGGGAATGGCGATGCGCATGATCTTGCAGCCCTGCAGGAGCCTCTCGCAGTGCTCCTTCAGGCGGAACACGTACAGCTTGCCCTGCTCCTCGTTCCAGTTGCCGCGTATGCCTTCAAATACGGATGTGCCGTAGTGGAGCGCGTGTGTCATCACTCCCACCTTGGCCTGGTCCAGGGGCATAAACTCACCGTTCATGAAGGCGTACGTCATACTCAGGCTCCTCTTGCCAAAGGCTGGACGCATTATAATCGCGGTCGGAAATCAAGACAATCCCCTGCCGGAATCCCCTGGAGATCGGCTACCGAGCGGAGAACCGAGAGAGCGAGAAGGGCAGCATTGCGGAGCCGTCGCCCTTTGCTACGTAGTCTGCGACGAGCTTGCCCGTGGCCGCGCTGAGGAGTATTCCGCTGCGGTAGTGGCCCACGGCCAGAAGCAGGCCGTCCCAGCCGTCTACGGGGCCCAGCATGGGCGCGTCGTCCGGAGAGCCAGGGCGCAGGCCGGCCCACACGTGGCCCAGCTCCGCGTTCGCCACCGCCGGCACCAGTTCAATCGCGCCCGCGAGGATGCCGGAGACGCCGCTCAGCGTCGCGCTCTCGATGAAGCCCACCCGCTCGCGCGTCGTACCCATGACGATTGCGCCGTCCGCCTTGGGAACCAGGTAGGTAATGCCCCGCCAGACTATGGACGATATGGGACTGGGGAGGATTCGCGTAGATACAATCTGGCCTCTCACGGGCTGCACAGGTATGTGCAGGTCCAGCCACTCGCCGCAGCGTCCCGCCCAGGCGCCGGAAGCCATCACGACCCAGTCCGCCTCCATCTCACCGGCCGCCAGCTTCACGCCTGTTACCCGGCTCCCCTGCAACGTGAGGCCCATGACCTCCGTGTCCTGCCGGATGTCCGCGCCCCTGCGGGCCGCGGCCTGAGCGTATGCGCGCACGAGCCGCCTGCTGTTTAGATGCCCCTCGTTGGGCGAGAAGAGTGCGCCTCGTACGCCCTCGCCAAGAGCGGGCTCGGCGCGGAGGGCCTCCTGCGCCGTCAGCCATCGAACGTCCATGCCCAGCGGCTCCTGCCACTCCAGCCGACCGCGCAGCTCCGACTCCTCGTCCTCCGTCACGGCGACATGGAGAATGCCCGGTGACCGGTACTCAACGTCGATGCCCGACTCCTGCTGAAGCAAGGGCAACAAGTCCAGGAGCAGCGCACGGCTGTGGAGCGCCAGGTTGAGCGGCTCGCCCAGCGCCAGGTTCTCCGAAAGGGCCGCGACCATGCCGGCTGCTACGTCCGACGCCCCACTGCCCACCTTCCCACGCTCCAGCAGCGTTACGTTGGCGCCCGCCCCGGCAAGATAGTAGGCGATGGAGCAGCCTATGACGCCCCCGCCTACTACGATGACTCGCTCTTCAGACACTCGGTAGCTCCGCCGCGTGGCTCATCCGCCCCCCACGGGTCTCACCACCTCCACCACGTCTCCGTCGTCCAGGACAACTTGCGCAAAACGCTCGCGCGCCACGACGTCCCCGTTGTGCGCCACTGCCACGAACTGCAGGTTCACGCCGCTGCTTTCCAGGAAGTCGATAAGCTTCACCGGACCCTCCAGCTCTCGCCTCTTGCCGTTCACGCTTAGCGAAATCATGTGCGCTGCTCACTCACAGGCTTCACGCCGGAATGCCGGCTCCTTCCCTTACTCCACGTGTGCACGGGCTAGTCCAATGCCATATTCCCGCGAATGCGCGCCAGCTCCAGGGATTGCTCCTGAACTGAGGAAACAATAGACCTGAGTAGCACCGTGTGCTCCTGAAGAATTACCGAGTGCTCCTGTAGAATTGCCGAGTGCTCCTGTAGAATTGCCGAGTGCTCCATGAGTATCGCCGTGTGCTCGTCTAGGGTCTGGACGACGCTCTGAAGAACGGTTGAATGCGTCTGGAGAATCACCGAGTGCTCCTGTTGCGTCCTTACGATGCCCCACATGGCCTCGCTTATCGCACCTAGAGCGTCGACAATCATCTCTTGCGAACGCGCTATGCCGGGGACTAAGTCCTCCAGTGCCTGGATTCGCTCTTCATGTGTTGCCATTGGCGTCCTCCCTCGCGAGCTAGTATAGCACGCGCGCCATCCCACCACGAGCATACAGTCTGAACGAAATCACTAGTCTGCAGGCGGCTGGCTGAATGCCGCTCACGTCGAACTCACGCCCCAGCAGCAACTCGATGCGTCGCGTTCCAGGCCGCAAGCATGGCCTGCTTCAGTTCTCGCGCAGCCGCCTCCGGGTTCGAAGCCGACATGATGGCGGAAATGACGGCTACGCCGCTTGCTCCCGCCCCGATGACGGCGCCGGCGTTGGACGCGTTGATGCCTCCGATCGCGAGCACGGGAACTCGCACGCCTCTTGCAGCCTCGCGCACCAGAGCCAGTCCACCTGCCGACACACCAGGCTTGGACGCGGTATCGAATACCGTACCGAGCACCAGCATGTCGGCGCCCTCCGAGTCGGCCGCGGATGCGCCCGGTGCATCGTGAACTGCCTTGCTGAGCATAAGGTGAGGCGGCGCAATCGCCCTTGCGTCCGTGACCGAGATGGACGCCTCCGGAAGGTGCAGGCCGTCCGCCTGCGCGGCGAGCGCTACATCCAGGCGATCGTTTATGATGAGCGCCGCCCTGTCTCGGGTGATGCGGCGGAGGCTGAGGGCCAGCTTCAGCAGCTCGCCGGCGGGCATATCCTTCTCTCGAAGCTGGACCGCGTCCACGCCGCCCGACACCGCCGCGTCTACGGTGGCTGGCAGTGCATCCGCGCCACAGAGCGTCCTGTCGGTGACGAGGCAAAGCAGAGGATATCGCTGGGCCAGGTCTGATCTCATGCCTTGTTAGCTCTGACCTACGAGCCCCTCTACGGGACTGCTGGCCGACGCGTGAGGCCTGCGGGCGATGCGACCTGCCTGGAACGCCTTGCGGCCGGCCTCCACGCCCTGCCGGAACGCCTCGGCCATCAGAGCCGGATCGTTGGCCTGGGCGATTGCGGTGTTCACTAGCACGGCGTCGGCGCCCATCTCCAGCGCCTGCGACGCGTCGGAGGGCACACCCAGCCCGGCGTCAACCACCACGGGTACGCCGGCCTGCTCAATGATGATTCGAATCTCCTCGGCAGTGTGAATGCCCTGGCCGGAGCCAATCGCCGAGCCAAGCGGCATCACGGTGGCACAACCCATCTCCTCCAGCCGCTTCGCCAGCACGGGGTCGGCGTGGATGTAAGGGAGCACGGTGAAGCCGTCGTCCAGGAGCGCACGGGCCGCCTCCAGGGTGCCCACCGGGTCGGGCAGCAGGTACTTGGGGTCCGGGATGACCTCCAGCTTGACCCAGTCGGACAGGCCCATTGCACGCGCCAGCCGCGCGATGGTAAGGGCCTCCTCCGGCGTGGCACATCCTGCCGTGTTTGGCAGAATGCGGTACCTGCTCCAATCGACGTAGTCCAGCAGGGTCTTCTTGTTCGGGTCATCCAGGTCCAGCCGGCGGATGGCCACCGTGATCATCTCGGTGCCGGAGGCCTCAATGGATTCGACCATCTCCTCCATCGTGCGATACTTGCCGGTGCCCAGAATGAGCCGCGACGAGAACTCGACCCCAGCGATTGTCAGCGTGTCATTCATGAGCGCACCGCCTCACGGCCGCGCGGCAGTCCGGTGGCTAAGCGATGTTGGAGGTTCGATGGGGGGCCGCCGTTCAAGGAAACGACGGCACGGCGACGGTCTGCGATACAGGGCAACGTAAGCAAGTTCACTCTCCCTTCGCTGGCATTATCCAGTTCAGGTTCCGACGGTCGCCCCAATGCGTTGGGGCCTCTCAGCCTGTCGCAACAAGCTCCCGCAGGACTCGCCTCATAGAGTAAGCCAACCGCAGGCAGGCTGTCAATCGCCGCAGCAGCACTCCCGATTCTACGATTGCAGCACAAACGCAGTTGACACTACCGCTGTGTTGGCCTTACAGTGGCACAAACGAGGTACATGAATTGACCACAGAGGCGTTTCACAGCCCCAAGGACAACGACCTAATCGTAAACTACTGCCCCGTGTGCGGTCTCACGGAGAGGCGGCCGTTCAAGGCCGGTGACCACTGGGCGACGCCCTTCCACTATCGGGACGCCTGGTGGGCCAGGGGCCCCTGCCCTCCCTGCATTCCCAAGTAACCTTGGGCCTTCACTGCGGCGTGACTATGCCGCGCTCCACCCTGTACCCCACGGCGTGCTCCAGGAACCTGCCCTCTATCCTGTCCACGTCCGTGGTCGAAACGATGGCCTGTCGGCTTCGCTCTACCCGCTCGAGCAGCAGGTGCCGGCGCGATGCGTCAAGCTCCGAGAGCACGTCGTCCAGCAGCAGCACCGGTGACTCGCCGCGCTCCCTCTCCAGCAGCATGCCCTCAACCAGCTTCAGCGCCACCGCCAGCGTGCGAGCCTGCCCGCGTGAGGCATAGACGCCGGCCTCCATGCCGCCAAGCGTGATGCGAAGGTCGTCGCGATGAGGCCCGGACTGGGTAGCGCCCAGCGCGATCTCTCTCTCAGCGCCCTGCTCGATTGCGACCTGAAACGCGCGCTTGAGCTCGGCTTCCTCCGGCTGCTCCACAGGCACGCCGGGCGCGTACTCGATGGATAGATCATCGTCGGTCTCCGTCAGCTCGCCGTGAAGCTCAGTTAGAAGCGAGCTCAGCTCGCCCACGGTGCGGCTGCGCCGTAGCATGATGTAGACGCCCTCCTCAATCAGGGCCTCGTTCCAGAAGTCCAGCTCTGCGGCACGGCTCCTGCGCTCCCGGACCTGCCGCAGCAGGTGGTTGCGCTGGTACACCACCCTCTGGTACCTCTGCAGCGACCGCAGGTACATCCTGTCGACCTGGCTGATCAGAATGTCCAGGAAGCGGCGGCGAGTGGAGGGAGCGCCGGTGATCAGCCGAATGTCATCGGCGTCGAACAGGACTGCGTTGACTGCGCCGACGAGGTCCGCGGCCGAGACGTGTATGCCGTCGACCCGAACCTCCTTGCGCAGGTGTGTTGGCCTCTCGACGTCGTCCCGGGAGCCTTCCAGGGTCATATCTACCAGGATGCGAATGCGGTCGCGCTCCCTTCGCACCACGCCGACGACCTGCGCGTGACCGCGGTCCTCCGTCGCCGTGCGACAGATCGCCTCCCTATCGCCGTTGGCGCGGTACGCCTTGGCAATCGAGAGAAGGTACAGCGCCTCCAGGAGGTTGGTCTTGCCCTGCCCATTATCGCCGGAGAACACAAGCAGGCCCTCCGGGAGGTCTAGCTCCAGATGGTGATAGTTGCGAAAGTTGGTGAGGCTGAGATGGGAAACGTACAAGGGAGAACACCTGCCACGGGCTTTGGAACGCCCACATCATGGCAATGGGGCCTTTCGGAGTTGTGTGCCTCCTAGTGTTGCAGCGGCCTCTGCAAGGCTACTGATAGCCAGACTGGCAGAGCAGCCAGAGGGTTATTGGTCCAGTCCAACAGGGTCTCTTGGGTCCCCGGCAGATAGGAACCGCCCTGCCAGTATCTTGAGTCCTGGGCCGGGTGTTCCAGCATTTGTCGCAGGACGAAGCCCGAAGCGGTCGCGGAGTTCAGCACATCTGAGAGTGTCCAATGAAACTCAAAGGTGTTACTCCTCTCATCTTCAAAAGGCCCGGTATCCCAATAGGACTTCCTAACCTTGAGCAGCACGGTCTGATCCTCCCAAGGCCGCTGGAAGGGATGAACATCACTAAAGACATAATGCCCCCCAGGTCTGAGGACGCGATACGTCTCGTCAAGGACCGCTTGCAAGTCTGCAATCCAAACGAAAAAGCCGTTGGAAGAACACACCAGATCAAACTCCGAATCTCCTATAGATTCGAGTCTGGCAGCGTCGGCCTGTACAAACGTTATGGATAGATTCAACTGGTCCGCCCGTTTGGCCGCCACCTCCAACTGCCTGTTGGAAATATCAATCGACGTGACGTTGGCGCCCATTCCCGAAAGAGCAAAGGCCGCGTAGTTGTCGCCGCTTCCAATGATGCACACATCCTTGCCCCGCGCGCTTCCGGTGACCTCCTCAATCAGCCCGAATGCGCCACCGACGAAAGCAAGTTCCGGCTCTTGGGGACAGCGCTGCCACAACCCGTCCTCATCTCGAAGAGACTCCCAGCCCTCGGCGGCCTCGTCCCAGTGACGCCGGTTGGATTCGTGCATGTCGTTCATCAGCCTGTTCTCACCGGACACTCTCTCAAGGTTGAAAAGCATATCAGGTTACAGTTCGAGAGCGAACCACAGAACGAGCACTCTGCCTTCGTCAAGTATGAAGGGACCGACCGAACCGTACCGAGAGCTCACCCGTGGAAAGTGGCGCTATAGGCGCCGACCTTGATGCCTATGCCGATAGCGACGAACCCGCTTGAACCGACAACGCAAAGGCTACGTGGAGCCAGCGAGGGGATTCGAACCCTTGACCTGCGGTTTACGAAACCGCTGCTCTACCACTGAGCTACGCTGGCCTGTCCCTCATTATATCACTCCCCCGCTCGTCCTGCGCTACCTGTGCCATCGCTCTGCTTCCGGTGCTCGTCCCACAGCTCAGTGAGCCGCTTGGCGACGTCGCGCTCGAATCCCTGATCTCCAGGCACGTAGTAGCGGCGGTCGCCCAGCGAAGGAGGCAGGTTGTCCATCGGCGCAAAGTTGCCGGGGTAGTCGTGGGCGTAACGATAGCCCTTGCCGTAGCCCTGCTGCCTCATCAGCGACGTGACTGCGTTGCGCAGGTGGAGCGGCACTGGGTCGTTGCGGGTCTGCCTCGCGTCCTCACGCGCGCGGTTCAGCGCCGCGTACGCGGAGTTGCTCTTGGGCGCCGTAGCCAGGTAGACGGTCGCCTCCGCCAGCGGGATCGCGCCCTCCGGCATGCCGATGAAGTGGACGGCCTGCTGCGCCGCCACGGCCACGGGCAGCCCCTGCGGGTCGGCCATGCCCACGTCCTCCGCGGCGAGGATTACCAACCGGCGCGCGATGAACATGGGGTCCTCGCCAGCCTCAATCATGCGGCTCAGCCAGTAGATGGCCGCATCCGGATCCGAGCCTCGCACCGACTTGATGAACGCGGAGATGGTGTCGTAGTGCTGGTCGCCCGACTTGTCGTACAGGATGGAGCGATGCTGCAGTGCGTCCTCCACCGTTGTCAGCGTGACGAGCCGCTCGCCGCGCTCGTCGGCGGCCGTTGCCCACACCGCAAGCTCCAGGGCGTTCAGGGCTGTCCGGGCGTCGCCGTTTGCCATGACGACGAGGTGACTCATCGCATCGTCGACCAGGCGCGCTCGCATGTCGCCTAGCCCGCGTTCCTCGTCCGCAAGAGCGCGCTCCACGATGGCGGCCACATCCTCGTCCGAGAGCGGGTTGAGCGTGAACACCCGGCATCTGGACAGAAGCGGCGCAATGACCTCGAAGGATGGGTTCTCCGTGGTGGCGCCGATCAGGGTCACGGCGCCCTCCTCGACGTGCGGGAGGATCACGTCCTGCTGCGCCTTGTTAAAGCGGTGAATCTCGTCCACGAACAGGAGCGTCCGCTGATCGTGCATACCGCGGCGCTCCCTGGCCGCGTCGATTAGCTTGCGCAGGTCAGCCACACCCGCTGTGACGGCGCTCACCGGGGCGAAATGGGCCTGCGTGACTCCGGCGATGAGATGCGCCAGCGTGGTCTTGCCGCTTCCCGGCGGCCCCCACAGCACCATCGAGGGCACATGGTCGGCCTCTATGCTGCGGCGCAGAACTCGGCCCTCCCCCAGGATGTGCTCCTGCCCCGCGAACTCGTCGAAACCGCGTGGCCGCATCCGGGCGGCCAGGGGAGCCTCCCGGCCGAGCGCCTCCCTCGTGCGCCTCTCGAAGAGGTCCGTTACCTCACCTCCACGCCGACGGCTTGAGCCGCTGCCTGCCCGCGCAGCGGTATCACTCGCCGCCCATAAAGCGTCTGGGGGCGTTCACGGTCATCTCGGTGATGGCGTCCTCGCTTACGCCCAACTCCCGCAGCCTTGGCAGCACCTTGCGTATGATGAAGCAGTAGCCGTCCGGGTTGTGAGAGGGACGCGCCGCGGCAGCCTCCGGCAGAGCGGGCCGCGCGCCTCCGTAGTCATGGGAGAGCGTCACCTGGGACGCGAAGCCCAGGTCTACCAGCTCTTTCACAACCTGCGTGCGCTGTTCCCAGTCCAGTCCTCCACCGCGTCCGCCAGGGTAGCGATCCATGCCCAGGAAAGCGCCCTTCTTCATGATTCCGGTCAGGTACTCGATGTTGTCGGAGTCGTTGCTGTGGCCTATGGTCACCCGGTGCAGGTCTACGCCCTCATCCTCGAATATCGCTATCTGGCGGTCGCCGGCCCTGGCGGGCGCAGCTGTGTGTGTGGTGATGGGAATTCCGGTCGCAATGCAGGCACGCGCTGCGGAGCGCAGGATCAGCTCGTTGGGGCGCGTCAGGCCGCCGTCCTCCGTCATGTGCTCCAGGTCCGTTGCCACCTTGATCACGCCTGCCTTGACGCCCGTGCCATCGATGCCGACCTCTATCTCACGGATGAAGGCCGCGGCCAGCCTCTCCACCGTCGCGCCCAGGCCAACGTGGCGGGGGATGTCTCGCCACATCCCCGTGGCGCACACCATGTGCAGGTTAACGCCCGCGGCCACGTCCTGCAACAGCCGCATGTCTCGGCCCAGGTCCAGCGGGGTCACGATGAGGACTGTGTTCACGCCCTCGGCGGCCGCCTCGTTGAGGCGTGAGATGCCGCGGGCCACGTCCTCCTCATGGTCGAAGAGCTCCGGGTACGTCTGCGGCACGCCCGCGGAGCTCTCACGAACGTGCTCATGGCTAAGTACGAAGCCGAGATCGTTGACGTCTACGGGGCCGCGCATTGTGTTCACACTGGGCATGATACCTCCTCTGTGCTCTCACGCTTCACGTAGCGTTGACGTTACTTGCCGGCGCATTCCGGCTCAGCTTTCCATCGCCTCCTCGAGGCGTTCTATCTCCTTCTCCACCTCCTGTAGACGGCGGTAGTCCTCCTCCAGGAGCTTGTAGCAGCGTTCCAGGTACAGCTGTGCGAGCACGGACGCAGCCGGCGTGGGCATGATCGTGGCACGCACCAGCAGTGGGATGCGATAGTGGTCCGGCAGAAAGCGAGCCAGCGTGGCGATCTCCTCCTCGATCTCTCTCACCATGCGCCGGTCTGTGCCCTCGGCGGCGAACCGCAGCTTGCCGACCAGCTTGGCCAGCTCACTCAGCTTGTCTCGCTCGCCCATCAGGTCGTAGATGAGCTCGTTCACCGATTGCGTCGGAAGCGGTGTATGCGCTTGCATAGCTCGCTCCCAGCGGCCGGAGTACTCCTGCTGCACCTCGCTGACCACCTGAATCAGGTCCATGGGATCGCTGTCGTCCACCGAGCCGCCGTCAATGAGGTCGTCGTCCCTGGCCTCGGCCATTCGCCTGATGTGCTCCAGGTCGTCGATCTTCTCCGGCATGGGCGGGAACGCAAAGCCTGCCAGGTCGTTCGTGAGCATGTCCTGCATCTTGCCCGCAAACATGGGCGGGATGTACCTGCTCACGTCCACCTTGATTGGCAGGGCGATGATGTAGGTTGCCAGCACGGTGGCAGGATCGAACTTCCGGCGAAAGAACACCAGCGCGTGCCCCTTGGGAGTGTCTCCTTCACCACGCTCGAAGTACAGGTCCAAGTGCCCCTCTCCCTCCGATTGTCTGCACATTATACTACGAATCGGCTGAGCGTGGCCTGCCCAAGCAAGTCTGCCCCTGCGATGTGATAGAATGTACGCGCCGCGGAGGTGGAACCCTCTACATGAGTTCAGACGTCAGGGAAGAGGTTCACGCACGCCGGGAGGAGATGGTCTCCCTCCGGCGCGACCTTCACGCACACCCGGAGACGGCCTTCCGGGAGGAGCGCACGTCCCGGCTCGTGGCAGAGCGGCTGGCTGATTTCGGTCTGAAGGTGTCCACGGGAGCGGCTGAGACCGGCGTCACCGCCGTAATCGACGGCGCCGCGCACGGCCCAACACTCATGCTGCGCGCCGACATGGACGCCCTGCCCATCCAGGAAACCTCCGACAGGCCGTACGCGTCCCGGAACCCCGGCGTGATGCACGCCTGCGGCCACGATGGTCACACCGCCGCGCTTGTCACAGTCGCAGGCATCCTCGCAGACCGAAGGCAGAGCCTCAGTGGGCGTGTCCTGCTGGTATTTCAGCCGGCCGAGGAGAACATGGGCGGCGCTCGTCTGATGATCCAGGAGGGCGTCATGGCCGACCCGCCCGTTGATCGGGTGCTTGGCTTCCACCTCTGGAATAGCCTGCCCGTGGGCCAGTTGGGCATCAAGCCCGGCGCCATATTCGCCGCCGTGGACGAAATCGAGCTGGTGGTCAAGGGTACGGGCGGTCACGGCGCAATGCCGCACCAGACCGTAGACCCCATCCCAATCGCCGCGCAGGTCATCAACGCGCTGCAGCTCCTGGTCAGCCGGGAGAAGCACTACGCAGAAGGCGCCGTGCTCACACTCGGCCGCATCCAGGGCGGAACCGCGTTCAACATCATCGCCACCGAGGTCGAGATGAGGGGCACGCTGCGCACTTTCGACGAGGGGTTGCGCAGGCAGATCCTGGCCCGTATCCCTGAGGTCATGGCCGGAGTCTGCGCAGCGTTCAACGCCGACTTCGAGTTCCGACACCTGCAGGGCTGCCCCGCCGTGATGAACGACCCCGAGGTCGCGGAGTTCGTGCGCCGCGTGGCGACCGACGTGGTCGGCGAGGCCAACCTGCCCGCTGTCGTGCCCAGCACCGTGGGCGATGACATGGCGCTATTCCAGCTTGAGGCCCCAGGCTGCTACTTCCTGGTCGGCTCCTCCAACCCCGACGCCGGGCTGGACGCGCCGCACCACAGCCCCAGCTTTGACTTCGACGAGGACGCGCTCTTGATCGCCGCAGAGACGCTCGCCAAAGCGTCGCTTGAGTACCTGAGCTGATCCAACATCAAGGCGTGCGCGGCGTTGAACCGCGTCGCCTCTCTGAACGTAACCGCAGGAGGACAATCCAAAGATGCAGCAGCTAACCGAGCCAAGAGACCGACTTCTACTGGGCCCCGGCCCCAGCAACGTCAACCCCAGGGTCATACGGGCCATGACCATGCCCCTTATGGGGTACATAGACCCCACATTCCTCAGGGTCATGGACGACGTAACGGCCCTGCTCAGGCAGGCCTTCGGCACCTCCAACGAGCTGACGCTGGCCATATCCGGCACCGGCACGTCCGGCATGGAGGCCGCCCTGGTCAACCTGCTTGAGCCGGGCGATTCCGTGGTGGTCGGCGTCAACGGCGTGTTTGGAGGACGCCTGGCGGACATCGCCACGAGGTGCGGCGCGAACGTAACTACTGTCGCGGCCGAGTGGGGCCAGACGCTCGACCCGGCCGCTGTGGAGGAGGCGATGGCCGGCGCGGGGCAGGTCAAGCTGCTGGCAGTCGTTCACGTCGAGACCTCCACGGGCGTGACGCAGCCGCTGCCGCCGCTGGCGGAGGTGGCCCGTCGCCACGGCGCGCTGTTTCTTGTGGACGCCGTGACCTCGCTGGGCGGCGTAGACCTGCGCGTGGATGAGTGGGGCATCGACGCCTGCTACAGCGCGACCCAGAAGTGCGTGGGCGCTCCGCCGGGCCTCTCCCCCATCACCCTCAGCCCGCGCGCCGTCGAGGCCATTACGGCTCGCAGCACTCCCGTCCAGAGCTTCTACCTGGATCTTCTGCACCTCCAGCGATACTGGATCACCGACAGGACGTATCACCACACCGCATCCATGCCGCTGATCTACGCTCTCAGGGAGGCCCTGGCGATGGCGATGGAGGAGGGCCTGGAGAACAGGCACCGCCGCCACGAGCGCAATGCGACGGCTCTCAAGGCCGGCCTGGCCGAGTTCGGAATGCGACCGGTAGCGCCGGTGGGCGTTCAGGCCAACCCGCTTACCGCGGCGCTGGTCCCGGACGGACTGGACGAGGCGAAAGTCCGCCGCGCCCTGCTGAGCGAGTACGGCATCGAGATCGGGGGCGGATTCGGGCCGCTGGCGGGCAAGATCTGGCGCATCGGCCTCATGGGCGAGTCCTCGCAGGCCAGCCACGTGCTGACGCTGCTGCACGCGCTCGAAACGCTGCTGGCCAGGGAGGGAGTGGAGTTCGCCACCGGCTCAGCGGTGGCGGCGGCGCACAGGTCGCTGGCGGAGGACTAAGCGCTCGCTGGACACCTGCCTGAGCTTGTGGGAGTGCTGACCGTACGCGCTACGTGGCACGCGGCCGGTACTGGATGGCTTCCGCAACGTGCGAGACGCCGATCTCGTCTTCGCCAGCAAGGTCAGCGATGGTGCGAGACAGCTTCAGCGTGCGGTGAAACGCCCTCGCCGACAGGTGTAGCTGGTCCATGGCGGCCCGCGCCAGGCCCTGCGCAGCCTCCTCCAGCTTGCAGTGCTCCCACACCTCGGCAGGCCCCATGTCGGCGTTGGACCGCACCGCAGCCGAGTCCTCGAACCGCTGCCTCTGCATGCTCCTGGCGCTTTCCACTCGCTCCCGCACGTGCGCCGAGCTCTCCCCCACCTCATCGCCGGTGAGCTTGTCGTACTCCACCCGCGGCACTTCCACGAAGATGTCGATGCGGTCCAGCAGAGGCCCTGAGATGCGCTTCTGGTACTTGGCGACCATGCCCGCAGAGCAACTGCACTGGCGCTGCGGGTCGCCGTAGTAGCCGCAGTAGCATGGATTCATCGCTGCGACCAGCATGAAGTTAGCCGGAAACGTCACCGAGCCCTGCGCCCTGCTGATGGTGACCACCCTGTCCTCCAGCGGCTGTCTCAGCACCTCCAGCACGTTGTGGCCGAACTCAGGAAGCTCGTCGAGGAACAGCACGCCCCGGTGGCTCAGCGTGACCTCGCCGGGCCTGGGCAGCCTGCCGCCGCCAACGAGACCGGCGTGCGATATGGTGTAGTGAGGCGCGCGGAACGGCCGGTGCGCCACCAGGGGTGTATCGGACGGCAGCAGTCCGGCCACGCTGTAGATCTTCGTGAGATCCAGCGACTCCGAAGAGGTCATCGCCGGCAGTATCGATGGCAGGGAGCGGGCCAAGAGCGTCTTGCCGCTGCCGGGCGGTCCGCTCATCAGCAGGTTGTGACCGCCTGCTGCGGCCACCTCGAGTGCCCGCTTGGCGTGCTCCTGTCCACGCACGTACGCGAGGTCGCCGCCAACCCAGGTCGGCTCGCTCGACAGCTCATCCTCCTCGGCGCCCGCGTAGGGCGAAATGGCGCTATGCCCGCGCAGGTGCGCCGCGAGCTCGCCAAGGGTGCCCGCCGGGAACACGGTGACTCCATCCAGAAGCGAGGCCTCCCGGGAGTCCACCGCCGGCACGTACACGTCACCGATGCCCTCGCCCTCCGCAAGTCCCACCATCGGCAGGACGCCGTTGACGTGCTTGATGCTTCCGTCCAGCGACAGCTCGCCCAGGAACACGGCGCGGGAGATGTCTGCCGTGATCTGGCCGGAGCTGGACAGAATGCCAACTGCGATCGAGAGGTCGTAGGACGGGCCGGCCTTCTTGAGGTCGGCAGGCGCGAGGTTGACCGTGATGCGGCGCATGGGAAACTCGAATCCAGAGTTTCGAATAGCCGCTCGCACCCGCTCCTTGGCCTCCTGAACCGCGGTGTCCGGCAGCCCCACGATGTTGAACGCGGGCAGGCCGGGCGCTATGTCCACCTCCGCCTCCACCATGGAGCCTTCCAGGCCGACGATGGCGCAGGTAAGGGCCTTTGCAAGCATACGGAATCTCCCTTTCAAGTCACGGGTGAGGCCATCATAAGAGTCTGCTGGCCCGCCGTCAAACGCGTTCCAGGTTCATCACCCGGTATTCCTTGCCATCGGCCGCCGGCACAAAAGAGGAAGGCCGAGGGTAGTTCCCTCGGCCTTCCTCGCATTCTCCGTGTTGGAGACGCTTGCCGGATTGCGGTCTAGGTGCCCCGCAGGCGGGGGTCCAGAACGTCTCGCAGAGCGTCGCCGAAGAGGTTGAAGCCGTACACTGCCAGCGATATGGCGATGCCCGGGAAGATGGCCATCTGAGGCGCCAGTGCGAAGTACTCGCGGCCCCTCTGGGACAGCATTCCGCCCCACGTCGGGGTGGTGGGCGGCACGCCCATGCCCAGGAAGCTCAGCGATGCCTCGGAGATGATGGCGGTGCCCAGACCGGCGCTTGCGATGATGAGCCAGGGCGCCACACACTGCGGCATGATGTGCTGCAGCATGATCCGCATGTCACCTGCGCCGATGGAGCGGGCTGCCAGTGCGAACTCGGACTCCTTGACTGCCAGGGCCTGCGACCGCACGATGCGGTTGGCCCTGGGAATCTGAACAATGCCGATGGCAAGCACCACGTTGTTCACCGAGCCTCCCAGAGCAGCCATGATGGCAAGGGCCAGGATGAGCGTTGGGATGGACATCAGGGCGTCCATGATCCGCTGCATTACCACGTCAACCTTACCGCCGTAGTATGCGCTGGCCAGGCCCAGGATTCCTCCGGAACCGGAACCGAACGCCACCGACAGTATGCCCACGTACAGGGACACACGAGCGCCGTTCACGATCTGAGCCCAGATGTCCTGCCCCACGTCATTGGTGCCCATCCAGTACTGAGCGGAAGGAGCCAGGAAGTTGTCGCTCAGGTTCCACTCGTTGGGGTCCCCGGCGATCAGCGGGGCCGCCAGTGCCAGGACTATCATGAAGAGGATGATCAGGGCGCCTGCAGCTCCCAGAGGCTTCCTCCTCAGGAAGGTCACCGTCCCCTTATACATTCGGACGCCGAGTGGAGCTCGCTCCCCTCGCCTGCCCAGAACCTCCATACCTTCTTGCTGTGCCGCCATATGTTCTTTCCTCCTTAGCTGAGACGCCTCTCAAGCCATTTGACGGACGGTTTTGCCTAGTCGTACCGGACGCGGGGGTCGAGCCAGCCGTAGCTCAAGTCCACCAGCAGGTTGGTTACCACGATCCAGCCGGCGAAGAACAGCACCAGCGTCTGCACCGCCGGGTAGTCCCATCGGCTCAGGCTATAGACCAGGAACGAGCCCATGCCCGGCAGAAGGAATATGGTCTCCATGATGACCGAACCGCCAACCGTGAGGGCCACGGTTATGCCGATGATGGTCACCACCGGCAGAAGGGCGTTCTTCATTGCGTGCCGGTACACAACCACCATGTACCTCAGGCCCTTCGCGTGTGCAGTCCTGATGTAGTCCTGCCGCAACACCTCAAGCATGGTGGACCTCATCATCCTGGCCTTGGTGGCCTGGGACACCCAACCGGTCGCAAGCGCCGGCCACAGGAACATGATGAAGTTGCCACGCGGATCTGCCCAGGGCGACACGTACTCCAGCCTGGGGCTCCAGTTGAAGTACAGGGTACCGATGAGGATGATCATGGTGCCCGTCCAGAAGCTGGGAATGGACAGACCACCCAGCGACACAATCCGCAGGAAGTAGTCCAGCCAGGAGTCCTGCCTCAGCGCCATGATGACTCCAACAGGGATGCCGAAGAACACGGCTAGCGCCACCGTCATTATGGCGAGCTGCAACGTGATCGGCAACTTCTGCTGGATCTGTGGCCATATTGGCTTGCTGTCCACCAGGGACTCGCCCCAGTCGAGCCGCACGAAGTCGTACATGAAGATGAAGTACTGCTCGTAAAGAGGCTTGTTAAGGCCAAGCTGCTCACGTAGCAGTTCCTCCGTCTCCTGGGAGTAGAAGGCGTCTTCACCACCGAGTATGACGTCAACGACATCTCCGGGAGCGATTCTCAGGATGACGAAGACGATCACCGACACCAGCAGTGCCGTAAGCAGTCCCAGAAACAGACGCCGAAGCGTGTACTGTAACATGGCCCCTCCTAGAATCGATCTGCTTGTCGCCTGCTACCTGTGCGACGATACCCAAGTGGCCCGCAGCAACTCGATATGCACTTGAACATACCACCACCATAGGTCTTTGTCAATAAATCCGCCTCAGCCTTTATTACAAAATCCTGAATCTGTACAGGAATACGCCGGGACGTAGGAAAAGAAGTCCAATGCCCCATTTCTCAGTGAGGCCCCCACAGTTCCCCACCGGCAGTGCAGGCCGGAGCGCCTGGATTGCCCGACAGCTCACCTCAACTTCCTACGGCTGTGACCGCACGCCCCGTAGACGCGGAAGCGCCCCCGTGCGGGGGCGCTTCCATCAGACGCTCGGTTTGACTCCAGGGTTTCTGGCTACTGTACGATCCAGACCCTGTCGTGGAGCCTCTGCTGTGAGTAGGTGCCCAGGTTGTAGTACCGGACGCCCTTCACCTCAGTCCTGTTGGGCCAGGCCACGTTCATCACGCCCAGCTGGTAGGCCGTGGTCCGCTCGTTGACCATGTACTCTTCCAGCTCCAGCGCTAGCTCGCGCCGCCTGTCCTGGTCCAGGCTCTCGTCCAACTCGATGATCTTGGCGTTGATCCTGGCAAGCTCCTCATCGGGAGCCCGGCCGTCGCCCTTCCAGCCTGTCACGTCGCACTCAGGGCTGGTGGTCAGGTCAGTGTTCATGCCCCAGAAGGCGTCTGCCGCGTCTGAGGTGTACACCTGCCTGTTGGGGGCTGCGTTGGCCTCGGCCCTGATGGTGTAGAGACACTCGGTGCTGATGTTGCCGTAGGTGTCAACGTACTGCACGTCGAACTCCCACCCAAGGTGCCTCTTCATCTGGTCGATGAGCCACAGGCTGATCTCACGCCGGCTCAGCAGCTGGATCACGTACTGGTCGGTGCGCGGCCGGTTGCCAGGGCCAAACGCCTCGTCCAGCAGTCTGTTCGCCTCTGCTATGTCGGCATCCTTAGTGGCAGGGTTCCAGCCGGGAAGCTCCATGAACTCCTCGGTCGGCTTGCCCCAACCGCTGTCGATGTGCAGGAAGTATGCGGGGTTGGACATCTTGATGTCGCCGACGGTGCTGAACGTGTCCCAGTCGCCCCTGTCAAGGAACAGCTGGACTGCCCAGCGGACTTCCCACTTGTCGAACGGGGGCCTCAGGGGGTTGACCCGGATACCGGAGATGTGGTTGTACCGGACGATCTGCTGTTCGATGATGTCCGTGTACTGCTCCTGCACCTGGGCCACCTGGGCCTTGGTGATGCCGCTGCTGCCGTGGCCGGCCTGATTGATCTTGCCGGTCACAAGGGCTGCGAACTTCGTGTTGTAGTCCTGGATGGCAAAGTTGTCCATCCCGTCTACGAAGGGAGCGCCGGTCAGCCAGTAGTTGGGGTTCTTCCGGGACTTCATCACGGTCTGCGAGTCAGCCGATATGGGGATGAAGGGACCCGTTCCCATGTTGATCATGTACCCCTCTGGCACTGCCGTGGACTGCACGCCAGGATACTCCGCATCCATCCACTCGCGGTAGTCCTTCTGCCAGATGGCTATACCGGCAGCCATCCACTGGAGGGTGGCGTTCCTGAAGCGGTCGAAGACGATCTCCACGGTCAGGCCATCGGGGCCGTCGGGGCAGAGAATCTCTTCCTGGTGGCCCATGTAGGCCTGTCCAGTCTTGATGTAGCTTGCTCGAGTCTCAGGAGGCGGGTTGGCAAACCACTCGTGGCTCGCCTTGATGTCCTCGCATCCAAGCTTCTCACCGAATCCGGGAGCGCCCTGGTCCTTCGCCCAACCCTCTTCGTGGAAGTACACGTTGTCGCGCAGCACGAAGGAGTAGTTCAGACCATCGGCAGAGACCTCAAAGCTCTCGCAGAGGTCGCACTGGGGTGCATCGCGGATGGTGCCCCACGGGTCCTGCATCAGCAGGGCGTTGTGCGCGGCGAACTGCCACCGGCTGAACGCGCTGTAGCCCAGGGTTGTCTGGAACCTGGACGCAGGCCTGGGATCTGCAGTCTTGTAGATGCCGCCGTACTGGGGCTCGCCCCACTCGGGCTTGTAGCCGCGGTGATTCAGCAGGTAGTTGACCCAGTCCTCGCGGGGGTCAATCACCGTTTCCGGAACCGGCGTATTGGTCGGCGCCGGCGTGTTCGTGGGCTCACCAGGAGCCGTGGTCGCCTCCGGCGCTGCCGTCGCCTCCATCATGGCCGTGGCCTCAGGCTCGGGCGTTGCCGTGGGCGGCGGCTGCGTAGCCGTTGGCGCAGGCGTGTTCGTCGGGTCTTCCCCTCCGCACGCTAGCGCCACCACCAGCACGGTGGCTGCAAAGACCCCCAGAAGGGGTCTCAACTTCAGTCCCTCAACTAATCTCATACTCGCCTCCTCTGAGTCTGTTAGGCAAGAAACGTTGCGGGCAAGCCTAGCATGGCGAGTCCAGCATTGTCAATACATTCCCGGCCCGAAGATTCTTACAATCTGCCACAGGCAAAGACCCAATTGAAACGACGACTCCGCGGTTCTCGTGCATCTACCCGGCGCTCCTCCAAAAAGAAGGAGGATGCACCGGATGGTGCATCCTCCTCTGCAAACTCCTCTGGGAGCTTGGGTTACTCTACCAGCCAGACCCTGTCATGGAGCCTCTGCTGCGAGTAGGTGCCCAGGTTGTAGTACCGGACGCCCTTGGCCTCCCTGCGGTTCGGCCACGCCACGTTCATGATGCCCAGCGGCGTGTGCACTGCCGACTCGTACAGGTACAGCTCCAGCTCTCTGGTGATTTCCTCGCCTCTCTCTCGGTCGAGGGTCACGTCAAGCTCTTCGATCAGGACGTTCAGCCTGTCCCACTCCTCTGTGGGAATCGGGCCCTTGCCAGTCCATCCGGGATCGTCACGGCATAGCTCACGGCCCTGCCACTGGCTGTGGATCTTCAGGAATCCGTCTATGGCGTGCTGGATGTAGGACTGCCCATAGGTGGGGCTAGCCTCTGCCCGAATGGTGTACTGGCAGTCCGTCTGGATGTTCCCGTAGGTGTCAACGTACTGGACGTTGAACTCCCAGTTCAGGTTCTTCTTGAAGAAGTCCAGACCCCACAGGCTGACCTCTCGGCGGCTCAGCAGCTGGATGACGTACTGGTCCGTCTTTGGCCTGTTGCCAGGGCCGAACGCCTCGTCCAGCAGCCGGTTGGCCTCTGCGATGTCAGCGTCCTTCGTTGCCGGGTTCATGCCCGGGAACGTCTGGAACTCCTCTATCGGGATTCCCCAGCCGGCGTCCGAGTGGAGCACCAGGTACGGGTCACCCATGTTCACTTCGCCTACTGTCGTGAAGTTCAGCCAGTCCTCGCGGTCGAGAGCAAGCTGTACCGCATGCCTCACGTTCCAGTCGTCGAACGGCGGCCTCAAGTGATTCAGCAGGAAGTGCTGCTGGTGGTTGTACCGGACTATCTGCAGCTCGATGATGTCCGAGTACTGGTCCTGTACCTGCTGCACCTGCGCCTTGGTGATGCCGCTGCTGCCGTGGCCAGCCTGGTTGATCTTGCCGGTCAACAGCGCTGCGAACTTCGTGTTGTAGTCCTGGATGGCGAAGTTGTCCATCCCGTCGATGAACGGCGCTCCGGTCAGCCAGTAGTTCGGGTTCTTCCGGGACTTCATCACTGTCTGTGAGTCAGCCGACAGTGGAATGAAGGGACCGGTGCCCATGTTGATCAGGTAGCCCTCGGGCACTGCCGTGGACTGCACGCCGGGATACTCCGCGTCCATCCACTCGCGGTACTCCTTGTCCCAGACTGCTATGCCGGCTCCAAGCCAACCCAGCGTTCCGTTACGCACCCGGTCGAAGTGCATCACTGCGGTCTTGCCGTCCGGGCCGTCCGGGCAGTGCACATCTTCCAAGTGGCCCATGATCCTGGCGCCGAAGGTGATGTAGGAAGCGCGAGTCTCAGGAGGCGGGTTGGCAAACCACTCGTGGCTCGCCTTGATGTCCTCGCACGCAAGCTCCGTGCCGAAGCCAGGAGCGCCCTGGTCCTGGGCCCAGCCAGTCTCGTGGAACTGCACGTCATCGCGCAGTATGAACGTGTACTCCAGGCCGTCCGCCGAGACTTCGAAGCTCTCGCACAGGTCGCAGACGGGTGCATCCGTGATCTCACCCCACGGGTCCTGCATCATCAAGCTGTTGTGCGCAGCAAACTGCCACCGGCTGAACGCGCTGTAGCCCAGCGTAGACTGGAACCTGGACGCAGGCCTGGGGTCTGCAGTCTTGTAGATCCCGCCGTACTGAGGCTCGCCCCACTCAGACTTGTAGCCGGGGTGGTTCAGCAGGAAGTTCACCCAGTCGTCGCGGTAGTCTGCCGTGGTATCCACTATCGGCGTGGCCGTGGGCGCGGTGGTTGCCGTCGCGCCCGGCGCCGCCGTGGCATCCGGCGCAACGGTCTCTTCCGGCATCATCGCCTCTGTGGCCTCAGGCTCAGGAGTCGCCGTTGGCGGCGGCTGCGTAGCCGTTGGCGCAGGCGTAGCCGTGGGATCTTCCCCACCGCACGCAAGGGCCACCACCAGCACGGTGGCCGCAAAGACCCCCAGAAGGGGTCTCAACTTCAGTCCTTCAACTAATCTCATACTCGCCTCCTCTTGGTCAGTTAGGCAAGAAACGTTGCGGGCAAGCCTAGCATGACGAATCCGGTATTGTCAATACGCGCCACGCACAGTGATTCTTACAAAACTGCCTCCTATACCGTCGAAGAGGAGGCGGTGAGACACCACGGCGCGCAGCGAAGCCTCAAGGCGGTTGCGACTCCGGCGGCGCTGGCAAATGCAGTCTGGCAAACGCGGAAGCGCCCCCGTTTGGGGGCGCTTCCAGGCTGTCCGATCTGGTCTGTGGTCTGACCGACTACTCTACCAGCCACATTCGGTCCGTGAGGCGCTGCTGCGAAGGAGTTCCGAGGTTGTAGAAGTGGACTCCCTTCAACTCCCGTCTGACGGGCCATGCAACATTCATGGAACCCAGGGTCGCGCTGGTCAGTCGCTCATTCACCATGTACAGCTCGATCTCCCGAAGAAGCTCCGCGCGCCTTGCGTCGTCCAGTGTCGAGTCCGCTTCCTCAAGCATCGCGTCAACCCTGGCTATCTCGTCTTCAGATGGCACTCCCTTGCCCTTGTAGCCTTCTATGTAGCAGCTGGGCTTGCCGGTTCTTTCGGAGTGCAACCCGTTCAGCGCGTCGCCAGGGTCAGCCGTCAGCGTGTTCTCCATCACCGTAGAGGCCTCTGTCCGTATGGTGTAGAGACAGTCGGTGCTGATATTGCCGTACGTATCAACGTACTTCACGTTGAACTCCCACCCCAGGTGCTTCTTGAACTGGTCTATTCCCCAAAGACTGGGCTCCCTGCGGCTCAGCAGCTGTATGACGTACTGATCGCTTCTGGGACGATTTCCCGCTCCGAAGGCCTCGTCCAGCAGCCGATTGGCCTCGGCAATGTCGGCGTCCTTTGTCGCCGGATTGAACCCGGGGAAGGTCAGAAACTCCTCCGGTGGTATGCTCCATCCAACGTCCGGATGGAAGAAGTAGGCTATGGTCGCCATCTTGACGTCGCCTACCGTCATGAACGCATCCCAGTTCTGCCGGTCCAGGAAGAGGTTGACTGCCCACCGCACCTTCCAGTCGTCGAAAGGCGGCCTCAGCGGGTTCAGCATGAAGACCTGAATGTGGTTGTACCTGACGATGTGCAGCTCGATGATGTCCTCATAGGTGGTCTGGATCTGGGCCACCTGGGCCTTGGTCACACCGCTGCTCCCGTGACCCGCGTGGTGAGTCTTCCCCGTGACCAAGGCCGCAAACTTGGTGTTGTAGTCCTGGATGAAGTAGTTCTCCCACCCGTCCGCAAAGGGAGCACCCTCTCTGAAGTAGTTCGGGTTCTTCTTTGACTTTATGACGGTCTGAGAGTCACCGAAGGTGGGTATGAAGGGGCCTGTCCCATGGTTCATCAAGTACCCCTCAGGGTTGGCTGTGGACTGGACTCCGGGATACTCGTCGTCCATCCACTGCCGGTACTCTTTGTTCCACACCTGCATACCCGCAGCCAGCCAACCTATTGTGGCGTTTCTGTGGTAGGCGAACTTCAGGACCACTTGGTGCCCATCAGGTCCATCCGGGCAGGTCGCCTCGTCGAAGTGGCTCCAGTACGTCTTGTACCTGTTGACGAAGGAGGCGCGCTCATCCGGAGGCGGGCTGGTAAGCCATTCCATGCTTGACTTCACATCCTCACAGGTCATCTCTGTACCGTAGCTCTCCGCGGGCGCTCCGTTATCCTGACCCCAACCCTCGGAGTGGAACATCACGCCCTGGCGTAGCTGGAAGGTGTAGGTCAGTCCGTCCGCGGACACCTCAAAGCTCTCGCACAGGTCGCAGATGGGCACATCCCTGATGCTGCCCCAGGTATCCATCATCAGCAGGCTGTTCTGGGCCTGGAACCCTCCGAAGCCGCTCGCAAATGCCCCCCATCCCATGTAACCGCCAAGCCAGCGGGAGACCGGACGCGGGCCGGACATCTTGATGACCCCGCCGTACTGGGGCTCCCCCCACTCAGGTTTGTAGCCACGGTGATTCAGCAGATACTCCACCCAGTTTTCCGCGGGGTCTATTGATGCTTCTTCTACAGGGGTGGCCGTCGGCGCCGTAGTCGCCGTCGCGCCCG
Source organism: Dehalococcoidia bacterium (assembly GCA_034423135.1). GTDB lineage: Bacteria > Chloroflexota > Dehalococcoidia > Lucifugimonadales > UBA2985 > JAPPHY01. The sequence goes on along the minus strand of DAOUJC010000011.1, from coordinate 108,071 downwards.
GCACAGCAGTGGCGTCTGGCGCAACGGTCGCTTCCGGCATCATCGCCTCTGTAGCCTCAGGCTCGGGCGTCGCCGTGGGCGGCGTCGTTGCCGTCGGCGCCGGCGTGCTTGTTGGCTCATCACCTCCGCACGCAAGCGCCACCACAACCAATGCAGCGGCCAGAATCGCAAAGAGAGGGCTTGCTTTCCGCACAGATCTCAGACCCATATACCACCTCCCCACCGAGATGGCGGCATCGTATCACACGAAAATACGCGTGTCAATCACATTCGCCCCCATGAATGACGGTTGACATGCTGGCCTGATGCATGTGCGCCGTATATCGTATCTCCAATGTCTATGCGAATAGCGTTTTCGTTTTTGGCCTGACGCGAACTACCACCTCTAGGCTGAACCCGGCTGAGACTCCCACTTCAACCTGGCGTAAATGGCCCGTGCCTTGTCACAGCAACCCTCCGATGGTACTATGGAACTAGCAGTGGCGCATTCGTCTAGTGGCCAAGGACGCCGCCCTCTCAAGGCGGAGATCACGGGTTCGAGTCCCGTATGCGCCACCAGCCCGAAAAAACCAAGAACTTCCCGCCTGTGCTTCAAACCGGAAGTCTAGGAGGAAGCGACGTGACCAGCAACGATGTGGAGCTTGCATCCCAGGGCCGTCGCCTCGCCGGATTCGTCCTCGACCTCTTCCTCATTGTGATTACGCTCGTCATTGGGTGGGTCATTTGGTATCTATTCGTGGCAGGAGATGGTCAGAGTCCAGCGAAACGTCTGCTGGGTATCCGCGTCATCCACGATGATGGAACAACAGCCGGTCTGGGTTGGATGATAATCAGAGACTGGGCGGTGCGAATCATCGCCTTCGGTGCAGTCGAATGGGTGTTGCTGGCCGTGCTGGGAGAGGAGGTGGGTGGTTCCATATTCGCGCTCGCCTGGGTGGTGGCAGCTCTGTAGTGCGTGTGGGACGCCGACCGACAGTGCATTTGGGACAAGATCATGCGCACCCGTGTCGTAAACGCCTGAAGCCGATAGAGCCCATCGATGTACTCACTCTCGGTAGACGTCTTGGTCCGGAGCGTGCAGGTCAGTCACCGGCTCCCTGAGGAGTAGCGCAATGCCTTTCCCCTGGGCCAACGTATTCATCCTGATCTTCGGCGGCCTTTCGCTGGCGAGCGGCTTCCTGGGGCTCATCGGAGGCACTCCCGAGTGGTCGCTTGCGCTGGACGTACACCGCATCTCCGGCTTCGGCCTGGTTGCGCTGCTGGTCTGGAAGGGTCGCAACATCCTTCGCTCGCTGATGAACAGGCGCAGCTGGCGGAGAAGGCCCGGCATAGTGCTCGGCTCCATCGCCACGCTGACGCTGCTCATTGCCGCGCTTGGCCTGGGACTGGTCTGGAGCCTCAGCGGCTACTTCACGCTCCAGGGTTTCAGCGGGGTTAGCTGGCACATCTACCTGTCGCTGCTGCTCGCGCCGTTTGTACTGGTGCACGCGCTCAACCACTCCTGGACGCTGCGCACCCGGTTCTGGCTGGAACGCCGGTCTATTCTGCGACTGGTCGGGCTGGGCGTCGCCGGCCTGGCGCTGTGGCGAACGGGCGAGATCGCGGCCGCCGTCCTGAATCTCCCGGGCGAGGACAGGCGGTTCACGGGGTCATACGAGCGGGGAAGCTTCGCCGGCAACTCCTTCCCTACCACGTCATGGCTCAACGACGACCCAGACCCGATCGCCAAGGACGGCTGGCGGCTGACCGTTACTGGCCTTGTCCGCAGCGACTTGGACCTTGGCCTCAACGACCTGGCCGTGACCGGCGACAAGGTCACCGCCGTTCTGGACTGCACCGGCGGCTGGTTCTCCACCCAGGAGTGGCAGGGCACTCCATTAAAGGCAGTGCTACAGGCCGCGGGCGTCGAGCCAGGCGCGGGCAGCATCACCGTGCGCTCCGTGACCGGCTACCAGCGGCGGTTCTCGCTCGCAGAAGCCGACCGCTACCTGCTGGCTACCCACGTGGGCGGCGACCCCATCTCTCACGGGCACGGCGCCCCGCTGCGGCTGGTCGCCCCGGGCAAGCGCGGCTTCGAGTGGGTGAAGTGGGTGGTGACAATCAGCGTCAACGACACCGGCAAGTGGTGGCAGCCGCCGCTTCCTCTATCTTGAGCACATGCGACGGTAGAGACCGCCCCTGAGCTATCTGAAAGGCGCATTCTCCGCTGATGGAGTCGTGCCGCCAATCGGCTCGCTTTCGTAGGGTGAGTAGCCCGCGTCTTGCAGACGTTGCCACACCTCGACCGAGTGGGCCTGGTTCCTGGTCTCCAGCGTCAGCTGTATCTCCACCTGGCCAAGGTGCACCGACGCGGCATGCCTGAGATGGCCGATGTCCAGCACGTTCACGTCTGTGCTGGAGAGTATGGTCAGCAGTCGGTTCAGCCTGCCCGGTCGGTCCTCCAGCATTACGCGCATGACCAGGTAGCGGCCCGCATTGGCAAGGCCGCGCTCCAGGACACGCGCTATCAGGTGAGTGTCCACGTTACCGCCGCTGAGGACGATCGCCACCCTCTCGCCATCGACCCGTACCTTGCCCGACAGCACGGCGGCGAGTCCCACTGCGCCCGCTCCTTCCACCAGCAGCTTGCACCTCTCCAGGAGCAGCATCATGGCCTCCGTGATCTCCTCCTCCCCAACCACAACCAGTTCATCTACGTACCGGGAGACCAGAGGCAGAGTGATTCTGCCCGGCGAACCCACTGATATTCCGTCAGCCACCGTGGCCTGTCCCTTTACCGTGATGCGGCGGCCGGCCTTGTGGGAGTAGAGGACTGCTGTGGACGCCTCAGCCTGGACGCCCACCAGCCTGATTCCCGGCACGCTCTCCTTAATAGCGAGTCCGATGCCGGATATGAGTCCTCCACCTCCCACTGGCACCACGACCGTGTCAACGTCCTCCACCTGCTCGAGCAGCTCCAGGCCGATTGTGCCCTGCCCCGCGATGATGGCAGGATCGTCGAAGGCGTGGATCAGCGCCATGCCGCTCTCCCGCACGACGCGCCTGGCATGCCTCTGAGCCTGGTCAAAGTCGTCGCCGTGGAGGATCACCGTTGCGCCGTACCCGCGCGTGGCCTCGACCTTCGGGATGGAGGCTCCCGAAGGCATGACGATCGTGCAAGGTATGCCGAAATTTGCGGCCGCGAGGGCAACCCCCTGCGCGTGGTTTCCGGCGCTTGCGGCAATGACGCCCTTAGTCTTCTGCTGGTCGCTCAACGCCGCGATCTTGTTGACGGCGCCACGCACCTTGAAGGAGCCGGCCCGCTGTAGGTTCTCGGCCTTCAGGAGTATCTCACAGTCGGCCGGCTGTCCAAGGGAGCGCGCGGGCACGATGGGCGTCCTGATCGCCAGGTCGGCGATGACGTTTCGCGCCCGCCGGATGTCTTCCAGCGTGACCTGCGACCTCACTCGGAGCCTCCGTTCGCGTCCGATGCACTGAGCCGGGACGGCTGGCGCCTCCCACGCGCGTGCTAATATAGGAATAGTATATCCCAACAAGCTTGTGCCGACTAAGCAGCAGCGGCGGTCACGTCGCTGAAGCACCGTCAAGGGAGCAGTCGACTATGTCCTACGGCAATCGATGGGGACCGGACGGGCCTCCTGAGGAGGCCTACAGCCGAGTCACTGACGCCGAGCGCTTCCGGCCTCTGCACGCGGCCATGCGGGAGATCATCGTCCGGCTGCACAGCGAGTACGACGTGACGCTAACCGAGGCGTACGGGCTCGACGAGGAGATGGAGCGACGCATGACGCCCGCTGCCCCAACCGTCAAGCTCACGCCTAGCGACAGCGGCGCGGCACCAATCACAATCGTCTTCTCGGACTTCCCAGGACTTCACCTCCGCTTTGGGCGCTGGCTCATTGAGCCCTTCCCGGACTGCGGCTGCGACGCGTGCGACGAGTCGGCGGAGGGAGAAATTGAGCGGCTCATCGACTTTGTCGACGACGTAACCGCGGGGCGCTTCCGGGAGGGAATTCGCATCCCCGTGCTGGCAGGCTCCGCATGGAGAGAGAGGGAGAGGTGGGCGGATCAAACACGGCTGGAACAGAGGAACACCGGTATCTGGTCACGGGGGGAGTCCCCCATGGACAGGCGCGTGGCTATCGATTTGACAGGCGGCGCTCGCCGGCTGGACCTCAACTGGAAGCCGTGGCCGCAGAGGTCGCCGCCAGGCTAGACGCCAGTCGCTGGGGTGGGTCTGCTATGCCACGCTGAAATGCCAAATGTGTCTCTGCATTGTGGCCTGCGGGTCAATCAGCGGCAGCGCTCAAGTAGCCAGAAGCGCTGATTGGACCTGCCCAGGAGCTGCTCATACGCCGCAACGTAGCCCTTCCGAATGAGCCTGAAATCGCCCTCGAACAACCGGGTGTAGAGTTCGGCTTCTCGGTACGTGGCGGGGTTGTTGGGATTGGCGGGTGGCCCGGAAGCGCCCTGGAAACAGCTCTCCCGGAAGAACAGGATGCCGCCTACACGCATCCAGGAGCGAACCCTATCCCGCAGCGAAACTATGTCCGAGTCGCTGAGGTACATGAGGAGCCAGTTCCAGAACACGAAGTCAAAGGCCTCCTCATCTAATTCCATCTCCATCACGTTCGCGCAGTGATAGCTCACGTTGCTATAGGAGGCTGTCACCTGCCGGTTCTCGTCAAGGAACCGCTCCACGAAATCGACAGCCGTCACGTGGTTCGCCACTCGCACAAAGTGGGACGTGTACCTCCCTATTCCGGCTCCAAGCTCAAGAATGTTCTTACCGTCCAGGTCAGGCAGTTGTGCGAGTATCTCGGCTCTTTCCGCCTCTCCAAGGCCGGGGACGTCGTCTTGCAGCAGCATTCCGCCCACGGTAGCAGGCTTCTCCTTCCAGAAGTCTTCAGTAAGCTGGCTTTTGGGTCGCTCCATGAATTCCTCCTGTGCTGAGAATTTACATTGTCCCGGTTCGTTCGTGTTTGGGAGTGGAACGGAGCCGCACTGAGCGGCAATCAAGCGCACGTCAGTCAATCGTGGTGAGGCAACGAACCCGACTGGACGTGAGACTGTCCAATGGATGTCCTACCAGGGCGCCTGCAACTCCGGCCGTGTCCAAGGGTAAGGCCAGCCTGCGTTACAAGTCAAATCGGCCGCCTCTCACCTGCCGCCGGGAGAGCCGATACCAGCTATTGCTTGTCACACGCGGCGGCGCATCGCCACCGAGTTCCGGCAGACCTCAGAGGTCGGGGCCCTGGGCAGTGACCACCAGCATCTCCAGCACTTCGTGGCTGGAGATGGAGCCGATCAGCTCACCCGTCACCCTGTCGGCCACAGGCAGGACCATGATCGAGTTCTCTGTCATCCGTTGCAGCGCGTCTTCCACCAACTCGTCGCCGTATGCCATGGGCGTATTGGATCGCAGCACGCTGCTCAGAGACGTTCCCTCCCACACGCTCCTCGGGAGATAGCGCAGCATGCTCAGCGACACGATGCCGGCCAGCTGGCCTTTATCCACCACCACGTAATCGTGCTGCTCCGGAAACAGCCAGGTCTCTGCAAACGCCTTGACTGACAGCGACTTGTCCGGGTACGTCCGAGATCGGTCCAGTATGTCCTGAACTCGCACGTCCTCCAGCGCAAAGCGTACCAGCAATGGCGGAACTCTACCCTGCTCACCGGAGGCACCGGAGCTCCTCATCCTCTTGAGAGCGAAACTTATGCCCAGTGGAGTCAGCAGTATGTATGCGAACATCATCAGTACCAGCAAGGAGAAGACTCGCTCGTCTATCGCACCGGTATTGAGGAGCAGAAGCAGCAACGCAATCTCCGCCACGCCCTTGGCCATCAGGCCTGCTGCCATCGCAAACGGCGCCTCCAGCCTCATCACGAACGCGCTCAGGAACGACCCTGCGAACTTCCCCGCGAACGGCACCAGCGTCAGCGCCAGAATCGTCTCGGGGGGCAACCTGAGAAACTCAAAGCTAAGCTGTAGACCTGCGGATGCAAAGAACAGCGGCACGAAGAACCCCTCGGCCGCGCTCCTCATGCCCGGCATAATGTCTCGCCTCACCTGATAGGGCAGCGCGGACAAGGCTGCGCCAAAGAGCAGCGCGCCAAGCGAGCCGTGCAGTCCGGCCTCCTCCGCTACCACTACGACGAGGAAGAGACCACCCAGCAGCACACCAAACGACAACTGAGGCACCTGAAGAAAGTGCTGCAACACTACGATGATTCTCGGAAGCACCTTTGTGGAGAATAGCCACGTCAGAATGGCAAACCCCGCGATTTGCGCGACAACTGTCCCAATACTTTGCAGGTCCGGAGCCTGGCTGTGGTCTCCGGAGTAGAAGTGCTCGCTGATAGTGAATCCCACGATAAACAGTGCAATCAGCTCGGCGATGATCACGGCGGTGAAAATCTGAACGCCCACACGCTCTTTCAGGCGTCCCTGGTCTATCAACGCCTTGGCCGCCACTCCCAAACTTGACAGCGACAGCACGCCGGCCAGGCCCATCGCCTGCGTGAAGCTCAGTTCCAGCCCCAGATCGATGACGACGTCCGTAGTGACCGCCAGCGACGCCACCAGCGAGATGGCCACCGACAGAAACGCCGCGAAGAACAGCCGCCCGCGAATGGCTGCGATGAAGCCTCGAATGTCCAGTTCCTCCAGGCCTATGAGGAAGAAGAACATGAAAATTCCGATGCTCAGAATGAGGTCGAGATCGCCGGTTGGCTCCACCAGTCCCGTCACTGGACCAAGAACTGCTCCCGTGACGGCAAAGGCAATAATCGAGTTCAGGCCGAAGCGCTTGAAAGCTCCTTCAAGCAGCTTCGCCCCTACGATGAGCAGGCCTATCGAGAACAGGGCATCGTGGATGTCCAATCCGCGTTGCACCCCCAACTGGAGTTTGCACCGGGCGACACAGACCTGGTCACAAGCCTCCGCCTCACCCGGTCTGCGTGGCGCGGCCGCAACCTGTACATTGCTTCAGGTTGCAGCGCAGCGCCTTGGTCGATTGCCAATTATCCCAACTGGCGTATCTGCATGTCAAACGCAACAATTGTCATCGGGCAGCGCCGACTCTCCAGGTCAATGAGCCGCAGTGTTGTCGCGGCGCCAACACTGCCGCAAACGACACTTCGAGGCGCATTTCCCAAGCTCGGCACTGTTGTATGCAGGGCGCATGAAAGTGTTGGCGCGACGCGAATTCCCGCAATAACCGGCCGGGGTACTTGAGGCCACCTGAAACCCGCGGCCTCGCTCAATGAGTCAAGGTACGCGCTGCTCCGCCACGAATCCCCTGCCCGGACTCTGCACGGTTAGGAGAATACCGGTGCTGTCCGCAAGGAGCTCCATCAAGCGCCGGAGAGTTACGTCAGTCTTCACAATTCCTTATAAGTGTGAAGATACCCTATGCCGGATTGCGGCCATATACGCCAGTCCGCCGGGCTGCAGGCACAGCGGTACCGGCACAGTCTGACGGCTCAGCCCACCGCGCAGAGGCTAGCCGAATGCAAGACCGGTCACTGGCAGGCCATCCACTTGGGAACATTTAGGAGTGCCGGTACTGGGTTCACCTCCGCAACGAAATCATGCTCTCAACATCGCAATACCACCGGCTACGTGATAGAATGCACAATGCTGACATTTCGCCCCGCGCCGGAACTCGGAACGCGTCCGACACGCCGGTCAAGGGGCGCTACTTCTTTCAGGGAGACCCATCATGCACTTCATAACCGGCATGGCCATCAGCAGGCGCTCCGTGACCCTGCTGGCCATCATCATCCTGCTGATTTCCGGCGTTACGGCCTATAACAGCCTGCGAGTCGACTTGTTCCCGGAGATCGAGTTCCCGCTCGTGGCCATCACCGCCGAGTACCCAGCCGCCAACCCGGACGCCGTGGCCGCGGAGGTCACTGCGCCTATCGAGTCGGCGATCTCAGGCCTTGACCAGCTGGATCGCGTCCAGTCCACAACCTTCGAGGGCAACACCGTCGTGCTCGCCACCTTTGTATTTGGAACTGACATGGCGCGCGCGGAGAGCGACGTTGAGGCAGCGATGACCAACCTAGACCTCCCGGAGGGCGTCGAGAGGCCGGAGGTTGGCCGCTTCAATCCGCAGGAGTTTCCGATCATGCAGATCAGCGCAGTGTCGTTCCGTGACATTGCCGACATGCGCGCGCTGGTGCAGTCGGAAATCCTTCCCGCGCTCAACGAGGTAGAGGGCGTCATGCGTATCTCGGTCTCCGGCGAGGTAGAACGGCGCGTCCAGATTACGGTCAACCCGCAGAGCATGCTCCAGAACGGCATATCGCTGGCCCAGATAAGCGCAACTCTCACCGACAACAACCTCAGCGCGCCCGCGGGCCTCGTCTTCGATGGGCGTCAGGCCATGCCGGCAAAGACCACCCACACTCTGAGCTCCGTCGAGGAGATCGCAGACCTCATCGTCGGCGCCTCGGAGACCGGCCCCATACGCCTGAGCGACGTGGCGGACGTGCGGCTGACGACGGGAGATCCTCGCACCATTTCCCGCACAAACGGCAAGCCCAGCGTCAGCATCTCCGTTCTCAAGGAGGCGGAGGCCAACACGGTGGAGGTCACCAGCGGCATACGCGATGTGCTGGACAGCTTGGCCCTGCCCGACGACGTGGAAATAGTCATCGTGTCCGACCAGGGCCCCGAAATCCAGTCCGAGATCGACAACCTCAGGCGCGAGGCTATATTCGGGTTCTTCTTCGCCGTCTCGGTTGTCTTCGCTTTCATGCTCACCATACGGCCCTCGGTGCTCCGCGGGCTTGGGAACACCCTGCGCCCCACCATAGTCATCGGCTTGTCCATTCCGCTAAGCGTATTCACCGGCGTGCTGTTGCTGGCGTGGCAGGACCTGACGCTGAACTTCATGACGCTCGGCGGTCTTGCCATTTCCGTGGGCCGCGTGGTCGATGACTCGATCGTTGTGCTGGAGAACGTGTACCGCCACATTCAGGCGGGACGCGACCGATGGAAGGCCGCCCTCGACGCCACAACGGAGGTCGGGCCGGCCATATTCGCCTCAACGCTGACGACTGTAGTTGTGTTCGCTCCGCTCGCCTTCATTCAGGGGCTGGTTGGCGCATTCTTCCTGCCGTTCGCCCTCACGGTGACCTTCGCTCTCATCGCCTCGCTCGTGGTGGCGCTCACCGCCGTCCCGGTGCTTGGCGCGTACCTGCTCCGCCCCGGCGACCTGACAGGCGCTGCACTGGAGGACGAGAACGGCATAATCATTCAGGAATCGTTGCTGCAGCGGGCCTATACCCCCGCTCTCCGGTGGGTGCTCCGCCACAAGGCCATCACCCTCACCGTGGTCATATTGCTGACCGCGGCCAGCCCCGCCCTGCTTGCTGTTATCCCCATCACTTTCCTGCCCTCAGGCGAAGAACGCATCATCACCATGGAGCTCACCACGCCTCCCGGAACGCCCGTGGACGCGACTACCGAGCAGGTGGAAGAGATCGAGGCGCGTGTTGCAGAGATCTCAGAGCTTTACGTGGCCACTATTGGCTCAGACGCCTTCGGTCTGACGGCGGCGCCCACCGGCCTCAATGAAGCCAGTTTCCTTCTGATTCTTTCCAGCGACGCCCCTGAAAACACTGCTGACATTCTGCGGAACGAGCTGGAGCAGCCTGGGAGGACGCTGAGGATTACCGAGGTGAACGCAGGGCCGCCCGCAAGCGGCGTGGACATCAGCATCACCGGATCGAACTACGACGACATCGTCGTCGCGGCTCAGCAACTCACCGCCGCCATCGCGGCGATCGATGGCATAGAAAACCTGGAGAGCAACGTGGCGCAGGCCCGTAACGAGGTCTCGATCGCGGTCGACCCGCAGAAGGCCGGCGCCATCGGTCTGAGCACACGCCAGATAGGTCTTCAGCTGAGCCAGTACCTCACCGGCCGTAGCATCACCACCGTCGTGATTGACGGCGAGCGGACGGACGTGACCCTCGCGGCCGACCCGCGCTTCGTGGCTGGACTCGACCGGCTGAGGCAGCTGACCATTACCGGACCGGGCGGCACAGCGCGCCTCGGGGAACTGGCGACGGTTGAGGTGCGCGAGGGCCCGGTGACCATCAGCCGCACCGACGGACGGCGCTCCGCAACCATCACCGCGGACATCACCTCGGACGACACCCAGCGCGTCGGCCAACTCATCGACCAGGAAATCGACGCCCTGGACGTTCCGCCCGGCGTGAGCGTCGTGAGCGGCGGCATCTTTGCGGACATTGCCGAGGGCTTTCGAGCAATCTTCATCTCGATGGCAGTGGGCATTGTGCTGGTCTACCTTGTCATGGTGGCCAGCCTTGGCTCCCTGCGGAATCCGCTGGTCATCGTTACCAGCCTGCCGCTGGCCCTGATCGGCGTTTTGGTCGGGCTGGCGGTCACGGGTCACTCCCTGGGCATCGCCGCGATGATGGGAGTGCTGCTGCTGATCGGTATCGTGGTCACCAACGCCATCGTGCTCATCACGTTCGTGGAGCAGCTGCGAATGCGCGGGCTGAGCGTGCACGACGCGCTGATCACGGGAGCGCGCGTCCGGCTCCGGCCCATCCTCATGACTGCGCTAACGACGAGCTTCGCGCTCGTCCCCCTTGCGGCAACCGCGCAGGCAGGCGGCATAGTGAGCGCAGAGCTGGCGACGGTGGTGATTGGCGGCCTGGCGAGTTCCACGTTTCTGACGCTGTTCGTGGTGCCCATCGTCTATGCCCTGTTCAACGAGAGCATACCGGGGCTGTTCCGGCGAGGTCGTCGGGCCTCACGGGAGGAGGCGCCGGAGACGGCGTAGGTACAGGGACGCGCAGGCCTGCATAGTCTTCCCGCGGCCGGTTTCACCGATACAGGGGCGACGGCGTCGCGCGTGGCGGCCTCACGCCAGAATCTTGGACAGGAACTCCTTGGCCCGCTCGTGCTGAGGGTTGGTGAAGAACTCCTCCGCCGTTCCCTCCTCGATTACGACTCCCTCGTCGAACATCATGATGCGGTCCGCAACCTCGCGGGCAAAGCCGATCTCGTGGCTCACTATCAGCATCGTCATCCCGGAGTGGGCCAGCTCCCTCATAACGTCAAGAACCTCGTTGATCATCTCCGGGTCCAGCGCCGACGTTGGCTCGTCGAAGAGCATGATCTTCGGCTGCATGGCCAGCGCGCGGGCGATAGCCACTCTCTGCTGCTGCCCGCCCGATAGCTCACCGGGGAATTTGCCCGCCTGCTCCGGTATGCCCACACGCGTCAGAAGTTCGATCGCAATTTCCTCGGCCTTTGCCTTCGGCCACTTGCGGACCTTCTGAGGCGCGAGCGTGATGTTCTGCATCACCGTCAGGTGCGGAAAGAGGTTGAACGACTGGAACACCATTCCCACTTCCCTGCGAATTGTATCCACGTTCCGCACGTCGTTCGAAAGCTCAATGCCGTCCACCACTATGGTGCCGCGCTGGTGCTCCTCGAGACGGTTCAGCGTGCGGATGAACGTCGACTTGCCTGACCCTGACGGGCCCAGGATGACCACCTTTTCGCCGCGTCTGACCGACGTGGTGATGCCCCTGAGCACGTGAAACGAGCCGAACCACTTGTGCAGGTCCGTGCATACGATGATGTCGTCGTCCGAACCGTTCTGATCCTCGTACATGCTACTCACTCCTCTCTTCAGCGTCTGCCCACGCCCAGATGCAGCTCTATCCTCCTGCTTATGTGGGACATGCTGTAGGTGAATATCCAGAAGACAATGGCCAGGAAGATGAACAGCTCATGGGCGCTGGCAATGAACTCAGGGTTGCCCTGAATGAACGCCCTGCTATACGTGAGTATATCCTGCATGCCGATGATGAAGACAAGCGTGGTGTCCTTGAACAGCGAGATGAACTGGCCCACGATGGCGGGTATCACGTTGCGTATGGCCTGCGGCAGCGTGATGAACAGGGTGGTCTGCCAGGTCTGCAAGCCCAGCGACTGGGCGGCCTCCGTCTGCCCTCGATGAAGCGCCTGCAGGCCTCCGCGAATGTTCTCAGCCATATACGCGGAGCTGAACAGCGTTATCACGATGCCCGCGCGCATCAGGGAGTTCACCGGAAAGTCTCGGGGAAAGGCAAGAGGCACCAGCGTTGTGGACATGAACAGAAGTGTTATCAGAGGCACACCGCGGAATATCTCGATGAACAGCACGCACAACAGCTTCACCACCGGGAGATTGCCGCGTCGCCCCAGAGCGAGCGCAACGCCAATGGGGAAGCTGAGCGTTATCCCTGCGACGGCCAGCAGCAGATTCAGCATGAGACCGCCCCAATGGTTGACTGAGACCGGCTGCATTCCGGGGATTCCCTCCACCCCTCTCAGCAGGACCAGAGTGATAATAAAGGTAGCGACCGCCAGTATGGCCAGCCAGCGGGCTGTTCCCAATCGGGTGTTGCGGGCCAGGAACCAGCCCAACGCCAGGGCAGGTATGTTGGCCAGAAGCAGCAGGCGCACGTCCATACCCATTTCGTCCAGGCTGTATGGCAACAGGGAGAATACGGCCAGCGCCGCCACAATCCCTATGGCATAGCGCTTCATCAGGCCTCCGCCTGCAACCGCCCATCCCATGCCCAGCAGCATGGTCACCAGCATGAGGGCAACCTGGGGCCTCCAGAAGCAGTTCTGTCCTGGACATGCACCCTCGGTGTTGTACGGCCCCATTATCAGCAGACCACCCAGAGTTCCTATGACCGTCCAGTCGGAGTCCATGATGAGCCATCGCAGCCCATACCAGAGGACGACGGCCAACAGGACGCAGGATATGACGGTCAGCGCCGTGTTGAACCGGGTGCTGAACAGGTTTGCGTGCACCCAGCCCAGCACGCCCTGCTCCGATACAGGAGGCGGAAGGACCGGGGCCGGCATCACCGCGTCTGGATTTGATGTCATGAGGGTAACTTATGCGAACCGGATCAAGCGGTTGTAGACGTTTCCAATCACCGAGTACGTCAGGCTCATTGCCAGGTAGGCCAGCATGAGCAGCATGAAGATGGACACGGCCGGCGCCGTCTGCGTCATGGTAATGCCTACGTTGAAGAGGTCGGTGTAGCCGATGGCTGCGGCAAGGCTGCTGTTCTTCGTCAGGTTGAGGCACTGGCTGATCAGCGGAGGAATGATGACCCTCAAGGCCTGCGGAAAGGTGACGTTCCTCAGCGTGTTCATGTACGTCAGTCCCAGCGAGCGAGCGGCCTCGGTCTGGCCGCGCCCCACAGACTGGATACCGGCGCGGACAATCTCCGCGATGAAGGACGACGTGTAGATCACAAGGCCGGTCAGCAGGGCTATCAGCCCGCCCGAAGCCGTGAAGCCGCCCGACGGTCGTCCGAAGATCCCCTGCGCCTCCGGTGTCGACATGAAGAAGGGGCTCTCGCCGAAAGCAACACTGACCACCAGCCAGGCGGCGGCTGCCACGAAGACAGCAGTCGCAATGCCCGACGCTAAGGGATAGGAGGACACGCCGGTCGCGGTTTCACGCCTTGCCAGTGCCTTGTTCACCGATAGTCCGGCGAACACTGCGACCGCCACTAATCCAAGGAACAGCAACCCCGAGTCCAGGGAGGTTGCATAGGGCCAAGGTACGGAAATGCCACCGTTGTTGATGAAGATACGCCCCGCGATAATGTGCCCCTCGCGGACTGGCGGCAACGTCAGAACAATGTAGAACCAGAAGAACAGCTGAATCAGCAGGGGCACGTTGCGGAAGAACTCGACGTAGGCCAGAGCGGCTCTGGAGACTATCCAGTTGCTGGACATTCGTGCAACACCCACGAAGATGCCCAAGGCCGTGGCCAGGATGACGCCCACGATGGAGACTACAACGGTGTTCGTGGCCGCAACACCGAAAGCGTACAGGAAGGTGTCTGATGACTCGTAGGGCAGGAAGTGCTGCCCTATGGGGGTCTGGTATTCGCGGGAGAGAAAGCCAAAGCCATACGGGATATCTCTATCCCGTATGGCTCTGCTTATGTTGATGAAGAACCATGCTACGAGGCTGACCACCAGGAGGCCTGAAACGACCTGCAAGACCCACTGGATTACCTTGGTATGCCGCCAGAGCGGGATACCGTTATAGGTTAATCCTCGCGGTAGGGCAGCCATAGCATTGATTTACCTCAGAGGTGCAGCGTAGATCTGTCCTCCCTTGGGACAATCGGTGCAGCGGGCGTCGGCCCACAGCGCGTTTCGTCCGTTCTCCCTGGGCAGGTTGATGCCACCGGCGCCCAGATTGCGCTCGTAGATCTCACCGTAGTTGCCGACGCTGCGAATCACGTCCTGCGCAGCCGTCTGGCTGAGGCCCAGGGTCTCCTGACCGTAGGAGCCTGTCAGGCCGAAGAGCCTGTCGACAACCGTGTCTTCCGTCTCAGACGTCGGCACGCTGCCGGAGTCTATGCCGTATGCCTCGGCGTAGATGAGCATGCCCATCACGGTCTTGACGATGTCATACCACTGCTCGTCGCCGTGGGGGACAACCGGGCCAAGTGGCTCTTCGGAGATGGTCTCCGGCAGAATGATGTGATCGTCCCTGTTCTCGAATGCGCTGCCTATCGCGGCCAGCTGGGAGCGGTCGTTGGTGAAGGCGTCGCACTGCTGGCTCTCGTATGCCGCTACGACCAGGTCGGTATCCTCGAAGGTCAACGCCTCGATCTCCAGGTTGTACTGGTTGGAGAAGTCCTGCAGGTTGAGCTCCGTGGTTGTTCCCTGGGTCACGCAGACGGTCGCGTTCTGAAGCTCCAGCGCGCTCTCGACTCCAACGTCCTTCCTGACCATGAAGCCCTGGCCGTCGTAGAACATGGTCTGGGCGTAGTTGCCCCACTGGGCATCGCGTGAAGTGGTCCAGGTAACCGTTCGGACCAGCATGTCGACCTCGCCGGACTGGACCGTGGGGCCGCGCTGGGCTGCCGTAATCAGCCGGATCTCAATTGCGTTGGGGTCGCCCAGGACTGCCGCAGCAAGGGCCCGGCAGAGGTCGATGTCGAAGCCGACGTTGTTGCCGCTCGCATCCAGGTACCCGTAGCCGGGGACGTCGTCACGGCTGGCGCATATAACGGTGCCACGATCCCGGACCGCCTGCAGCCGGCTCTCTGCCTCCTCTTCCATCATCATGGCCTCTGTAGGCTCAGGTGTATTTGTCGGCTCCGCCTGGGGTTGGGGTGTGTTGGTAGGTACCGGCGTGGCCGTAGGATCCTCGCTGCAAGCGAGGACTGCCAGCATGCCGACGGCGAGCGCTACCAATACAATCGCAGTTCTTGCCATCAATTTGAAGTTCCTCCATGAAGCATAGTTTAGGCCAAAATATCACACCGTAATATTTGAGTCAACCGCCGTGCCTCCACCCGGAAGCTGTACCCCCGAAACCCGCAGTGATATGATTGGCGCATGAACTGGAGCGCAGGCAGTCCCTCCCCGTTGCGCCTGCTGGCCGAATGGCGGCTCACTGTTGTCGCAGCCGTCCTGCTGCTCGCGGCCGCCGCGTGCGGTTCCGGCGACACCGCGGAAACAGCCTCCGACTTCACCCTGCCGTCCGCGTTCGGCTCCAGCGTATCCCTCTCGCGCGTGCTGAGCGAGCACGACTCCGCAGTGCTGGTCTTCTACAGAGGCTCCTTCTGAGGGGTCTGTCAGGCCCAGCTGGTCCAGCTGGCAGAGGCGTACCCGCAGTTCAGAGCGGAAGGAGCTGAGGTATTGGCCATCAGCATGGACGGCGTGGTGAGGGCCGCCCAGATGGCCGCATATGCCGGAGCCGAGTACCACGTGCTCTCGGATCCTGCGGGTGAGGTAGTCCGAGACTATGGCGTGTACAACCTGCTCGGCGACATGCTGGCGGCGCCGGCCACGTTCCTCATCCGCAAGGATATGACCATCGCCTGGCAGCACGTGGGGGAGGATGTTGCCGACCGACCAACGCCTTCCGACATCCTGCTCAGGATCCGGCAGCTTCAGCCGTAAGCCTGGCAGCGGCCCCTTTAGACCCGGACCTCGTCTACCGCAATCTCACACGTAGCGGCCCATCTGCGCGCCGCCAAGCACGTGTAGGTGCGCGTGAGGCTGGCTCTGCATGGCCTCCGGCCCGAAGTTCGAGAGCAGCCGGAAGCCGCGCGGGCAGTGCTCCTTGCCGGCGCGCACGGCAGCCTCCGCCACCTTGGCCATCACGGGGTCGCGCCACATCTCCTCCTGGGTCATGTGGCGGCGCGGCATCGCCAGCAGCATCACCGGAACCCAGTCGAGCACGTTGTGGATGACCAACACCTCGTCGTCTTCATAGACGATGCGCGCCGGCGACTTCCTTGCCACAATGCGGCAGAACGGGCACCAGGCCTCGCCCGTCATCGCGGATGGATCCGCCCGTCGCGAGGGGCGCTCATGCTCACTACCGCGCGCCTCGGCCAGTCGCGCGGTCACGTCGGCCGCCGCGCCTGTAGCGATAGTCCGGCGCGTCCATCGGCACGATGTTCACCAGCGTGGCGTCCTGCAGGCGCGAGATGATGAAGTCCGAGCGCCGTTCCTCGTCCAGCTCCGTGGTGGTGATGATGGTGGGCAGCCTGGCGTCGTAACGATGCACAAGCAGCTGCTTCAGCTTCTCGCGCGCCCAGGGCGTAACGTGCTGCATCTCTAGGTCAAAGTCGCGGAGCACCAGCAGGTCTGCGTTCCGCACGCTCTCGAACAGCCGGAAGTAGCTGACGGTGCTGTCGGGGCTGAAGGCGTCCCGCAGCCGGTCAAGCAAGTCCGCCGCCAGGAAGTAGCGGACGTCGCGGCCCTGCCTGAGCTGCGCGTCGGCGACTGCCACGGAGAGGTGTGTCTTTCCGCAGCCCCGCGGGCCAAGGAACACCAGCCAGCCCTCCGGCTCGACTGCGAAGTTCTGCGCCATCCGCAGGGCAGCCTCCAGGCTCTGCCTCTGTGCCGTGCCCGCCGCATTGCCGGCCACGTCGAAGCTCTCGAACGTCATCCTGCGCCTCAGCTCCGGCTCCACCATCCCCCACTCCTCCGCGGGGCCGCGGCCGCGCCCGGCGCCAATCGCAAATGAAGCGGACAGTTGAGGATCCCAGATTCGCGTCTGCCACCGCTCGTCCAGCGACTCCGGCGGAACCGAAATGGTAATGACCGTCGGCAGCTGCGAGAGGTGCCGGTAGTTCAGCACCTGGTACAGCTTCTCCTGCGCCCACGGCGTGCTGCTGTGCCCGCCCAGGTCGTCCAGCACCAGTAGCGGAGCGGTACGCACCTGCTCGAATAGCTGGTCGTACGTGATCTCGCTCGTCGGCGTGTACGTGGAGCGCAGATGGTCGAGCAGGTCCGGCACGAACACGAAGAACACCGGCCGCCCAAGCTCCATCACGCGGTTGGCCACGGCCGCGGCCAGATGCGTCTTTCCGGCGCCGCTGGGGCCGGTGAGCACAAGCCAACCCTGTGGGTCCTCGGCATAGGCCACAGATGCGTCGTAGGCGAGACGAAACAGCGCGCGGTTGTCGGGGTCAGAGCTGCGGCCGTCGGGCAGAGTCCTCTCGAAGTTCAGGCGAGTGAGTAGCCCCATGTTGCTGTAGCGCTGCAGGCGCTCCAGGCGGGAGGGGTCTTCGGCGCGATCCAGGCACCCGCACGGAATGGCCTTGCCGAAGTAGGGATGGCCCACAGGCACCTGCAATCGAACCCAGCCGAAGTCGTCACAGATGGCGCAGGCGGGGTCTGGCTGGTCTTCCTCGGCGAATTCGTAGAACGATCTATCACGAAGGTCTGGGTAG
Source organism: Dehalococcoidia bacterium (assembly GCA_034423135.1). Classification (GTDB taxonomy): domain Bacteria; phylum Chloroflexota; class Dehalococcoidia; order Lucifugimonadales; family UBA2985; genus JAPPHY01. The sequence continues at coordinate 90,293 of DAOUJC010000011.1, read as the reverse complement.
TCCGTGCCTTCTGATCCACTCCCGGGCGTCAACCTTCTTAGGACGTCCCCCAGGCTCTCCATGGTCTCTTCCTTCCGTGGCCCATGCCATCAGTATAGCCTCGATGTAGCGCCAGTTGCGCCTGTTTCGCGTAACCGCCTCACGAAACGCCCCCTCGATCCAGGCGGCGGGGTAGGTTGCCTCCGCGTCCTTTAGCATCTCGGCCATCATCGGGGGGATAATGCCGATGTTCTCCTCGTATAGCGCGAATATGTTGGGCTTGGCTGCCGGTTCCTGCCGCTGCCTCACAGCGGGCCGGGCGGCCACGCCCAGGCCGCTGACCTTCACGTGTTCTGCTGCCCTGCGGCCCTCGCGGGTGTTGGGCATGTACACGTCCTGGCCTCCGTCCCTCTGTCCCGTCCGCAGGTGAATGAGCAGCCCCATGTCCTCCAGCTTGGCGAGCGCCTCGTCCAGCGCTTCCTCAGGCCTTGAGCCGGTGGATGCAAGCGCATGGGACATCGTGCGGTCGGCAATCATCTTGTCTCGCGTAACGTACCGCGGAAACAGCCTCTCCTGCGAATGGAGCCAGAGCACTCGGAGCAGGCACTTCAAGGCCGTCAGGTCGTCCAGCTCCTCCAGCACCGGCCCGAACACCAGGTTTGGCACAGGCGTGGATCGGGAGTCGTCCGGGAAGCCGTTCCGCAGCGCCATCACAGCACCTGGGACGGAGTATCCTCGAAACGGGCCATCGCGCCATTGAAACGCAGGTTGATGGTGCTGAGCGGGCCGTGCCGGTGCTTGGCCACGATTAGCTCCGCCAATCCCCTGGGGTATTCCTGGTCCGGGTACTGGCGCTCCCACTCATCCCTCGTGTAGCGCAGGTCATCCCTGTGGATGAACATCACCACGTCCGAGTCCTGCTCGATGCTGCCGCTCTCACGAAGGTCGGAGAGCTGCGGCCGGTGCGAGGGACGCATCTCGACCGCGCGGCTGAGCTGCGAAAGCGCGAGCACAGGCACGTTCAGGTCGCGAGCGATTCCCTTCAACGCACGCGTGATCTCGCCGACCTCCTGCACCCGGTTCTCCCGCCGGCCTCCGCCCTGTATGAGCTGCAGGTAGTCGACAATCACCAGGTCCAGCTTCCGCTCCATGTGCAGGCGGCGGGACTTGCTGCGTATGTCTACGATGCTCTGCAGAGGCGTGTCGTCAATGAATATTGGCAGCTCGGAGAGAGTGCCGGCCGCGTTCACGATGCGCCGCTCCGCTATGTCGCCGTACAGCCGCTGCCTCACGGCGCGCAGGTCCACGTTCGCCTCGCTCGAGAGGAAGCGATGACCTATCTGCTCCCGGCTCATCTCCAGGCTGAATACGGCAACGCCGCTGCCGTGCAGCGCGGAGTTGCGCGCTATGTTAAGCGCTAGCGTGCTCTTGCCAACGCTTGGGCCTGATGCAAGCACAATCATGTCGGACCGCTGCATGCCGCCGAGAAGCTGGTCAAGGTCGTCGAAGCTCGTGTAGACCGGCGCCTGGTCCTGCTCCTGAGGGCTGTCCAGCCTCGCGCTCTCCTCCAGGTACTGGTCGAGCACGTCCCGGATGGCCACGAAGTCCCGAAGCTGCTGACCGCTGCGGATGCCGTACAGCAGGTCCTCCGCCTGCGACAGCGCCCTGTCCACGTCGTCGCCGCCTTCGTAGCCCAGCGACGCGATCTCGCCCGCGGCCCCAATCAGGCGTCGCAGCGTGTGCGTCCTGCTGACGATGCGCGCGTAGTGCTCCGCATGAGCCGACGTGGGCACGGAGTTGACCAGGTGTCCCAGGTACGTCGGGCCGCCAATCAGTTCCAGGCGCTCCAGCATGGCAAGGCGATGCCCCACCGTAACCGGGTTGATTGCCTCGTTGCTCTCCCACAGCGAGAGGCAGGCCTCGTAGCACCAACGGGCGCGCTCCCCGTAGAAGTCCTCAGGGCGAAGGAGCGTGGAGACGGTGACGATCGCGTCGCTGTCTATGAGCAGGGACCCGATAACCGACTCCTCTGCTCGCTCGTCGTGAGGGGGCAGTCTCTCTACGTACATCGGCTCCTACTCCAGCGGCTGCACAGCAAAGTTTACGGTGGCCGTCAGCTCTGGGTGCAGCCTGACCACTGCCTGATACTCGCCCGGCTCGTGGATGGTGTCGTCCAGCGCCACGGTGCGGCGGTCAATCTCAACGTCCATGAGCGCGGTCAGCTCCTCGGCGACCATCGCGTTTGTGACGGCGCCGTAGAGACGTCCCGTCGGGCCGGTTCGCACCTTGATCACCACCTCCGCAGCCTCCAGCCTCTCGGCAAGCGCCTGCGCTCCCTCCATCAGCTTAGACTGTCGCTCCAGCCCGGCCTTTCGAATGGACTCAAGTCTCGAAAGCTCCTGCTTCGTGGCCGCAACCGCAATCTTCTTCGGAAGCAGGTAGTTCTTGGCATACCCGGTCTTGACCTCTTTGACGTCCCCGGCTCGTGCCACGTTGGGAACGTCATCAAGAAATATCACTCGCATGGAATCCACCCCTTGCACAGATAGTTTGTTCTATTATAGCGGCCTTCCGGCCAGATGGGAAGCTAGTTCGAAAGACCAACCGACCCGTGCAGAGGATAGCACGCGGGAAACAAGCGACATGCAAGTGGCGGCGTAGGGAATTTTCGGGCGGTTTATGTGCCGCAGGCCCGCGACGATGTTCTAACCGCGGCGCCGGTGCACTTCCACCGCCGCATATTCGAGCATGGCGTTGCGGATGGGCACGTGAGGCTTGGCCACGCGGACGTTGACAGCGTCGAGCGGGAAGTCACTCAGGAGCCGCCGCGCCAGGCCGTCGGCCACGCTCTCTAGGAGGTTGCGAGCCGGGCCCTCCACCACCTCCCTCGCCACGCCGTACACTGCGGAGTAGTCCACCGTATCTCGCAGGTCGTCGGAACGACCCGGACCGCTCAGGTTCAGCTCCATCTCCACGTCTACCACGAAGGGCTGTCCCCGCTCCCTCTCGTGCGAGGTCGCGCCGTGGTAGCCGTAGAAGGTCATCCCCTTCAGGACTATGCGATCTGCCATCTCACGCGCGGCCCTGTCGCAGGGTCACGCCTACCGGCCGGAGCCCGATATGGCGTCCTGAATGTCCAGGAGATTGCGCGCCCGCTTGACGATGGGCACGTCGACCATCTTGCCGTCCAGCGAGGTTGCTCCCCTGCCCTGAGCCTCCGCCTCCTCGAACGCCTCCACCACGCGGCGGGCGTACTCCACCTCCTCCGGCAGGGGGCTGAGAATCTCGTTGATCGGGCCGAGCTGCGCGGGATGAATTGCAAACTTGCCCTTGTATCCCAGGCTCTTGCCGAGCATCGTGTCGCGTCGCAGGCCCTCCTCGTCGCGGAAGTTGGCGTAGACGACGTCGAGCGCCGGGATGTCAGCCGCCCTGGCGGCGATGGCCACCGCGGCTCTCGGAAACTGGACCTCCGCGCCCTCGTCCGTGCGCTGCGTGCCCATGTCCACGGTGAAGTCCTCCGCGCCGAACGCGGCAGCGACTATCCTTGGCGACGCCGAGCAGACCTGGTAGGCGTGCACAAGGCCAAGCGCGGTCTCGAGGTAGGGCACCATGCGGACGCTGCCTCGCGGGATTCCCACGCGAGCTTCCATCGCGGCCATGATCGCGTCCACCTGGTGCACGTCCCACGGCGTCTCGATCTTGCCGACGTTGACGGCGAAGGTGTGTGGCGTAACGGCCGCCCGCATGTCATCCTCCAGTAGGCCTGTGCTCAGGGCGTTCACTCGCACCATCACGCGCCTGCCGGCCTCCGCCAGAACCGGAAGCATGTCTCCTATCGTGTCCCGCGCCGCGCCCTTCTCTGCAAGCGGCACAGAGTCTTCCATGTCTGGCACCACGATGTCGGCGGGAAACGCGATCGCCTTCTCCAGCATGTCCCTGCGGTTTCCCGGTACGAATATCAGGCTTCTGAACAGATCCACGACCACCTCTTGTGACGAAAGGTCAAGCGCTTGGGCGCTTGCGACGCCAGTATAACACCTATGGCGCCGGCGGCGCATGCGCTCCTCCCGAGCCTGCCCGGCAAGCAACGAGAACACGCAGGCCTTGCTACGGGTAGAGTCCCCTCAGCTCTATCGCCTCCACCACGCGGCTTATGGCGAGCGCGAGCGCAGCCTTCCTCAGCGTGACGTCCCTGTTCTGCGCCGTCTCCACCACCTGGTCATAGGCGTTCGACATGACCTGCTCCAGCCGTGACTCCACCTCAGGGCGGTCCCAGAAGAGCTGCTGACGGCCCTGTATCCACTCAAAGTAGGACGTCACCACGCCGCCAGCGTTGGCGAGAATATCCGGCACTACCTGCACGCCCATGCGCTCCAGCGCGTGGTCGGCTTCCGGCGTGACGGGGCCGTTCGCGCCCTCCACGATAATCCTCGCGCCGACGTTTCGGGCGTTCTCTCCTGTAACCTGGCCCTCCAGCGCCGCCAGGACCAGTATGTCACACGGCATGGCGAGGAGGTCCTCGTTGGTCACGTGCTCAGCGCCGGGGAAATCTACCAGGCGCATGCCTTGGTCCTTCCACTCCTTCAGCTTCTGCAGGTCCACGTGCCCGCCTAGGTAACAGCCGCCACTGCTGTCCGTCACTGCGATAATGCGGCAGCCCCGCTCCTCCATGAGCTTAGCCGCGAAGTAGCCCACGTTGCCGAATCCCTGTACCGCGACGGTGGCGCCCTCCAGGCTCCGGCCCTCGCGTGCCATCTCGCGGGCCGCAACAATCATGCAGCCACGCCCCGTGGCGTCCAGCCTGCCCAGGCTGCCGCCGATGCCCACGGGCTTGCCCGTCACCACGCCGGGCACCGAGTAGCCCATGTGCATGCTGTAGGTGTCCATGATCCACGCCATGACCTGTGGGTTGGTGTTAACGTCCGGCGCTGGGATGTCGCTCTCCGGCCCAATGAGGATCGAAATCTCCGTGGCATACCTTCTTGTGAGGCGCTCAAGCTCCTTCTGCGAGAAGGGCCTGGGATCGAAGGCCACGCCGCCCTTGGCGCCGCCGTAGGGTATGGACGCGACGGCGCACTTCCAGGTCATCCACATCGCCAGAGCCTTTACCTCGTCGAGCGAGACCATTGGGTGATAGCGGATGCCTCCCTTCGCAGGGCCTCGCGCCAGGTTGTGCTGCACGCGATAGCCCGTGAAGATCCGCATGGACCCATCGTCCATACGCACCGGGAAGTTCACGCTGAGCTCGCGCTTGCATGTCTTGAGATACGACGCCATGTCATCCGACAGGCCAAGCAGCCCGGCGGCCTCGTCGAACTGCTTGATGGCCACGTCGTAGGCGCTGCCCTGCTCGTGGATTGCTACACCTTCAACCATTGATTCACCTCCCTCTCCTCACATTCCGGGGCGCGGCGGTAGGCCGTCTTGAGTCAAATCGAGATCGGGGTGATGCGCAACGGGAAGGGGCAATTGCGTGATTCCGCGGCCGCCGGTTCGATAGTGGCCGGAATTGCCGGCGGTTCAGGACCTCTTGCGCTCGAAGTCCTCCAGGTCCAGGTTTCCGATGAAGTCCTTGAAGGCTGACATCTTCTTCAGGTCATCCTCGGTCATCTGCTCCTTCTCCTCCCTGTTCACCTCGCCGCCCGTGGCAAATGGCCGGTTGGTCTCCTTGTCCAGCGCCACGCCCGCCTTGTCAAGGACCGTCTCCTCAACAAATATGGGACACACCTTCTTAATCTCGGGCGCATAATCGGGATGATATCTTCGCTGATTAGTGACGAATGCTTCGGCTTCTGGCAATGTATCAAAATACTGCTTTTGCCCCTCAGGATCTATGAGGAAAAACCCGTGACGCACCGCAAGGGCGATTGCGTCGCTAGGCCGGCAGTCGATCTCATAATTGTTGCCGTTCAGCTGTACGTGAAGCATGGCGTAGAACGTGTCGTCTCTCAGGTCACACACCACGATTCGGGAAATCTCGCCACCCAAGGAATTGATTGCGTCCTTTAACAGGTCATGGGTGAGCGGTCGAGGTGTTGCCACGTCCTGGAGCCTGACCGCAATGGACTCGGCCTCCGCGGGGCCTATCCAGATTGGGAGGTATCTTTCGGAGGACTCCTCCTTCAGGATGACCACCCTCTGATAGTTCACTAGGCTCAGCCGGATGCTATCTATCTGCATTTCTTGCATCTGAGACAATCTCCTTCCCGCTTGGCCTACACCTGCATTCTAAGTCCACCCCAAACCAGTGTCAACGACCCTCGACCGCCGCTGCGCGGGCGCCGCCGACTTGACTTTGCGCCTGACGCCTTGAATAATCCTGCGCATGAGACTGGCTGCCGCCCTCCTCGTTCTCGCGCTGCTGTCGGTCGCCTGCACTCAGCAGCAGGCCACAGAAATCCCTCCGACGGCTCCGGCCACCGCAACGGCCACGACCGCGTCGTCCGCCACCCCCGGCGCAACTGTGCCACCCACCGTAGCCGCCGCGACCGCCACGCTCGCGCCGACTCCCACGGCCACGGCGGCCATGCGCCCGACGGCCACGACCAACCCTGACACCGACGACGCGTCACCGACCACAATCTACGATGAGGTGCTTGGCCGAGTCTCCGCCATACGCGGGCTGGACGCCACGGAGCCGATCATCCCTCAGTTCCAGTCCAGGGACGAACTGGCAGCTTCCCTGGAGGAGGACCTGGAAGAGGACCTCGACGAGTTGCAGAAGATTCAGGAGGTGCTCCGGCTGCTGGAGCTGATACCTGCCGACGCCGACCTGACGGAGCTGCTCCTCGAGCTGTACACGGAACAGGTGGCCGGCTTCTACGACTCGGGCGAGGAGGATCTCTTCCTCATCGGCGAGCAACAGGACGAGCTATCCGTCCAGGATGAGGTGACGCTCGCCCACGAGTTCGTTCACGCCTTGCAGCAGCAGCACTATGACATCGACTCGATGCTGGATTCCGTAGAGGAAAACGCGGACGCAGCCTCCGCCGTGATCGCGCTCATTGAAGGCGACGCCGTGGCCGTGGAGCTTCAGTACGCTTCCCAACATCTGACCAGAGAACGGATCCAGGAGTACCTCAACAGCGCCGAAGGCGGGAGCACAGTATTCGACTCGACCCCGTACTTCCTGCAGCAGGACCTCCTGTTCCCCTACGTGGAAGGGCTGACGATGGTGCTTTCGCTCCGCGGCCGGCTGACGTGGGACGCCGTGAACGATGCGTACTCCAGGCCTCCCGCCTCCACGGAACAGGTGCTCCACCCCCAGAAGTATCTGTCGGGAGAAGACCCCATTACCGTAGAGCTGCGGGACTCCCTGGCTGCCCTGGGCCAGGGGTGGAAGAAGGTCTACGGCAACGTTATGGGCGAGTTCTTCCTGAGGACGTACCTGGAGACGCGCCTAGGCCAAGGCACGGCGAACCCCATCGCAGCCGGCTGGGGCGGCGACAGGTATGCTCTCTACAGTGGCCCTGACGGTGAGTATACGCTGGTGTCGCTCATTGTGTGGGACACGGCGGGAGACGCCCGCGAGTTCTACGAAGCGATGGCCTCTTCCGAAAGCGTCGCCCCGGAGAGCTTCCTGGGTCTTGAGGGCGATCGCGTCCTGTGGATCGTTTCGCCTTCCCGGCAGGTCACGCACGCTCTGCTCTCGATATGGCCCCGGTTCCAGTAGCGCTGCCCTGCCCGCCGTTAGGCAGCGGCTATCGTATCCACTATCGCTGCGGCGCGGAGCGGCGGCGCTAAGCCGCCACGCGCACGTCCGCCAGCGCGTAGCTGGTGCTGCGCCCGCCCGCCGTGCTCCTCACCAGGATGCCCCGCTCCATCAGGTCGGTGATGTCACGCAGAGCGGTGTCCTGCGAGCACCCTGTCATGCCTGACCACCGGGTTGTGGTCAGCTTTCTATCGTATCCGTCCAGCAGCCGGTTGATGACTCTGCGCTGTCTATCGTTCAGGGAGACGCCAGCGTTCTGCTCCCAGAATCGCGCCTTGCCCAGCACTGCGGCCAGGGCAGTCTCGGAGTTGGCGATTGCTTCTCCCAGACAGTCCAGGAACCACGCTATCCAGCCTGTTACGTCCACGTCGCCTCTCTGCGTGCGCTCCAGGATACGGTAGTATGCGGACCGCCTGCGCAGTATCTGGGATGACATGCTGTAGAACCGCTGCGCGCTGTTCTCGGAGCGCGCCAGCGCCATCTCCGCGACGGCCCGCGCGATACGGCCGTTGCCGTCCTCGAACGGGTGAATGGTCACGAACCACAGGTGCGCCAGTCCCGCCCGCAGGACGCCGTCCATACTCGCCGGCGAGTTGAACCACCCCAGGAAGGCGCTCATCTCCTCGTCGATCCTCTCCGCGGCTGGCGCCTCAAAATGGACGCGCTCCCTGCCTATGGGACCGGAGACCACCTGCATGGGGCCGCGGCTGTCGTCACGCCAATCCCCAACGCGGATCGCGCCCAGCCGGTTGCGTCCCGCGGGAAACAGTCCGGCCTGCCAGCCGAACAGCCTGTCCGGGGTCAGCGGACGGTCGTAGCCCTGGGTGGCGTCCAGCGTCATCTCCACCACGCCGTCCACGTGGCGGTCCACTGCGTCGACGCCGCCCGCGTCCATGCCCAGCCGCCTCGCGACTGAGGAGCGTACCTGCTCCGTGTCCAGCGCCTCTCCTTCTATCGCGCTGCTCCGTACTGCTTCATCTGTCAGTGTGTCCAGATGCGCGTCCAGCCGCAGCTCAAAGCCCAGCGCCTCCATGCGGCCTCGCAGCCAGCCCTGCTGGAACTTGAGCGCGGTCAGCCGGTCTGCTATGCGCTCCTCCTGCCAGTGCATGTTTGGCCAGTCTGGGTCCTCATGGATGTATATTCTCCGCATCATTTCGCTTTATCTCCGCATTTTATGCGGTGATTATACTCCCAATCTCCGCATTCAGCAAGCGTGGCCCGTGCTTTGTTCGCAGGAAAGTTGCCTGTCAGGCGTTGGGGAGATCACCTATTCCCCGCATATAATGCGGAGATTACGGCATCCAATCTCCGCACGGCCGCCACCGCGTTACCCCAGAAGTGTGATACTCCCATCGCCTTCTAGAGAACACGCAATCACTTTATGGACAGCCCTTGTATTGCCTGCTATAATCTCCGAGCGCAAGAGGTAGACGCCCTAGAGATGGCAAGGACACATCCACCCATACCCCGTTCCAATTCGTCCTCGGCACAGACGGCTGCTGCCGAGGCTTGTTGTTGATTTGGTAGCGAGCGCCCAAATGAAGCAGATATCTCTGGACGAATTGACAGCAACCGCCGTGCAACTGCGGCGGGACATCCTGAACACTATCACCGAGGCGGGAAGCGGCCATCCAGGCGGCTCCCTCTCGGCGGTTGAGTTGCTCACGGCCCTCTACTGCAAGGAGATGCGGCATGATCCCGCCTCGCCCGCGTGGCCGGACCGGGACCGCTTCATACTCAGCAAGGCTCACGCCTGCCCCGTGCTTTACGTGATGCTGGCCCACTGCGGCTACTTCCCGCGGGAGGAGCTGTGGACGTTCCGCAAGATAGGCAGCCGCCTGCAGGGCCACGCACACACCATGACCCCGGGCGTCGAGATGTCCGGCGGCTCGCTGGGCCAGGGGCTATCGTTTGGAGTCGGTGCATCCATGGCCGCCAAGCTGGACGGCCGATCATCCCGCGTCTTCGTCATGCTGGGCGACGGCGAATGCGACGAGGGCCAGGTATGGGAAGCCGCCATGGCAGCCTCGCACTACCGCCTCGACAACCTCGTCGCCATCGTCGATCGCAACGGCATCCAGAACGACCGCTTCACGTCCGAAGTGATGGACCTTGAGCCTTTCGCCGACAAGTGGCGCTCCTTTGGCTGGAACACGCTCCAGGTAGACGGCCACAGCATCTCCCAGGTCATTGACGCCCTGGAGGAGGTCAGGTCGGTCAAGGACCGGCCGTCCGTCATTCTGGCCTCCACGGTCAAGGGCAAGGGCGTAAGCTTCATGGAGAACAACCCGGACTTCCACGGCAAGGCTCCCACCAAGGAGCAGCTTGAGCTGGCGCTTGCGGAGCTGGAAGACTAGCAGGAATACCACAACGTGACCACCGCCTCAACCAGAGAGACCTACGGCCGTACGCTGCTTGAGTTGGGCAGGGAGAACCCGGACATTGTCGTCCTCGGGGGCGACCTCAATAAGTCCACGGTCATCAACCTGTTCGCGGAGCAGTTCCCCGACCGCTTCTTCGACATGGGGCCTGCGGAGCAGAACATGATGAGCATCGCTGCAGGACTCGCGAGCTCCGGGAAGACCGTCTTCGCCAGCACGTTCGCGGTATTCGGCAGCGGCCGCCCCTACGACCAGATCCGCATCGGCATATCCCAGGCGCGACTGAACGTCAAGATCGTCGTGACCCACGCAGGCATCACCACCGGCGAGGACGGCATGTCCGCGCACGGCATCGAGGACCTTTCGCTCATGTGCGCCCTCCCCAGCTTCACCGTCCTGGTGCCCGCGGATGGGCCGGAGACCGATCAGGCCGTGCGAATGGCAGCCGCTACGCCCGGCCCCTTCTACATTCGCCTGTCCAGGCCCGCTACTCCTGTAGTGCACGAGGGCGATTTCCAATTCACGATTGGCCAGGCGGAGACGCTGAGGCAGGGCAGCGATGCCACCATCATCGCCTGCGGCACTATGGTACATACGGCACTCTCAGCCGCCGAGTCCCTGGAGAGCGAGGGCGTCGGCTGCCGTGTGCTGAACATGTCCACGCTGCAGCCGGTGGACACGGCCGCCATCGTCGCCGCGGCCCGGGAGACGGGCGCGATAGTCACCGCCGAGGAGCATCTGCGCCACGGCGGGCTGGGCAGCATCGTCGCGCAGGTGCTGGGCGAGTCCTGTCCCGTGCCCATGCAGATGGTCACACTTACGGGATACGCCGAGTCCGGCCCACCCAACCAGCTGATCGAGAAGTACGGGCTGGCGCCCGCAAACGTGGCGGACGCCGTCCGCAGCGCGGTGGAACGCAAGGGTCAGCTGTCGTCCAACGGAAACTCCGGCCCCTAGCACGCACGCCCCGGCATTCACGCCATGACGCAGGCAGAAGTACGGCGAGCGGACCAGCAGAGCGGTAGCGCCGCCAGGGCCAAGGTCGCGGTGATTTACACCAGGCCCGAGACCGTGTTCGAGGACATCGGCAGGGCCATGCGCCTCGCCGACTACCAGTCACACCTTTCGCCCGACGTTGCAACCCTCCTGAAGATCAACATCTCCTGGCAGCACTACTACCCCGCGTGCTCCACCACGCCCTGGCAGATGGAGGGCGTCATCAAGACCCTGCTGGAGGATGGCCACAGCGACCTGATAGCCGCCCACAACGGCACTGTAGTCGTGGACTCATTCGAGGGTGAGGTGCGCAACAAGCAGAAGCCGGTGCAGGACAAGTACAACCTACCAAACGTGCACCTGGACGTGCCTCCCAACAAGTGGATTCCCTACCAGCCCAAGGGCGAGATGCTTGTGCTGGACGAGATATTCCCGGAGGGTCTGCAAATCCCTGAGATTTTCCCCGGCAAGAACGTAGTCCACCTTCCCACGATGAAGACACACGTCTTCACCACCATGACCGGCGCCATGAAGAACGCATTCGGCGGCCTGCTGAACCGCAAGCGCCACTGGACTCACTCCGTAATCCACGAGACGCTGGTGGACCTGCTGACCATTCAGAAGGAAATACACCCCGGTGTGTTCGCCGTGATGGACGGCACGTTCGCCGGCGACGGGCCTGGCCCCCGAGCGATGCGTTGGCACGAAAAGAACGTGTTCCTCGCAAGCGCCGATCAGGTAGCAATCGACGCCGTTGCGGCGAAGATGATGGGCTTCGACCCCATGTCCATACGCTTCATACGGCTGGCGCACGAGCGCGGCCTTGGTTGCGGAGACCCGTCGCAGATCGAGACCGTGGGCGAGGACATCTCCGGCGTGGACTGGCGGTTCGAAGGAACCGGCAACACCTTCGCCAGCCGCGGCCAGAAGCTCATCTACTGGGGCCCGCTCAAGCCTCTGGAGAACGTCCTGCTCAGATCGCCAATTGCACCCTGGGCCTTTGTGGCCTCCAACCTGTACCACAACTCCTACTGGCTCCGCTTCATCGGCAACCGCAGGGTGAAGGCCGCGATGCAGACGGGCTGGGGCCGGCTCTTCCAGCAGTACTAGGGTCTCTCCGTGGCAGACAATCCGCGACTTCATTCAGAAGCGGGCCGACACTCACCGCATCCGCCCATCACAACCGTCCTGTTCGACTTTGACGACACGCTGGTGAGCACCTACGCCGCGCGGCTCGACGCACTTCAGCGCGTCTTCACGGAGGCGGGCATCACCGACCCGACGGCAGAGAAGTTCATCCGGGACATGCGCGGCCACCAGCTCGAGGACACGCTCAGGCCTCTCGAGGAGAGGGAGAGCCTGCCTCATCAGCACCTCTTTCAGGGCTACCGCAAGACCTACTGGACCAAGAAGGCCGGGCTGGTCAGCCTGTTTCCGGGCGTCCGCGCCCTTCTAGAGGAGCTGCGCAGTCGGGAGCTCAGACTGGGAATCGTCACGCAGAAGGGGTGGGTGTTCGAGACGGATGGCCGTGCTGTCGGCGCATCCCAGGAGCTAGCCGAGGTGGAGGCCAGCGAGTTCTTCTCCGTGGGCGTCGGCTTCGAGAGTGTGACCAACCACAAGCCGCACCCGGAGGGCGTGCTGCTTGCGCTGGAGCGTCTGGGAGCGCGGCCGGAGCAAGCCATCGTCGTGGGCGACACGCCCGCCGACATGGGAGCGGCGATGGCCGCCGGCTGTTGGAGCGTCCTAGCCACCTGGGGCATCCCTGAGGCCAACAGCAGCCATGCCCAGGTGGATGCCGACTTCGTCATTGACAGACCGGAGGCGCTGCTGGAGCTGCCACTCTTCCGGTAGCAGCCGCCTGAACGGGGCATGGCACTTTGTTTGTGAGATTGTTGTTCGAGGCGTCTTCCCGCATGTGAGGCGTCGGCGATTTGTGGCATAATTCCTGTAATATGCAGCCACACGCCGCGACCTACGACTACACGGCCAAAGAAGCCGTCCATGCCCTCGCGCGGGAGCTTGGCTTCGACCGCGTAGGCGTCACATCCGCCGAGCCATTCGAGCAGGCGGAGGCGGTTGCGCTGGAGCGCGTCCGCGACGGCCTCATGGACGGCCTGCCCTGGTACCACGAAGAGCGAGTCCGACGCGGCGCCAGCCCATCCGACATCCTGCCCGGCGCACGCTCCATCATTTCGCTAGCCATGAGCTACTACGTGGATGACGGCCTATCGCCCGAACACGCACCCGCCCTGAGCGGCCAGGTGGCGCGCTACGCCCGCAGCCGCGACTACCACGGCGTCATGCAGCGCCGCCTGAAGCAGTTGGTCACATCGCTCTCGGAGCGCATCGGGCGGCCGGTGCAGGCCAGGGTGTACGTTGACACCGGCCCCATGCAGGACCGCGCCGTCGCCGAAAGAGCGGGCGTCGGCTGGTTCGGCAAGAACACCAACGTCCTCACCTCCAGTCACGGCTCGTGGGTATTCCTTGGTCAGATTGTGACCGACCTTGAGCTGGAGCCGGACGCGCCCCTGAAGAAGACGTGCGGCCGCTGCACCACCTGCATCGACGACTGCCCGACGGGCGCACTAATCGCGCCCTACGTCCTGGACAACTCGAAGTGCATCTCATTCCTCACCATCGAGCTGCGCGGCTCAATCCCGCGGAACCTGCGCCCCCTGGTCGGCGACTGGGTCTTCGGATGCGACATTTGCCAGGACGTCTGCCCCGTCAACCGCAAGGCGCAGCCGTCGAGAGAGCCGGCGTTCCGCACCGGCGAGCACGGATTCGCGGCCATGGACCTGCTGCCGTTGCTCAGCATGACTGAGTCGGAGTTCAGGGAGCGTTTCGCCGGAAGGGCCATCAGGCGCGCCAAGTACGCGGGCCTGCTGCGCAACGCCTGCGTAGCTTTGGGCAACATCGGCGACGCTCGTGCGATACCCGCGCTCACTGCGGCGCTGAGCCACGAGAACAGCTTGGTTCGAGGACACGCGGCGTGGGCGTTGGGCGCAATCGGAGGCGAAGCCGCCCGCGCGACGCTGGAATCAGCGCAGGCCACGGAAGCCGACGAGAGCGTACTGGAGGAGCTTGCGGCCGCGCTGGAGGCGAGCTGAGCCTACTCTAACCCAAACTCCTGCTTGACCTCGCGCACTGCGTCTTCGATCACGCGGAGCTTGGCCACGCACTCCTCTTCGGAGCGAGTCTTCATCCCGCAGTCCGGGTCGATGAACAGCTTGTCCGGAGGCAGCACGTCCAGGCCCATGCGTATGCCGGACTTCACAGACTCCAGCGACTCAATCCTGTGGTTGTGGACGTCCACAACGCCCATCGCCACGTACTTGTCGAAGGTCGGGTGGCTCCGTATCAGCTCCAGGAAGTCGTAGTTGCTGTTGGTCGTCTCCATGTCCAGCATATCCACGGGGAAGTTGGCCAGGTGCGGGAACACGGCGGCGAAGTCGCCGTAGCAGATGTGGGTAACGGTGAAGGCGTCCAGGCCATCGGTGACGACGGCGAACGCCTTGGCCGCCATCTCCATCTCCTCCGGCCTCACCGAAAGCGCAGGCTCGTCTATCTGGATGTATCGCGCGCCGGCCTTTGCCAGGTCCATCGCTTCCTCGTGAACCACCCGCGCCATGTCCATCAGGAACGCCTCTCGCGTCGGGTAGTAATCGTTGAAGGACCAGTCCACGATTGTGTAAGGTCCCGTGAGCATCCCCTTGACCGGCTTGTCGGTCAGGCTCTGTGCGTACTTCCACCAGTCCACGGTCACCGGCTTGTCGCGGCCCACCGGCCCCGTGGCGATGGGCTTGCGATAGTAGCGGTTGCCGTAGGAGCGCACCAGGCCGCTGTCGGTGAACCCCGCCATGTTCTCGGCGAAGTAGGCCACCATGTCGCCCCGATACATCTCCCCGTCCACCAGCACGTCCATCCCCAGCTCATCCTGGAGGGTGATCCAGTGCGCGGTCGCCTGCATCTCGAGCTCTGCGAGCTCCTCCGCGCTTATCTGGCCTCTCTGGAAGCGGCCGCGGGCGCGTGTGATGTAGTCCGGCTTGGGATAGCTCCCAACGGCGGTTGTCAGCAGTCCGTTGCTCATGATGCACTCTCCTGGGCCAGTCGGGCGCCCTCAACCAGGCGCACCAGCTTGGCTCTGGCGTTTGGCCGCGGCAGGAAGTCCAGCCCGCAGCTTGGGTTGACGTGTAGCCTCTCCATTGGCACCGATTCGGCCAGTCTCCGGATGGTCTCGGCGATCTCCTCCGCCGTCTCCGGCCTGGTGTTGCGCGCGTCCACGATGCCGCAACCCAGCATCTTGTCCTCCGGCAGGTCGGCGATGAGGTCGAAGTTTCCGTGCCCCATCAGGAAGTCTAGCCCCACGAGGTCCACCGGCAGTGCGAACAATCGCTGATGAATGCCGGACGCGTCGCCGAAATAGGTGCAAAGCGACTTGGTGGTGGTGATGCCGTCCAAGGCGCGCTCGATGGCCTCCGCGAACAGGTCGACGTCATCCTTGTGCTTGAGTATGGACGGCTCGTCCAGCTGGATGATCGGCGCGCCCGCCTCCTGAAGCGCGCGTGCCTCCCGGTTCAGGATGCCTGCCAGGTCCATCACCAGCGAGCTCAGATCTTCATAGCACCCGAGCTGCGAGAGACGTGCCAGTGTGTACGGGCCGGTGATGACCGCCTTGACAGGCCGCTCGCTGTGGGCGGCTGCGAACTCGTAGTCCTTCACGGTGATGCCGCCGTTGGGCTGCAGCCGCTGCTCCGGTATCGGGTGCCGGTAGTAGGTGTTGGAGTCGAAGTAGCGGATCAGGCCGTTGATGACGTAGCCCGATATTCCGCGTGCGAAGTAGGTCTGGCCGTCGTCCCAGCGGATCTGGCCGTCCGTGACCAGGTCCAAGCCTGCCTCGATCTGGTCTTCGATCACCTCCTGCGTCACCTCATTCTGGACCTGCTTCAGGTCTTCCAGCGAGATGCGTCCCTCGTCGAATCGGTTGATGGCCGCGCGCAGGCTGGGGGCTCTGGCGTCCGGGGATATCTTGGGGTAGTTGCCCACCATGGTCGTAATCAATACGGCCTCTCCTTCCGTTCTCAGTTGCTTGCCGCACGCGCCTATACAGGTTTGTGCGCCACCACCTTCACGCTAACAACGTCCGGGAACCAGGCTCCCTGAGACTTGGGTTCACCGTCCTGGTCGATGGTCACGTCCACGAATCCGGCCTCAGCGAGGCGGCCGAGATAAGTCGCTCGCTCCTCCGCGCCGGACACGCAGCTGGACCAACTCTGGGCGTCGTCCCGCAGCTCCTGCGGCATGGGGCCCAGAGACATCATATCAGAAAGGTGCAGCCTGCCGCCGGGCGACAGCACCCTGAACGACTCCGAGACCACGGCGTCCTTGTCCGGCGATAGGCACACCACACAATTGGAGATGACGACGTTCACGGACGAATCAGGGAGCGGTATGTCCTCGATGTAGCCCTCGACGAACTCCACGTTGGTCACGCCCAGCGTCTTCGCGTTACGACGCGCCAGTGCCAGCATGTCCGGCGTCATGTCCAGCCCGATCACGTGGCCGTCTGCACCCACCTGCCGTGCGGCCAGGAAGCAGTCGATGCCTCCGCCTGAGCCGAGGTCGAGCACGCGCTCGCCGGGCTGCAGGCCGGCCAGTGCCGTGGGGTTGCCGCAGCCGGCAGAGGCGGCGACCGCCTCCATCGGCAGGCCCTCCAGCTCGCTGTTCAGGTAGAGGTTGGGGAATGCGCCCAGCGAATCGTCCATGCAGGACGTCGCCTCGCCCGATGCGCAGCACGCAGCCTGTTCCACACTGACGAGCGTCAGCCCCGACACCTGGCGAGCACGCTCGCCGTACCGCTCTTGCACAGCCTGCTTTATGGTTGAACTGTCATTGGTCATCACGAAACCTCCCGTGTCGCGCCGCTGCCGCATCGCGCGGCAATAGATAGAGTATACCACGGGTTGCGCTGCGGCTGAACGGGGGGCGTATCGAGACGAGTCTCGGGGTTGCGTGGAAACTGCCGAGGAGAGTTGCGT
This sequence comes from Dehalococcoidia bacterium, assembly GCA_034423135.1. Classification (GTDB taxonomy): domain Bacteria; phylum Chloroflexota; class Dehalococcoidia; order Lucifugimonadales; family UBA2985; genus JAPPHY01. The sequence continues at coordinate 73,188 of DAOUJC010000011.1, read as the reverse complement.
GTAGCTGCTCTTCAAGGCTCTCACCGCAACGAGCCCCCCGTCACAGCCCCTCCCCTACAGCGTCAGTTCAGGCGCGGGGATGAGCTTGTGGTGGGTAGTGTCGGCGATCAGGCCAAAAGTCTGCATCGTGACCGCTCCCAAGAGAAACCGGTCTTCCGGGCCGAATATGACGGAATTGGGGTGCTCCTCAGACCCGATACGGATCCACACTGCTCCAAGCGGCAATCGCTGCCGCCGGCCGTCAGCGAGAGTGAACTCCGCTTCCGTGTGTGATTCGATTCCCAGGTCGCGCAGGAAACTGGCCGGCAGCATCGAAAGTGACGCGCCGGTGTCCACCAGTGCCGTCACGTTCTCATAGGCGCCGCCTCTCTCCCTGCCTACCGCTATCTTAGTGTGGAATGTACCCATACCGTTTAGCCCTCCGCTGCGCCGGTTAAAGGCACAGCCGCTTCCTAACCGTTCAATTACATACTACTCTCGCGCGGACCGTCTGTCACCGAGCGTCAGCCCCAAACCTCCCCCGCAGCCACTCTATCGCCGCGGCCATCGCGGTAGGCTCGCTGCGGAAGCGGTGTCCCACGCCGGGCAGCATCCGCAGCTCCTTGCCCTCGCCTGCGCGCTCGTACAGCACGTGCGCACTCTCCGGCGAAACCACGTCGTCGGCGTCGCCGTGCAGTATCAGCAGCGGCCGAGGCGCGATCATCGACACCCACCTCGACGGGCTGAGCTCCAGACCCTCGTTGGCCCAATCCTCCAGCGACGGAGGAAAGCCCGGGTCTCGAATGATGCCCATCTCCCTCATGCGCTCCACGTCCTCCGCAGGCCGCTGCCGCGTCCGCGTCTCCGCCGGCCCCGCGAACGATACCAGACCCGCAACCTCCGGCCGATGCGCAGCAGAGTACGTCGCCACCGCAGCGCCCATGCTTGACCCCAGCAGCACAAGGCGGCCGGCGTCTACCTCCGGCCTCGCGAGCATCCACGAGATCACAGCGTCCAGGTCGTGCGCCCACCCCATAGGGTGGAAGTTGCCGCCGCTCTCGCCTGTCCCGCGGAAGTTGAAGATCAGTGTTGCGAACCCCTCCAGCGCGCACCACTCCGCGACGCCAAGGTAGCTCAGGCCGTCGTCCAGCGGAGGCGGCGCGCCCGGCTCCGGGCGTGGCCCCGCCGGCATACCGTGGCAGATCACCAGGCCTGGGTGTGGCCCGTCCCCCTGCGGGATGAACAGCGTCGCCGCAAGTGGCACGCCTGCCCCGTCGAGCCGGTAGTCCTGTCCTGAGACCAAGATTGCCTCCCGATTGTGCGGCTGCAGTTCGCCGCGGTCTTCTCTCCGGTTGCATCCGCATTGTAACATTGCAATCGCGCCTCGCGCGCCGTTTCCACTCGGCAGCGATGTGGCGTATAATCGAGTCGCCCCCAGCGGCTATTCCCTAATGAGGTATGGAGCACATGACCACAGTCTCAGCCTATCGGTTGCCCACCAACGTCCGCCCAGTCAAGTACGCGATGACGCTCACGCCGAACCTACAAGCGTTCACATTCGACGGCGAAGAGACCATCGAGATTGAGCTGACTGAGGCGGTTTCGTCGATATCGCTCAACGCGATTGAGCTAGAGGTTTCTTCGGCGGAGCTGACCCCGGCCGGCGGCGCCGCAACCCCGGCCAGCAGCATCACGCTGGACGAAGCGATGGAGACCGTCACGTTCGAGTTCGGCGGCGAGATTGCCGCGGGTACCGCGTCGCTAACCATCCGGTTCACCGGCACCTTGAACGACCAGCTGCGCGGCTTCTACCGCAGCCGGTACACCACTCCCGGCGGCGAGGAGCGATACCTGGCAACCACGCAGTTTGAGGCCACGGACGCCCGCCGCGCTTTCCCCTGCTGGGACGATCCCGCCGTCAAGGCCGTCTTCGACGTGACGCTCGTCGTCCCCGAGGACCTGGTCGCAATCTCCAACACGCTGCCCATCAGCGAGACGCCCGTATCCGGCGGCCTCAAGTCCGTCCGATTCGGCGAAACGCCGCGCATGTCCACCTACCTTCTCGCCTTCATCGTCGGCGACTTCGCCTCGGTGGAGGAAACGGCGCCCAACGGCACCCTCGTGCGGGTGTGGGCCACGCGCGGCAAGGAGGAGCAGGGCCGCTTCGCCGTGGAGAATGCCGTGCGGCTCCTCACCTACTTCAACGACTACTTCGGCATTCCGTACCCGCTGGAAAAGCTGGACCACATTGCCGTGCCGGACTTCGCCGCCGGCGCCATGGAGAACTGGGGCGCAATCACCTACCGCGAGACCGTGCTGCTATTCGACCCCGAGAACTCCTCGGCGGCCACGCGTCAGCGAATCATGGAAGTGGTGTCCCACGAGATGGCACACATGTGGTTCGGCGACCTGGTCACTATGGAGTGGTGGGACGACCTGTGGCTCAACGAGAGCTTCGCATCCTGGATGGGCGACAAGGCCGTTGACCACCAGTACCCTGAGTGGCACATGTGGACGCAGTTCGTGTTCCAGGACACCAACTCCGCCCTGAGCCTGGACGGCCTGCGAAATTCTCACCCGATCGAGGCAAGAGTGGACAATCCGGCGCAGATCCGCGAGCTATTCGACGCCATCAGCTACAGCAAGGGCGGCTCCGTCCTCCGAATGCTGGAGGACTTCCTTGGCGCGGACGTGTTCCAGCGCGGCCTCCACGCCTACCTGTCCGCGCACTCGTACGGAAACGCCCGTACGGAAGACCTGTGGAAGGCGCTGGAGGAGACATCCGGCCAGCCTGTGACCGCAATCATGGACTCGTGGGTGAAGCAGATGGGCTATCCCGTCCTGAGCGCCCGCGCGCAGCGGCACGGCGGCGAGGTGAGCGTGGCCCTCTCGCAGCAGCGATTCCTCTACGACCACCTCATGGATGATGGCGAGGAAGACACGACCCTGTGGCAGATGCCAATCGGCATTGCGCGCGCCGGCTCCGAGGACAAGACCACCGCGCTCATTGGCGACCGTGAGGCGGAGGTCTCGCTGGGCGCGGACTCCGGAGATGGCGGCTGGATCAAGGTCAACGCCGGCCAGACCGGCTTCTACCGCGTCAGCTACGCCGACGAGGACGCCGACCTGCTGCGCAGCGCCGTCGAGCGCCACGAACTGCCCGCAATCGACCGGCTGGGCGTCCAGAACGACGCCTACGCACTCGTCCGGGCTGGGCACATCCCCGCGACGCGCTTCCTTGCGCTCGCCCAGTCCTACCGCAACGAGGTGGACACATCGGTATGGAGCGACCTGTCCACCAACCTGCGCGGCCTCGAAAACCTCCTTCTGGACGAGGCCAGCCTTGGCGGCTACCGGTCCTTCGCCGGCTCGCTCTTCGAGCAGGTGGTTGGCCGCGTGGGTTGGGACGCCGGGCCGGGCGAGGGCCACCTGGACTCGCTGCTCAGGGCGACCGTGCTGGGTCAGGCCGGCGCGTACGGCAACCCCGCAGTCCTGGCGGAGGCCCGCAACCGCTTCGACGGCTACCTGAGCGATCCCGCGTCGCTCCACCCAGACCTGCGCGGCCTGGTGTACGGGCTCTCCGCCCAGCAGGGAGACGAGTCCACCTACGAGACGCTGTGGCGGCTTGAGAAGGACGCAGACCTCCACGAGGAGCGCATGAGACTGCTGGGTGCGCTAACACGCTTCGAGAGCCCGGAGCTGCTGCAGGACGTACTGCAGAGGGCGATGTCGCCGGACGTTCGCTCACAGGACACGGTGCTGCTCGTGGTGGCGCTGGCCGGAAACCGGAACGGGCGCGAGCTGGCATGGGAGTTTGTGAAGGAGAACTGGGAGGAGTTCGATCGCAGGTACGGCCGGGGCGGGTTCGCGATCATGCGATTGGTGAGCATCACGGGAGCGTTCACCACGCTGGACCGAGCCAGAGAGGTGGAGGAGTTCTTCAACACGCATCCCGCGCCGTCCGCGGAGCGCACCATTCAGCAGTCGCTGGAGCGCATACGCCTGAACAACCGGTGGCTGGAGCGCAACCGGCAGGACATAGGAGAGTGGCTTTCGACGCGGGCATAGCGCACACGGTACGAACTCCCCACTTGCCCTTTGCCCGCGCTGTGATATACTATCCGCAGCCTAAGAGAGGATGTGCCATGCGAGATTTCGAGTACGTAGCACCCACAACCATTGACGACGCCGTAAGGCTCATGGCCGAAAGCGGGAACAGGGCCAAGGCCCTGGCGGGCGGTACCGACGTCATCGTCCAGCTGAGGGGCGGCCGGTTTGACATTGACCGCCTGGTGGACATGAAGAAGATACCGGAGCTCTGCCAGTTGTCTTACTCGGAGGCTGACGGCCTGACGGTCGGAGCCGCCGTACCCTGCCACCAGATATACGAGGACGAGACCGTCCAGGAGCTGTACCCCGGACTGGTGGACGCAGCCTTCCTGATCGGCGGTATCCAGATCCAGGGAAGGGCGACCCTCGGCGGTAACCTCTGCAACTCCTCACCCAGCGGCGACACGATCCCCGCTCTCATGGCCCTGGGCGGCATGTGCGACATTGCCGGCCCCAACGGCCGCCGGAGCCTTCCTGTCGAGGACTTCTGCACCGGCCCTGGAAGGAACGTCCTGCAGGACGGCGAGATTCTCGTCGGCCTGAACTTCCCCAGCCCTCAGGCCAATTCCGGAGCCGCATTCCTCCGTTTCATCCCCAGGAACGAGATGGACATTGCAATCGCCAATGCAGCGGCCTCGGTAGTCCTTGACGACTCCAAGGAGAACATCGTTTCCGCCCGCATCGCAGTGGGCGCCGTGGCCCCCACGCCCAGGATGGCGTCGGCAGCCGCCGAGGGCCTGGCCGGCAAGGCGGCCACCGAGGAGAGCATCGAGGCGGCGGGTGAGGCGGCGAAGGCCGTCGCAAGCCCCATCAACGACATGCGGGGCACCGTCACCCAGCGCGTCCACCTGGTGGGCGTACTCACCAAGCGAGCCCTTAGGACCGCAATTTCGAGAGCCAAGGGAGAGTAAGCAGATATGGCAAAGGTACACGTACAGACCAACATCAACGGCACCGACACGGACTTCCTCTGCGAAGCTCGTCAGAGCCTGCTTGAGGTGCTCCGCGACGTTCTCGGCATGACGGGCACCAAGGAAGGCTGCAACGACGGCAACTGCGGCGCATGCACCGTGATCCTGGACGGCAGAATCGTCGACTCCTGCTGCGTCCTGGGCGTTGAGGCGCAGGGCCGCACCGTCACCACCATCGAAGGCGTTGCCACGCCGGAAGGGCTTCACCCGCTCCAGCAGGCATTCCTGGAAGAGGCCGCTCTCCAGTGCGGCATCTGCACGCCCGGCTTCATCGTCGCCGCCAAGTCCCTCCTGGACCGGGAGCCGGACGCCGACGAGGGGCGCATCCGTCACTGGCTGGCCGGCAACCTCTGCCGCTGCACCGGCTACGACAAGATCGTCCGCGCCGTGCTCTCGGCTGAGGACATAGCCGCCGGCCGAACCGACCGGTCTGCAGCCTCCTCCAGCGCCGGCGCCGGGGCATCCGACCAGCGGGACGTCTACAACGATTAGTCGCTGAACACTCGCTTCGGCGGAAGCCTGCCGCGCACACGTGCGGCGCCAGAGGATCATCCCTGAGTCAAAGGAGATACTCAGCATGGCCACAACAGCCGACAGAGACGCAGCGCAACAGGGTAAGTTCAGGGTACTGGGCACTCGGCCCGTCCGTCACGACGGCATCGAGAAGGTGACCGGCGCGGCGCGCTACGGCGCAGACATGCTGCTGCCCGGTACGCTCCACGGGAAGGTGCTCAGAAGCCCCTACGCCCACGCTCGAATAATCTCCATCGATACGAGCAAGGCGGAGGCAATGCCCGGCGTGAGGGCCGTGGCAACTTCTGCGGACTTCCCCATCATTCAGAATCGCGACGTCAACTTCGCCCAGTCGCTCCAGAACCCCAGGCTGATGGCGGAGAACGACCTGGCCGACAAGAAGGTCCTGTACAAGGGCCACGCGGTCGCAGCCGTGGCCGCCACCAGCCCCCACGACGCGGAGGAGGCTCTCAACCTCATCGAGGTCGAGTACGAGGTCCTGCCCACCGTGCTTGGCTGGCGCGAGGCCATGAAGGAAGACCCCGTTCTGCTCCACGACACCCTCACGGAGCGCAAGACGGTGTCCCGCGCCGACCCCGGAGAGGACACGGGCAAGCCCGGAAACGTTGCAAGCCACCTGCAGCTCAAGCTCGGAGACGTGGAGCAGGGCTTCAGTGAAGCCGACATAGTCATCGAGCGGGAGTACAACACCCAGACCGTGCACCAGGGCTACATCGAACCCTTCGCCTGCACCGCACAGTGGATGCCTGAGGGCCGGCTGACCATCTGGACCAGCACCCAGGGCATCTTCGGAGTGCGGGGCAACGTCGCCGCCATCCTGGACGTTCCGGAGTCCATGATCAAGGTGGTCCCAATGGAGATCGGCGGCGGGTTCGGAGGCAAGGGCACCGGCTACCTTGAGCCGGTCGCAGCTGTCCTCTCCCGCAAGACCGGCCAGCCGGTGAAGATGGTGATGAGCCGCAAGGAGGTCTTCGAGGGCACCGGCCCATCCTCCGGCAGCTTCATCCGCTGCAAGATCGGCGCCAAGAACGACGGCACCTTCACCGCCGCTCAGCTGTACATGGTATACGAGGCCGGGGCCTATCCCGGCTCACCCATGGCCGGCGGCGCAACTTCCGGCCTCAGCGCGTACAAGCTGGAGCACGCCCTCGTGGACGGCTACGACGTGGTCTGCAACAAGCCCAAGACGGCCGCGTACAGAGCGCCCGGCCACCCGCAGGTATGCTTCGCCGTAGAGAGCTGCATAGACGAGCTGGCACAGATGCTGGACATGGACCCAATGGACCTCCGCATCAAGAACGTGGCCCAGGAGGGCGATCGCGCCACCACCGGAGTGCCCCACGCACACGTGGGTCTCCGCGAGGTTATGGAGGCCATGAAGGCGCATCCCCACTACAACGCACCCCTGGGCGGCCCGAACCGCGCCCGCGGCATAGCCACCGGCTACCGGCTCAACGGAGGCGGGAGCGGCTCGTCCGCGACCATCAACGTGTTGGCCAACGGCACCGTCAACATCACCACCGGCTCAATGGACCTGTCCGGCACACGCGTGGCAGTTGCCATGCAGGTTGCCGAGGTATTGGGCCTGGATGCCGAGGACGTCACACCCCAGGTCGTGGACACAGACTCGGTGGGCTGGACGGGTGGTTCAGGCGGCAGCCGCATCACCTTCGACACTGGCCGCGCAGCCATAGCCGCAGCACGGCTGGCCGTAGACCAGATGAGGGATCGCGCGGCTCTACTGTGGGAGCTGCAGCAGGAAGACGTTGAGTTCGTGGACGGCACCTTTGTCTCCACAAAGAACCCGGAGGACCGCTTCACCTTCCGAGAGCTTGCAGGCCGGCTGATGGCAACCGGCGGCCCCGTCACCTGCTCCGCAATGGACACCCAGGGCGGCGTGGGCGGCGCCCTTGCCGGCAACATCTTCGACGTGGAGGTGGACCCGGAGACGGGCAAGGTGGACATCATCCGAGCCACCGCATTCCTGGACATCGGCCAGTCCGCTCACCCCTCCTACGTGGAGGGACAGATGCAGGGAGGAACGCTCCAGGGCATCGGCTGGGCCTTGAACGAGGAGTACTTCTTCTCGGAGGACGGCGTGATGGCCAACTCCAGCCTCCTCGACTACCGGATGCCCACGACCCTGGACCTGCCCATGATCGACTGCGAGATCATCGAGTACGCCAACCCGCGGCACCCGTACGGCCTGCGGGGCGCCGGCGAGCACCCGATCATCGCTCCCCTGCCGGCGCTTGGCAACGCCGTAAGCCGTGCAATCGGCCAGCGCGTCTACACCCTCCCGATCACTCCCGGTTCAGTCCTGGAGTCGATCAACGAGCGTGACGCCGCCAGCGGCTAGAAGCAACAGGCCAAAGCAACGCTGCACGAAAAACGCCCGCCGCACTCATGTGCGGCGGGCGTTGCGTTTGCGGGTGATAAGCGTTGGCCTACGACTTCAACCGGTAGGACGGCGGTCGGACGTCAACCTCCACCCTGCCCTCCTTGATGAGCTTGTCCAGGTGGGCCATCACGTTGCGTCCTGCCGCCCCGCGCAGTCTCCTGTCCATGTCGCGCGGGTAAATGTCCGTCACCATGTCGTCAACGTCCGTGATACCCTTCTGCAGCGCGGACAGCACCTGTTCCTCACGCTCGTTGCGGTGGCCTATGTACCAGGATATGAGGCGCGATCCGCGCGGCGGGGGCACCACGGGGCCGTGGCCGGGACAGATAACCTGCACCCTGTAGCGGGACAGCCTTTCCAGCGAGTCCATGTAGTCCGCCAGGTCCTGCACCGTGGACGACGAGCCGCCCAGAACGGTGTCTCCGGTGAACATTGCCCTGTCCCGCGCCATGTAGTAGCAGACGTGTGCTTCCTCGTGGCCCGGCGTGAAGATGGCGGTCAGGTTGACGCGGGTGCATGCCTGTATGCGCTCGCCGGATCGCAGCCTATGCACGTTCTCCGCACCCACCACTGCTCCGAGCCGCCCGACCAGCTTGGGGTGGCAGCGAACCGGCGCCTGCACCGCCTCGAAGACGCGGTCGAGGCCGCCTATGTGGTCGCCGTGGGCGTGCGTGATCGCGATCGCCGAGATTGGAGGCCGGCCAAGCTCTTCGTAGCCCTCCAGGATCTGCCGCGTCCACTCACGGTCGTGCTCGCCCGTGTCCACGATGACCATGCTCTCGGACGGGTCGCCTGCGAAGAAGATGTTGGAGCCGCCCGGATGAGCCACCGACGTGTCCTCAATGTGCACTGAGTGCACGTGGGCCGTGACCTGCATGATTACACCTCCGTGGCGCTCCCCGTGGGATGCGCCCGCGCTCACTGCCTGATGATGGTGTTCCTGTCCCTGCGCCACTTGCCGCGAAGCTCGTCGCTTGCCTCCAGGAGCCTCTGCAGCGTCTTGAAAGGCGACGCGCTCAGCTTGGACGCGCCGAGCACCTCGGCGGCGTCCGCGGCCGCCGTAGGGCCGGGAATGGGATCGCCGCGCTTGGCGGCGCGCTTAGCCCAGGCGGCGTCCACGCCTGGCCACCACGAGCCAGACTCCTTCTGATCCGCAGCGACCGGCCTTGCTGACGCGGCGGGCCGCGGCTGCGGCGCTGGCGACGAGCCCAGATCCGCGAGCTCAACCGTCACGTCGTTGGCGCCGCGCCGCCGCGTCACCTTGACTTCCGGCGAGGCCTCCAGGTACTTCGTGAATGTGGAGTAGCCGGTGGACCGCACGTCGAAGGCGGGGTCAAGCCGCATCATCGTCTGTATCAGCTTGCTGCCGGCAACCCTGCCCTCCCCGTCCATCGCTGCGCCCATCGCCCTCAGGATGAGAAACTCTCCCTGGTGCTGCCCCTGGTTATCGGCGGCCTGCTCGGCCTTCTTCTCATTCTGGTCCATGTAGATGTACCTGTCGCATGAAATGACCAGGGCGCGAGAGGCTCCTCCGCGGCCCGCGCCGATGACCAGCTTGCCGCCGGACCTCAGCTTGCTCACCAGCGGCACAAAGTCGCTGTCGGATGACACAATGACGAATATGTCTATCGGCGATTGGTACAGCAGGTCCACGGCATCGATGACCAGCCGAATGTCGCTGGAGTTCTTGCCGGAAGCCGTCACGTGGAAGAGATGCACCGGCTCGATGCCAAGCTCCACCATCTGGTTGCGGGCAGCCCTTGTCACGGAAGACCAGTCTCCGTAGGCGCGCTTGATGGTGACGCGGCCGTAGTCGGAAATCTGGTCGAAGAGCCACTGTATCGAGCCAAGGCCCACGTTCTCCACGTCAATGAGGACCGCCACCTGCCTCTCTATCCCATGTCCACCGTTGTTCACCATGCCATGCTCCTATCCCCGCATTCGTGCGTTGGCAGCCCGCCCGGTTCCCCGGCCAGGCTACTCAATCGACACCAGCTCAATTTCGAATGTCAGCGCCTGCCCCGCCAGCCTGTGGTTCGCGTCCACCGTGAACGTCTCGCCGGTCACCTCAAGGATGACCGCCTGGCCGCCGTTCGTGAAGAATACGCTATCGCCCTCTGTCGCGCCCTCCGGCAGCTGATTGATGGGGAACGACAGGATCAGTTCATCGCGCCGCTCGCCGTACGCCTCCGCAGGCTCCATCCTCACCGTGCGAGACTCGCCGACGCTCATGCCGCGTACCGCGGCGTCGAATCCAGCGATCATGCGCCCGTCGCCCACAACGAAGCTCAGAGGCTCGCTCCCACGCGAAGAGTCGAACTCCTCGCCGCTGTCCAGCGTGCCGGTGTAGTGAACGGCCACCCGGTCGCCTTCGCCCGCGGCCGCAGAATCGCCGGGAGTTTCACCGGTGGTTGGCGCAGGCGCCGCGGCTGCCGTGGATTCGGCGGCAGAGGTGGGAGTAGGCGCGGCGGCCGCGGTCGGCGTTGGCGCCGTCGTGGGAGTGGGGGTTGACTCGGCCTCGGAGCAGGCCGCAACTGCGAGTGCCATCAACATCAAAACCGTGACCCCTAAGGGGCATTTTCGCATAGGGCAATTATAGCGAGTTTCAGGAAAGGGGCAACACCTGCGACAGATTGCATAGCGGGGCCAACCTCGCTAAGATTCGATGCGTGAACACTCTCATGGTCGCGACTCGCGCAGCGGGCTGGGCGGTGCAGTCAGCCGCAGTGGTCGTCGTGCTCCTGTTCCGCCTGTGCGCGCTGATCGGCTGGCCCAGGTCGCTTGCGATTCTGGGCACGGCCGCGGCCGTGGCGTGGCTCTTTGGCCAGCGCAGGCGGCGGAGATCGGCCTCCGGCCCGCCGCGACAACCCAATGCGCCCGCCGCCAGAGCGTCCAGGCGGTGGACGCGGGCGAAAGCGGCGGCCGCGATTGCCGGAGCTCTGCTCTTTCTGGCCGTCGGCGCACTGCACGGCATTACCGCCACCGCCGCATCGTCCATCCCGGCACTCGCCGTGCTGTGGCTCTTCGCTCCGGCGCCACTGGTGTTCCTGGCCAGACTGGCAAGGCGATGGACTCGCTTCCGCAAGCTGTCGACCTCGTACCTGGCCGCATCCGCCGTGCTGAGCGTGTTGGTGCTCGCCGCAGTGGGTTGGGTCGGTTCCGAGCGCGGCCTGCACCCTGCGCCTCCTGACGACCTGCCCCTGTTAGAGGAATACCCCGCGCTCGAGGCGGCGGTGGAGGACGTTGAGTTCCCAAGCGCGGACGGCACCGTCCTTTCGGGCTGGTTCATCCCGGGCACTTCGCCCCGGACCATCGTGCTCCTCCACGGCTTCGGGGAAGACCGCCACCAGATGCTGCCCCACGCCGACTTCCTCCACGAAGCCGGCTACTCGACGCTGCTGTTCGACCAGCGCAGCCGCGGCGAAAGCGAAGGCGAGGACACCTCGTTCGGCTATCACGAGCGCGGCGACGTGGAAGGCGCAGTGCGCTACCTGCAGCAGAGGCCAAACGCAGACGGCGACAGCGTGGGCGTGCTGGGCGTTTCAATGGGAGGCGCAACGGCAATCATTGCGGCCGCGGACATGCCGGAGATCAAGGCAGTGGTGTCTGAGTCCGCCTTCAGCAGCGTCGACAGCGCGGTCGCCAGCAGCTTTGAGCACTTCATCAACCTGCCCGCCTTCCCCTTCGCACCCGTCACCGTGTTCATCCTCGAGCAGCGCCTAGGAATCAGCTCGGACGACGTGGTCCCGGCGGACTACGTGGCGAGCATCAGCCCCCGCGCGGTGTTCATCATTCACGGCCAGGACGACGTGACGATTGTGCCGGAGGACGGGATTGCCCTTCACGCAGAGGCCGGCGAGCCAAAGGAGCCGCTGTGGCTCATCGATGGAGCGGCCCACGCGGAGGGCGTGGACATTGAGCCGGAAGAGTACGCGCTCCGCGTGCTGGACTTCTTCAACCGCCACCTGCCCCAATAGGGGACTATTGCGTAGCTACGGCGGCATCTCAGAGGCAATACGCTTTTCGTCATTCCCGCGAAAGCGGGAATCTATCTCCATCTATTTGGGATGTCCTGGATTCCTGCTTCCGCAGGAATGAAAGGGCGCCCTAATAGCCGCGGCTTGCGGCAGCGCAATCAGCCCACGCTCTGCCGCTCGCCCGTCTCGGAGGCCCTGCGTATGGCGTCGATGAGCTCGTGGAGCTTCACCGCAGCGTCGAAGTCCGGCTCTGCGCTGCCGCCGGAACGGATTGCCTCAGCGAACCGCCGGTACATCTGCGCTACGTTGAAAGCAGGTCCTTCCGGAACGTCCGCGGGCACCCACGCCAATCTGTCGGGAACTGGCAGCTCATCCAGCACGGCCTCGCCCGCACGCGCGCCCAGCAGCCGGCTCTCGCCGCTGTCCACCACAAGCGTGCCCTCGCGTCCGTAGATCTCTAGCCTCTGCCCGCTGCCCAGCACCGGCTGCGACGCCACGTGAGCGGATACGACGCCTCCGCTCGCAAGCCGCCCGCTGACGATGACGTTGTCCGGTGAGGTCACGTCCACGTGGCCGCCTGTGTCCGTTAGCATCCAGCTCTCAACCTGCGTGCTCACCACGCCTGAGACCTCGGCAAAGTCGCCCACGCACATGGTGAGCGCGTCGATGGCGTGACCGAAGGATATGGACATGGTGTTGGCGCCGTTGGCCGCATCGCCCATCCACGCGCGGTCGGAGGTGCGGGACGTGCCGCCGGTGCCCATCACGGTCAGGTGGCACGACACCACGTCGCCGATGTAGCCCTCCTCCACTAGTTCCTGTACGCGCAGGTATAGCGGCGAGCAGCGCCTCTGCATCCCGGCCAGCGTGCGTACGCCCTTCTCGCGTGCGAGGTCCGCCATCTCCTGCGCCTGCGCCAGGTTGGCGCCCAGCGGCCACTCCGTGAACACGTGCTTGCCGGCATTGAGGGCAGCCACGGTCATATCGTAGTGGTGTGGCACGCGAACGACAACGGCGACCAGGTCCACGTCCGGGCACTCAACCATCTCGTGATAGTCGTGGAACGCCAGCCGCGCGCCGAACTGTTCCTGCGATGCGGCCGCTGTCTCCGGCCTGGAGGTGCAGACGGCTGCAAGCTCGAACTCCGGCAGCGCGAGGATGGCGGGAAGGTGCGCCCTGAGACCCCATCCGTAGCTCACGTTGGCCCCGATGACACCCACGCGAATCTTCTGCTCAGACATGGCTCCTCCTGTGAAGGTTGCTAGTGGTTTGGGCGCGGCCACGCCCAGCTTCCAATCGAAACGCGCCGCAGGTGACCGCGGCGGCGGATGGCCTCGCCATTCGAGAGTATAGCACACGCCGGGTCAGGGCCGGGCCGTTGGCGCGACCCATAGTCCCTTCCCCCGTCTGCGGGGGAAGGTTAGGATGGGGGCAATCAGGCCGACAGTCCACGCACGGTTCACCCCCATCTCAATCTTCCCCCATCAAGGGGGAAGAGGGTTTGAAAGCCGCCGGACGAGCGGCTCCATATGCACTCTCAAGGAGCGGGCCGTTGGCGCACGCTTCTGAAACATGCGATAATTGCACTTGCGACGGCCGGTCCGTCACCCGTGCGCCCGTAGCTCAGCGGACAAGAGCATCGGTCTTCGGAACCGAGGGTCGGGGGTTCGAATCCCTCCGGGCGTACCACCTTCCAGTGCCAAGTCACCATACCCCCCATTGGCCGTAGCGACTCCGGGAGGCCACAGATGTCGAGAACGGGATGGCTTCCGGTCACGGCAATCGCAGTTCTCGCGACCGGCGTCATCGCGGCGCTCGCGTCCATCGGCCAAGGGCGGGAATCGAGCGCGGAGGCGTTCCTGCAACGGGCACTGCTGGCACAAGTCCAGAACAACCAGTCCGTCACCATCCGCTCCACCTCATCGGGCGCCGTGACCATGCTCAATGGAGACGTCCACCGCTGGCAGGCCGAGGCTGTGCGCACCCACACCGGCGACCTGCTCTGGCGTCAGTGGTACGAGGGCTGTACCTACCCCTATACACGAGACGCGCGCCAGTGCAGCATTGAAACTGTGATACACGACAATGTCCGGTACGAGAAGATGGATACCTCCGACGGCCCCGGAGAGTGGCAGGCAATGGGCGAATGCGGCGACCTGTGCGGTATCAACCTCCGCTCCAGGGCCATCGGCATTGACGTCGAGGGCATGTTTGTGTTGGGCGACGTTGTGGAGATGGAGCCTGAGTCGATCGACGGGGTCCCCTACAGGCGGTTCCGCGCTATGCGAAACCCACTCGACCGCGCACTCCAGCTCGCCGAATCGGGCGAGTTGGAGCTTCCCGAGGGGTTCCCAGAGGGATTCTCGAAGGAAGACTACATAGACTCTCTGCTGGTAGCATCAGCGAACCAGCAAGTTACGAACGTGTACTGGCTCCGCGAGGACAACAGCGAGATCCGGCGCATCGAACGGCAGTGGGTGAGCACCGACACGAACGTGCCTGAGTCTGCATACGCAATTCTCCCGAAACTCAGCACGGATGTCACGGAGCACTACAGGTACAGCGTGCCGGTGGAGATTCGGCCGCCATCCTAATGCTACACTACAAAGGGGCAGAGCCCCCAAAGAGCCGGAAAGGGACAAACCATATTGAGTATCTCAAAGCCCGGGTACATCATCCTTCTCGTCGGCATCGTCGCTGGTTTCCTTGCCGGGTGGGTGACGTGGGGTGTCTACGCCTTTGAGTGGCCTATTGGCCAGTGTGAGAGGGCGCATTGGGGAGGGGAAGATCAACTCATCGAAGGCGAGAGAAGCACTGAGGAATGCCGCGCAGACGCCTGGGCAGGATTTGTGGCCGGAATCGGTGCGGCAATCGCCTTCGTGCTTCCCGCCTACCTCACCGCGGTCCTGATATCCACCAACAATAACCAAAGTCGAGGTCGGGAACTAACACCCATCGTGGTCGCCAGTGTCGGAGGAATCATTATGGTGGTCGTCTTGGTACGCGCATTGATCAAGCTGTTTGCTGTCTGATGACCTTTGTCTAGCGAAGGAGCTGAGACTGCCATATGAATACCCAAGATTATGGAGGCCCAAGGCTCCCACCACCCGCCCACCTGTCCACACCTATGCCCCTCTCCAGTGAGCGTCGCTCACGCCACCGCACGGCGCGCCCTTAACCGCAGCTTCACCGACACTTAAGCCGTCGTTAACGCTCCCATAACCACAGGCCATGTCGCCCGTGCTATCGTCAGCTTGAGTAGAGAGATTTCTGGGATGTACACGAAGGCCGAAACACCAGCTCCAAGCAGGCAGGCCCCCAGACACGAGCGCCATCAGTGGCACAGATAGCAACCCGCACAACCGGTGAAGCCTCCGCCCTCAAGGCGGTCCTGTTCGACAAGGACGGCACCCTGGTGGACTACTTCGGTCCCTGGCTGCCGAGAGCTGCACGGGCCATCGACGCCGTCGAGACTAACTACCCTGCCATCGGCCCGGAGCTACGAGACTCGCTGGGCATCGACAGAAGCGGCGCACTCACCCGACACGGCACACTCGGCTCGCTGCCGCTGCAAGACACGATCTCCAGGCTGGGCAGCATTTTCGACCGCGCCGGCGTCTCGCACGACCGCAGGGCCAGCACACAATCGTACCTGCGCCACATGCTGGCATTCCCTCGCAGCCGTGTTCCGCAGCCCATCGTGGACTTACACGAGCTGTTTGATGCGCTCCACCGAATGGGGCTAGCCGTCGGCGTCATCACCAACGACACCGAGGAAACAGGCCGCGAGCAGCTCCAACAGCTCGGCGTCTTCCACAAGCTCGACTACTACTCCGGGTACCGCGAAGGCGAGCCATACAAGCCAGACCCTCGCACTATGTTCAGGTTCTGCGACGAGCACGGCATCGCACCGGAATCGGTGGCCTACGTCGGCGACTCACGCGTGGACATGGAGATGGCCGTGCGGGCAGGAGCAGCCCTCGCTATTGGCGTGCTGACAGGAGTGGGAGTTGAGGACACGCTCCTGCCGTTCGCCAGCGTGATCCTTGACTCCATCGCAGACCTCTTGCCGTTCCTCGAGGAGAAGTACGGAGAAGCCCTTACCGCCGGCACGGAGGTCGGCTTCTGAGCAAGCAAGACCGGCGAAAGGCCCATCGAGAAGGGAGACACTGCGCGAGATGAACATGGGGTCAAGACCACTTCCAAGCAGCTCCAGCGGTCCCACAATTGCGATTGTCGCCCATGAAGGCAGCCGCCGCGACCTCCTCGCCCTGCTCTGCCGTTTCGTACACCTGCTGGAGCGCTGCCCGCTGGTTGCCACCTCGGGCGCTGCTCTCGACTGCGTTCGAGAGGTGGGACTGCCGGTGGTGAGCTCCGCCGATGACGTTCACGGCGGCGACATGCACGTGGCCGCCCTTGCCGTAGGCGGCTCGCTTGACGCCGTCCTGTACCTGCGGGACCCGCACGCTGCCCCCAGCTCCGACGCGACGCTTCACGCTCTATCCCGCGCCTGTGACCTGGCCAACATTCCCCTGGCCACCAACACTGCGACCGCCCAGGCCATCATGGCCTGGATTAGTGCGGACATCTCCAGCAAGGAGGCGACAGCCCTCTATGGATCCAAACTCGATAGCGAACGGAACCGGACCAGACAGCCTGTACTTCATTCACCTTAGCGACACGCACATCATCCCGCCGCCCAGGGGGCTGTACGAGGGCGACGGTCCCGCAAACAACTTCCGTCGCGTTGTGGCAGCGGCGAGGGCGCTGGACGTTGAGCCTGCGTTCTTCGTGATCACGGGCGATCTCTCTGAGCGCGGCGAGTTCGAGAGCTACAGCAGGCTCATGGACCTGGTGGCGGAGGTCGAAGACGAGGGCTTCCCGGTGCTGCTCACTCTCGGCAACCACGACAACCGGGACAACTTCTACCGCGTCTTCAAGGGCCGCCACTGCGACGACGAAGAGAGGTACTGCTACACGTCTATCGTAGGCGGACTGAGGATCGTGGTGCTGGACTCGCTGGTGCAGAACAGCAGAGGTCACGGTGAGCTAGGCCAAGGCCAGCTGCAGTGGCTGGATCGAACGCTTGCGGAGCCGGAGCCTCCGCTTGGCACGGTCCTCGCCTTTCACCACCCGCCCAACCACACGGGGGCAACGTGGGTTGACCACTACAAGCTGGACGACAGCGAAGAGCTCGGGGAGGTGATCAGCGGCCACTCCGTCAACGGCCTCCTCACGGGCCACACGCACTATCCCAGCGTCGGCAAGTTCGGCGACACCATATCGGCGACTGCGCCGGGCGTGGTGGACTTCTGCGACCCAAGCTCGCAGAACGGGCTGCGCACCATCGCAGGCTCCGGCTTCAACATGATCAGCATCCGCGGAGGCGACATGGCAGTCCATCCCGTCATACTGCCCGGGCCTCGCCACATTCTCAGGTACGAAAACGACCGCGCCGTAGCGCAGAAGGTAGCCGGAATGGAGGTGCTGCAAGCGGCAGCAGCCGGCACAAATCAATCCGCCAAGGAGGCAGCTCTCGCATGAGCATCAAACCCGCCACGCTGATAGAAGAGGTCTCGCGTCACTGGCCCCTGGAGGGTACGCGCAACCTCAGGGACGTGGGTGGATATCCCGCCCGCGCAGGTACGACACGGTGGCACACCCTGCTCCGCTCCGACAGCCTGCATCGGCTGCCCGCAGCCTCTCAACGCAGCCTGGCCGAGTACGGCTTGCAGACCGTGATCGACCTGAGGACGGAGGAGGAGTACGCCACGGCGCCCAACGTCTTCGCCTACTCCGACGCGGTCGGCTACGTACACCTCCCCATGCTTGCGCCTCACATCATTGATCAGCACCGCGCTGAAACGCTGCAAGAGCTGTATCTCATGCTAGTCGACAGGTGTCAGAGCCAGATCGGCTATGTGGTGTCGGTCCTGGCCGACGGCGGCGCCGTACCAGCCATCGTTCACTGCTCCGCGGGCAAGGACCGGACCGGGCTGGTGGTTGCCGTGCTCCTGGACCTGGTGGGCGTCGACCGCGATGCAGTCGTGGAGGACTACCTGCAGACGGCGCGCCACCTGTCCGAGCTCAGGGCCGAGCTGCGCAGCGCCGCAGCACAGATCGGCTACAACTTGGAGCGCCTGGACAGGATGCTGGAGTGCAGGGCTGACGCCATCGTGGGGGCCCTCGACCACATCGATTCGAGGTACGGAAGCACGAGGGATTACGTCCAGGCAGCCGCCATAGAGAACGACACGCTGGACCGCCTCCAGTCGTTGCTGGTCGAGAGCAGCTAGGCCGCTTCCTTAGCCTGCCGCGAGTCCGGCTACCGTCGCATTCTGGCAGGCGGGCGCGGCGGCGCTGCTATCGCGAAGAACAGCGAGCCGATTCCCGTGAGCGCCGCGATCACCACGAACGGCACCCTGTACCCGTCGAATATATCCGCCAGGATGCCGGCAAACAGCGGCCCGCTCGTCATTCCCAGCATCACGACCAGCGAGGAGAACCCCATGATGGTGGCGAAAGCCGCGCGCCCGAAGTAGTCCGCGCGTATCGTAGTCATCATTGGCCCGCGCACGCCCCAAGCCGTCCCGTGCATCACCGCGAACGCGTACACCATCGGCACGCTTGAGGCAAAGGCCAGTGTCAGCATCGCCACGGAGTGCACCAGCATGGCCAGAGCCGCCAGCATTCGCTTGCTGAACCTGTCGCCCAGGAAACCGCCGCCGATCTGTCCGAATATATTGAACACCGTCATCACGGCCACCGCTCCCGACGCCGCAGTGAGGGAAAGCCCCACGCTCTCCTGAATGTGCGGCACCAGATGGAGGGACACTGCGCCCACCGTGAGAAGCGCAAGCGAGTGGCCTAGGCTCAGCAACCAGAATGCGGGAGTGCGCATGGCCTCGGCGGCGGTGAAGCCTTCCACCTGGTCGGCCGCAGGACCGGTGCGCTCACGGGTCTCGTTCGCCTGCGTCGCGGTTGCGCCCGCCTCATCAGGCGCGTCGCCGTCGGGCAAGAGGCCGTACTGCTCCGGTCTCTGGCGGAACAGCTGGCCAAGCGGTATGCCAAGCAGGATTATCACCACGCCGGATATAAACGCCGTCTGCCTCCAGCCAAGCTCCGTGAGCGACCAGGCGATCGCCGGGACCAGCAGTCCGCCTATCCCGAAGCCGCTCATGGCAATGCCCATCGCCACGCCCCTGCGCCTCTCGAACCAGTTCACGACGGTTGTCGCGACCGTAAGGAAGCCACCCACGCTGGAGCCGAGCGCCATCAGGAGGAAAGCCACGTAGTAGTCCAGCACGGAATCCAGGGTGCTGAACATGATGAAGCCCAGCCCGAAGAGGAGCATGCCTCCTCTCACCATCACCCTTGGGCCAAACTTGTCGATGAGCCAGCCCTGGAGAGGCCCCAGCAGGCCGCTCTCCGCCCGCGATAGCGCGAAAGCGCCGGACAGCACGGACCGGCTCCAGCCGAACTGCGTCTGCAGCAATGGGAAGTACGCGGTGAAGCTGTGGATCATCAGCGATCCCACCAGCATCTGAAGCGAGAAGCACCCGCCCACGATCCACCAGCCGTAGAATATGCGCGGCTTTCGGCGGCGCCGAACCTCTACGCCGGACGTGGCTGAGTCCATCCAAGACCTGTGAGCAGCATATCTTGTTCATTCTATCACAATCGAGGGCGCCTTTAGGGGCTGCTGCATCGGCGTCAGGTCGATTCGCTGGACAGCGACACGGGGCAGGCATACAATACGGAACGTTGCCGGGCGGTCCCCAAACGGCCCGGCGAGCGGAGCGACCCGCGCATGGAACTCGCCCCCGGCGTGCATCGCCTAGAGAATGTAAACGGCAGCAACGTCGTGCTCTTGGCCGACGAGCAGATGGCCGTCGTGGACACCGGCATCTCCGGCAATGGCGAGGCCATCGTGGAAGAGATCAGGAAGCTGGGACGCAGCCCATCGGACCTCCGCTGGATCATCGTCACGCACTTTCACTTCGACCACTCAGGCAGCGCCGCCGAGCTGCACGAGCTCACCGGAGCAAGTATCGTGGCGCACAGCGCGGAGACAATCGCGGGCCAGGACGGCACGCTGCAGCTCCGAAAGGGCGACGAAGGCGAACCGCCGCCATCGTGGTACCGGTGGGCACTGCGGCTGACCGGCGCAGGAGGCGGCGGGCCGCGCAGGGCCGAGACGCGGGTAACCTTCCCCGACACGCCCGTACACGAGACGCTGGAGCACGGCGACGTCGTGCCATGCATGGGGGGGCTCAGGATCCTCCACGCGCCTGGGCACACCCCCGGCAGCATCTGCCCGATCCTGACCTCACCCAGTGTGCTCTTCCTGGGCGACTCCGTCATCAACAACATCGACCGGCTCAGCCGCCCGCTGATGTGGGACCGCTCGAAGCGCAGGGAGCTGGATGCGTCCCTTCACACGCTCCGGGAGCTTGACGCCGACGTGGCGTGTTTCGGCCACGGCCCTCCACTAACGGAGGAAGTGATGACCCGCGTGCGCGGCCTGACCGACCGCCCGTACGACCTGCCGACGTGGCGGATCGCACTCAAGAACTGGGGCACCCTGCGGCGCTGGCGCGCCAGGACGCGTCGCCCAGGTCACTGGGGGGCCGGCGGATAGCTGTCTTCCATCGGGCGCCGGAACCGGCTGATAAACTCCTTGGGGACGAATGTAAGCCCGAACGCCACGGCGCCTATCACGAACAGCCACAGGCTGCTCCGCGCCACCCCACCCACGAAGTCGTCTCCCATCGATTGAACAACGTCCAACGCCTTGTCCATGCCTAGACGCGCTGCCGGGCTGCCCAGATCCTGCGCTGCTTGGGCCTTCAGCTCCCGTATTGCGCTGTCGAACACCGGGCCGATTGACAGGGTGGTCACCAACAGCAGCAACAGTGACGTTACGGCAAGCGTCCCCGACGCCCACGCTATCCTGCCGCGCCAGGTCTGCCCGCCGAGCAGGCCCGCGGCTGCCAGCAGCGCCACCAGCACCAGCGCGGCCAAGAGCGTCAGGCCCGCCGAGCCCACCGGAAGCGACCTGACACGCTCAAGGGAGTCGGACGCGGAGGCGCTGTCGTCATCCGCGGATGCTAGCTCGTCCAGGTCGGCCTGAGTCAGCCGCCAGCCGTCGGTCAGCAGGGTTCGCAGGTTATCCACCGCATCGCCGTCCTCGTCAGTCCAGTCCTCCAGCAGGTCAGCTTCCGTGTATGTCCACCCATCGCTGAACAGGGTGCGCAGCCGGTCCATGGCCAGCACGCTACTAGACGCCTCTCCGCCCATCCCCCGGCGCAGGTCCTCGCGGGTGTACTCCACTGAGTCCGGGAACTCCGTGCCTACGAGGCTGGCCACCCCTCCGGCTACGTCCACGTCCATCATGCCCAGCAGCGCGTCCGTGCCGGTTCCCTGCGGCGAGCACCGCGGCAGCTCGTTGCGCATGGGAACGCTCGCGCCGAACGGCATCTCGCCACGCCCGCACTCTCGCAGGGCATCAAGGCGACCTTGGAGCCTCTCCAGTGCCAGCGCCTCCACCGCTGCCAGAGACGCCTCTCGCCCCTCGACCGTGGAGATGTTGGCGCTGAAGTCGTCCGTCTTCCCGATGATGTACGGCGCCGCGCTTGCCACCACCAACCCGGCCTGCTCCTCTAGCCACGGGCCGGACAGTTCAGGCGCGACTGCCCCCGCCACCTCCGCTGCGGTCAGCGAGACGCCGAAGGGAAACTCCACGCTTGGAGGCAGCGCCGCCTCCAGCTCTGAGGCGATCCGCTCCGCGAACTGGCCGCTGTCCAGGCCGGAGCCTGCATACAGCGCGTTCAACTCCTCTATGGCCGCGTCTGCGCGCTCGTACAGCGGCACGTGTATCCTCAACGTGTCCTGCTTGCTGGACATGTACGTCGCAACCTCGTCAATGGCAGCGTTGACGTGCACAGTGAGCCACTCCTCAGGCACGCTCCCATTGATAGCGGCTACCACGTCCTCCTGCTCAAGGCGCACTCCAAGGGGCTCTGCACCCTGCGCTAAGGCTTCGTCCACCTCCGCGGCCACGTAGTGCTCCAGCACCAGCGAGTGAACGCGCGAGCTGCCGACTAGCGACTTCAGCTCATCCGTGGCGGCCGGAACCCGCTCATCAATCGCCAAATGAACGTCCAGCTCGTCGCGCTCCCGGTTGAGGTAGCCGACAACCTGGTCGATTGCCCCTTCCAGCTGCTGCTGCACCCAGTCACGCGGAAACACGACGTTCACGGACCGCACCAGTTCGGCGGTGGGCAGGCCCAATGCGTCGATCGGGTTGTCCGGCAGGTCAATCGAGAAGAAGTCCGGAGGTTTGCTGCGAAGCTCCTCTATGGAGGCCGTCGTGAGGTCGTCCAGAACGAAGCCGTAGACCTGCTGCTCAGCGAGATGGCGCTTGTAGAATTCCGCGTCGTAGAGCGTCGCCGCAACCCTGGAGCCGAAAAGCGTGAACGCCAGCAGGACAAGAAACACGGCCCCCACGGGCAACACGAAGAAGCGCCTAACCCAAATCACTCAGATACACCCTCAATGCGGTTTGGATTTGCCAGGCCAGCCTGCCGCCTAGCCGCCGGCCTGTTCCGGCGTCAACTCAGGCGCAGTCCACCCCACTGCCCGCTCCAGCCCATGCCGCCACGCATCATCCAGCGCGGCCAGCGAGACGTCCATAACGCCGGGAAGCGTCAGCGAATCGCCGCCCGTGCTGCCCAACCGAGTCCACGGCACGCCCTCATCGGCGGCGAGCCGCTCGAACGCGGGCAGAGCGTCCGCGGCAAGCGACGCCACAATGCGCGACTGCACCTCTCCGAACAGCGCCGCGTCCCACCGCCCGCTCACCTCGGCTGTGCAGCGGAAGCCAGTGCCGCCGGCTATGCAGCTCTCGGCGAGCGCCACCGCAAGCCCGCCGTCCGCGCAGTCGTGCGCCGACTCAAGCAGGCCCTCCCGGACGGCCCCGCGACACAGCCTCTGCACGCGAACCTCAAGGTCAAGGTCAATCGACGGTACGCCCGCGACCACGCCGTGCTCCGACTCCAGGTAGGCGCTGCCACCCAGCGCGCTCGCATCGCCGGACACCTCCGATGCGCCTATCAGGACAACCTCGCTGCCGGGGCTGGTGAACGCGATGTCGCACCTTCGCTCCGCGTTCTCGATCAGGCCCAGCGCGCCCACAACCGGCGTGGGCCAAACGGCCGCGCCTCTCGTCTCGTTGTACAGGCTCACGTTGCCGCTGATGACCGGGATGCCGAACGCCTCGCACGCCCGCACCATACCCTCAATGCAGCCCTCAAGCTGGTAGGACACCTCCCCACGCTCCGGGTTGCCGAAATTCAGGCAGTCGGTGAGGGCCAGCGGCTCCGCGCCCGCGCACGCAAGGTTGCGACACGCCTCCGCGACCGCGATGGCGCCCCCGGCAACAGGGTCCAGGTAGCAGTAGCGGCCGTTGCCGTCCGTCGCCAGCGCGATGGCCGTTGACGTGCCTTTGATGCGCAGCACAGCGGCGTCTCCGCCGGGAGGCTGTAGGGTGTTGGTCTGCACCTGGTGATCGTACTGGCGATAGATCCACTCTTTGCCGGCGATGTCCGGGAAGGCGAGCAGCCGCAGCAACGCCTGCCCCACCCCGTCCTCAGGCAGCGGCAGCGCTTCAATATCGACGCCGCGCGTCTGCTCCATGTACGCAGGCGTCTCGCCATAAAGAGTGTAGAGAGGCGGGTCAGTGAGCACGTCGACTGGGAGCCTCGCCTCCTCGCTGCTGCCGTCGTAGATGTGCACCAGGCCGTCGCCGGTCACCGTCCCGATGACCGAGCTTTCGAGGTCCCACTTGTCGAACACGCGCCTCACGGAATCCTCGTGCTCCGGTGCCACAACCACGAGCATCCGTTCCTGTGACTCCGATAGCATCACTTCGTAGGGCGACATGCCGCGCTCGCGCCGCGGCACCTTCGAAACGTCGATCGCGGCGCCCGCGCCTCCGCGCGCCACCGATTCGACCACCGTGCTTGTGAGGCCGGCCGCGCCAAGGTCCTGCATCGCCAGCACGTGGCCGGTCTCGAGCGCCTCCAGGCACGTCTCGATGAGCACCTTCTCCAGGAACGGGTTGCCCACCTGCACCGTGGGCCGCATCTCCCGCTCCTCCTCGAATGTGCGGGACGCAAGGCCGGATGCGCCGTGGATGCCGTCGACGCCCGTGTCCGCGCCCACGAGCACCAGCAGGTTGCCTTCGCCCGACGCCCTCGCGCGCACCACGCGGTCTGCCTCCACCAGCCCCAGGCACAGGGCGTTGACCAGCGGGTTGCCTGAGTACGACTCCGAGAACGCAACCTCGCCGCCCACGTCAGGCACGCCGATGCAGTTGCCGTACCACGATATGCCACCCACGACGCCCGCGAACAGATCTCGGTTCCTCGCGCTGTCGAGCGGGCCGAAGCGCAGGGAGTTCAGCAGCGCGATGGGCCTGGCGCCCATCGCAAGTATGTCCCGCACGATACCCCCCACGCCCGTCGCGGCGCCCTGGTACGGCTCCACCGCCGAGGGGTGGTTGTGGGACTCGACCTTCATCACGACCGCCAGCCCGTCACCGATGTCGACCACGCCGGCGTTCTCCGCGCCCGGCGCGACCAGTAGCCGCGGGCTGTGGGACGGCAGCCGTCTCAGCAGCAGCTTGGAGTGCTTGTAGCCGCAGTGCTCGCTCCACAGCGCGCCGAACATGCCAAGCTCCAGTGGGTTTGGCTCTCGGCCAAGCCGCTCCACGATTGCAGCGTACTCGGCCTCAGAGAGGGCTATCTCGTCGAGAATTTCCTTGGAAACAGGCATAAGCTATTTCACACGAATGCGTAGGTATCGGGCAGGAGAACTCTGGAGCGCAAGGCTCGCGCGTGGCATCCGCCTGCCTGTCACGCCATCGCTCGCAGCACGGACTCGAAGATGCGGCGCCCGTCGGTGCCGCCGAGCACGGACTCGCAGCAGCGCTCCGGGTGCGGCATCATGCCCAGCACGTTGCCGCGTGCGTTTGTGATGCCCGCAATGTTCTCCAGCGAGCCGTTGGGGTTGGCGCCGGTCGTCGCTTCGCCGTCCGGGGTGCAGTAGCGGAATGCCACGCGGCCGCCGGCGTTGAGCATCGCAAGCGTATCGGGGTCCGCGTAGTAGCTGCCCTCGCCGTGCGAAATGGGGATGCGCAGCACGTCTCCCCTCTCGCACGCTGCGGTGAACGGAGTGTTGGTGGTCTCCACGCGCAGGTCGACCCACTGGCAGCGGAACTGTACGTGATGGTTCCTGGTCAGCACGCCCGGCAGCAGGCCGGCCTCGCACAGGACCTGGAAGCCGTTGCATATCCCGATGACCAGCCCGCCTGAATTCGCGAACCGCTCAACCGCGTCCATGACCGGCGAGAAGCGCGCGATGGCCCCCGTGCGGAGATAGTCGCCGTAGGAGAAGCCTCCGGGCAGCACAACGCAGTCGATGCCCGACAGGTCGGTGTCCTTGTGCCACACGTAGCGGGCGTCCTGGCCCAGAACAGATGTGGCTACGTGGTGGCAATCGCCGTCGCTCCACGTGCCGGGGAAGACCACGATGCCGAATCTCACCGGCGCGCCCCCGTCGGCCTCACATCGCCTCCAGGATGCCGGTGACCACCTCATTGACGACTGAGCCGTCGGCGCGGCCCCTGACGCTGGGCATGAGCTTGCCCATCACCCTGCCCTTGTCGCCCGGGCCGCGTGCGCCGACCTCGCTGACGGCTTGGCGCGCCAAGTCGGCGATCTCCTCAGGCGTTAGCTGCTGCGGCAGGTACTCGAGGAGGACTGACAACTCTGACTCCTCGCGTTGCACGAGGTCGTCTCGGTTGCCCTTGCGGAACTCGGAGATGCTCTCGCGGCGCTGCCTCACCTGCCTGGAGATGACGCCGATGATGGCGTCGTCGTCATCCAGCGGCTTCTGCTGCGCGATCTCCTCGTTGTGCACCTCCGAGCGGAGCGAGCGCAGCACGTTGCGTCGTAGGGCGTCCTGTGCTCGGATGGCGCTCTTGAGGTCCTCGTCGAGGCGATCCTTGAGTGGCATGTGTGTATGCGAACGGGCTACCGGCGCCGGCCCATGCCGCTGGCAGCGTTGGTGCTGCGAATGCTCTTGCGACGCTTGGCCGCGGCCTTGCGCTTGCGTTGCACGCTGGGCTTCTCGAAGTGGGACCTGCGCCGCGCCTCGGAGAGGATGCCGTCCATTTGCACCCGCTTGTTGAAGCGCCTCAAGAGGCTGTCGAAGGTCTCGCCCTCTCTCACCACCACCTGGGACAAGCTATCACCCCTTTCTTTCGAAGCTGAGGCGGTACCGGGAAGGAGGCCGTCTGCGAGCACGAGTCCCGCGGGCCTCCGGGAGCAGCCATTATAGCTTCACGCAGGCGTGGTGTCAAACTGAGGGGGGCGAGAGCAGCGACTGAACGCCAAGGTTTGATGACAAGCGCAATCAGGATTGAGGAATCACCAATGTAGAAGCGTTGCTGATTAGCTGGAGAATGCCGTTCTCAGGCTCATACCGCATATTGCACTGACGAAGCACATCTCGACCCAGCAATGATGGAAGCGTCATGTTGTGTTCCGTAGGTTGAGCAATCCGAATCGAAACCGGACACATGAAGCCGAACCCGTCTCCACGGAATAGCACTACTCCATCTGCGAGGGCGTCATATGAGAACCCACCTATACCCGCTGAAAGCTCGGGATAATCCAATTTCGAAAGGTCTATTCCCAAGTCCAGTGCGCCCATTGGATGGAGAATCGTACTGCTAGCGCCGGTATCCACCAAGAACGATACAGAAGGGAGCGGTCCCGCAAGTGCCATTAGGTCCGGAAGTATCACATTGGCTGCTATGTAGGGCTCGCCCGTTTCGGAGAAGTAGCCGTGGATCACAGAAGCCATGATCGTGGCTCGGGATCCATGAACTGAATATGCCGCGCGATACCGTCGGTAGTGAGTTGCCTTCCCCTCTCGACAGCCTCTTCCAATTCATCGCAGACCGCTGCGACACCGTCGATCGTCACCACAATCCACTTGCGCGGATACTCCTCCAGATACGCAGCTTTGTTCGCCCAGAAGTGCTGCATGACGCGCTCATGCGCTTCAAGGTTTCGAAACACTACCTCAAGGCCACCGGCCTGCTGGATAATCGGCTCTATGTCCTGCCACGTCTTCACTGCCATGACAGCGCCTCCCTACCCTAGTATTCCCAGCATAGCACAAAGAAAAATGCTGGTATATGTCCTTGTGACCTCTGGGTGGTGACTAACTGAGGAGGTTGGAGCGGCGAAGCGCTTACGCCGTCCGCTCATATGGTTCGACAGGCTCACCATGAGCGGACTCATGTTGCTGGCAGTCACCCCACCCACCCCTAGCCAAACCGCTCATTCGGCTATAACATATGCCCCGTGATTGCGATGCACCTCATACGGGATATGCTGGCGAACGCCCTCGCCGAGGCACAGGCGTCCGGGCAGCTGCCATCCGCGCCGCCCATCGATGTGCCGGTGGAGCACCCGTCCAGCCCTGATCACGGCGACTACGCCTCCAGCCTGCCGCTCAGGCTGGCGCGCTCGCTGCGCATGAACCCGCTCGAGATCGCGAACCGCCTCGTCCCGCTCATTCCCGCCAGCGATGCCCTGGCGCGCGTGTGGGTGGAGCCGCCTGGCTTCATCAACTTCGCGCTGGAGCCGCGCTGGCTTGCCGGCCAGGTGGAGACCGTCCTGGCAGAAAGTGCAGCCTTCGGCAACGTCTCGCTGGGCAAGGGCGAAAGCGTGCAGGTAGAGTTCGTGAGCATCAACCCCACGGGGCCGATACACGTAGGCCACGCCCGCGGAGGCGTCCTCGGAGACGTACTCGCCCGGGTGCTCGACGCGGCCGGTTTCAGCGTCACCCGCGAGTACTACTTCAACGACGCCGGCAACCAGATGGACAACTTCTACGGCTCGCTCTACGCCCGCTACCAGCAGACGCTGGGCCGCGAGGCGGAGCTTCCCCAGGGCGGCTATGTGGGAGAGTACATGGTGGACGTGGCGAAGGAGATCGCGGACGAGGACGGCGACCGCCTGCTGGACCTGCCCGCGGAGCAGGCGACCGAGGAGCTTGGCCGCATCGGCCTCGGCAAGATGATGCAGGGCATCCAGAGCGACATGGAGCGCCTGCGGATCGGCTTCGACGTGTGGTTCAGGGAGCACACCCTCTACAGCGACGGCCAGTACGAGAAGGCGATGGATACGCTAGCCCGCAACAACCACCTGGCGGACCGGGAGGGCGCGACGTGGTTCGTGTCAACTGCGCTAGGCGAGGACAAGGACAACGTGCTGGTCAGAGGCAGCGGCGTCCCCACGTACTTCGCCGCCGACGTGGCCTACCACTACAACAAGTTCGTGGAGCGCGGCTTCTCGCGCGTCATCGACGTGTGGGGCGCCGACCACCAGGGACACGTCTCCCGCATGAAGGCCGCCATCGGCGCAATGGGCATCGACCCGGACCGGCTCACCATCATCATCCACCAGCTGGTCACCCTCAAGCGGGGCCAGCAGATACTCCGAGCTTCCAAGCGCGCCGGCGAGGTTATCACGCTACAGGAGCTTCTGGACGAGGTGGGCACCGACCCGTGCCGCTACTTCTTTCTGGCCCGCTCGCCCGACAGCCAGATGGAGTTCGACCTGGAGCTGGCCAAGAAGAGCTCCAACGAGAACCCCGTCTTCTACGTCCAGTACGCCCACGCCCGCGTGGCCAGCATCCTGAACCTGGCCGCCGAGAACGGCATCGACCACGGCGACGGCGACGTGTCGCTGCTCACCGACCCGGCGGAGCTCGCGCTCATACGCAAGATTCTGGAGCTGCCGGAGCTCATCGAGTCAATGGCCGTGAAGCTGGAGCCGCACCACCTGCCGCACTACTCGCAGGACCTGGCGACGGCGTTTCACTGGTTCTACCAGCAGTGCCGCGTGGTCTCCACCACTCCCGGCGACGAGGCCATCACCAGGGCACGCCTCAAGCTGGTGCAGGCGTCCGCGATCGCGCTGCGCAGGACCCTGTCGCTCATGGGCATGGAAGCGCCGGAGAAGATGTAGCACGCAGC
The DNA here is from genome assembly GCA_034423135.1 of Dehalococcoidia bacterium. GTDB lineage: Bacteria > Chloroflexota > Dehalococcoidia > Lucifugimonadales > UBA2985 > JAPPHY01. The sequence continues at coordinate 44,100 of DAOUJC010000011.1, read as the reverse complement.
GCGCGCCTGCGGCCGGCTAGTCGCTGTCAGGCTTCCACGCAGGCTGGCCGCTGTGGAAGCTCTCGGTGATGCGCACCTGTCCCGTTCCGTCCGCGTTCATCAGGTAGATGTCGTAGCGCCCATCCCGCCTGTCCGACATGAACACGATCTGCGTGCCATCCGCCGAGTAGGCGGGGAACCTGTCGTCCGCGGAACCGACGGTGAGACGGTGCACGTTGGAGCCGTCCGCATTCATCACGTATATCTGGCCCTGCCCGCCGGCTCCTTCGCGCGTGAACACTATGCTGCTGCCGTCCGGCGACCAGTTGGCGCTGATCTCGTCCGCGTCCGAGTTGGTCAGGTTCACCTGGTTGGAGCCGTCCGCGTCCATCACGTAGACCTCGGAGTTGCCGTCGCGCTCGGAGATGAACAGGATCCTGGAATCGTCCGGCGAAAAGCGCGCGATGTCGTCATCCGCGCCGTTTTGCGTGAGCTGCACGGGCCGCAGCTCCGTGAGGTTCATGATGAAGATCTCCTGGTCGCCGTCCCTGTCCGAAGTGTACACTACGGCTTGACCGTCGTTGGACCACGATGGGAAGGTCTCATTGCTATCCCGGCTCTCGGACAGGTTGGTATCTTCCGTGCCGTCCGCGCCTATCATGTATATCTCCATCATCTCATGCCGCGTCGTGTCGTATACGAGCTTGGAGCCGTCCGGCGACCACTGCGGCGAAGCGTTGTCCCCTTCCAGAGGCGCATCGTCGCCCTCTTCGGGAACGACCCTCAGCAACCCCGTGCCGTCGTCGTTGATGCGCGCCAGTTCGTAGTTGCGGGTTTCACCCGATATCGCATGAAAGGCGATGGGCTGGCCGTCCCGCGGCTCGTATAGCGGCGATGCCGAGGGGGACGAGTCGGATGACAAGCTGACTGTCATGGGCTCAGGTTCGCCGCCGTCCAGCACCAGCGAGAACACGTCGGCGTCGCCCTCCGACCATGTCTCATAGTAGATCACGCTGCCGTCCGCCGACCACGCCGGTCCCAGGTCACGCGCCGTGTGGCTCGTCAGACGCTCCACCCCGGATCCGTCCTCGTTCATCACGTATATGTCGATGTTGCCGTTCCGGCCCAGCTCGTTGCGGTCCGACTCGAACAGGATCCTGCCGCCGTCCGGCGACCACGCCGGTGACCCCTCGAAGGTTGGCTCGTTTGTGATGCGCGTCTGCCGCCCGGTTGGGACATCCACGACGTAAATCTCTCCATTCCCATCCCGTTCAGACTGGAACGCGATCCGCGTGCCGTCCGGCGCCCACGTTGGATTGAGGTCCCATCCGGGGCTGCTCGTAATGTTCCTCACTCCGCTGCCGTCTGCGTTCATCACGTATATGTCCGCATCGCCATCCCGGTACGCCCAGAAGGCCAGCCTCCTCCCGTCCGGCGACCAGCTGGGGTCCCGCTTCAGGTTGCCGGTGTCGGTGAGCCGCTCGGTGTCGTGTCCGTCAGTCGTAACTGTGTAGACGTCCCAGCCGCCGTCGCGGTCCGACACGAAGGCCACGGAGCTGCCGTCCGGCGACCATGACGGATCGTGGTCTTCGGCGGTGTTGTCCGTAAGCTGGGCGTGCACCGTGCCGTCGCCGTTCGCCAGGAAGACCTCGGAGTCGCCCGTCCTGGTGGTGGCGAAAGCCAGGGCCGGGTTGCGAATTATATCGGTCTTTGAGGGCAGGCGGGGCGACCACGCGCCGTCCGTGTCCGTGGCCGGGTTCCTGGTCATACGATACAAGCCTGTTCCGTCGCGCCTGACCGCGTACAGCTCGTTGTTCCCCTCGTGTTCAGAGCGGAAGATGATGGCCTCGCCGCTTGCAGACCACTTGGGGATGCGCTGTCCGCCCGGTAGATCGACCAGCTTGACCTGACCGCTGCCGTCCGCGTTGATGAGGTAGATGCTGAAAACGCCGCCTATGCTGGCCTCGAAGGCGATGGTTCTGCCGTCGGGCGACCACGCCGACCTGAAGCTGACGGCGTTGTTGGTGGTGAGACGCCGGACGTTTGAGCCGTCCGCATCCATCACCGCGAGCTCCAGCGAGCCATAGCGGCTTGTGGTGAATACAATTGAGTTGCCGTCCGGCGACCATGCCGGGCTGCGGTTTATGCCCGAGCCCTCGGTCAGCTTCACCGGCTCCGTGCCGTCCGCGTTCATCACGTATATGTCGTCATCGCCGCCGCGGTCGCTCTCAAAGGCTATCTTCTTGCCGTCCGGCGACCACGCCGGCAGTCCGTCCTGCGCCTGGTTGTTGGTCAGATTGCGCTCGCCCCTGCCGTCCGCGTTCATCACGTAGACCTCGTCATTGCCGTCGCGGGAGGTCCTGAACGCAATGAGGCTGCCGTCGGGCGACCACACGGGCGCCTCGTCCCGGCCGGAGCTGTCGGTAAGCCGGACGATGTTATTGCCGGAGGTATCCATCGAGTAGATGTCCATCTGCCCGTTGCGGTTGGACACAAAGGCAATCGAAGTGCTCGGCTCCGCGTCAGGCCTGGCCTCGGTTGGCGGATCGATCCAGCGCGGGTAGAGCTTGGAGCCTCCACCATTGGTGATCTGCCTTCGCCCGGTGCCGTCTGCGTCCATTACGTACAGCTCTGTGCTGCCGTCAGAGAGCGTCGTGCTAAAGACAATCATGCTGCCGTCGGGAGACCACGCGGGGAAGCTCTCATCGAAGTTCAGTCCGGTGAGGCGAGTCTCGTTCCTGCCGTTGCTGTCCATCACGTATATATCGCCGTTGCCGGTGGCATCTGTGTCATAGGCGATCTTCAGGCCGTCCGGAGACCAGCGAGGGAATCGCTCGTTGCCGCTGCCGGTGGCCAGCGCCCTGACGTTGGCGCCGTCAATGTCCATGACGTAGATGTCATTCTGCTCTCCCACGGCCGACCTGTCCGAGTCGAAGACGATTCGGGTGCCGTCCGGCGAGATATGCGGGGCGTAGTCAAAGACTTCGTTGAAAGTGAGCTGTTCGAGGCCGGAGCCGTCCCCATTCATGATGAAGATCTCGTAGTCGCCATCACGGTTGCTGGCAAACACGATCTTCTCGCCATTCGGCCCCCACGACGGGAAGAGATCGACGCCGAGGTTGTAGGTCAGGCGGGTCGCATCCGTGCCGTCCGCGTTGGCGACGAAAATCTCCCCGCCCTGGCGCACGCCCTGTGGAAGCGCGTAGACGATCTTGGTGCCGTCCGGCGATGGGTCCACCCAACCGGTCGAGCGGCTCTGCCTGGGAACCAGCTTGCCGCTTGAACTGTCGGAGTCCGTGATGAACATGAAAGCCTGATTGGACACGATCCCAACGCCTGTGTAGTAAATCTCGTCTCTGATCACCGCAGGAGGCTCGGCGTTCGCGCCCCGCGTCCTGACGGCCTCAGCCACGCCCGTAGCCCACTGCGACAGCGCCCCCACGTAGCCTAGCCCAACCAGGCGGCCCTCCGAGTCCACGAGAGGCGCACCAGCCCCTCCGGGAACCAGAGGGAAGTCGGCCGCCACGAACGCCCTGAGCTCGCCCGTCAGCGACGTGATCTCGATCTGAGGTTGTGTTACCTCGCCAATGGTCTCCACCACGCTGCCTTCAAGCGGGTATGCCACCATCATCACCGGGTCGCCGGCCTCCAGGGACGCAGAGTCACCGATCTCGATGTTGGCGGGATACCCCTGGCCCGAAATCTGCACCAGGGCAACGTCGGTCAAGCTGTCCGCCAACAGGACAATGCCGGTCTTCCGTGTACCGTCGCCAAGCTCCACCATAACCGTGGCGTCGTCGCCCACCACCAGCCGGTTTGTGACCACGAGCCCGTCCGCCGTAGCCAGGAAGCCTGTGCCCTGGTCAAACGAGCTCACCACGCGTACCACGCTCTCCCTCAGCGAGAGGATGAGGTCGGGCGTGAAGGGTTCCGGCGTGGACATCGGGCCCGGCGTGGGCTCTGCGGTGGGAGCCGCGGTGGGTACGGGCGCGAGCGTCGGCGTTGGCGCAACGGTGGGACCCGGCACGGAAGTCGCGGTTGGCGTGGGAGACGGCACCGCAGTAGCGGTGGCCGTGGGAGTTGGAGCAGGTGTGTCGGTCGCGGATGGCGTTGAGGTTGGCGCCGCTGTGGGCGTCTCGGTGGGTTCGCCCTCACCGTTGCAGGCGGCCATCAACAGCGCCGCTATGCCGGCGATGAGAAGGAGGCGCTTCCAGAAGCTCATGGAGTCAGAGACCTCCCTGGCAAACCGGAAGCTGCTCTGTCTGGCAGCCCAACTCGGTTACGAAAGGTGATGAGGGACACCCTGAAATCATACTCTCATTTCAGAGTGCTTGACAACTACCGCAGCGCCTCTGTGCTCAAACGCATTGCATCGGACGTGTCCATTGTCTAAAATGGAGCGAGAGGCCAAGGGGCGAGCGCGCCGCGCAGCGCCGGCCGCACCGACAACCCTTCCAGAGGCCGCTCCCCGCGGCATACGCTCCATGCCGGGGAGAGACACCACCACGCAAAGGGGGACTCATGCAGAGATTCTCAACGGAACGGCTGAGAAACATCGTACTCCTCTCTCACGGTGGTACCGGCAAGACCTCGCTCGCGGAGTCCCTGCTCTTTGCCACCGGCGCAACAACTCGCATGGGCCGGGTCGAAGACGGCAACACCACCTCCGACTACGATCCGGAGGAGGTCAAGAGGGGTAGCAGCACCCAGATGTCGCTGGTGCCATGCGTCTGGAGCGACCACAAGGTGAACGTGATCGACACCCCTGGCTACGCAGACTTCCGTGGCGAGGTGGTTTCCGGCCTGAGGGTTGCAGACGGGGCCGTGGTGCTTGTGGCGGCTCCGTCCGGCATTGAGGTGGGCACGGAGCACGCGTGGTCTCTCCTGGACGAGCGGGCCACGCCTCGCGTCGTGTTCGTCAACAAGATGGATCGCGAGAATGCCGACTTTCAGAGGGTCCTGGCCGCGCTCCAACAGAGATTCGGCCGCTCGTGCGTCGCAACCCACATCCCGGTGGGCGCGGAGTCGAGCTTCAGCGGCATCGTCGACCTGCTGAGCGGCGACGACCATCCCGCAGAGCTGGCCACCGAGATCAGCGCCGCCCGCGAGCTCCTCACCGAGGCCGCCGCCGAGAGCGACGACGACCTGGCCACCAAGTACCTGGAGGGCGAGGACATCACCGACGCTGAGCTTAGGGAGGCCCTGCGCAGGGGCGTAGCCGCCGGTCAGGTGATCCCCGTCATTCCCGGATCGGCCACCGGCAGCATCGGCGTGAAGGAGCTGCTTCAGGCAATCGTAGAGTACATGCCGTCTCCGAGCGGCATAGCGGCCGGCGGCGAAGAATCGCCCGCGGCCGACCAGGCCGGCAAGCTGGCCGCGCTGGTGTTCAAGACCTCCGCGGACCCGTACGTCGGCCGGATCTCATACTTCCGCGTGTACAGCGGGACGTTCCAAGGCGACTCGCAGGTGTGGAACAGCTCCAAGGGTCAGGCGGAGCGCGTCGGGCAGCTGTTCACGCTAAGAGGCAAGACTCAGGAGCAGGCCGACGGCATACCGGCTGGTGACATTGGCGCCGTCTCCAAGCTCGCCGTTACCACCACCGGCGACACGCTCTGCCAGAGGGAGTCCGCGGTGGAGCTTCCCGGCATCTCCTTCCCCTCTGCGCCTCACACGGTGGCAGTCTACCCCAAGAGCAAGCAGGACGTGGACAAGATGTCGGCGTCTCTCGCGCGCATGGTGGAGGAAGACCCCAGCCTCGGCGTGCAGCGTGAGCCTGACACCGGCGAGGTGCTGTTAACCGGCCTGGGTGACGTTCACGTGGAGGTGACGGAGGAGAAGATTCGGCGAAAGTTCGGCACGGAGCTTCTGCTCCAGACGCCCAGGGTGCCCTACAAGGAGACCATCACCTCTTCCGCAAAGGTGGAGTACAAGCACAAGAAGCAGACGGGAGGCCACGGCCAGTACGGCCACGTGTTCCTGGAGCTTGAGCCTCTGCCCAAGAGCGGCGGTTTTGAGTTCGACTCAAGGGTTGTCGGGGGCAGCGTACCAAGGGAGTACTTCCCGGCGGTGGAGAAGGGCGTAGTCAAGTCGCTGGACGAGGGCACGGTGGCCGGCTTCCCTGTGGTGGACATCAAGGTCGTGCTCTACGACGGCAGCTTCCACCCCGTGGACTCGTCCGGCATGTCATTCGAGATTGCCGGTGGCTTCGCCTTCCGCAAGGGCCTCTCGCTGGCGCAGCCGGTGCTCCTTGAGCCCATCATGAGCGCGTCCATTCGCGTCCCGGACTCCTTCACCGGCGACGTTACGGGCGACCTCAACACCAAGCGCGCCCGCATCCTGGGCATGACGCCTGAGGAGGGCTACACCACCATCGACGTCGAGGTGCCGCAGGCCGAGATGCTGCGCTACTCGACCGACCTGCGCTCCCTCACGCAGGGCCGCGGCTCATTCACCATCGCCTTCGACCACTACGAGCCTGTGCCGGCGCACCTGACCACCAGAATAGCCGAGGAGGCGAAGCGCGCCGCCGGCTAGTGCCGGCAGCGCGCACGAAAAGCCCATGTTGAAGCTGGCTCTCACGCTGCTCCGCAAGCTCCACCACACCCTCGCAGCCATCGACAATTTCCTCCTGGGAGGTGCCGGCTACGCCTCGACTGCCTCCTGAGGATACGACGCTGTTGTGGGAAGCCCGGTCTGGGTTTCGAGGCTCCGGAGCGACATAGACGCCGAGGTAGGCGTCAAGAAGTAGCGCTGCGCCCGCGCGTCCGATCGCCGCGACCAGAGACGTGAAGTAGCAACGCCGCGTTCCGTCCTGCGCGGCTGCGATGAGCGCGTGCGCTCTTCCGCGTGTACCGCATTTCACAATTGCCCTTGATGATGACTTTCACGAGTGATAGAATTCCCATGCTTGAGTGCCAGTCTCAGTGCCTGCTTTTGCACGGCGTTTCGGCTTCTCAGGCGCAACAGTTGGGTGTCTCGCGCGTTCTCGGTCGAGTAGCTGAAGGATCAGGCAAGAGGGGCCACACTTGATTGACAACCCCGCCGAGTCAGCGAACAGCGTACCGGAGGTGGTGGTTCTTCGCCTCCCCCAGTACGTGCGCGCCCTGAGTGACCTGCTCCGTCGCGGCGTTACGGTGGTCAGCTCGCACCAGCTCGGTGAGCACCTACAGATGACCCCGGCGCAGATCCGCAAGGACCTCAGCTACTTCGGAAGGTTCGGCAAGCAGGGCCGTGGATACCCCGTCAACTACCTGCTGGACGAGCTGCGGCAGGTGCTGGGGCTGGAGCGAAAGTGGAACAGCTGCCTGGTGGGTGTGGGTCGCCTGGGCCGGGCAATCATCAACTACCCGGGATTCACGCCGGAGGGCTTCAACATCGTTGCCGCGTTCGATATATCCCCTGGCGAGCTTGGCGAAAGCGTCGGCCCGCTGGTCATTCAGCCGATTGACGAGCTGGAGCCGACGATAAGGGAGCGCGACATCCGCATCGGAATCGTGGCGGTGCCTGCCTCGCACGCCCAGGAGGTGATCGACCAGTTGGTGGGCTTCGGCGTGAAGGCCATGCTCAACTACGCGCCCATCGGCCCGCAGGTCCCGGACGGCGTGCGCATCCGCAACGTGGACCCGATTCTCGCGCTCCAGTCCATGACGTACTACCTGAAGGACAACTAGGCCCGAGGTACGGCGGCCTCGCCGCAGGCGAACCCCAACCTCCCGGCGCTCGCAGGCCGCTACCGTTCACCATCAGGGCGCAGGGCGACCCCACTGGTAGCAGGCAGGGCGTTCAGGCGCAGTCCCCACTCGACTGCGAATGGATGCAGCAGGATCACGGCACAGTAGCCGGCTATCAGCATTACGGGAAATCCGTCAAGCGAACCGAACAGCTGCGCCACACCCACGGCTCCCAATATCGCAAGTGCGGCCGCGGCCAACCTCAGAAGCCACTTGGAGCGCGGTTGCGCCTTGCCCAACAGTCTGCCCAACGTGTAGAACAGGCAGAGCGTCCAGAGCAGGAATAGCGCATCCGACCCCACAAAAGCGACCGCGCTCTGCGTCGCGACGGCTATGGCGCGAAACATCACGTAGACTGGAAGGCCGAGCACCAAGCCCAGCTGAGTCCGCCCGTTCACCCGCGCCTGCAGACTGTGCGACCCGGCCGAATCGCGGGCGGGTTCACGCGCGTCTATCTCTCGCGATTCATCTTCCATGCGAAAGCTCCGTTAGGCCAATGCGCAACCGGTATGGCGGCCGCCATACTCTCTTCTCACTTGATGGGGGAAGATTGAGATGGAGGGTGAACCGTCGGTAAATGCTAGACTTGTGTCTGGCCGGGAGGTGGCGAGGGGCGAGCGCGACGCCGCTGGATCACTCGCAGTCTTGCCTGAGACCGCTGCAAGGCCGCCACGGCCCGCTGCAAGTCCATGTCCGATGTGCGCATGCTCAGGCGCTCCTCCGCCCTGCGCATGGCCTCGCGGACTCTCGCCTCGTCGATCTCGTCAGAGCGTTCGGCGGTGTCCGCCAGGATGGTGACGTGGTTGGCCATCACCTCCAGGAAGCCGCCGCTGATGGCGAGGTAGGCGTCCTCCTCGCCCTCCTTGCGCACGGTGATCTCGCCGGGCGAAATGATGGTCATCAACGGGGCGTGGTGTGGCAGAATGCCGAGCTCCCCCTCCATGCCGGGGGCCACCAGCAGGTCCACGTCATCCGAGTAGACCACACGCTCCGCCGTGATGATTTCCAGCCTCATTGGCGCCATGCCGCGTTCTCCTAACCTGCCTCAGCCCGCATCCGCTCCGCAGCCTCCACAGCCTCCTCGATGTTGCCGACCATGTAGAACGCCTGCTCAGGCAGGTCGTCGTGCTTGCCCTCGAGGATCTCCGCGAAGCCGCGAACGGTGTCGCGGATGGAGACGTATCGCCCCTCGCGGCCGGTGAAGACCTCAGCCACGAAGAACGGCTGCGTCAGGAATCGCTGAATCTTGCGAGCGCGGGCCACGGTCTGCCTGTCCTCTTCGGACAGCTCCTCTATGCCCAGGATCGCGATGATGTCCTGGAGGTCCTTGTACCTCTGCAGCACTTGCTGCACGCCGCGCGCCACCTGGTAGTGCTCCTGACCCACCATGTTGGGGTCCAGGATGCGGGAGTTCGAGGTCAGCGGGTCCACCGCCGGATAGAGGCCCTGCTCAGTCAGCGAGCGGTCCAGTGAGATTACGGCGTCCAGGTGCCCGAACGTGGTCACGATGCCGGGGTCGGTGTAGTCGTCGGCAGGCACGTAGATGGCCTGGAAGGACGTGATCGAGCCCCTCTTGGTGGTGGTGATGCGCTCCTCAAGCTCGCCCATCTCCGTGCCCAGCGTCGGCTGGTAGCCCACTGCGGACGGCATCCGGCCCAGCAGCGCGGACACCTCCATGCCCGCTAGGATGTAGCGGTAGATGTTGTCGATGAACATGAGGACGTCCTGGCCCTCTCTGTCCCGGTAGTACTCCGCCATGGTCAGGCCGGTCAGGGCGATTCGCAGGCGCACGCCCGGAGGCTCGTTCATCTGTCCGAACACCAGCACGGTGCTGGCGATAACGCCGGACTCCTGCATCTCGTGCCACAGGTCGTTGCCCTCGCGGGAGCGCTCACCCACGCCGGCGAACACGGAGTAGCCCTTGTGGACGTTGGCGATGTTGCGGATGAGCTCCTGGATGATGACGGTCTTGCCCACTCCGGCGCCGCCGTACGCGCCGATCTTGCCGCCGCGGGTGAACGGTGCGATGAGGTCAATGACCTTGATGCCCGTCTCCAGCATCTCGGCGCTGGTCTCCTGCTCCTCGAAGGTGGGAGGCTCGCGGTGAATGGGCCAACGCTCCTCCGCGTTCACCTCGCCCAGGTTGTCCAGCGGGTCGCCAATGACGTTGAACAGCCTGCCCAGGGAGGCCGTCCCCACTGGCACTGCGATCGCTTGGCCCATGTCTACCGCGTCCTCGCCGCGTCGCAGGCCCTCCGTGGGACCCAGCGCCAGGCAGCGCACCCAGTTGTTGCCGATGTGCTGCTCAACCTCCAGCACCAGGCGCTCCCCGTCGTTGTCGATCTCAAGCCCGTTGTTCACCTCTGGCAGCTCGTCAGGTGCGAACTCCACGTCAACAACGGTGCCGATAACCTGTACTACCTTTCCCTTGGCTCCCGCTCCCATGGCGTTGTCTCCTCTCGACTCTCAGGGTGGACTACCCCTCCAGGGCCGCAGCTCCTCCCACAATGTCCAGGAGCTCAGTTGTGATCGACTCCTGGCGTACCTTGTTCATCAGCAGCGTGAGGCCCTGAATCATCTCGTTGGCGCTGTCCGTGGCGTTGCGCATGGCGACCATGCGGGCGGACTGCTCCGATCCAATCGACTCCAGAATGGCGTGATACACCTGCATCTCCACGAAGCGCGGCACCAGCGATGCCAGCACCTCCGGCGAGCCGGGCTCGTAGATGTAGCCGCTCATGGCGCCTTCCTCCAGCTCCACCGGCTCCACGGGCAGCAGCTTCTGGATGGTTGGGCGCTGCACTACCGTTGAGACGAAGCGGCCGTAGGCCACATACACCTCGTCGGCATAGCCGCTCTCGTAGTCGTCCATGGCCAGCCGCGCGATTGGCAGCACGTCAATCAGGTTTGGTCTGTCGCCCTGGTCGACGAACACTGCCCTCACGTCCCGGTTTGAGCGCACCATGAAGTCGCGCCCCTTGCGACCCACGGGTATCACCGACACGGGCACGGACTGATCCAGCACGAACCGCCCGACAAAGCGGTTCAGGTTGGCATTGAGACCGCCGCAGAGGCCGCGGTCCGGCGTCACGTGGATCACCTCAACGCGGTTGACCTCCCGCCGCTCCAGCAGCGGATGGACGTCATCGCCAAGGTCGCTAATCTGTGCGGCCAGGTGGCCCATGACCTCCATTATGGTGTCCGAGTAGGGCCGGCTTGCCAGCAGGCGCTGCTGGGAGCGCCGCAGCTTTGAGGCCGCGATCATCTCCATCGCCCGGGTCACCTTGGCGGTGTTCTGGACGCTGCGAATGCGCCGCCTTATGATTCGTATATTCGGCATTCTCTATCCTGTCCGCTGTCGGAGCATCTCCGTGAAACGGCTGCCTAGTACGGCACCGTCCTCTTGAACTCCTCGATTGCGGATACCAGTGCCTCCGTGATCTCCCCGTCCAGCTCGCGCTTGTCCAGAATGGAGTTGAGGAGGTCTGCGTGCGCGCCTTGCATGTAGCGATGGAACCCGTCCTCAAAGTCCTTGACCTTCTCGATTGCCACGTCGTCCATGTAGCCGTTGATCACGGCGTACATGATGGACACCTGGTTCTCGAGCGACATGGGCTGGTACTGAAGCTGCTTCAGCACCTCCGTGATGCGCTGGCCGCGCTCAAGCTGCGACCGCGTCGCCGCGTCAAGGTCGGACGTGCCGAACTGTGCGAAGGTCACTAGCTCGCGGAACTGCGCGAGGTCCAGCCGCAGCCTGCCTGCCACCTGCCGCATCGCCCTGGTCTGCGCAGAGCCACCCACGCGCGACACCGAGAGACCCACGTTCACCGCAGGTCGAATGCCGGCGTTGAACAGGTCTGCCTCCAGGTAGATCTGGCCGTCCGTGATGGAGATGACGTTGGTGGGGATGTAGCCGGACACGTCTCCCGCCTGCGTCTCGATGATCGGAAGCGCCGTCAGCGATCCTCCGCCGAACTCGTCGTCCATCCTGGCCGCCCGTTCCAGCAGGCGGCTGTGCAGGTAGAACACGTCGCCCGGGTAGGCCTCACGGCCGGGCGGTCGCCTGAGCAGCAGGGACAGCTGGCGGTAGGCCCAGGCGTGCTTGGACAGGTCGTCGTAGATGATGAGGGCGTCCTTGCCCTGCTCCATGAACTCCTCGCCCATGGCGCAGCCGGCGTAGGGCGCAATGTACTGGAGGGCGGCAGGGTCGGCCGAGTTGGCCGCGACCACGATTGTGTGGTCCATTGCGCCGTTCTCCTCCAGCGTGGCAACCGTCTGCGCAACCTTGCTGGCCTTCTGGCCCACCGCAACGTAGATGCAGATGAGATTGCCGCCCTTCTGATTCACGATGGTGTCCAGGGCGATGGCGGACTTGCCAGTTGAGCGGTCGCCGATGATGAGCTCGCGCTGGCCGCGACCGATGGGAATCATGGCGTCAACCGCCTTGATGCCCGTCTGGACAGGCACGTTCACCGACCTGCGTGCCACCACGTTGGGGGCCACGCGCTCGACCGGCCTGTTCTTGTCGGAGCGAATCGCGCCCCGGCCGTCCAGCGGCCTCCCGAGGGCGTCCACGACGCGACCCAGCAGGCCGTCGCCGACTGGCACCTCAACGATGCGGCCCGTGGAGCGGACCTCGTCGCCTTCCTTGATCTGCGCGTCGTCGCCCAGGATGACGCAGCCTACGCTATCCTCCTCAAGGTTGAGCGCGATGCCCATGATGCCGCCCGGAAACTCCACCAACTCAGTGTAGCGGGCGCCGCTCAGACCCTGGACTCGTGCGATGCCGTCACCAACCTCAACCACCGTCCCCACGTCCACCATTGTGACCTCGCCGCCGAAGTCCTGGATCTGGCGCCGAATTACCGACGTTATGTCCTGTCCTCGTACTGCCATGTTTCTACCTCTAGCGAGAGATTGGGAGCCGCGCCTAGTAGCCCGACTCGGCGAGCGACCTCCTCATGTCCTGTAGCCTGGTCCTTACACTGCCATCGATGAGCCTGTCGCCCACCCTGGCCACGAGTCCTCCGAGGATGGCCGGGTCCACCGCCGTCGTCAGCTCCACTTCCTTGCCCACCAGCTCCCCCAGGTAGCCGGCCAGGCGATCGACCTGCGCAGCCTCAAGCGGCACCGCGCTTCTGACGACCGCACGCTCACGGCCCTCCTGTTCGTCCACAAGCTTGCCATACTCCTCACGTACGGACGGCAGAGCGCTCGCCATGTCCCGCGTGATCAGAACGCCCATGAGGTTCTGCACCATCGGGTCGATCCCCGGGAGCCCCTCTCGTATCACGCTCATCTTCTGGTCAAGGCGAATCTTCGGCATCTCCAGGAACGCAGCGAACTCCCGTTCCTGCATGGCCTCGTCCACGGCCTGCAGGTCGGCATGCCAACTCTCCACGCTGCCCCGTTCGAGGGCCAGCTGGTAGAGGGCCAGTGCGTATCGCTTTGCGGAGGGCCGTCTGGGCATTGCGCTCCCTACCTCCCGTCCACGGTCGGGCTCTCCTCGAGCACCTTCTCTATGATGTCACGGTGTGCGCTCTCATCCAGTGAGCGCTCGATGACGCGCTCCGCGGCGAGAATGGCCAGGTCGGCGAAGTGGCGCCTCACCTGCTCCACCGCCTCGTCGCGCTCGCGCTGGATATCGTCACGGGCGCGGGAAACGAAGGCTTCCGCCTCCTGCCGTGCCCGCTCGCGCTCCTCCTCCCTGTACCGGTCCGCCATCTCGCGGGCCTGGTTCAGCAGGGCCTGTCCCTCTCGGCGGCCCTCCTCAAGGCGGCGTTCCATGTCCTCCTGCTGGGCGGCCGCCTCCTGCCTCACGCGCTCCACCATCTCCGTGCTCTCGCGGATGCGCTCGGACCGCTGGTCCAGCATCGCGATGATGCGCTTGTAGCCCACGAAGTAGAGGATGGTGAGCAACACGGTGAAGTTCACCAGATAAGCCAACAGACTGGGTATGTGGAAACCCAGCTTTGCCAGAGCCTCCATGCCTTCCTCCCGATGGAAAGTGCGCTTCGCAGCGCCGGTGTGACGCTACGCCACGAAGATGAGCACGATGGCTACGACCAGCGCGTAGATGGCGATGGCTTCGGCGAAAGCGATTGCCAAGATCATGTTGGTCAGGATGGCGCCCCTGGCCTCAGGGTTGCGACCGATGGCGTTCATCGCCGCCGCACCCAGCACGCCGATGCCTACGCCGGGGCCAACAGCTCCAAGACCGATTGCCAGCGCAGCCGCCAGCAGCTTCATCGTTTCGGCTTCAATCATCTCTACTCCTCCGGTGTTGGATGTTTCAGCTTCCGGGTCCGGGCCTTCATCGGCCCGGCGCTACTCCATCTTCGAGTACAGGGCCATCACGCCGGCCAGGATGGCCGCCAAGAGGCCAACTCCGGTTACCAGGAACGCCAGCATTACAATCTCCATGCCCTTGACCTCCCGCTTCTAATGCTCTTCCTCAGAGTGAGGCGTCACCGCCAGCACCACGAATACCAGCGTGAGCCCGGCGAATATCAGCGCCTGTATGATGCCTACCAGAAGCTCAAGCCCGTAGAATACCACCACGGCCACAAACGGCACCAGGTAGGTTATCACAAGCAGCAGAATCTCGCCCGCCGTCATGTTTCCGAACAACCTGAAGGTGAAGCTCACGATGCGGACGAACTCGCTCAGAAGCTCCAGCACTCCCACGAAGATGTCGATGGGCACCTGCAGGAAGTTGCCCTTCTTCAAGTTCTCCAGCCTCACGAACTTGCCGAAGTAGCCGATGCCCAGCATCTTGATGCCCCAGTACTCCACGAACACGAAGGACGCGATTGCCAGGGCCAGCGGCATGTTGAGGTCCGTGCCGGCGGGACGCAGCAGGTGGGTGTGAATTGCGTCCGTGGTGAAGAACGACGTGGCGTCGTAGCCGAGCGTCGGGTAGAACGGCAGCAGGCCCACCCACGCATTGAGCAGCACGAAGAAGAAGATGGTGCCTATCAGTGGGAAGAAGCGGCGCCCGTTGTCCGCGCCGGCAACGCTCTGAACGAAGCCGTACAGCGCCTCCACAGCAAACTCCACGAAGTTCTGCAGGCCACGCGGCACCGTCTCCATGCGGCGCGTACCGAAGTAGAAGAGCGCGATCAGCAGCAGTGACACGAACCACGAGGACAGGAGCGTGTTGGTGATGACGAACCCGTCCTTCTCGGTGATGTCGTACTTGGCCTTGTCCCCTGCCTTGCACGCGCCGTCGGTTGGGCTGTAGTACTCGTGGGTAGACTTGTCCTCGCACTTGTCGATGGACAGCTTCTGAGGCGGAATGTGAGGCGAGGGCTGCTCGACGAATACCGGAGCGGCGTCCTCGCCGCCAAAAACGGCCGAGCCAATGGCGCCGGTCACAAGACCGGCAAGCAAAAGAGCCAACAGAACCAGGGCGCCCAGCACAACGATCTGTCTGGCTGAACCCGACATAGTGCGGCTATCGCTCCTCGCTGTCCGTCTGTTCGCCGTAGCTACTCTTCACTATTGGCAACACCATCTTGTAGGTACCGTAGAACGCCACCCCACCACCCAGCACAACCCCGGTCAGCGTGAACGCCGGGAGTGTTTCCAGTCTACCGTCTAGCCACAGCCCGCCAAGCGTGCCTCCGACTATGCAGAGTGCTACGTACCACCCCACACCAACCAACTGCAGGACCGTGGCAAGCGTTCGTCTGTCCATACCAGGCGCTCGAAGCCTTGTGCATACTATCACAGACTACTGCTTAGGTCAACGCCAAATGCACGCTGGGAGCCGCAAAAATGAAGATGCAGTGAAGGCGGTCAATCAGCCAAATGTGTCCTCTGGTATCTCGTTGGCAGACCAGAACATGAGGCCCGCTACGGGCATCATGAAGAGACCAATCGAGGCGATCCCGACTAGGCAAATGCCCAGGACAATCCAGGCCACAACCCATGCCAAGACTCGGCCCCAGAGCCTCGCTGCGCAGAACAGTGTCAGTCCGCTCATTAGTACGGGAGTGCAAATCGCGATCAGGGCAATCGTGTTGTCAGGCTCCCCCGCCACTACGGCGACCTCATAGACGAAGAAGACAGCGACCACCCACGACAGGGCGTGCGCCACGGCTGCGGTGCCAAGCGGAGGTGTGACCAAGTTTCGCATCAGCTAGTGGTCAGAATCGTTAAGCCGTTCAGCACACTCTAGGCCGTCTGCCTACATCGCAGGCGCCCTACGTCTCCCTGAACCCGCTCTGCCTGCCCAGCCGGAAGGCGCGCGGGATCACTCGCACTAGCCGAAGCCACATCGGCGCGTCCAGGTACCACTCGATCATTCGCCGGATGCGCCGGTCCGCATTCTCCTGAAACACCTGGCCGTGGGCAAGGCAGGCGATGTCAAACTCCATGCCGGCGATTCTTCGCAGGGACTTCTCGTACTGCTTCATGCTGGTCTTGGGGAATGGCATGGAGGCGCCCACGTACTCACCCAGGTTTACCACGTTGTCACCGACGAATATGGCTCGCTGCTTCTCCAGGTAGAAGCACACGCTGCCCGGAGTGTGCCCCGGTGTGTGTATCACGCGCAGCCCGCCAAGGATCGGCAGGACATCGCCCTCCTCCAGAAAGCCGTCCGCCTCAACCCGACGCAGAAAGGGAACGGGAAGCCGCGTGCCGCCGAAGACGTTCAGGTAGGAGACCACGTGGCGCCCCTGCTTGTCGACGCTGGTGTCGGCCGGATGGGCCATGACCTGCATCCCGGGCACCATGTCCTTGAGCTCCGGCACACTGCCCGTGTGGTCAGGGTGGGAGTGGGTTAGCAGGATCGTCTTTAGCTCGTCGAGACTTCGCCCAATTCTTTCGATGTACTCGACGATCCTACGGCCGTTGCCAGGATAGCCGGAGTCTACGAGGGTCAGGTCATCTCCCACCAGGAGGTAGATGTTCTGCCCCTTGGCCCCGGTGATGAGGTGGACTCCGTCCGTAATCTCCACGCGAACCTCCACCCGTACGCGACAGCAGCTTCACTCCTCCAGGACGATGTCTCCGCTCTGGCCTCCGCTCTTCCGCGCGAGCCTCACGCCTTCGATGCGCATTCCCCTGTCCACGGCCTTGCACATGTCATAGACGGTTAGTGCGGCGACACTGACGGCTGTAAGCGCCTCCATCTCAACGCCGGTCTTTCCGGTAGTCCTGGCCGTCGCGGTTATGATCACGCGTGTATCGATCTCGTCGAGGTCGAGCTCCACTCGAACCTGGTCAAGTGGCAACGGGTGGCAGAGTGGTATCAGGTCGGAGGTGCGCTTGGCCGCCATGACGCCGGCGATGCGGGCCACGCTGAGAACGTCGCCCTTCTCCACGCCGCCGCTCTGGATGAGCGCCATGGTCTCCGGCTGCATCGACACGTAGCCGCGGGCCACGGCCTCGCGCACCGTCTCCGGCTTCCAGCCCACGTCGACCATGCTGGCTCGGCCCTGATCGTCCAGGTGAGTGAGGCGAGCCTCGCCGGTGTCCTCGACCGGCTCTGCCCTGCCGCTGGCCAGCTGGTCGGCGCGCTCGTTCTGGGGATGGCCCGCGTGGCCGCGCACCCACTGCCAGGCGACGCTGCGATTCGCCACCAGCGCGTCCAGCCGGTCCCACAGGTCGGTGTTGACGTTGCGCTTCCAGTCGCGCGTCATGGTGTTCACCAGGTAGCGGCTGTCGCTATGAATGGTGACGCTTGAGCCCTCGGGGGTGGCCTCCAGGCCCTTGATGGCGGCCGTAATTTCCATCCTGTTGTTGGTGGTCCTGGCCTCGCGGCCCGACAGCTCCCTCTTATGGCCATCCTGCTCGATGACCGCCGCCCAGCCGCCGGGGCCGGGGTTGTCCTGGCTGCCGCCGTCCGTGTAGATGTTGATCATGCCGGCCATCTTCGGATTCTCCTGCGTCACGCCAAGGGCAAACTGGTTCCCCTACCCACCAATCTGGTACATCTCCACCTTGCGCTGGGGAGGCCTGGTCAATGACGCCCGAATCTCGGAGTAGCGGTCCACTCGCCTGCCCCACACGTCCGTCACCAGCGCCGCCAGCTCCTCGTCGCTTGCGCCCGACCGCATCGGCCCGCGCAGGTCGCGCCCGTCGCTAGCGAACAAGCACGTGAAGAGCTTGCCGTCGGTGGACAGCCGCGCCCGCGTGCAGTCGCTGCAGAATGCCTCCGTCACCGACGATATGAACCCAATCTCGCCGCTGCCGTCGAGATACCGGTACCGGTCCGCCACCTCGCCGCGGTAATTCTTGTCCACCGGCTCGACCGGCATCTCCGCGTTTATGCGCTGTACCAGCTCAGCAGAGGGCACCACCTGGTCCAGCTTCCAGTCGTTGAGGTTGCCAACGTCCATGAACTCGATGAACCGCACAATGACGCCCGTGCCTTTGAAGTACCTCAGCAGGTCCATTATTGTGTGGTCGTTCACGCCGCGCTGCACCACCGTGTTCACCTTGATCGGGGCCAGCCCGACATCCCGCGCCTTGTCGATGGCGTCCAGCACAGTCTTGACGCTGAAACCGCGGCCGTTCATCACCCCGAACACCTCGTCATCCAGGCTGTCCAGGCTAACGGTGATGCGCTGCAGGCCGGCGTCGCGCAGGGCCTGCGCCTGCTGTGACAGCAAGTAGCCGTTTGTCGTTAGAGTCAGGTCCTGGATACCGTCGATGGCCGAAAGCATGGACACCAGCTTATCGAGGCCCGATCGCACCAGCGGCTCGCCGCCGGTCAGTCGGATCTTCTCGGCGCCCAGACCCACGAAGATGCGAACGAGCCTCGCAATCTCCTCGAACGTGAGGAGGTCAGCCCTTGGGAGAAACTGATATCGCTCGCCGTAGATCTCGGCGGGCATGCAGTACGGGCAGCGGAAGTTGCACCTGTCCGTCACGGAGACGCGCAGGTCCCTCAGCAGCCTGCCGAAGACGTCACGGATGACGGTCAACTCTCGGGCGCTCGACCCGTTCTGCTCATTGTGGGCGGCGGTCTCGCGCCGTGCTTCGTCACTGCTGCTCACGTGTTCACCCCTGCCTCGATTCACCTGCGATGCGGCCGTACAGCTCCAAGGCATCCGGGCTGCTCAGGAACTCCGCCGCCTTCCGCGTCGCCTGCCCCCGATGGCTCATCATGTTCTTCTGCTCAAGCTCCAACTCCGCCATGTGCTTGTCCAGTGTCGGAATGTAGAAGATCGGGTCGTATCCGAAGCCCTTATCACCTCTCGGCTCGAAAGCGACCATGCCCTCGCACGCTCCCTCAAACAGCCTTATCTCGCCGCCGGGATATGCCAGCGCCACCACCGAGCGGAACCGCGCGCCCCTCTCCTTCCATTCTACACCCTCCAGCTTCCCAAGCAGATAGCGCACGCGGTCCTCGTCCGATGCCTCAGGGCCGGCGTATCGCGCCGACCGCACTCCAGGCTCGCCATCGAGCGCATCCACCTCCAGCCCGGAGTCGTCCGCGATCGAAAGCAGGCCGCTCGCCTCGGTGAATGCCCTGGCCTTCAGGACGGCGTTCTCCTCGAATGTCACGCCGGTCTCCTCCACGTCGAGGGCGATGCCCTCATCGCTCGGAGTGGCCACGGTGAAAGGCGTTCCCGCCAGAAGGACGAGCAACTCCCTCACCTTGCCGGCGTTGTTGGTTGCCAGAAGAATCCTGGGGCTATCCATGTTGGAGGGCAACTGCGCGCCGCTATACGCCGGAGAGCTCCTTCTCCGGGACATATGCGCCCTGCCGAGCCGCGCTGGAAAGCATGGCTCGGCGGTGGAACGCCTGCTGCGCCGCCTCCACGTTGGCAGCCTGGCCGCTCCACGCCTTCAGGGGCGCGGCCTGCAGCGCACGGCCGTAGGAGTAGCTCAAGTGCCAGGGCGCTCCAACCTCCGCTCCCCGCAGGTTCACGGCGTTCAGGTTTTCGATTGCCTCGTCGTCCCCTTGGCCGCCGGATAGGAATACCACACCCGGCATCGCCGCCGGAATCACGCGCATGAAGCAGTCCACGGTCTGCCGGCCCACCTCCTCCGCGCATGCCCGGTCCGTGGCCTTGTTGCCCGAAAGCACCATATTCGGCTTCAGAAGCATCCCTTCGAGCGCCACGCCCTGCCTCGCGAGCTGTGCGAACACTTCTCTAAGCGTTGCCTCGGTCGCCTCGTAGCAGCAGTCGATGCTGTGGTCACCGTCCATGAGCACTTCCGGCTCGACTATGGGCACAAGCCCGGCCTCCTGGCACAGCGCGGCGTAGCGGGCCAGAGCGTGGGCGTTGACGTCAATGCAGCATGACGTCGGGATGCCCTCGCCGATGGTGATGACGGCGCGCCACTTGGCGAAGCGGGCGCCCAGCCCCGCGTACTCGTTGAGGCGGTCGCGCAGGCCGTCCAGTCCCTCGGTCATGAGCTCGCCCGGGCAGCCCGGAATGGCCTGCGTGCCCTTGTCGACCTTGATGCCCGGGACCATGCCCCGGTCGGTGAGCACCTTAGACAGGGGCGTTCCGTCCGCGCCGTTCTGGCGCAGCGTCTCGTCGAACAGGATCACGCCGCTGACGTACTCGTTCACGCCCGGCGCTCTGAACAGCATCTCGCGGTAGTCGCGGCGGTTCTCTTCCGTGGACTCCACGTTGATGGAGTCGAACCGGCGCTTGATGGTGCCGCTGCTCTCGTCGGCGGCCAGGATGCCTTTGCCCGGCGCGAGCAACTCCTCAACGGTCCCGGTGAGTTTCTGAATGTCCATGACCATCTCCTTGCTGCACGCAGGCCGGCGCACTGCAAGTGTGACGCCTGCCGCGGCGGGTGGTGTTGCAGCCCCCGATTGCCTTTCGCCCGGCTCCGGTTACTGCGATGTGGTGGACGTGCTGATCGCGGCCGCCTCGTGGCCGTTGCGCACGCTGAACTGGCTGAGCAGTCCCTCCACGGTGTCGCGGAACCCGCTGTACTCCAGCTCGTTGTAGGGCAGCATTGCAGCGCCGGACCAGCCCTGGTCGCGCATCGCCAGCGCCTTCTCCTGGGCCCTGATGCGCACGTAGTCCCACGCCGGGTTGTCGAAGATGTCCACAACCTCGTTCGAGAAGCAACCGTCCGCGTCCAGCGAGAAGCCCACGCAAGAGACGAGCGGCAGGCAGTAGATGCCGGTGACCGCCGTGTTTATCGGCACGGGCATGAGGGGCATGACGTGCGAGCCGCGGGCGTCGCCGCCGATGTAGTGGGCCTTGGTGAACGGCGAGACCAACTCCTCCGGCGCGGGGAAGATGCGCTGGTTGCGCACCAGTGCGACGGGGTCGTCCTTGCCGGTGTACGTGCCGGCGATGCTGTGGAGGCGCTGCGCGGAGACGGCCGCCGCCTGCTCGCCGTACCTGCGGGAGTAGATGGAGTCGATGCCGAATCGCTCGTTGTCACGCAGCAGCATGGCGATCTTGTAGACGTCCTCAGGCGCGTTCAGCTCGATGATGCTGTCGCCTTCGGTGTGGTCCATGTCGATGATGTTGAACTGGAAGCCCTGGATCATCTGGGGCAGCATGAGTCCGCCGCAGTACATGGGGTCTGCGAATCCCAGGAAGAGGGGCAGGTTGTATGCTCCGGGACCGCACTTGTCCGCTGCGAACACCATGAAGGACTCCGCCGGACGGACGGGGTTGGTCTTGACCGGGTCGTGATCGAACTCCAGCTCCGCCACGGCGGGGCCTGCGCCACGGATGTTGCCGGACGGAGCGTCGACCAGCAGGTCCTGGCCTGCGCCGTAGAGGCCATCCTTCTGCGCGATGGCGGTTGCGCCCAGGAACGTCTGCCAGGCGAACTGGTGGATGTCGTCGTTGTCTGCGCCGCGGGTGTGCGACACGATCATGGCGATGTCGTCGCCGGTGTGCGATACGTACCCGTCGATCAGCAGCTTCTTGTCGATGGCATCAGCCACTGCCCTTCGAGTGGCCTCCATCATCCCCTCGGACGGTTTGGTATGACCTCCAATGGAACCTACGTCGGCCTTCAGGATGGACAGGGTAATGCGCATGATTCCCTCCGTAAGCAGCTAGGACTTGCGCCAAGTATACCAATGGCCGTTCAGAGGGGTCAAGGACGCGTGCGTGGGGGGTGATGCACCGGACTCGGCACTGCTGACCGATTTTCTCGCACAAACGGGCCGAGAACCGCCACAGGCCTACACCTGTTCCCGACTTAGCTCTACGGCGATTGAGCAAGCTGTCAGGGCACTTACTTCTGCAATTTGGAGGATTTGTCAACCTCCTGCAAGATGGTGTACACTTCAAGTAGTTAGGCAATTGAGTAGTCCGTATGGACAATCGCGAAAATATACTAGCCTCTGTGATGTCCCCATGACTCAGCCTGCGCTGCATCTATAGTGAAATGGCAGATGCCGCAACCCATAGGGGAGGAAGGCAAATTACCTTGCAGGCAAGACTAAGGATTCCTCGGGCATGCCTTCCACACGCTTCAAGGCTTCGTTCTAGGAATGCGGGGCAAACAGTTTGATGTCTTGCTAACTGAGATATGGCATGACTATCTGCATAGCCGCATTATTCAGCAATCGCAGTGGAGCCGTTCTTATTTCGGATCAAATGGTAACGGCACGTATCCCCATGGGCTACGAGTTTGAGCATCAGGAAATCACGAAGATTGTCCAAATGCAAGAGTCCATCCCAATTTACGCCCTTGCTGCAGGGGATGTGCTGTTGGCTACGGAGATGCTCAATCTCGCCAGAATTCAATTGCTACAGCAACAGCACACCGTTACAGCATCTGAGGTAGCAGAGATTGTTCGGTCTGCCTATCAACGGGTCCGGCTCATTAACGTAGTACAAAGGGAGTTGGAACCCCGCGGATTAACCTTGGAGAATTACTACGGCGCGCAGCAGGGACTAGCGCCTCAAATCGTACAGATGATAGACCACGCTTTGTCCCAAGCAGATGCTGGCGTTGAGCTTATAGTTGCGGGTCCCACTGAGTCGGAGTTTACTCTCCATACGGTAACCAACCCAGGTGTGTCAAGTGACCATACTCCCATCGGATACTGTGCGATAGGATCTGGGGCACCTCATGCAATGTACTCTCTGATCGAAGCCTCATATAAGCATTCATTAGACAAGGCTGAAGTGGAGGATCTCGTTCTCAAAGCCAAGGCCCGCAGCGAAGTGGCTCCAGGCGTTGGTTCTGAGACACGAACGGTGATCGCGGAGGTATAGAAACATGCGACAAGCTACCAACTCAAAAGAATACACCAAGAAATGGTTCGACGCTGAGCGAACGTTGATTTTGAAGGGCGTTCCATTGAAATCAACCCGCCCCAATACTGGCCCTCGGGTTCGGTTACCAATCCACAAAATACATCTTCGGCACAGCGAGTAAATCCAGCATCGCAGGGAATATGAATCCTATCGCGATGCACTGTGTGCTAATGCCCTCTGCCTCCCCGACATGTCAAAGGTTTCCACCTTCCCAAGTGAGAAACCTGAGACTGGTTTATCCTTCTGACCACCAATGCTGAATCAATTCCGCCAAAGCCTCCATAGTCATTGACAACGCCCGCGCGAGTAGTACAATCATTGCGCCACCGACCGATGAGCGGCGGTGAGCCCAAGCGGAAGCGCACAGCAGGGAGCCGCGGGGATCGCGAGACCACGACGGCAAGTGAATAGACAAGACAAGTCTCCGGCAATTGCCTTCCCCTCAACCTTCCCCTTCCTACGGGTGAAGCGAGCGCGCCCATTTCTCCATCGCGGCAGCCTCTTCGCGAGGTGCGCCCGTGGCTAACGCCATCACGGACGTGCCCGGCATTCTCGTGGGCCACTCCACCAACCTCGAGGCCGCGACCGGCTGCACCGTCGTCCTGTGCTCGCAGGGAGCCGTCGGCGGCGTCGACGTGCGCGGCTCCGCTCCGGGCACCCGCGAGACCGACCTGCTGCGACCCGGCAACCTCGTGCAGCAGGTGCACGCCATCCTGCTCAGCGGCGGAAGCGCCTACGGCCTCGACGCGGCCTCGGGCGTCATGCGATACCTGGAGGAGCGCGACATCGGCTATCGCATCGGCGCGGGGGTTGTGCCCATCGTGCCTGCCGCCATCATCTTCGACCTTGGCCTCGTCACCCATAGCGTTCGCCCCGGCCCCGACGACGGCTACGCCGCCTGCGTCAACGCCTCCGACGCGCCGCCCGATGAGGGCAGCGTCGGCGCGGGCACGGGCGCGACAGTCGGCAAGACCATGGGCCGTGAGCATGCCACCAAGGGAGGCGTGGGCATGGCGGCCGTGGATCTGGACGGGCTGGTGGTCGGCGCGCTGGCCGTGGTCAACGCGGTCGGCGACGTGGTTGACCCGGAGACCGGTCAGGTCCTGGCGGGTCCGAGAGACGACGAAAGCCGCGTGTTCCTGCGGAGCGTGGACGTTCTGGCGGGAGCCGTGGAAGCGCCTGTGCTCGTCGCGCCCACCAACACGACACTGGCAGTCGTCGCCACCAACGCGACACTCAACAAGGAGCAGGCCAACAAGCTGGCGCAGGTCGGCCACGACGGCCTGGCCCTGGCCATACGGCCGTGCCACACGATGGCCGACGGCGATGTGGTGTTTGCGCTGGCCACCGGCCAGAGCGACGAGCCTGTGAACATGAACAGGCTGTGCTCGGCCGCAACCACAGCAGTTGCGCGGGCCATAGTGAGCGCGATCGTGAATGCGACTGGCGTCGGCGGTGTGCCGTCGGCGCGGGAGGCCTTCGCCTAATGAGCATGGACATGCTTGGCCCTCGAATGCTCGCCTGGGGTATGACGGCCGCGGGCCTGGGCATAGGGCTGATGGTGGCGGCATTCGTCGGGGAGTACACGCCAAACCTCTTGGTTTGGGGCGCAGCCCTGCTGGCAGGCGGCGCAGTTCTGGCCGTCGCGTCCCGGTTCCTGAGGAGCAAACAGGATGAATAGCAGCGAACTGAGGGTCGGCTTCATAGGCGCAGGCCGTGCGGCAAGCGCACTCGCCGCTGGCCTGCACGACCGCGGCTACCGCGTGGCGGCGGTCGCGAGCCGCACCCACGCATCGGCGGCCGCGCTGGCCGCGCGCATCGATGGGTGTGTCGCCGTGACGAGTGCGCAACGCGTCGCAGAGGCATGCGACGTCGTATTCATCACCACCCCGGACGACGCGATCGAAGCCGTCGCCCGCGAGGTGGACTGGCCCCTGGACGTTGGCGTGGCCCACTGCTCCGGCGCAGAGTCGGCGTCCATTCTGGACGCCGCGCGAGAGCAGGGCGCCGCAACCGGCTCGTTCCACCCCATGCAGACCTTCACGCAGGCCACGCCGGGCGCCGAGGTCTTTGAGGGCGTGACATTCGCCGTGGAGGGATCCCCTCCCCTACTGGACGTGCTGGTCGAGATGGCGCGCGCGCTTGGCGGCCGGCCAGTGGAGGTGCGCCCCGAACACCGAGCGCTCTACCACCTATCGGGCTTCCTGGCCTGCGGCCTGATGACGGGCCAGATCGGCCTGGCCGCCGACCTGTGGCGAGTGATGGGCTTCACACGCGAGCAGGGTCTGGAGGCCCTTGTGCCCATCCTGCGGGGCACCATCGACAGCCTGGAGGTGCAGGGACTGCCCGGCGCTCTCACCGGCCCCATATCCCGCGGCGACCTGGGCACGGTCCGGAAGCACCTGCAGGCCATCGAGAGCTATGCCCCGTCGCTGCTGCCGCTTTACTGCGAGTCCGCGCTGGGCGCGGTCAAGCTCGCCGTCGAGAAGGGCGGCATCGATGAGGCCAAGGAATCGGAGCTGTGCGCTCTCCTTGAGGAGTGGCGCGCCGCTTCGCAGCGGGTCCCAAGCATGGCGGTGGAACGCCAATCGTAGGTTGAGTTCGCGCGACCCCACGCGGGCGCGCAGGAGGTGCAACGTGCGAGTAACCATCAACGACCTAAAGGACATGAAGGCCAACGGGGAGAAGATCCCCATGATCACGGCCTACGACTACACCTCGGCGCGCATAGTGGACGCTGCCGGCGTACCTATCATCCTGGTCGGCGACACGCTTGGCCAGGTGGTGCTCGGCTACGACTCCACGCTGCCCGTCACCATCGACGAGATGCTGCACCACACCCGGGCTGTCACTCGAGGCGCCTCGAACGCGCTCATCATCGGCGACATGCCGTTCATGACCTACCAGACCGGCGCGAAGGACGCCATGCGAAACGCCGGCCGATTCCTGCAGGAAGCCGGAGCGCACGCCGTGAAGCTGGAGGGCGGCGTCCACGTCGCTTCGACGGTGCGCCGCTTGGTCGAGTCCGGCATCCCGGTCATGGGCCACATTGGCCTGACGCCGCAGTCCGTGAACCAGCTCGGCGGCTACAAGGTGCAGGGCAAGTCGCTCAAGTCTGCGGTGCGCCTGATGGAGGACGCGAGGGCGCTGGAGGAGGCCGGCGTCTTCTCGCTGGTGCTGGAGTGCGTGCCCGCCTCCCTTGCGACCCTGATCACCAACCGGCTCGCCATACCCACGATAGGCATTGGCGCCGGCGCGGGCTGCGACGGCCAGGTGCAGGTGTTCCACGACATGCTCGGACTCTTCTCCGACTTCGTCCCCAGGCACGCCAAGCGCTTCGCCAACCTCGGCGACGCAATCGCAGAGGCGGTCGCGGCCTACATGGCCGAGGTCAAGGACGGCAGCTTCCCGACGCCAAAGCACAGCTACCACATCAAGGACGAGGTGCTGGCCGAGCTGGAGGCGCAGGTCCGCTAGCCGATGAGGCTTATCCACAGCGTCGCGGATATGGCGTCGGCCCGAGAGGAGCTCGAGCGTCCGCTGGGGCTGGTGCCCACGATGGGTGCGCTCCACGACGGTCACCTCTCGCTGGTGCGCCGCGCCAGGAGCGAGAACGCATCGCTGGTGGTCACGATCTTCGTGAACCCTACGCAGTTCGGCCCCAGCGAGGACCTTGCGGCCTACCCCCGCGACCCTGAGCGGGACCTCGCGCTGCTGGAAGCAGAAGGAGCCGACTTGGTGTTCATGCCACCGCCGGATGAGGTGTACCCCGCCGGCTACGATACTTGGATCAGCGTTGAGCGCACCTCCGCGCCGCTGGAGGGCGAGGCTCGGCCCGGCCACTTCCGCGGCGTGGCCACCGTGGTGTGCAAGCTGTTCAACATCGTCAGGCCAGACAGGGCCTACTTCGGGCAGAAGGACGCCCAGCAGCTGCAGGTCATACGCAGGATGAACGCCGACCTGAACCTCTGCGTGGGGATCACGGCGATGCCCACCGTGCGGGAGTCCGACGGACTGGCGATGAGCAGTCGCAACGCCTACCTCAGCCCGGAGCAGCGCAGCGCCGCGCCCGTGCTATACGCCACGCTGCAGGCCGCGCAACAGCTGTACGACGGAGGCGTCCGGCAGGCCGACACCCTCCGCAACGCCATGCAGCGTGTCCTCGCAGCCGAGCCTCTCGCCGTGCCGGACTACGTGAGCGTCGCTGACCCGGATACGATGGCGGAGCTTGAACTGATCGAAGGCGCCGCGCTGGCGTCGCTGGCCGTGCGCATCGGCACGACGCGCCTCATCGACAACGTGGTGCTTGGCGCAGGTGGGCCGTAGAACGCGGGGCATCCATGCTCTGCCTGGACCGCGACCGGCAAACACAATCGGTTTGGCACAACCCGTTATGGTATTATGGAACACGCGGGGACTCTGACGCTTGACCGTGCACCACGCAGATGGATGACAATGTACCGCCGTCGAATAGAGAGATAGGACAGGGGCATGCCCGCGATTGCCAGGGAGCGCGAGGGGCAGTTCCTGCTCATGTTCCTGTTGCTCATCGCGTTGACGCTGGGAGTGGTGGTCTGGTATGAAATTCGACACGAGACAGCCGACGACGGATGGGACACCGCAATCGCCATTGGCATTGGGATGTCCTACTGCATTGTCATTTCGACGGCTTTCACATATGTGATAGTTGAGGGGGTAGCCATGCTGGCGGAGCAGTTCAAGAAGAAGCGGTATGACGCCGGACTCGCAGAGGGGGAAGCCAAGGGCCGGGAAGAGGGCCGGGAAGAGGAACGCACACTTTGGCGTGCGTGGTACGAGCGGCAGCAAGACGCCATTTCCAAGGGCCTGCCGTTCGATGAGCCGCCGCCCTCCAGAAACGGCAACGCCGGAGCAAACAACGCTTAGCAAGAGCTGACCGCCGACCCACGAACCCACTACCCGCAGGAGCCTGCCCTGAGAGTCCTGGCAGTCAACGACGACGGCATCCACTCGCCCGGCCTCTGGGCCGCCGTCGAGGCCCTGCGAGACGTGGCGGACGTGACCGTCGTGGCGCCGGACCGCGAGCAGAGCGGCGTGGGCACTGCGGTCACGCTCGCTCAGCCTCTGCGCGTCACCGAGATACCGCCGCACGTGGAGGGCATCCCCACCTACGCGGTCGAGGGCACGCCTGCGGATAGCACGATCGTCGCGCTCCAGACGATCATCGAGGAGCCGGTCGACCTGGTCGTGTCAGGCATCAACAAGGGCGCCAACATGGGCAACGACGTCTTCATCTCCGGCACCATGGGCGCGGCCCTGCAGGCCCACTTCCGGGGCATACCCGCCATCGCCATTTCGGTCGCCGCGCTCAGGGACGTTGAGTTCGATGCGGCGGCGCGGGTGGCGCGCCTGCTCGCGCAGAACGTCGCCGACGGCAGGCTCACCGCTCCCCTGCTCCTGAACGTCAACCTGCCCAACGTGACGGCGGAGCGAATCAGGGGCGTGTCGCTGACCAGGCTCGGGCGGCGCACCTACATGGACGTGGTCAACGAGGGCGACGACGGCCGGCGAAGGTACTACTGGATTGTGCGGGACAGGCCTGGCTGGATGCTGGAGCGCGGCCTCGACGTGTGGGCGGTGCGCCGCCGCCGCATCTCGATAACGCCGCTGCAAACGGACCTGACCGCGGACGCGCCCACGCGCGCCGTCCGGGATGCCACGCGCCAGGTTCGCGGCGCCTTCCGACGGTAGTGCAGCCGGGTGGTCACCCGTCCGAGCGACCACTCACCTCTCCCTGAGCCCATTGGAAGGCCTGAGCAGAAGGTGTGTCGAGGGTGGCACTACCCCGCTTGACTGATCCTCAGTAACTTTCGCGAATCGCTCTTCCACACGGTAGATTAGCCCTAACATGTTGCCGACCTATCGGCATATGTTGTGAATATATATTCACCATATTTGTCATATCTTGACAATCTGTTGTGCGTATGTTAAGTTACCCACATGCAGATTGCAAACAGGTGAAAGACTGAAATGGCACGCGACAAGAGAGAAGCATTCGAGAGGCTGGCAACCCAGAGGACCAGGGCTGTGCTAGAAAAGTTGAGAGTGTTGGGCAACTGCGCAAACCCTCAACTCTATGAGTATACGGAGGATGACGTGAAGACAATTCTCCGAGCAATTCGAAGTGAGCTGAGAAACGTCGAGGCGGCATTCAGCCAAAAAACGAGGCAGGAATTCAAGCTAAAGAAGATTCCAAGGAGGATGATATGACAACACAAATTAAGGAGACCATCGGCCGCGAGGCAATCTTGGCTCTTGCGAATAACTATCCGAATATGACCGATGCTCTTATGGAAATTATAGATAATCCCTTTGACTACCGTAAGAGACGACAAATTGGTGTACACGTCTCAGTAGTCAAGAAGTCTAGCACAAGTGGGCAAATCTCGGTCTTGGACGTCGGCGGCGAAGGAATGGACGACCTGGGTCTCCAAGAGTGGATTCATTGGGGAACGGGACACCTCCACACCTCAACTGACATTGGTCAATACCACGTCGGTGGCAAGCTGGCTTCGATATACTTGGGGAAATCTCTGGAGATCATATGCCGGAAAGCTGGCAGTTCTGAGATGTACAGGTTCCATGACCCAGACTGGGGAGCCCGGAAGGAGTCTCGATCCTTCGCCGTCGAACCGCTCGACGTGTCATCCGCGGCTTGGAGAGATGAACGCATCTCACGGCTACCGAGGGACTGCGGCTTTACGCTAGTGCAAATTGAGGACTTGGCAAACCACAGATACGAGAGAGCACTGCTCCTTGAACGCCTCGCCAGTACGTACAGAGCTTTGATCAACTCTGGCGCTTGCGTCATCACGCTGGACGGAGAGACCGTCGAACCCCTTGACATCCCCGAGTCAGCTAGACATGCTGACAGGGCCGTGGTCATACCCAGAGAGAGGGTAGCACCGGGCGCTTTTGTGGAAGGCCGCATCTGGATTATAGACCGGGATCGAATTCCGCAGGGTCGCGGAGTTTCTATTCGAGCAGGTATCCGCACGCTCTTCAACGGCCGGCTTATCACCCAAGGCGAGGAGTTTGGATACAATCTCGCAAGCAGAGGATCGTTGCAGCGGCTAATGGGCGAGATAAGTGTAAGTGGACTCAAGCCCACGGCGGACAAGGGGAAGTGGATAACCAGCGATCCCAACTGGGGCACGCTAAGCGAGTTCATGCAAGAGAAGATGAGGCCGCTTGTTGCCTACCTCAACCAGTTGACCGAATCCACGCCCATTCCGCGAGCCTTGAGGAAGCGCACGGAAGCCGTGCGTCGGGACTTGGCAGCAGCGTTCAAAGCACTAGGAAGAGCGGCCGGAAACCCCGCCGGTCTTTTGGGAGAAGCCGATAGCCCGGGCGGCAGAAAGCCGCCAGAACCTGCGGAGGATTCGCGTGGCGCCCACCAGCACGGCCCCGAAAGTCCGCTCAGCAGAAAGGTAAGAACTCGAACGTCTCCCCCTCCAAATGCAGTAGGCGACCTGCTTCGAAGAACCGGCGGGAACATTCCGAAGGTCGAGTACGAACATCTTGGGCAAAGTACGAGAAGCCAATGGGGAAAGCCGGGTGAAACCATCGTAGTCAATATGGACTACCCTCTGTACGAACAGGAAAGCGACCAATACCTCGTGGAAACCATTTGCCTGCACTTGCTGACCGAGGACGAGTCTTTCAGGAACGCTCCGATTGCCGCGACAATGGAGCAGATGGACCGCATTGTGTGGGCGTGGGCGGAGGTGATTGGGCAGGGCGCGGAGGACAACTAGCCGCCGCGCCTTGGATTCCCTATGCCATAGTCTGCGGATGGTAGCGCTCGACGTGTATTCGGTCTTCACGTTTGCGCGCCTGCGCCAGGTCGTAGGCGGTTTGCCGCCGCAGCCAGAATTCCGCGTTGGACCATCCGGCCTTCTCAAGTCGAATAGCCATGTCAGGCGAGATTGACGCGTGGCCGTTCAATACCCGCGAAAGAGTGTGACGTGCAACGCCCAGGACCTAAGACGCCCGAGGTCTCGCTCACCACTCCTGACATGTGAGAAGACTCTTGTATTGCGGCCAAAGCTGACTGCGTAGTATATTTCGACGTACTGATTGCGGCGAGTATGCCCAACGAGATCGGACCGGGACGAACCAACGCCGGCGAAGTGAATTGATGCACCAACGAATGACAGATACAGCCAGAGAACTGCTTGAAGGCGCGATGAGGCCGGTTGGCGAGGCGCGTTCTCTTCCCTTCGCCGTCTACCACGACGAGACGTTCTTTGCGCTGGAGATGGAACGCATCTACCGCTCTGATTGGGTGGCAGTGTGTGCCGAGGCGTCGCTGGCCGAACCTGGCGATTATCTCGCCATCGACATCGGCGGCGAGCCTGTTGCGCTAGTCCGAGGCGAGGACGGCCGGCTTCGCGCGCTGTCGAACGTCTGCCGCCATCGCGGAACGCTACTTCTCGAAACAGGAGCCGACCGGCTTGAAGGGGGCCGGATCATTTGCCCGTATCACGCCTGGAGCTACAGTGACACTGGCACCTTCCGAGGCGCGCCCTACTCGCGGGGTGTCACCATCGATTCGGCACTGCACAGCCTGCCCGCTTTCCGGGTAGAGATTTGGATGGGCGTTGTCTTCGTTTGCATCTCGGATGAGACTCCGCCGCTGCATGCGCGGCTGGCGGACATCGCGCCGCATCTCGCAGAGTTCGGTATGGAGTCGTTCACGGCTGCGGCGCCATTGACCGCACCGGAGGTATGGGAAGCAAACTGGAAGCTGATTATCGAGAACGCAATGGAGAGCTACCACCTGTTTCAAGTGCATGCTGACACGCTGGAAAAGGTAACTCCTACCCGCGGGGCCTACTACATCGAAGGCTCGGCGGCTTGGACACTGACAGGCGGTGCAGTTGTTCAAGCCGAAGGCACAGGTCTTGTCGGGAAACTGCTGGCGGGTCTGCTGGGCAGCAATTCAGGAGGCGACCACTACACGCTGGTCTCCATCCCACCCTCGTTCGTAGGTATCGTCACGCAGGACTCGTGGGACTGGCTTATCACACTTCCACTCACCCCTACCTCGACGCGAGTGCTCCAGGGATCGCTTGCGAAATCGCGGCCAGACATGCTTACGCAGGCAATCTCCGGAGGATTCGCCACCGCTTTCCTCGAAGAGGACCGGGACATATGCGAGCGGGCCCAGAGAGGGATGGCAGCACGCCACTCCAGGGGTGGACAGTTGCTCCCCATCGAGCGAGTGGTGGTCGACTTTCACCACTACCTCGGCTGGCAGATGTTGGGAGAGGAGCCGCCCTCGCGACACGTAGAGCGTGAGCCATGAGCTTTGATCGGCGGCGCGAACGACGTACAAGCGGTAGGGTACGCTGGTTCACACTGGTCGCTATTGCGATCGTCTTGACGGCTCTGGTTTTCGAACTCCAGTGGGTCTGGGGGCTCCTGTTTCTCTTCTGGGCAGCGCCCAGCCTCCTTACGGGACAGACTTTCCTGGTTGAGCCTGTCTATCGTACCGAGAACCCGTGGCTTTTCTGGATAATCGTAACTCTGTGGCTTAGTCTGAGCCTCGCGCTGATTGGCATGGATGTCGCGCGGCTCTTCAACTGACACGGCTACTATAGAGTCTGCCTCATGGGTTTCGGAAGGTCCATGCGACCGGCTCCGCTGATTGCAGCCAATTCGGCCGCCCACCAGTTTGTGAACTCATGGCGGCATTCGCAGCAACCCCGCATCGCCCCAAGACTTGTCCCCGCAGCCCCATTCCCCTAATATAGTGACGCTTCATCCCATCCTGAACTCTCCCGGAGGCACCATGCCCGTTATCCGTATCGGCCACACACCCGACGCCGACGACGCCTTCATGTACTACGCCATCGCTCACGGCCATGTGCCCGTCGGCGAATACAAGGTCGAGCACGTGCTGGAGGACATCCAGACGCTCAACGGCCGCGCACTCACCGGCGAGCTGGAGGGCACCGCAATCTCCGCGGGCGCGTATCCGCAGGTGGCGGACAAGTACCGCATCATGCGCGTTGGGTCGTCCATCGGGCGCAACTACGGCCCGATGGTGGTCGCCACGAAAGAGCGCAGCAATCTTCAGATCGAGGGCGCGCGCATCGCAATCCCCGGCGAGTACACGACCGCCTTCCTGCTGCTGCGGCTCTACGCGCAGGGCTTCGAGGCACTGCCCATGCCATTCGACGCAATCGTGGGCGCAGTCCAATCGGGCGAGGTTGACGGCGGCCTGCTCATCCACGAGGGGCAGGTGACCTACGAGAGCCTTGGGCTTGCCAAGATCCTGGACCTCGGTGAGGCTTGGGGTCAGGACACCGGTCTGCCCATCCCGCTTGGGCTGGACATGGTGCGCCGTGACCTCGGCGAGGACGTGGCCGTCATCATGGTCGACTCGCTGCGGGACAGCATCCAGTACGCCTTCGACCACGAGGACGATGCGCTGGACTATGCGATGCAGTTCAGCCGCGGCACGGAGCGCGAGACGGTGCGACGCTTCATCCGCATGTACGTGAACGACGACACGCTGGACATGGGCGATGAGGGCGAGCGAGCGCTGGAGACCCTGTTCACCAAGGCGCTGGACAGGGGCATCATCGACTCGATGCCGCCCATTGATTTGATCTAGCCGTCGCCGCCGGGGACTGCCCCCTCCCACAGCCTCTCCGCCGCGGCCATGTTCTGGGCGATGGCTCCTCGCAGCTCCTCCGCCGACTCGTACCGGAGCCGCCGCACCAGGTAGGCGAACTCGCGTGAGTCCACCGCGGGCACCGTAAGGTCCTTGGCGTGGCCGCGCACCACCCGCAGCGCATCGATTAGACGCCGCAGAAAGCCGTAGGTCTCCTCCATCTCGCCCGCCTGCTTGCGCGTGACGTAGCCGCCATCCGCCAGCCGGGCGATGGCGTCCAGCGTGTTCGCCACGCGGAGGCTCTCATCCTCGCGACCCTCAGCCACCTGCCACGCCTGCACGAAATACTCCACGTCCGTAAGGCCGCCGCGGCTGTACTTGGCGTTCAGCGCGCCCCGCTGCACAAGCTCGTCCGCCTGCCGGCCGCGCAGGTGCCGGACGTTCTCCACGTCCAGCGGAGTGCCTGAGTACACGAAGCCGTCGCGTGCCTCTGTCACGCGTTCACTCAGCGAGTCGGCGCCTGCGACGGGCCGCAGCCTCACCAGGGCCATGCGCTCGAACTGGCGCGCCGGGCCGCCCTCCGAGTAGTAGTCGCGGAAGCCGTCGAGCGAGCAGGCCAGAGCGCCGGCGTTGCCGTGCGGACGCAGGCGCATGTCCACTTCGAAGATGCCCTCTCGCTTGGTCTTCAGCGCGCCCAGTAACGACCGCACGAACTCGGCGAAGAACCGGGCGTTTGTCACCTGCTCCGGGCCAGCGGTGCCTCCCTCGCCCTCGTACACGAAGATCAGCTCCACGTCCGAGCCGTAGCCCATCTCTCGCCCGCCGAACTTGCCCAGCGCGCAGATGCACCAGGAGCACGCTCCTCCATCCGCAAGCAGAGGCTCACCGTACTGCCCCACTCGCAGCCGGTACGCGAGCGATGCCGCCGCGCGCACGGCCACCTCGCCCAGCGCGGTCAGCTCCATAGCAAACTCTCGGAAGTCGATCCGGCCCGTGATGTGTCGCAGGTCTATGCGGAACATCTCGCGGTCCTTGAAGCTGTTGAGAACTTCTACCTGCTCCGCATGGTCGTCGAGCTGCTCCAGCCGGCCGTTCAGCTCCTGCTCCAGCAGATGCGCCGGCCTGTGCTCGTCCAGCGACGGCAGGTCAACAACCACGGGGAACAGCTCCTCGTACTGCATCCGCAGGAAGTCCTCCCACAGGAACTCGCTGACGCCCATCAGCTGGGCCAGCGTGCCCATGACGGTCGCCGACTCCAGGTCCTGGAGGCCGCTGCTCCAGTCCGGGCGGGAGAGCATCTGCAGCGTGAGCGCGTTGAACTGCCGCAGCGCCATCGCCGGGTTGGGCGAGCGCGGCAGCAGGTGTGTAAACTGCTTGATGAGGGTGGCGGCCACGCGCACCTCGCGCAGCTGCTCCTCGCCGGCGATCTTGCCGCCGTCGCGCCCCGTGACCATGAACACGTCTCGGGTCTCCCCGTCAACGGTGCGAATCTCCGCCCGCTCCACGTTGACGTTCAGCACAGCCAGGGCATTGGCGAACGTGTATAGGAACCCAACGGTATCCGTGGAGCGGATGGACACCTGGGTGTAGTGAGGCGAGGCATCGTTGCTCACCTCCACGTTCACGGGATACACGCGGTCGCCGTGGCTGCCGAGCGTAGACATTGCCTCGCTCACCCGGTCGATCAGCCGTTCACGCGCCGCGTCTCGCCTGCCGGCCACGAGCAGCGCCACAAACTCCTGCAGGTCAACGCGGAACCGCTCCCACACGTCATCGCTCGTCGGAGAGAGGGCACGCACGCGGAACACGTCCAGGAGCCTGCGCGACACCGGCGCGGGCCTCTCGGCGGCGGGTCTGAAGGGCCTGCGACCTGCGGGTCTGAAGGCGCGGGGTGAGCGGACAGGCCCCGGCGAGGGAACGCGCAGCGTGAATACGTCCGCGCTCTCGATGTCCATTCCGTAGGCCGGGAACAGACCCGCGATGGTGGCCAGCGCGCCGACCCAGTCTGAGGTGCAAACCGTGACAGTCCAGCAATCGTCACCGGCGGCCTCGGCATGGATCGCCACGTCCTCAGGCCGCAGTACTGTAGCCAGCAGTTGCTCGTGGAGCGCCCGCTCGTCGGCACTGTACGTCTCGTACGCGACTCCCAGCTGCTCCGCAGGCGAGGCGACGTTGGCGGCCTCGGTGGTGTTCGTCATCATGCCTCCGCCCTGTGCGGGTAGCCGCCCCGCGCCGGGACGACATACCCTTCGATTCCATGATAGCATACGGGGCGATTTGGCAGTCCGGACGCGGACATCGCAATCGCAACGGTGAAGGCAACATGAGCGACCTCCATGAGCTGCTGGCTGCATTCGACTGCGGCGATCTGCTGCGCCCCTCATACCTCGAGCCAAACATCGTGGACCTTGCCCGAGCGATGGCAACCCTGGCCGACGCGCAAGGTGTCCCGCCAAGCCACGGCTTGGAGTCGATGGAGCGCCTCATTGGCGCCACAGACCACCTTGTATTCGTGCTCGCGGACGGGCTGGGAGCGGAGCAGGTCGCGGAGCTGCCGGAGGACGCATTCCTGCGACGGCACGTTCGCGCAGAGTTGCAGACGGTGTTTCCGTCGTCGACTGCGCCCGCCGTCACGTCGTTCATCACGGGCGAGTGGCCCACGCAACACGGCGTAACCGGCTGGTGGACACACATTCCGACCATCGGCGCAGCGGGGGCCGTGCTGCCGTTCGTGGCCCGAACCGGCAGGCGGTCTCTGACGTCCCTGGGCGTCAAGCCCGAAGACGTTTTCCTGAAGCCACCTCTCCTGCAGTCCATTCCGAGAGATTCCATGTGTGTGCTCCCCTACCAGCTTGCCGAAAGCGTCTACACCACATATCTCAGCGGCGGCTGGCCGAAGCAGGGCTACGGGTCGCTGCGCCAGGCCGCGGACGCCGTTACAGCTAGAGTTGCCGGAGCTCGCGAGCCCACCTACACGTTCGTCTATACGCCTCTGGTCGACGCCGCCGGGCACAGGTATGGAGCCGCGCATGAACGCACTCTGGCGGCCATCGCTGAGGTGAACACCGAGGTGGAGAGGATGGCGGCCGGGCTCCGCGGCGCAGGTCGTATCGTGTTGAGCGCCGACCACGGCCTGCGTGACGCTCCCCCCGGCGCCAGGCGGAGAATCGTGCCGTCCAGCAGCGTCACCGCGCCGCTCAGGTTCGCGCCAACCGGCGACGCGCGGATCCTCTACCTTCACCTCGGCGATGGACTCACGATCGCCGACCTGGAGGGCCTGCGGCACCGGCTCGGCAATCGCTTCATGATGATCACGCTCGATGAGGCGGAGAGCCTAGAGCTGTTCGGGCCAGGCCAGATTGACGCCGCCGTCCGGGAGAGAATGGGCGACGTGATCGCAATCTCACGGGGCCGCGACGTGGCGTCCTATGACCCGGACGGCATGATACGACCCATCCTGGCCGAGGCTGCGCAGCACTCCGGCCTGTCGCATTCGGAGATGATGGTGCCACTGGTGGTGACGTGAGGGTGGGGGAGACTGCGCATCTTGACCGCGTCACTCCGTAAACGGAGACCCTTGCATAATTCTGGCATAGTTCACCGGGAAGCGGCCTTCACTCGTCATTCTGAGCGGAGCGCAGCGGAGTCGAAGAATCCAAGGCCTTCGCCTGTCATCCACATCACCGGGACCGGACCAGTTCCTACGCTCGCAAGATTAGCGGTGCACGACCGTCCTAGATTCTTCGCTGCGCTCAGAATGACGCGTATACCTTTATTGGACGCGAGTCACGCTAGGGACTCTCTTCGCAGGTGAGATGAATCCTGTCCTCGGTAGTGGCGAGTCTCATCCGGTTGACCTAGGTTCGTCGAAGGCGCTGACCAAACCGAAACTGATGACTGCTGCACGTGTTCAGAGCCTGTATAATGTGACAGCGGCCTCCAAAGGCCGCCACCTACCATGCTTCTACGCTCGATAGACCTACTGTTCAGCAACCCGGGCGCGTTCCTGGACGTCATCATCGTATTCTTTGCCGCCGTTGTGCCCGCCCTGCTCGTCGCGGTCACGGTCCACGAGTTCAGCCACGCCTTCGTGGCCACCCAACTGGGAGACAATACCGCAAGGCGGCTCGGCCGCCTCTCGCTGAACCCCAGACGCCACCTGGACCCGATGGGCTCCATCATGATTCTGCTCGTGGGCTTTGGCTGGGGCAAGCCTGTACCAGTCAACCCGTTCTTCCTGCGAAGCGGGCCGCGGGCGGGCATGTCCGCGGTGTCCGCGGCCGGGCCGGTGTCCAACCTGATCACCGCCTCTCTGTGCGCCATGCCGATTCGCGCGGGGCTGGTACCCTGGCACTCGCCGTTCGCCTTCACGGGGCTTGAAGGCCCGCTTAGCGGCCTCTTCGCCGACCTCCTGGGTTTTGTGATCTTCTACAACATCATCCTGGCGATATTCAACCTCATACCGCTGGCCCCGCTCGACGGCTCCAAGGTTGCGATCGGCCTGCTGCCGCCGGGCCCGGCCTCGGCCCTGGCCCGCCGCGAGGCATTCGGCCCCGTGATCCTGCTCGGCGTCATCATGCTGGACTGGGCCACCAACCTGAATTTGCTCTGGGGGGTTCTGCGTCCCGTTGTGAATGTGGTAGGCTTAGTTATCGTGGGTCAGGACATCTAGCGTCGTCGGCTGCCGGACGGGAAGCGCCGGCCGTCGCAAGGAGGCCTGGAGTGGACAGAATCACCATAGTCGGCATGGGACTGATAGGCACGTCCCTGGGGCTGGCCCTCAAGAAGGCAGACCTTGGATTGGAGATTGTGGGCACGGACCGGGACCGCGCCGTGTCTGGTACTGCCCGAAGAATGGGCGCCTGCGACTCGACGCAGAACAACCCGCTGGACGCCATCCGCGGATCGCGCATGGTGATACTGGCGACGCCCGTGGGAGGCATACGTGAGATGCTCAGGCTTTACGGGCCGGAGCTGGAGCCCGGCGTCATCGTCACCGACACCGGCAGCACCAAGGCGGAAGTGCTCGCATGGGCGGAGGAGTTCCTGCCGGACACCGTGAGCTTTGTGGGCGGGCACCCAATGGCCGGCAAGGAGCTGTCCGGGCCGGTCGCAGCCGAGGCGGAACTGTTCCAGAACGCCACCTACTGCATCATACCGGGCAAGGGCGCCGATGAAGAGGCGGTCCGCATCGTGACGCACATGGCGGAGTCGGTGGGGGCAAAGCCGTTCTTCATCGACGCCCGCGAGCACGATAGCTACGTCGCAGCCATAAGCCACCTGCCGCTGGTGCTCTCGACCGTGCTGGTCAAGCTCAACTCCGATAATCCCGCGTGGCCGGAGATCGCCAAGCTGGCCGCGAACGGCTTTCGGGACGTCAGCCGGCTGGCCTCGGGCAGCCCCGAGATGAGCCGCGACATTTGCCTCACCAACAGCGAAGCGCTCAATCGCTGGATCGACGAGTTCATTCGCGAGCTTCAGGAGTTCCGCGACATGGTGCAAGAGGGAGACGAGCGCACGCTCGGCAGGGCCTTCGACGGCGCATGGGAGGCGCGCGACCGGTGGGTGCAGAACAAGATCACCGCCAGGTCTGCCGCCCCCACGGTGGAGCTGCCCACTACAGTTGAGACTATGGGCGGACTCATCATGGGCGACAGGGCCGCCGGGCGCGTGCGCCAGATGCTCGAGTGGCAGAGGGAAGACAACAAGAGAAAGGACTAGACGTGAGATGAACAGGTCTGTTCTTCCTGCCGGTGGGCTGGCCGGCACGCTCTCCCCTCCGGCCGACAAGTCCGTCTCGCACCGCGCCGCCATTCTCAACAGCCTCGCGGCCGGCCGCGTCACCGTGCACAACTACTCGGAAGGCGCCGACTGCCGCTCCACGCTCGAATGCCTGCAGCGACTTGGCGTAACCGCAGAGGTGGTGGAGCCGGAAAAGGGATCGGAAGACGCTCCAATGCTCGTGCTCACCTCCCCCGGCCTGGAGCATTTCAAGGAGCCGGACGACGTTCTGGACGCCCAGAACAGCGGCACCACCATGCGATTCATCATGGGCCTGCTTGGAAGCACGCCGTTCCTGTCCGTCGTGACCGGCGACCGCTCACTCCGCGCCCGCCCGATGGGCCGCGTCGTGCAGCCTCTGCGGCTGATGGGCGCGCAGGTCATGGGCCGCGGAAGCGACTCCCTGGCGCCGCTGGCCATTCGCGGCGGCGACCTCAACGGCATCGAGTACAACATGCCGGTTGCCAGCGCGCAGCTGAAGTCGGCGCTGCTTATGGCTGCCCTCTTCGCCAATGGCGAGACCGTGCTGCACCAGCCTGCGCTTTCCCGCGACCACACGGAGCGAATGCTGCGCGCCATGGGCGCCGACGTGGAGGAGGACGGCTTGGCGCTGGTCGTGAAGCCGGGCCCCGCGCTCAAGCCGCTGGACGTCACCGTGTCCGGCGACATAAGCTCGGCGGCGTTCTGGCTCGTGGCCGGCGCGGTCCACCCCCGCGCGCGGATTCGCCTCGCCAACGTGGGCGTGAACCCCAGCCGCACGGGGGTGCTGGACGTGCTACGCGACATGGGCGCGAGCGTGACCGAGGAGAACCCTCGCATGGAGGGCGGCGAGCCCGTAGCCGACCTGCTGGTCGAGTCCAGCGA
This sequence comes from Dehalococcoidia bacterium, assembly GCA_034423135.1. Lineage (GTDB taxonomy): Bacteria > Chloroflexota > Dehalococcoidia > Lucifugimonadales > UBA2985 > JAPPHY01. The sequence continues at coordinate 3,868 of DAOUJC010000011.1, read as the reverse complement.
GCTGCGCGGCGTCGAGATCGGCGGCGACATGATACCGATCGTTCAGGACGAGGTACCCGTGCTTGCGCTCGCCGCGGCCCTCGCGAATGGCACAACCACCATCCGGGACGCCCAGGAGCTGCGGTACAAGGAGTCGGACCGGCTGCATGCCACCGCCACGGAGCTGAACAAGCTGGGCGCGAAGATCACGGAGCTGCCGGACGGCTTGGTCATCGAGGGCACCGGCGCGCTTGCGGGCGGCGCCTGCGACAGCCACAGCGATCACCGGCTGGCCATGACGCTCGGCATCGCAGGGCTGGTGACTCAGCAGCCGGTGAACGTCGCCGACGCAGACGTGGTCGACATCTCCTATCCAGGCTTCTGGGAGGACCTGGACTCATTGAGGATAGAGTGAAGGGAGCGGCGAGTGAGACCGCTGGATAGGCCGGTATACGACCAGGCCGGCGGAGGCCCTCTGCTGGTGATCCTGTCCGGGCCGTCCGGCGTGGGCAAGGACTCCGTGCTCAGGCTGCTCAAGGAGCAGGGCCACAACTGGCACTTCACCGTTACCGCAACCACGCGCGCTCAGCGGCCCGGCGAGGTCGACGGCGTCGACTACGTGTTCCTGGACAGGGACACGTTCCACCAGAAGGTGGAGGCCGGCGACTTCCTGGAGTGCGCGCAGGTGTACGGCAACTGGTACGGCGTCCCCCGCGACCAGGTGGTCGGCGCGTTGGAGGAGGGCCGTGACGTGATCATCAAGGCCGACGTCCAGGGCGCGGCGACAATCAAGAGCAACGTGGAGGATGCCGTGTTCATCTTCCTCATGCCGCCGTCGCCGGAGGAGCTGGAGCGCCGCCTGCGAGAGCGCAAGACGGAGACAACGCCGGACCTTGAGCTGCGCATCCGCACGGCAATTGACGAGCTGTACCAGCTGCCTCTGTTCGACTACGTTGTGGTGAACGACCTGCTGGACTCCGCGGTCGACAGCATCGGCGCAATCCTGACCGCCGAGAAGTGCCGCCTGCCGTCCCGCCGCGTGCAGCTGTAGTCGCACTGACGGTGGGCTCTCGGTCGCACCTTCCCATCGCCCGCTCGCATGGTTCTACAGGCTCACCATGAGCGGGCCGGAGAGCCCCCCGCTCGTCCTGAGCTTGTCGAAAGACATGAGTGGGGCAGGCCATGAGCGGGCAAGAGAGGCCCCCCGCTCATCCTGAGCTTGTCGAAGGACATGAGCGGGGCAGGCAGCGGGAAACAGGCTGACGGGCCTCTCCATTTGGAGGTAGGCAAAGCTTGACCAAAATGAGCGGAGGCGAAGCCCTCGCCAGGTCCCTTGTCGGAGAGGGTGTCGAGGTCGTATTCGGGATCCCCGGCATACAGATCTACGGGATCGTCGCTGCGCTGCGTGACGAGCCTGGCATTCGCATGGTCACGACGCGCCACGAACAGGCGACGACGTACATGGCCGACGGCTATGCCCGCGCGTCGGGGAAACCCGGCGTGGCGCTGGTGGTTCCGGGCGTCGGCCTGTACAACTCCGCTTCCGGCCTGACCAACGCATACTCCCGCTCCACCCCTGTCCTCCTCATCGCGGGCCAGGTGCCGCGCGGCGCAATCGGCAAGAGCCTCGGTGCCGTCCACGAAATCGCGGACCAGCCCGGCGCGGTGCGCTCCGTGACCAAGTGGCAGCGACAAGCGTCCAGGCCTCGCGAAGTTCCGGACACTGTGTTCGAAGCGTTCAGGCAGATGCGCACCGGACGGCCCCGTCCCGTTTTGATCGAGATGCCGCCTGAAGCCGGGGTGGAGAGAGAGGAGGTCAGCCTGCGGAGTCCCGCCAGTATCTCCAGGCTCGTGCCCAGCCCGGAGGACCTTCGAGACGCTGCCCAGGTCATCGCCAGGTCTCGCTTGCCCCTCATATACGCGGGAGGCGGCGTGGCGCGTTCCGACGGGGAGCAAGCCCTCGTCAGCTTCGCCGAGGCGACGAATATACCTGTGATAACGTCCAGCGGCGGCAAGGGCGTCATGCCGGACAGCCATCCCCTGTCCTACGGCTCCTGCTTCAGTCCCAGGGGCGAGAGACAGGAGATGAACCAGCTTTACGAGGTCATGCAGTCCGCCGACGTGGTGATAGGAATCGGCGCCCGCTTCTCGCTCGGGAACCCCGCCGGCGAGGCGTCCACGTTGGTGAACATCAACATTGACGACGCGGAGCTCACGCGGCGCCAGGCGAACACTATTCCCCTGCACGGCGACGCAGGAGCGACCATCGAGGCGCTGCTCCCCCACCTCATCGCGGCCGGAGCAGGAGAGCGTCCGTCGCCCGTGGAGGCGGTCTCCGCCGCACGCAGCCTGATAGCCTACTACGACATTCGACTCCAGGAGCCGCAGTACGCCGTCATGGAGGCAATGCGCAGGGGTATCCCGGAAGACGCGTTCATCGTCTGGGACGTTACGCAGTTCGGCTACTACGCCCGCACACACTGGCAGGTGAATCGTCCGAAGACGTACATCGACTCCGGCTACTCGTTCAACGTGGGCTACGCCTTCCCGACCGCGCTGGGCGTCAAGGTGGCCCAGCCTGACCGCCCGGTGGTCTGCATGACCGGCGACGGCGGGTTCATGTTCAACTCGTCCGAGCTTTCCACAGCGATGAAGTACGGCATAAACGTTGTGACCGTGGTCTTCAGAAACGACTCCTACGGCAACGTGGCCCGCGACCTGAACGATACGTTTGGCGGCGCGTACGGGACCGACCTGCACAACCCGGACTTCGTCAAGTTCGCAGAGTCGTTCGGCGCAGTGGGCATGAGAGCAAGCGACCCGATGGAGCTGGAGCGGCTGATACCTCTGGCGTTGGAGCAGCAGGCTCCGGTGATCATCGACGTGCCCTTCGGAGAGATGCCGATACCACGAGCGCCGCAGTTCGCCCCAGTCTACAATTTCCCCTGGACACATCCTCAGGACGGCCTGATCTCCTCCTGAGACGCTGCCCACTTGATGCGGTGGTAAGCGGACGAGACTAGGCCCGCTCGTGGTGAGCCTGTCGAACCATGCGAGCGGGCAAGAAGTGGCATGCCCGCCCCATCCGTCATTCCCGTCCCCGAGCGGGAATCCATCCCCGCTCCCCCCTGGATTGCGGCTTTCGCCGCAATGACGGCGGCGGCGGTTGTGGCCCTCCCTCCTGTCATTTCGAGCCCTTCGGCTGCGCTCAGGGTAAACTCCGCGAGAAATCCAAGACGTTCGGCGTGGTATAACGCTGCCCTGTGGGCGGGTGCTTTGGATTCTTCACTTCGCTCTGCTCCGTTCAGAATGACAGTTGGCGCATGTTGTTCGGCCCTCCTGACGCAGTTACCCGGATCTTCCCATAGGGGTGCCCCTTGTGGGCGCCCACACTAGACAGGGCAACCACGAGGGTTGCCCCTACATTAGGCAGGCGCCCGCTCCCCCTAGATTGCGGCTTCCGCCGCAATGACGGAGAAAGTGCGCCCCACAGTTGAGGTTACGCAAAGGCATCCGCTTCTTGCCCGCTCGAATGGTTCGACAGGCTCACCACGAACGGGCCTAATCTCGTCCGCTCACCCTGAGCTTGTCTAAGGGCGTGAGCGGACAAGAGGTGACCATGTTCCCGTAGGGCCTGCCCCGTACTCGATACGGGGGTGCCCCTTGTGGGTACCCCTCACCGGCGCAATCATGCCGGCGCAGGCTAAGAATCACAGCAGGTCACGAAAATCCGACTGAAAAGTCACGGGAATGTCACACGCGTGTGGTATACTGCCTTGTTAGTTTGCCCATTTCGGGAGCTTTTACCATGTCTATCATCCGGCACGATCTGGACCGGCAGCACCGCCTTTTGAGGGCTGCCATGCCCGTTACCCCCCCCCCCCCCCCC
>DAOUJC010000010.1:0-77834 GCA_034423135.1 Dehalococcoidia bacterium | reverse complement strand
GGGGGGGGGGGGGGGGGGGGGGGGGGGGGGGGGGGGGGGGAAGAGGAGGGGGGGGGGGGGGGGGGGGGGGGGGGGGGGGGGTAACGGGCATGGCCGCCCTCAAAAGGCGGCGCTGCCGGTCCAGAGCGTTTCGGATGATAGACATGGTAACACCTCCCGTACAGGGGTAGACTCAACAGGTAGCGTACCACACGCGTGTGACATTCCCGTGACTTTTCAGTCGGATTTTCGTGACCTTCTGTGATTCTTCGCCTGCGGGCGGCATGATTGCCCAACGTAGGCACCGGGGGAATGGTGGATGGGGACGGGGACAGTGCAATCTCTCGCCCGCTCGAATGGTTCGACGGGCTCACCACGAGCGGGCGGGGAGTGTGAGCGGGGGCGCGTGCCGATGCCGTCACCGGCTAGATCGGCATGCGCATGGCCTGGAACACCTCGATCTCACAGCCGTTGCCCCAGGCAAGGTGCGGGTGGCCCTCCAGCAGCGCGACCGCGGCCTCCATGTCGTCCGCCTGAAGCACCGAGTAGCCGATCACGTCGCTATCGCGTGGCGAGCTGCCGGACGGCGTCAGCCTCAGCCCGCCCATGAGCGCCGAGCCGGGGAAGGTCAGGCTATCGCCGCATGCCTTAGCCCACTCGGCCCACGCCGCCATGCCGGCCTGCATGTCCTCCGCAGACATGCTCTGCGCCTGCTCCCTGACCGATTGCGGCGCGTAGTAGATCGCGACAAAGTCTCCCATTGTTCGTTCTCCTGTCTGTCCTCGCTAGCGTCGGCGCACTGTAGCACCATCGAGAGGGTGGGGCAATCGGCTCGCAAGCTGGCCTGCGGGTCTGCCCGTCGCTGCATTTGCTTGACATTCAACCCTGCCTACATTAGTATTTCACGCAAATGGACGCTCAGGTTCGCTCCCTCTGCTGCTGTAGGCCCTGACACGGGGGATCGCGCGTCTTCAAAGGCTTGCCAGTATCGCCCCCTCAGCTGCGCCCTGAGGGGCGACTTGTTTCAGGCGCAATCCCGCACCGCAGGCGGACTCCCAAGGAGGCATCATGAGCCAGGCAAGAATAAACGAAAAGGGCATCCTTCCCGTCCTGCAGGAAGAGCTGGACAACTTCGAGTCGGTGGTGGGCGAGTTCATCCAGGGCGACTGGGACCCGACCGCGTTCCAGGCCTTCCGCCTGCGCATGGGCGTCTACGGGCAGCGCCAGCCGGACGTGCACATGCTCAGGGTGAAGCTGCCTGTGGGTGAGGTATTCGCCGAGCAGCTTGAGACTCTGGGCGCCATTGCGCGGGATTATGCGCCCATGAAGAAGGGCCACGTGACCACCCGCGAGAACATGCAGTTCCACTTCGTGCCTCTGACGGAGGCCCACGAGGCGCTGAACGTGCTCGGCCAGACGGGCCTTTCGACCCGCGAGGCCTGCGGCAACACCGTGCGAAACGTCGCCGGCTGCCCGCTGTCCGGCGTCTGCCACGATGAGCCATTCGACGTGACGCCCTACGCGGGCGCGTACGCTCGCTACTTCCTGCGCCACCCCGTAACGCAGTCCATGCCCCGCAAGATCAAGACGGCATTCTCCGGGTGCGAGAGGGACTGCGCCATCACCAGCATCCACGACATCGGCTTCATCCCCAGGGTGCGTGAGGTGGACGGGCAGGAGGAGCGAGGCTTCAAGATTGTGGTGGGCGGCGGCCTTTCCATCATGGCCCGCATTGCGCCCACGCTGTACGAGTTTGTGCCGGTGAGCGACTTCCTGCGAGTCTGCGAGGCGGTGCTGCGCGTGTTCGACGCATCTGACGAGCTGCGCAAGAACAGGATGAAGGCGAGAATCAAGTTCCTCGTCGACCGCGTGGGCATCGACGAGTTCCGCGTGATGGTTGAGAGCGAGCTCGAGAAGCCGTGGGCGCAGGAGCCCATCGATCCAACGCCGCTGCTATACCTGGACGACGAGGCGTCGGACGCGCCGGACGCCGAGGCTGTGGCGCTGGCCGAGGGGCGGATGTCGCCTAATGGCGACGCCGGTGAGTTCGACCTGTGGGCGGCAACCAACGTGGAGCCTCAGAAGCAGGACGGCTACGTCGTGGTGGTCATCAAGCTGCCACAGGGGGACATCCAGGAGGAGCAGTTCCCGCTGCTGGCCGAGATTACGCGAAAGTACTCCAGCGGGCGCGCCCGCTTCACGCAGCAGCAGAACATGGCGCTCAGGTGGGTGCCCCAAGAGGTGCTGTACCCGCTGTGGCGAGACCTGAAGGATGCGGGCCTGGCCGAGCCGGAGGTGAACACGATCACCGACGTCACATCCTGCCCCGGCACCGACAGCTGCAAGCTGGGCATCACGTCGTCGATGGGTCTGGGCAAGGCGATTCGCGAGGAGCTCGCGGTGATGGACCTGTCCGATCCGCTGGTGAAGTCGCTGCACATCAAGATGAGCGGCTGCCCCAACTCGTGCGGGCAGCACCACATAGCCAACATCGGGTTCCACGGCGGGTCGATGAAGGGCGACGGCGGCAACCAGGTGCCCGCGTACGAGATGTTCGTGGGCGGAAGCTACCAGGACCTGCGCGGGCAGGACGAGGCGCGAATCGGGATGCGGCCCAAGGGCAAGATCCCGGCGAAGCGCGTGCCGGAGGTGATACGCACGGTCCTGGAGTACTACCAGGGCAACCGCGCTGAGGCTGAGACGTTCAACTCCTTTGTGGACAGGGTTGGCGCGGCTCCGTTCGAGGCCATTGCGGCGGAGTACCAGGACCTTGGCCCGCTGAACCGGGACAACATCGACACGTACATGGACTGGAGCAAGACGGTGCTCTACAAGGTTGAGCGCGGCGAGGGGGAGTGCGCGATCTAGGGACGGGGAGAGGTCGTCTTCAGCGGCTCAGAACTGCACAAGGCAGGTGCAACCGTCCTCTGCCTCGCCGGGCGAGTAGTCCTCAAGCGCGTCCAGGAGTTGGTGGGCTGCCTCTAATGCCAGGTTCAGGAACTCTTGTGGTGCCAGTGGTTGTCCCCTGAAGCTGAGAGGCGGAGCAAGTTGGTAGTCTGCCAGCCTTCGCATCTCTATGAGGTACTGTAGGCGTTGGCCGACTGCGTTGGCCCTTTCATCCACGTGACTAGTGTACCGGTTGCGGAGTTCCGAGTGTCTGCGTCCGGCATAAACAGGCTCTGAGTCGGGGTTGTTCCTGAAATACCTGCAACAGGCCTCGTGATGAAGTCCGTAGTAGAGCCTGTTTACGGCCGTGCGCTGTGCAGCTTCCGAGTCAGCCGATTCCGCCAGGGAGAGCCCCAGCCGATAGAAGTCCAACGGCTTCATAGCTTCGCGGGGAGCAAGCAGAAGAACACCCTTGTCGCGTAATCTTCCCAGTCACCCTTTGGCCACTCAATGGTCCACTCTCTGACCCTGTGAATGATGTCCATCTGGAGCTTCTTGATGTACTCCCAATCTGAGTCAACGGTCATGGTGAGGTCAATAGACTCTGAGTCAGGTTCGCCGAACACATGACCAACCGTGATGCAGGCTGATTTCACCCGGTCCCCTGCCAGTTCCAGCGCGGTCTTGTGAATGAACGCGAGCGCGCTATCGCGGAGGGGTGTGCGCATCCACTCCACGTCGGGCGGAAAGTAGAGGCCATTGGCGGAACCCAGGTGATCGTTACTCACTGAAACGTCCCTCACGCATTTCGGCTTGGAGGCCGGCCGCGCCTAGCGCTTGAGCCAGCGCTGGAGCCGCGACCACCCGCTGTTCTCTCTAGGGGACGGCTCGATAGCTCGCCCTCGCCAGCGCTTTTCCGGGCTGCTGCCGGGTCGCGCGAAGTAGAGCGCGTAGATCAATATGAACAGGATCAGCCCGAGCCACACGAAGGGCCCAAGGAAGCCAGGCAGGATAACGCTGACCAGTACGGCCAGCAGCAGCAAAACAGCGCCGATCACGATCAGGCGGCTTGAACTGTGGTAAATCAGGCTCGCCACACCCCTGCCAATGCCACTGAATGCGGACGAGGGCGATCTCTTGTGGGGTCTTTCCGGCTCTTTGGTGGGAGTGTGCTCTCCCGCCTGCCGGAGGATCTCCTCGATTTCTTTCTGATACCGCTCGGACATGACTCCCCCCCTGAGCGCCTATCATTATTCTTGATTATAGTCGAATCTTCAGACTGGGGAAACCCCCGGTACGCAATGCAGGATTCGTCGGCCCCGAAATTGGGAGCTACGCAATCGCGCGTTTCCTTCGGGGATTGCGCACCCTTGACACAGGGTTTACAATCTGTCTCCACTTAGACACAGTGGAGCGGTGCACATGATCCTGGATAGCGAAAGCAAGGCGCGCAAGAAGAGGGACAAGGCCAAGGAGGCTATCGCGCTTGCCCTTTCCAGCCGCTGGCAGGAGGCGGTGGACCTCAACCGCGAGATAATCGACGAGTTCCCGCGGGACGTGGAGGCACACAACCGACTGGGCAAGGCCTTCTCTGAGCTTGGTCTCTACAGAGAGGCTAAGGCAGCTTTCGGCCGCACCCTGGAGATTTCGCCCGCCAACAGCATCGCCCGCAAGAACCTGCGAAGGCTGGACCAGCTGAGTGAGGACGCTCCGGTGCCGCGACAAGGCTCCAAGGCGACACTCCAGCTCTTCATCGAGGAGCGCGGCAAGTCAGGCTCCATATCGCTGACGCGGCTGCCTCCCGACGGCGCACACCTACACGTCGCCCCCGGCGACGCCGTGCAGCTACGTGTGACCGGCGGAGGCCTCACCGTGGAGAGCGCGGAGGGGCTGTACCTGGGAGAGGTGGAGCCGAAACAGGGGCAGCGACTGGCTCGCCTCATGGAGGGCGGCAACCGCTACGAGGCGGCGGTGACCTCCGTGCAGGAGGACAGCCTGGTCATCATGATCAGGGAGACGTATCAGCACAGCAGTCAGCAGGGCATCGTATCGTTCCCGTACAAGCAGCCGATGGGTGGCGTCTACTCCTACCTGGGTGGTCCGCCATTGCCGGCGGAGATCGACCTCGAAGATGAGGAGATCGAGCTTGACCGGCCGCCCATCATCGACTGGGACGAAGAGGGCGAGATGACCATAGCCGCGCCGCCCTCGGACGAAGAGGAACCCGTGCCATCCTCCGCAGACGACCTGGAGGAGCAGCCCGGCTTCTAGCACCCCGCCGCTCCGAGACTCGCAAGAGCGAATCCCTTTCCCGCGGTCGCATTCCTATTCTCTTGCGCCAGCGTCCTGGTGTATCATCACAGGCGCGAACATGGAGCTATCCAGGCGAATCTACCCACTCGACCCGCGCGAGCTGACGGAGGAGCAGCTTGCGGTCGCGTTCGCGATGACGTCGCGCAATCCCCAGCCATTCGACGAGATCGCGCGGCAGGTGACCGAGGAGCGGGCCGCCGACTTCCACGAGCGATGGGTGCTCAACTACGGGCACGCTTCCGTTGCGGAGCACGCCGTGCTGCACATGGCCGTGGAGAACGTCTCCCGCCTGGCATGCGACACCCTGGAGGACAACCGGCTGGCTTCCTATACGGAGAAGTCATCCCGCTACCAGGTGCTGGAACGGGGCCACTACCACTTGCCCAGTGAGCTGGACGAGGACTCATCGCTGCGAGAGGTCTACGTCAGCACATGCGACGCGCTGTTCGCGGCGTATGAGGAGACTGTCGACGGGCTGCTGGCCCACCTGCGCAACGTCACGCCACGCAATGAGCGCGAGCGCGAAGGCGCCTACAACCTGAGGCTCAGGCGTGTGGCCACGGACGCGGCTCGCTTTCTGCTGCCCGCGGCCACTCTCACCAACGTAGGCGTCACGCTGAACGCCCGCTCCATGGAGCACGCGATTCGCAAACTTCTGTCGTCACAGCTTGCCGAGGAGAGGGAGATAGGCGATGAGCTGAAGGTCAAGGGCCGGGAGATCACGCCCACGCTCATCAAGTACGCCGACTACAACGAGTACATCGCGCTCACGCGCCAGGCACAGGAGTCTCAGGCACTGGCCAGCGACGGCGGCGGAAGCATGGACGATTGCCGTGCTGAGCTGGTCCACTTCGACGCGCAGGCTGAGCATAAGCTAGCCGCCGCCTTGCTGTTCCGGTTCTCGCCGATGCCGTACGCGGAGGTGTGGGAGCGCGTGCAGCGGATGGACCGGTCGCAGTTGGAGGCCGTGGTACACGATGCGCTCGACAGGCTGGGCCCGCACGACATCCCGCTGAGGGAGCTGGAGGTGGTGGACTACACCTTCGACCTCGTGATGGACTACGGCGCCTACCGCGAGTTCAAGCGCCACCGCATGCAGACTTACCTGGCGCAGCCCGCCACGGTTGACCTGGGGTACATCGTCCCGGAAGTCGTGCTGGAGGCCGGGCTGGAGCAGCAGTTCAGGGATGCGATGGAAGCAGCGGCGGAGGGTTACCATCGCGTCGCCACATCATCTGCCGACGTAGCAGCCTATCTGGTGACGCACGCTCACCTGAGGCGCGTGCTTTCCAAGCTGAACCTGCGCGAGTGCTACCACCTGTTCAAGCTGCGCACCAGCCCGCAGGCGCACTTCACCCTGCGTCGGGTGATGCAGCAGGCCCTTGACCTGGCAAGGGAGTGCCACCCGCTCCTGTTCAGGTATCTCAGGCTGCGGGGTTAGCAGTCGCAGGTACGCCTACTTGGAGGGCCCTCCGGCGTTCATGCTGGTTGCCGTGACCACGTAGTCGTCATCGTCCGGCTTCATGACCTTCACGCCTTGCGTGATGCGGCCGAGCGAGCGTATCTCTGCCAGCGGCGTACGCATCATGACGCCCTTCGCCGAGACGATGATCACCTCCGTTGCGGAGTCCTGCACAAGGTGCGCCGTGGCCACCGGCCCGGTCTTTTCCGTTATCTTCAGGGTGGTCACGCCCATGACGCCGCGGCCGGTGGTCTTATAGGACGTGATGGCCGTGAGCTTGCCGTGGCCGTTGCGGCTGACCACCAGCAGCCTTGCGCCGGGAATCACCACGTCCATGGACACCACCTTGTCGTCCTGGACAAGGCGCATCCCCTTTACACCGCCCGACTGACGCTGCCTGACGGGCACCTTGTCGATGGCGAACCTGGCCGCCTTGCCCATCTCGGACACCATGACCACCTCGTCTCCCTCCGCGGCCTGCCACGCCGAGACGACCTCATCGTCGTCTTCGATGTCCATCGCGATCAGTCCGTTGCTGCGAATGTTCGTGAGAGACTCGAACTTCATGCGCTTGATCTCGCCCATGCGGGTTGCCAGCAGGATGTAGCCTCCCATGTCGATGCCGGTCTGCACCACAACGGCGTTGATGCGCTCGCCCTCGGACAGCGAGAGCAGGTTGACGGCCGGAGTCCCGCGGGTGTTGCGTGAGCTGTCCTGCGGAATCTCGTAGCATCGCATGGAGTACACCTTGCCGCGGTTGGTGAAGAACAGGAGCGTGTCATGGGTGTCGGCCACAAGGAGGTGTTGCAATGCGTCCGTCTCCCTCGTGGACATGCCCACAACGCCCCTTCCGCCTCTGTGCTGGGCGCGGTATGTGCTGGTGGGCATGCACTTCACGTACCCGCGCTGCGTGATGGTGATGACCACGTCCTGGTGAGGCACCAGGTCTGCCCGCGTTGGGGCGTCCGGCTCCCGGTCCAGCACCTCGGTGCGGCGGTCGTCGCCGAAGTCCTTGCGGATCTGCCGCGTCTCCTTCTTGACCTCCGCCAGGATCTTCTGCGGGTCGGCGAGCAGCGTCTCAAGCTGGCCGATTGTCTTCTGCAGCTGCTGGTACTCCTGCTCGATTCGGTCACGCTCCAGCGCGGCGATGCGCCGTAGCTGCATGTCCAGGATGGCCTGGGCCTGCACCTGCGTCAGCCCGAACCACTCCATCAGGCCCTGTCGCGCGGTCTCGGTGTCGGCGGCCTGGCGTATGATGACGATCACCTGGTCAAGGTTGAGCAGTGCCGCTCTCAGTCCCTCGACGATGTGGATGCGCTCCTGAGCTCTTCTGAGGTCGTGCTGGGCGCGGCGAGTGACCACAGTCCGGCGGAAGTCGATGTAGTGGCGCAGCATGCGCTTGAGTGGCAGCACCTGGGGCTGGCCGTCCACCAGCGCGAGTGTGTTCACGAAGAAGGCGGTCTGCATGGCAGTCTGCTTGAACAGGTTGTTCAGCACAATCTCCGGCTGGGCCTCCCTGCGCAGCTCAACCACGACGCGCAGCCCGTGACGGTCCGACTCGTCCCGCACCTCGCTGATGCCGTCTATCTTCTTGTCCTTGGCAAGCTGTGCGATCTTCTCCACCAGCGCAGCCTTGTTGACCTGGAACGGGATCTCCGTCACCACGATCTGCGGGCGCTCGGAGCGCCTTTCGCCCTCCTCGATAGTGGCCTTGGCCCTGACCAGGATGCGTCCCCGGCCGGTGGAGTAGGCGTTGAGGATGGAGTCCTGGCCCATGATGATGCCGCCGGTAGGGAAGTCCGGGCCCTTGATGAACCTGACCAGGTCCTCCACGGTGGCGTCCGGGCGGTCAATCAGGTGGATGACGGCGTCGCAGACCTCGCGCAGGTTGTGCGGCGGAATGCTGGTTGCCATGCCGACCGCGATGCCGGAGGCGCCGTTGAGAAGCAGGTTTGGCAGCAGGGCCGGCAGCACCTGCGGCTCGCGGAGGGACTCGTCGAAGTTGGCGGTGAAGTCCACGGTCTCGCGGTCTATGTCCGCGAGCAGCTGCTGCGCCACGACCGAGAGGCGAGCCTCGGTGTATCGCATGGCAGCAGGCGGGTCGTCGTCGATGCTTCCGAAGTTGCCCTGCCCGTCGATCAGGGGATAGCGCATGGAGAAGTCCTGCGCCATGCGCACCATCGAGTCGTAGACGGGGCTGTCTCCGTGGGGGTGATACTTGCCCAGCACCTCGCCGACGAGGCGGGCGCTCTTCTTGTACGGGGTGCCTGCCCTCATCCCCAGCTCGTCCATGGCGTAGAGGATGCGCCTCTGCACCGGCTTCAGGCCGTCCCGCACGTCCGGCAGGGCGCGCGAGACGATCACGCTCATGGCGTAGTCCAGGTAGGAGCTTCGCATCTCGTCTTCGATGCGAACAGGGCGAATGTTGTGAGCCGAAGGTGTTACCATTGATCCATCCTCTTTTCTGAGGTTATATCGAGGCCGCGCCTTGCGCCGGCAGGGCGGCCCTCATCTGCGAATACATCTCTCCCCGATCCGCCAGCGCAAGGAAGAGATTGCCGAAGTTGCGTGGAAGCTCCTCCAGGTTCTCGTTGTGCCACTGTACGCCTATGACCCAGTCGTGGTGCGGGCTCTCCAGCGCCTCAATGAGGCCGTCCTCGAGGGAGTAGGCGGAGGCCATGAGGGAGGGCGCCTTCAGTGGCTCGCTCACGCCCTGGTGGTGCCGGCTGTTGACTCGCACGAATCCACCGGCGCCAAGTATTGCGGCCAGCTTGCTCCCGGGCGACAGATACACCCGGTGGTACGCCGAGCCGGGGACGCCATCTTCCCTTCGATGGCCGGGCAGGTGCTGGATGAGCTGCCCGCCGCTCACCACGTTGAGGAGTTGCATGCCGCGGCAGATGCCCAGGACTGGCATGTCGCGCTCCATAGCGCCCCGCATCAGTGCGATCTCCCACTCGTCCTGCGCGTGGGCGGGATCGTCCAAGCCTGCGCCGGGGTCGGGATCGCGGTTGTATCGAGGCGGGTGGATGTCCGCGCCACCCGTGATGAGCAGGCCGTCGATTGAGTCCAGGGTGGCCGGGGCCTGCTCCGGCGAGTCCGGCAGCAGGAGGCGCGTCTGCACGCCGCCCCACTCGGCGGCCTCCACGTAGGTTCGCGCCCAGTCCGCGTCCGATGCTGCCACGCCAATCAGCGGCACAGCGAGGCCTCCTCATCGGTTCGCAGCGGAACTATCACCGTGTGCGAGACGGAGACATACGCGGCACGCGCAATGCGAGTCTCTGGCGGGGAATCTGGATTGGGGAACGATGCCACTGGGTTCTCCTGGCTAGCCCGGCTCTGAGATCCCCAGCGATGAAAGCGTTTCAAGGCAGTCGGGAGGTATCTGCAACCCCTCCTGCACGCCCTGCCGGCACTTCTTTGTCAGGGCCTCAAGTATGTGCTCCGCCGGGCGCTCACCCTCGCTGGTGTGCGCCGCAAGGTCCGAGAGTGTGCTGCATGCCTGCTGCACGTGCCAGAAGAACGACAGCAGCCATGCGAGCTCGCGCTCGTTTGAGGGTGGCGGAATCTCGTCCAGATCGAAGATTGCGTTGTTGACGCGGGTGTAGCGCAGTATGCCGGCCTTGTCCTTCTCGTTGTCGCCGTAGAAGCGCTTGCGCTTCAGCTCTCGCACGCGGCTGCGGTACTCGGCCTCGCCGTAGACCTCGCGGGGCAGCCAGTCGCTGCGCAGGTCTTGCACCTCGCGTCCGTCGGCGTCGACGATGGCAACCGCCACGTCCACTCCGAGCACCGGGTCATGCTCGAACTTCACTGCGTTCCTGAGCACCGCCTCTTGCAGCATCATGGTCAGGTCACGCGTGATCTTGCGGTACAACGGCCCGCTGGCTTCCTCGTTGCGCTCGGCGCCAAGCCCGCCCGTGTTGAACATGTAGAACTCCTGGTCCAGGCCGCCTTCCGAGATGCTGTTGAGGATGGAGTACATGTGGTTGGCGTTCTCGTCCTCCAGGCCGATGATGAACGGGTCCGAGAAGTACTCCACGTACGGCCTGCCGATTGCCCCGGTGGCCGCGCCGGTCTGGACGGCCTCCCCGTACATGAGGGCGCGGACGTATGTCTCGGCGGTGAGCTTCACCAGCGGAGGTACGACGGTGTTCTGGCGCATGACGCCCTGCCACAGCAGCCTGTCCGTGACCTCCATAGGCACGTGCACCGAGTCGCTCAGAGCACCGCCCGTGAAGGCCTGGGCCATGTGCGCCACGCCCTTGCGGGCCAGCAGCCTGGATCGGGAGAGGATCATGCGCATGTTGCGGACGGGGTTGTTGAGAAAGTCCGGCACACCCTCATCGTGCTTGAACGGCACGTTCTCCAGTGTCTCCTGCGGGTTGGGCTCTTCACCGGAGCCTCTCAGCACGTCGTAGGTGATGGGGTCATCTTCCCGGGTCAGCCCGAACGGGACCGCATAGAGATTGTTCTCCGTGCCGTCTATGCTGTGGGTGACGGTTACCTGCCGGCCTCCGCGCTCCACCTGAATCGGGTCTTGGAGGGGCTGCAGCAGGATGATGTCGTCGTTCATCGGGTATATGCCCTCTTCCGAGTCCTCCGCAAGTTTGAGCAGTGAGGCGAGCCGGCTTTCATGCAGCTCGATCATGATGGTGAGAGTGCTCTTGCCGTGGAGAGAGGGGCCGGTGGTGACGAGGGCTGAGTTGGTGATTTCGCCCTGGAGGGTGCGGACGCGCGCCATGCTGAGGGCTGCCTGGAGCGCTAGGCCGTTGGCCTGCTTCACCTTGAACATGGCGATGGACAGCGGGCCCATCTTGTGCTCGCCCATGTAGTCAAAACCAAGGTGAAGAGAGAGTCCCCTGGTGGGCGCCTTGAAGATGAGCTGTGTCAGCTCGGCCTCCTCCACGCGCCGCTTGAGGTCGCTCGGCAGGCCCAGGTGGTCCAGCCACTTGGGTATGGAGACCTCCATGATGTGAGGCTCCTGCTGGAGTTCAGCGTTAGGCAGGTCGAAGGTGAGCTGTCGCCACATGTAGGGCAGCTGCGGGTAGTCGGTGCCGAACAGGAGCTGCCTGGCGTGGAAGGAGCGTCCGGGCGCGTCGCCTATCTGGCGGTCGGTCTGGACGATGGTGTTGCCGGCATCGAAGCACTCCTTCATGCGCGCCGTGATGTACGGGAGAATCTCGGCGAAGAGCTCCTGATTTTCGTGGCTGAAGGCCAGGGCATCACGGTTCCGGTGAAAGCCGTCGATGAAGTACTGCGTGAGGTCCGGCCTACGTGCCACGCCCAACTGGCTGAAGAATCCCACGCCGCCACTGTCGAGCCTGACTACCGTGTCCGGCCACGCCCGGATGCCCGCCTTGCCCTCGCTGTTGAGCCAGGCGCATTCCTGCGTTACCTGATCGGCTTCAAGGAGGAGCTGCTCCTTCTGCTGGGCAGGAAGGTCCTGAAAGATGCGCATGTGGCTCTTGAGCCACTCGCTGTCTGGATTGAAGAACTGGCTTTCTCTGGAGTGGCCCTTCTTGGCCGTAGCTACAAGTTCGTCAAGGGCCTTGGAGAATCCGGGGTGTACTGGGGGGCCTTGGAGAGCCGTCCCTATCCCCTGGGTAATTGCCATGTTTCCAATCTCTCCTGATCCAAGTGTGGTCCCATCAAGGGAGGGTAATCCTGGTCCTCAAGGAGGGACTATCCACGACTGAGTCGTGGCAGGGGCGCGACAAAGCTATTTTACACGCAGCGAGGCCGTTTGGCAACCCAAAAGTCTTCACCGCGGCCATCGGAGAGGGCGTTCCGTTGCACGCCCCGAAGGGTGTTGCGACGGCGCTCGCGAGACCTGTAATCCACGTCCGTGAAACGAGAACAAAATTTTGACAATCATGCCTGAATCTGGTATGATTGAACCTGCAATATTCCAGAGCCTGCGTCGCTTCGAAATACGCATTCATCCGGCTCTTGCATTGTGTGACGGCGCAGGCAATTGGGGCTGTGCCACGTCAATGGGTAAGTCCGTTGCGTGGACGTTGAAATCGTACGTTCAACGGCCCCGGGCAGCGAATACCGGCAGCGGCAGCGCCGCCGGCCGGGCGGATTACTAGGGGAGTCCCTAGATAGAGAGGTCGATACTATGGCGGAACAGAGGCACGCGGCGGAGTATACCGCCGAGGATATCCAGGTACTCGAGGGGATGGAGGCGGTGCGGCGGCGCCCCGGCATGTACATTGGCAGCACCGATCACCGGGGTCTTCACCATCTAATCTACGAGATTGTCGACAACGCGGTGGACGAGGCAATGGCCGGCCACTGCACCAGCGTGACCATCCGCATCGCAACGGACGGCTCCGTGAGCGTTGAGGACGACGGCCGCGGCATACCGGTCGACGTTCACCCCGCAACCGGCAAGACGGCGGTGGAGACTGTGATGACCACGCTCCACGCCGGCGCCAAGTTCGGTGGCAAGGGCTACTCAGTCTCGGGCGGGCTTCACGGCGTTGGCGCCTCAGTGGTCAACGCCCTTTCGTCCTGGCTGCGAGTTGAAGTGAAGCGGGACGGCTTCCTCCATACGCAGGACTTTCGGCGGGGCATTGTCGTCGGACCCCTGGAGAAGGGAAGGCGCATCACCGGAACGGGCACCATCACCTCCTTCATGCCGGACGAGGAGATCTTTGGAGCTCCCGACTACGACTTCGGCACGCTGAGCCAGCGCTTCAAGGAGATGGCCTACCTCAACAGGGGCCTCAAAATCTCGCTGCGGAGCGACTGGCACAAGGAGCAGGGCTACTCCTCCTGGCGGCAGGAGTACCTCTACGAAGGCGGAATCATCAGCTTTGTCACCAACCTCAACCACGGCAAGGAGGTGCTGCAGGCAGCTCCTATCTACGTGCAGAAGACGGTGGAAGGCACGATGGTGGAGGCAGCGTTCCAGTACAACTCCGGTTTCGCCGACCTCACCTACTCCTTCGCCAACTGCATCAACACCGTGGATGGCGGTACCCACCTCACCGGCTTCCGCACGGCGCTGACACGCGCCCTCAACGACTACGCCCGCAAGCAGAAGTTCCTCAAGGACGACCAACCTAACTTCTCCGGCGAGGACGTGCGCGAAGGGCTGACCACGGTATTGAGCGTCAAGCTGATGGACCCGCAGTTCGAGGGGCAGACCAAGGGCAAGCTGGGGAACTCTGAGGTGAAGGGATACGTGGAGACCGTGGTCGCAGAAGCCCTCATGTACTACCTTGAGGAGCACCCCCAGGAGGCCAGGCGCACCATCGAGAAGTGCCTCACAGCGCAGAAGGCCCGCGAGGCGGCGCGCAAGGCCAGAGACCTGGTGCTGCGCAAGAACGCAATGGACGGCGGATCGCTGCCGGGCAAGCTGGCGGACTGCTCCGAGAAGAACCCCGCGCTCTCTGAGCTCTACCTCGTGGAGGGTGAGTCCGCGGGAGGATCTGCGAAGGCCGGCCGAGACCGCCGTTTCCAAGCCATTCTGCCTCTGAAGGGCAAGATCCTCAACGTGGAGAAGGCGCGCCTGGACAAGATGCTTGGCCACGAGGAGATCCGCGTGATCATAACCGCCGTGGGCGCGAGCCTCCGGGACGACCTGAACCTGGACAAGCTGCGATACCACAAGGTCATCATCATGACGGACGCAGACGTGGACGGCTCGCACATACGCACGCTGCTGCTCACGTTCTTCTATCGCAACATGGAGCCGTTGATCAGGGACGGGTACCTGTACATTGCGCAGCCGCCCCTGTACAAGATTCAGGCGGGCAGGGACTCCCGCTACGCGTACATGGAGTCCGAGAAGGACGACATACTCAAGAAGATGGAGGGCAGGCGCGGCCTCTCGACGCAGCGATACAAGGGCCTGGGTGAGATGAACCCGGACCAGCTGTGGGAGACCACGATGAACCCTGAGACCCGAAGCCTGCTGCAGGTGACCGTGGACGATGCGGAAGCCGCGAACAGGGTCTTCACCGACCTTATGGGAGAAGACGTGGCGCCTCGCAAGGCCTTCATCCAGGAGTACGCCACCAGCGTCAAGAATCTTGACGTCTAGCCGGGCAGGGCAGGCCGCCTAGCCACGCACGCCGACAAGCTCCGCCGTGACCAGCAGCCGGTGGTCGTACACGTAGGCGGGTACGCACGCCACCATAGTGATAATGGCGTCCGGCGACGGCGTGACGGCAAACTCATCCTGGTGCACAACCGATGTCTGCGTGACCCGGTACAGGAACTCCCTGTCCTCCTCGTTTCGCAGCACGACGTACACCTTCTCGCCCTGGCGTAGGAGTTCCGGCACCCTCGCCAGGTTGCGGAACACGGAGCCTTCGCCACGGACGGGGCTCTGAAGGTGGCCGAACAGGTACACGTTGCCCATTGTGCCCGGATTGGGTGTTGTAGGTATGTGGCCCACGATGTTCTTGGGCGTCTCCCAAGCGAGTGCATCGCCGTAATCCACAACGTCCAACTCCTCGACAGTGGAGACCAGCGCTATCGATGGAATCTGGATTCGCACCGGCGCGCTGAGTTCGTCGGGCTCCGCGGGGAGTCCGCTGCCGGCCGGTGAGGTGAACCCTTCAAGCACCGAAGAGTATCCTTCGTAGTCCACGTCCGCCCACCGCGGGTCAGTCCATGCCAGCGCAGGTACGAGGTTGCCCGGGTATATCGACGAGTAATCCCTGGAGCGATCCGTGTCTTCCTCTCCCGCGTAGTAGTTGAGGTCGTCCAGCTGGGACCGCGCAACCTGGGAGTACACGAAGTACCCGACCACGATGACGAGAATCAGCGCGCCCAGAGCGAGCAGGGCCGTAGGGAGCCATCTGCGCTTGGCCGCGATACGGGGCGCTATTGGCGCTGCGTCATTCATTGTGCCGGCTCCCTAACACGCCTGGCCGCTAACCGCCACGCTCTGCCTCCTCGATTGCGCGCAGCGACGACCGCGCCTTGTGCAGCGTCTCCTCGAACTCGCTGGCAGGCACGCTGTCAGCCACCACTCCGCCGCCTGCCTGTATATACGCCACGCCGTCCTTGATCACCATCGTGCGTATGGTGATGGCCGTGTCCATGTTGCCGTTGAAGCTGAAGTAGCCGACCGCTCCGCCGTAGGGGCCTCGCCGCTCGCCCTCCTGCTCCGATATGATCTCCATCGCGCGAATCTTGGGCGCGCCCGATAGCGTCCCGGCGGGCAGGCAGGAGCGCAGCGCGTCGTAGATGGTGCGGTCGTCGCGCAGCCTGCCGCGCACCTCCGACTCGAGGTGCATGACGTGCGAGTAGCGCACCACTCGCATCAGGTCCGTCACCTCGACGGTGCCGGGCTGCGATACGCGCCCGACGTCGTTTCGACCCAGGTCCACCAGCATGATGTGCTCGGCGCGTTCCTTCTCATCGGCGCGCAGCTCAGCCGCCAGCTCCTCGTCCTGCTCGGTTGATGCGCCGCGTGGTCGCGTGCCGGCAAGCGGAAAGTTGTAGACCAGCCTGTCCTCGACTCGAACCAGCAGCTCCGGCGATGCGCCGACGATGGAGAAGCCCTCCAGCGACAGGTAGTACATGTACGGCGACGGGTTGAGAGCGCGCAGTGCCCTGTACACGTCCAGCGGAGCGGCCTGCGTGGGCCTGGCCAGGCGCTGGGACGGCACTGCCTGAATGATATCGCCCGCGAACACGTACTCCTTGATGCGGTCCACCATCGCCTCGTATCGCTCGCGGGTCATGTTGGAGGCGTACGAAGGCGAGTCACCGGCCCCGGCGTCCAGGCGGCCGCGTCGCTCCACCGAGAGGGGTGCGTCGAGCATGGCGGCGAGCTGCTCGATGCGCTCGACAGCGTCTGCGTAGGCTGTTTCCACGCTGCCGCCGTCGAGCCGGACGTGGCTCACCACCTTGATCTTGTGCCGCACGTGGTCGAATACCAGCAGCGTGTCGACGAACATGAACACGGACTCCGGCAGGCCCAGTGGGTCGTTCGCAGGCGGCGGCACCGGCTCGTAGTAGCGTACCGCGTCGTACGCAACGTATCCGACTGCGCCGCCGTGAAAGCGCGGCAGGCCAGGAATTGCGACCAGCGTGTACCGTCCAAGCTCCTCCTCTATGATCCTGAGTGGGTCCACCTCGCCGTGCGGCCGGCCCGGACCGGTGGTCACCACCCTGTACGGCCCTGCGCCGATGAAGCTGTAGCGAGCAAGCTGCTCTCCGCCCTCGACGCTCTCCAGGAGGAATGCGTACGGCCCCTGCGCGATCTTGAGATACGCCGATACCGGCGTCTCCAGGTCCGCGTTGATCTCGCGGTACACGGGTATCAGGTTGCCGTGCTTCGACAGTTCCCTGACCTCTTCCAGCGATGGATAGCAAGTAGTCATGTTGATTTCACCTTACGGGTTGCGATGCTTCCCGGCTACACGTACCGGCTGATTCGCATAGAGTCCCGCACCTCCGTCATCGTCGACTCCGCGATGGCCCTGGCGCGCTGCGTGCCTTCCAGCAGGGCGTCCCTCACCAGTTCCGGATGCTCCTCATAGTAGCGGCGGCTCTCGCGAATGGGCTCCAGGAAGCCGTTGAGAGCGCCGGCCAGCTTGCGCTTCACCTCCACGTCGCCAACGCCGCCGACCAGGTAGCGCTCCTTCAGGTCTTCCACCTCGGCGGTGTCCGGGTTGAACGTGTCGTGATAGACGAACACAGGGTTCCCTTCCACGTGTCCAGGGTCGGTGGCGTGGATACGCGTGGGATCTGTGTACATGCTCATGACCTTCCGGTTCACCGTCTCCGCGTCGTCGCTCAGGTAGATGCAATTGCCGATGCTCTTGCTCATTTTGGCGCCGCCATCGGTGCCAACCAGGCGAGGCGCTCGCCCTATCAAGGATTGCGGCTCGGGAAACACTTCGCCATAGCTCCGATTGAATCTCCTGGCTATCTCGCGCGTCATCTCCACGTGCGGAAGCTGATCGTCACCCGTTGGCACCAGGTGCGCTTTGGGCAGCAGGATGTCCGCAATCTGGCTGACGGGGTAGTTGTAGAAGCCCACGGAGGGACTCGTATTGCGCAGCTCCTGCAACTCGTTCTTGAGGGTGGGGTTGCGCTGCAACATGCCCAACGGCGTGATCATGGAGAGGAGCATGGTGAGCTCGGCGTGCTCCGGTACGTAGCTCTGGATGCAGTACGTGCTGCGATGCGGGTCGAGGCCCACGGCCAGCCAGTCGAGCGCAACACCAAACACGGACTGCCGGATGCTGTCGATGTCCTCGACGTGGTCGCCCAGGGCCTGATAGTCGGCTATCAGGAAGATGCAGTCGTACTGCTCCTGAAGGCGAATCCAGTTCTCCAGAGCCCCGGCGTAGTGGCCCAGATGCAGGGCTCCGGTGGGCCGTATTCCTGTCAGTATTCGCTGTGTCGGTGCAGTCATGGCCAAATGCCACTCCTCTCGTCTCGGATACCTCGGCGCAGGTATTGTCTCAAAAAAAACAGCCCCGCCCTTCAAGGGGCGGGGCTTGTCCGCGGTGCCACCCTTATTTCGAGAGCGGGGCAACCGATGCCCGCGCCTCTCGTATCTCGTCCGAGCCGCTAATGGTAGGCTCGTGAGTCTGTAACGGGACTCCCCCGGCTCGGCCTACGACCCCTGCGATGGGGCCTTCGGCGTGCGGCTCCCGGGCCCATTCGACCTCTGCGCAGGCGCCGGCTCGCACCTTCCCCGGCTCTCTGAGCCCCGCTTGAGGCGTACTATCCCCGTTCGCTGCCTTTGGCTATGCGAATTTTGCGCGGAGTATAGTCACCGCTGCGGCGAGTGTCAAGCTGCCGCACCCCTACCCCGCGCGCGGGCGCGCTGGTATAATGACGCGTGAGCAGCCGGGCGGTACGCTCGGCTGGTGCGGGAGTAGCTCAGCGGTAGAGCTCCGCCCTTCCAAGGCGGACGTCGTGGGTTCGAATCCCATCTCCCGCTCCACTACTGGAATGCAAGCCCGCCTGCGCAGATAGCATCATGCCGTCCCCCAAGCGAGCAAAACGCGACGCATCGCCCAAGAGCGACGGCGATCACACCCCGTCCATCACCTCCCTCGACGCGCTCCTCATACTGGAGGCCGAGCAGGGCCCCGTCGAGTGGGAGCCGCGCTTTGACGCTGTGTCCGAGCTTGTGTTCACCATCCTCTCGCAGCACAACTCGGACGTGAACGCCTTCAGGGCGTACGACAGCCTCCGCGACGCGTTCGGCGACTGGGAGCGCGTGGCCGACGCCGATTCGGACCACATCGCCCGCGTAATCTGGAACGGCGGCCTGTCCCGGATCAAGGCGCCCAGGATCAAGGCCGTGCTGCAGGACATCCGCGAGCGCCGCGGGTCGCTGGACCTCGACTTCCTGGGCGAGATGCCACTGGAAGAGGCCAAGCAGTGGCTGCGAGAGCTTCCCGGAGTCGGGCCCAAGACGGCGGCCATCGTGCTGTCGTTTGCGCTGGGGATGCCGGCGATGCCCGTGGACACGCACATCCACCGCGTGAGCCGCCGCCTGGGCCTCATCGGTCCCAAGGTGACCGCCGACCAGGCCCACGACATTCTGGAGTCGTCGGTGCCGCCGGAGCGGGTGTTCGCGCTGCACGTGCACATAATCGCCCACGGGCGGCAGGTGTGCCGGGCGCGTAGGCCGATGTGCGACCGGTGCGTGCTGAGCGAGCGATGCCCGTCGGCGTTTCGGGTGTGAGTCGGTCGGTTTTTGCCCGCTGATATGGTTCCCTTCGGCTTCGCTCAGGGTAAACTCTCAGCTCATCATGAGCGGGCTGCCCTTTTGTCCGCTCACCCTGAGCCCGGTCGAAGGGCGTGAGCGGACTCGCGAGTTTACCGCTCAAATGGTTCGACAGGCTCACCATGAGCGGGCCTTGGACGGGTCGGCTTGCCCCAGGGTCGCACAAGGCCTTATACTTTACCTCTGCGACCAAACGGAGGAGACATGAAGAAAGCTGCAATCATCAACGTCACCGGCTATTCAGGCATAGAGCTCGCCCGCATTCTGCACCGCCACCCGGACATCGAGCTCACGCAGGTCACGGGCCGTAGCGCCGTGGGCCAGAAGCTGGGCGACGCATTCCCCCACCTGTCGGACATCGACATGGCGATCGAGTCGGAGGTGACCGAGAGCGTCGACGTGGTGTTCTCAGCCCTTCCGCAGACGGCCAGCGCGGAGGCTCTCATACCGCTGGTGGAGCAGGGCGTGAAGTCGATCGACATCAGCGCCGACTTCCGCCTGAAGGACGCCTCCGAGTACGAGGAGTGGTACGGCGTAGCGCATCCCAAGGCGCAACTCCTCGAGGAGTCAGTGTACGGCCTGACGGAGCTCAACCGCAGCGACGTGACTTCGGCCACGCTGGTCGCCAACCCCGGCTGCTACCCCACCGGCGCGATCCTGGCGCTTGCGCCCGCCGTTCGCGAGGGTCTCATTCACGAGGACATTATCATCGACGCCAAGTCCGGCGTGTCCGGGGCGGGCCGCGGCCTCAGCCTCAACACCCACTTCTCGGAGGTGAACGAGAATGTGTCGGCCTACTCGGTGAACGGGCACCGGCACATGCCGGAGATTACGCAGGAGCTGCGCCGCTACCGCGGAGGCTTTGAGCCCAGGCTGACTTTCCTGCCGCACCTGATACCCATGACACGCGGCATCCTGGACTCCTGCTACGCGACTCTGAAGGACGGCGCCATCGCATCCGGGCCGGAGGGCGTCAAGGAGCTGCGGGCGCTCTACGAGAGCTTCTACCGAGACGAGCCTTTCGTCCAGGTGGTCGGGTCCTCGCCCATGACCAAGCACACGCTGGGCAACAACAACTGCGTGATCTACCCCACCGTGGACCTGCGCACCAATCGGCTGATGGTCATAAGCTGCCTGGACAACCTGGTCAAGGGCGCCGCCGGGCAGGCCATCCAGAACATGAACCTGATGCTGGGGCTGGAGGAAACCGAGGGGCTGGAGCAGCTGGCGCTCTACCCCTAGCCCACGCATCGCTGCCGCCGCGCACCGGCCCGGCGGCCAGCCGACTTGAAGCCTAACGTGCCCTCATCGTCTAGCCTGGCCTAGGACGCCACCCTTTCAAGGTGGAGATCAGGGGTTCGAATCCCCTTGAGGGCACTTCCAAATTCAGGCAGCTGTTCCGCCTAGTCGTCCGGCGGGACGATCGACTCCGGCTCCTCGCCGCTCGCCACCCTTTGCGTGTTGTACACCGCGAAGGCGCGGCTGCGCTCGTGCGACTCTATCGCAAGGGCGGCCAGGTGCGGCGTGATGAGCACGTTGTCGAACTGCAGCAGCGGGTTATCCACCGGCGTGGGCTCCTCCTCCGTGACGTCCAGCGCCGCAACCGCAATCTTCTTGTCGCGTATGGCCCGGAAGAGGGCTTCCTCGTCCACCACGGGGCCGCGGCAGGCGTTGACCAGCAGCGCGGTCGGCTTCATCATGTCGAACTCGCGGTCACTGATCATGTGGTGTGTGTTGCGGTTTAGAGGCACGTGCAGCGAGATGATGTCCGACGTGGTGAGCAGCTCTTCCAGCGAGACGCGGGTGACGTGAAGCTCCTCCTCCAGCGCAGGCTCGATGTCGACGATGTCGCTGTAGACGAGCTCGCACTCCCAGCCTTGGAGGCGCCGGGCCAGGCGTGAACCGATGCGGCCGAGCCCCACGATGCCGATCTTCTTGCCGGCAACTTCGTAGGCCTGCGAGAACCAGTTGGTGCGGATGTCGCCGGCCCAGTTGCCGTCCCTCACGTTGTTGAACTGGAGCTGGAACTTTCGGAAGGCGCTCACCATCAGAGCTATGGTGTGCTCCGCCACGGCGATGGCGTTGCCGCCGCCGTTGTTGGCGACCAGTATGCCGAGCTCGCCGAGCGCCACCTTGTCGATCATGTTGGTGCCGGCGCTGATGGTCTGGACGAGGCGGACCGATGGAGTCAGCCGCGCAAGTTCCTCCGAGTAGCGCGACGGCGTGGGAATGACGGCGACCACACCGCGGAGGTCCTCCGCCTGCTTCTCCACGGGCTGGTTGGAGTCGACCCAGACGATCTCCTCACCGCCGGCGGCCAGCCTTTGGAAGTCCGGCATCTGATCCTGGTTGGGCGAGAGATAGGCGATTTTGGCAGCCATGTCCACCTCCTTGTGTCGATGGGGTGCCCGGCCGAATGCGGGCAGCATGATTATATGTTGTGAGCGTCCATTGGGGCAAGGAAGGGGGGCGTTGCGCGTCGGATTGCTCTCCTCAATAGGGGTGTATACTGATGCGGCAATCAGTTGAGTGTCTGCCACGAGGCTTGGTTCGGGAGGAGTGAGATGCCAGAAATAGCGCGACTTGAGGAAGCCAATTTGAGAGACGTATGGGAAAATGAGGCCCGCGACTTCACTCCGTGGCTAGCCAAGAACTTGGACAGACTTGGTGAAGTCCTTGGCATGGATCTTGAGCTGGTAGAGCCAGAAGCGCCCATAGGTCCGTTCTCGCTGGACATTCACGCGAAGGATGCTAACAGAACTGTGATCATTGAGAACCAGCTCGAGCCAACTAACCATGACCACCTTGGCAAGGTGCTGACCTACGCTGCCGGTCTGAACGCGGACGTTATGGTTTGGGTGGTTAGGGAATTCAGAGACGAGCACAGGCAAGCGCTAGACTGGCTCAACCAGCGCACCGGCGAAGAGACCGAGTTCTGGGGAGTTGTGGTCAAGGCGGTGCGAATTGGAGACTCCGCACCTGCCTCAGTCTTTGAAGTTGCTTCACGGCCCAACACTGTTGTGAAGAGCAGGGTTGTAAGCGGCCAGGGCGCACGCCCCAGCGCCAAGGGGCAAGCCTACTTTGCGTTCTGGCCCAAAGTTGTGGACAGGCTCAGGAATAGCCACAGGCTGACTTCACGGCGCAGTAGCACCACCGACAACTGGATAGATTTCTCATCGGGGGTCCCGGTGTCAGGCGCAACGTCAGCTTCAGCGCGCAGGACGCCCGAATCGAACTGTACCTGGATAAGCATGACAAGCAGATTACCAAACGATTCTTTGACCTGCTGCACTCTCAGCGAGAACGAATCGAAAGCGCATTCGGTGAGGAGCTAACATGGGAGAGACTGGAAACTCGCAGGGCGTCTCGCATAGCCCTTTACTTGCGCAACAGAAGTGTCAGCGATGCCGAAGACGTGCTGAACGATACTGCTGGCTGGATGGTCAACAAATACGTCAAACTCGTTGAGACTGTGATTCCCATAGTGAGGGAGCTGACCGATGAGTTTGACGCGGACTTGCCAGGTGATGCGGAGACGGAAGAGTACCCTTAGCTTCCGCACTGGGAGTCTCCTTGCTGCTACCCTTAGGCGAGTATGCGTTAGGCTACGGCCCGCACACGGAGACCGTCCGCTCATGTCCTTCGACACGCTCAGGATGAGCGGACGGCGCGCCGCGCGGTGAATTTCGCACCTTATAGGCGTATACTGTTGTAAAAGCCGCCGGCTGCTAGGCCGGGCTGGTCTGTTTCTACACCATAGGGAGGCCGCCATCAGCGCCAACGGGGGCCAGACTGCGGTTGACGCGAGCCGCCCTTCGCGGCGGCTGGGGCCTCTGCGCGCCTTCTCCTATCCCCAGTTCCGTATATTTTGGGCCGCCTCCCTGGTCTCCATCACGTCATTCTTCATGACCATGATCGCCCGCGGGTGGCTGGTGCTGGACCTGACCGACTCCTCGTTCATGGTGACGGGTGTCAACGCGATCGGGATGGCGCCCATGCTGGCGTTCTCGGTGTTTGGCGGGGCCATCGCCGACCGGGCGAACCGCAAGCTGGTGCTGATCGTCAGCGACGTCTTTAACTTCGTCATGGTCCTAGCGCTGGCAGTCCTCATTCTGGCCGATGTCGTGCAGGTGTGGCACGTGTTCGCGCTCACAGCGCTGCACGGCGTCGGCTTCTCGCTCGGCATGCCCGCACGGGCGGCGTCCGTGGGCAACCTCGTGGAGCGGCAGGACCTTGCGAGCGGCGTGGCGCTCTTCACCACGATATTCAGCTCTGCCATGCTGGTTGGACCGGCGCTGGCCGGATACCTGCTGGCCGCGTTCGGCATGGGATTCCCGTTTGCGGTGGCCTGCGTGGTGCTGGCGCCCGCGCTGGTGCTGCTCTTCATGCTCAAACTGCCGGGGCTCCCAAGGTCGGAGGGCGCGCCGCAGCGGCGGTCGACCGTGCTGGGCAGCATCGGTCAGGGGCTGGGCTACGTGAGGAACAGCAAGGTGCTCATTGGGCTGATGCTGATGGGAACGGTCACGACCGTGTTCGCCATGCCGTACCAGACACTGCTGCCGGTGTTCGCCAGGGACATCCTGGACGTCGGCGAGAGCGGGCTTGGCTGGCTGGGCGCGATGGGCGGCGCGGGAGCCATCGCGGGATCCTTCTCCGTTGCGGCGTTCAGCAGTCCCAGGCAGATCAAGCTGCTGATGCTCGTTGGAGGCGTGGCTCTGGGCATATTCATAGCGTTCTTCGCCCTGTCCAAGATTTACCTGCTATCGCTCGTGATGGCGCTCCTGGTGGGCTACCTGCTGCAGGTGTTCATGACCAGCAACTTTACGCTGGTGCAGATCATCTCGCCCGACTACATCAGGGGCCGGGTGCTCAGCATTCGGATGGTAGCTGTGGGGATTGGCCCCGCAGGCATGGTGATGCTCGGGGCGGCCGCCGAGACGTGGGGCGCAGACGTGGCCGTGGCAGCGATGGGCCTGGCCTCGACGGCGCTGCTGCTGGTCATTCTGCTGGCGTTCTCGACGGTGCGGCGCGTGGAGCGGGAGGTTGAGGGCGAGACGGAGGGCGTTTCACCCCCATCTCAATCTTCCCCCATCAAGGGGGAAGAGGTTTTGCAGAGGGCCGCGGACGCGGGGGAGCGCTGACCTGAGGCGCTAGCCCGCAAACGTCTTGCGGTAGAGCGGATCGAGGAAGACCAGCTCGAAGCCGCAGGACTGGTACAGTCGCTTGGCCGGCGTGTTGAGCGGATTGGTGCTCACCACCGCAGCCTCCGCGCCGAGCGACCTGAGACGCCTCATCGCCTCAAACATGGCGGCGCGAGTGAGACCACGCTGGCGGTAGTCGGGGTGACAGCCCACCGGCTCGAACTCACCAACGCGGTTCTCCGCGTCCAGCCAGCAGGTGCAGCACGCCGTTAGGTCGCCGTTCTCGGCCTCCACCACGATGTCCAGCTCGCGGCGGTATCCCTGCAACCTCATGATGTTCCGGTAGATGCGCGTCCGTCGCTCGACCTCGGCGAGTTCCGCGGCAGGCGCCCTGCCGCCCGCCGGCCGGCCCGGCATATCGAAGTCCAGGTTGGCGAACGCCTCGCGCTGCACCATCGTGCGGGCGGTGGCCTCGTGCTCGCCAGCCACCTCGCGCACCACGAACCCATCCGGCGGCGCGTCCGGCTCCAGCGCGTCGAGCGACCGCCAGAAGAGCGGCCAGCCGTCCACGCTGTCGTCGCGCCGGAAGCCGTTAGCCTCCAGCAGCGCCCGCCAGTACGGGTCTCCGTAGCTGCCAGTCTCCAGCGTGGACGCTCCTCCGCTAGGAGCGGCCTCCACCCGGTGCCGCTCCTCCAGCCACGCCAGCATCTCCTCCTCGATGCCCAAGCCGCGGTGGTCGGGATGCACCAGCACGTCGCCGGAGCCGGGGCCGTCCAGCCACGCGAACCCCACTGCCTCGCCGTCGTCGCCGGTCCACAGCTTGATCGAGTGGTGCGGGTAGTCCGGCGTCTCCTCGCGGCCCAGGCCAAGGTACCACCACACGTCGCCCACGTGGAAGCGGTTGCGCGGCCAGTTGCGGCTCCACGCAGTGGAGACCAGGCCAAGCATGGCGTACAGGTCGGAGAGGCCAGAGTATTCGTGAGATGTATACACGATTTGTGTCGGTCTCGCTAGTTGTAGTGGTTCATGGCCCACTCCAGTCCGTGGGCTATCACGTCCAGAACTGCGTCCTGTGCTGCGGACAGGGACTCCCGGACCGCGGTTCGCTCATCCTTCGTGAAGTCGCCGAGCACGTGCTGCACGCCGCCTGCGTCCTGCGACGGGCGGCCGATGCCTATCCGCATCCGCGGCACGTCACGGCTGCCCAGCGTATCGATGATCGACTGCATTCCGCGATGACCGCCCGCGCTGCCGGACGCGCGGATGCGAAGCTTGCCCAGCGGCAGATCCATGTCGTCGTAGACGATGAGCGTGTCTGACGGCGCTGTGCCGTAACGGGCCACGAGGTAGGTCAGGGCATCGCCGCTGCGGTTCATGTAGGTGCGCGGCTTGGCCAGCACGACCTGCTCACGCTCGACCTGCCCTTGCCCCAGCACGACGCTGGTGCGACGCTGCGAGAGGGCTATGCCGGCGCGCTTGCTCAGGCCGTCGACGCACAGGAAGCCGACGTTGTGGCGGGAGCGTGCGTAAGCGCGGCTAGGGTTGCCCAGCCCAACGATGAGCTTCATGGGAGGGCAGCGGCCTCTCCGCGGTGCGCTGTGGGCTGGCGAGATCTCGCTCCGCTGTTTGACCGGGATGAAGAACTTACAGACGCGCGCAATCTGTCATTCTGAACGGAGCGAAGCGGAGGGAAGAATCCAAAGCGTCTGCCAATAGCGCGGTCGTGTATCGTTGCGGGCGTCTTGGATTCTTCGCTGCGCTCAGAATGACAGTGTCGCGGGACACCTATGCGAGTCAGGCAGTGGCCTGCTTCCGAGTGGAAACTCAGTGCGGTGGGCACGTACACTGGAGATCGTCCTGGATTCCTGCTTTCGCAGGAATGACGTACAGGCGCTGGTCTGACAAACAGGCGCGATGACAAGCGCTGGGCATACATGCAGCTACGCCCCACCGATCAGTTCCAGGAACGCAGGCTCGTCTAGGAGCGTCGTGCCCAGCTTGCGCGCCTGGTCCAGCTTGGAGCCGGCGTCCTCGCCGGCCACAAGGTAGGCGGTCTTCCGGCTGACGCCGCTACTGACTGAGCCGCCAAGCTCCTTGATGCGCGCCTCCGCCTGAGACCGCGTCAGGCTCGCAAGTCGGCCCGTAACCACGAACTGCACGCCCTTAAGTGGCAGATCGACAGGCTCTCGAGGGGAGTCGTCTACAAGCCTCACTCCGGCCCGCTGCAGCTTGCGCAGTATCTGGCGGTTGGCCTCGTTCCGGAAGTAGCTTTCGATGCTCTCAGCGATTCTCGGGCCGACGCCCGGAATCTCCGACAGCTGTTCCCTGGTAGCGCGGGACAGCGTCCAGAGGTTGCGGTAGTGCGATGCCAGAGTCTCCGCCATCTCATACCCCACGTGGAGGATGCCCAGCGCGAAGAGCACGCGGGCCGGCGGGCTCTGCTTGCTGCGCTCCAATGCGGCGATGACGTTGTCGGCGCTCTTCTCGGCCATGCGCTCCAGGGGAAGCAGATCGCCCTTGGTGATGGAGTAGACGTCGGCAATGTCGCGCACCAGGCCGGCTTCGAGCAGCGATTGGCACAGCCGCTCGCCCATGCCCTCGACGTCCATTGCGCCGCGTGACACGAAGTGTTTCAGCAGCTCGAACAGCTGGGCACGGCAGGCGGCGTTGGGGCAGCGTGTCATGGCTTCGCCCTCGGAGCGCACCACATTCACGTCGCATTCGGGGCACCACTCCGGCATATAGAACACCCGCTCCTCGCCCGTGCGCCAATCCGTGACCGGGCCGACCACCTGCGGTATGACCTCCCCGGCCCGCTCAACAACCACCCAATCGCCGATGCGAATGTCCTTGCGACGGATGTCGTCTTCGTTGTGGAGCGTGGCCAGCTTGACCATTGCGCCGTTCACGTCCACCGGCTCCAGCATAGCATAGGGGTTCAGGCTGCCCGTGCGGCCCACGTTGATGCCTATGCCCAGCAGGCGCGTCACGACCTGCGTGGCGGGGAATTTGTAGGCAGTGGCCCAACGCGGCTCACGGCCCACGAAGCCGAGGGCGTCCTGGTAGCGCAGGCTGTTCACCTTCACGACCACGCCATCGGCGGCGTAGTCTAGGTCAGCTATGCCGTCCAGCCAGCACCGGTAGTAGGCCTCAACCTCCTCGATGGTGCGGCAGACGGCGTTGTGCGAGCTGACCCTGAATCCGAACGATGCCAGCATCTCCATTGTGTCCCAGTGGTTGTCGGGCATGTCGCCGCCCTCGGCGTAGCCCAGGCCGTAGACGAAAATGCCCAGCGGGCGCTGCGCTGTAATGCGCGAGTCCAGCTGCCGCAGCGAGCCGGCGGCGGTGTTGCGCGGGTTGGCGTACGTGGGCAAACCCTGCGCGGCGCGCTCCTCGTTCAGCCTGTCGAACTGTGAGCGCGGGAAGTACACCTCGCCGCGCACCTCAAAGGAGCGTGGAGCCTCCGCGGGGACGGACAGTGGAATCGAGCGGATGGTGCGGAGGTTGCGGGTGACGTCCTCGCCGCGGTAGCCGTCGCCGCGGGTGGCGCCATGAACGAGAACGCCGTCCCGGTAGGTGAGCGCGACGGCAAGCCCGTCGATCTTGAGCTCGCAGACCATGTCGAACTCTGCGCCGTCCAGTAGCGCGGTCGCGCGCCGGTGCCATGCTCGCAGTTCCTCGTCATTGAAGGCGTTGGAGAGGCTGAGCATCGGCACGGGATGCTGCACCTCCGTGAAGCCCTCGGCGGGCGGCGCTCCAACCCTGTGCGTTGGCGAGTCCGGCGTCACCAGCTCCGGGTTCTGCTCCTCCAGGGCGCGGAGCTCGCGCATGAGGAGGTCGTAGTCGGCGTCGCTGATCTCCGGCCGGTCGAGGACGTGGTAGAGCCGGTTGTGGCGGTTGATCTCCTCCCGGAGCTGCCTGGCCCTCTCTGGTGCGAGTGTGTCGGTCATGGCTGCGAATGCTCGGTGTGGCGTGCTGTCTGAGCGGCGCCGTCGGGCGGGCTGCTCGACGACTGCTGTGTCACGTCAGGCGGTTGATCACCAGCCCCGTGGGCAGCTTGGGGCTGAAGTACGTGGACTTGATCGGCATGCGCTCGCCGGAGAGCACCACCTCCTCGAACAGGTCGAGAGGCGTTGGCGGCAGCACCAGCCCGAACTGGAAGCCGCCCTCGGTGACGGCCCTTGCCAGCTCCGCCGAGTCGTGGGTGTAGGCCAGCATGCCGCGGTCGACCGCGTTGGCCTCCGACTTGAGCACGGGCGTCAGCAGCTTACTGCCCACGATCCAGGTGACGCAACGCTCCAGCGGCGACGGCGCAGGTCCGGGAGCGTCCTTCAGCGTGAGCAGGTTTGCCGTCGCGCCGCCGTCCGAGAGCAGTCCGAGCGCCGACCGGCCCGGGCCGGCGGCCTCCAGACGCTCCTCAAGCGCGGCCGCGGCGTCCTCACCCGTTACGTCCACAGGCTCCACGTCGAACGACTCCTCGACGCGGCGCCAGAAGTCGTCCGTCTGCTCCTGCGACAGCCCGCGCACCATGCGATGGTACGGCAGCACGATGAGACCAGGCATAGTGATCTCCAGCAGGGACATCATGATGAAGTCGCGTGCGCCGTCCGCAGCGCTGGCGCTGCGCCGCTCGTTGCGGTACTGGAGCGCGGTCTCGTACCTGTGGTGGCCGTCGGCAAGGTAGACCGGGGCGTCCGCGAGCGCTGCGCTGATGGCGGATGTCTCCGCCTCGTTCTGGATGCCCCATAGCGTGATGCCCACGTCATCGTGGCACGCCTCCGCCATGGGAGGGCGAGAGGCCACGTCATCAAGCAGGCCGGCGAGGCGGCCGGTAGGGTCGCGGTACACCGACATGATGGGGCTCAGGTTGGCCTGCGTTGCATCGAGCAAAGCGTGCCGGTCCTTCTTGGGCGCAGGCGACGTGAACTCGTGGGGCAGGATGACTCCGGCGGTGAGCTCCTCCAGCCGGACGCGCGCGATGAGCGAGAGACGCTGCATGCTACCGCCGCGGTGCGGGAACTCCTCGCGCAGCAGGTAGAAGGCCGGCCTGTCCTCGTGGCGGAGCACT
Source organism: Dehalococcoidia bacterium (assembly GCA_034423135.1). Classification (GTDB taxonomy): domain Bacteria; phylum Chloroflexota; class Dehalococcoidia; order Lucifugimonadales; family UBA2985; genus JAPPHY01. The sequence continues at coordinate 48,267 of DAOUJC010000010.1, read as the reverse complement.
CCGCTGTTCAGCCACTCGTCGAGGAGTGCGGCCGCACGGGTGTAGCGGTTGGACTCCTCTGAGTCGTCGGGGGAGTCCAGACCGAGCTCCAGGCGGATGGCGTTGTGAGGGCTTGACTCGTGGAGTCGGCGCTGAAGATCGGGAGAGATGACGTCATACGGCGGGCAGAGCAGCCTTGACAGGTCACCGCCCTGGTTCGGGTCGTATCGAATGCCTCTGAAGGGCTGAACGTCTGCCAAGTCACACACCTCGCGGCCGGTTGGAATCAGGCACGTGCAAGTATAGCGTCAACGATTCGGGCCGTCTACAGACTTGGGGCTCTGCTCATGGTGAGCCGCCGCTCTCGCCGCTGACGGTCAGTCCCTTGGATCCGAGCGGGCGCGTCGCTGCTCGCCCAGCCGCCGCAACCGGCGGCACGGCGAGTAGCACTACCGCAGCCGCAGCCAGGAACGGAAAGCCCGCGAGGTCGCTGGGAAGCTCGGCCAGCCTGCCGCTGCCGGCTGCCCCTACGACCACGCCCAGCGAGTACACAGCGTAGAAGATGCCGAACGCGGTGCCGCGCCGCTCCGACCCGGTCGCTGCAGTGGCCATGGCGGCAGCGGCCGGGAACACCAGCCCGTACCCCAGTCCGAAGAGTGCCATGCCTCCCAGTATGGCCGCGTAGCTCTCTGATACGCCTAGCGCCGCAAGTCCTCCCGCCAGCACAGTCAGGCCGATGGACAGCGGCAGGACACGGCCGTACCTGTCTCCGGCGCGGCTCGTTGGGCTTGCCATCACCAGCATGGCAACCAGCGCATAGACTCCGAAGCCGTATCCGGTCCTCGCAGCGGACTGACCGAGGTCCTCGATGAGCATGGGCAGGTGAGTGACCAGCGCTCCCACTCCCACGGCGATGGCCAGGGCCGCGCCGCACGCCGACCACATGGCTGCTTTCTGCCACGGCGCGCCGGCCGCTGCTGCTCGACGCTCCGGCTCCGCGGCAGCAGAGTCCAGCGACTCGCCGCGTGTGGCCACGATGAAGATGACCAGCGTTGCGAGTAGTATCGCTGCGTCCACCATGAATACGGCGTCGGCGCCCGAGACGTCGCGTAGGATGCCGGCGGCAGGCGGACCCGCCAGGGCCGCCAGCGCGATGAGAGCGCCGGTGAAGCCCATCGCCTGCCCGCGACTATCGCTGGGCGCCCGGTCGCCGACAATGGAGAATGCGCCAGGTGCAAGAACCGCAGCGCCAAGTCCGTGAATCGCTCTGGCGGCCATGAGCTGACCCGGAGATTGGACAATCGAGTACGACAGCACTGCCGCGGCGGAGATCGCCATGCCCGCGATCATTGGGCCGCGCCTGCCAATTCTGTCGAGCAGGGGGCCAGCGCCCAGGTTGCCGAACATGTTCGTGAAGGAGTAGGCGGCAACGGCGATGCCAGCGATAGCAGCGGACGCGCCGAGAGACTCGGCGTAGGGCGCGATGGTGGGGAACTGCATGAACAGGTCGAGGAACACGGCCAGAACCACGAGCCGCGCCGCCCACATCGTGCGCCGTGTTCCGCCGGAGATGTGGGTTGAGGCTGACATCGTAGCTATCCGTGGTTCTTCCGCCGCCGTCCCGGGTCCTGCAGCGCAAAGGACTGACGCTGCAGGCCGCGCCGCCCATTGTAGCACGGCGTTGAGCGCGGGCGCATGCGAAGGCGCGCGCGGCCAGCGGGCCTCCCTCTCCGCACTGCAACTCTTGACAGTCGGCTACGAAATTCAATATACTTCGCCAGGAATTAGCAGTCTATCCGTGAGACTGCTAGTCTGCGCGAAATCCGCCAAAAGCATAGAACACAAGGAGGTACTGAAGGTGGCGCGTACGTTTCAACCACTCGGAGACCGGGTGATCGTCAAGCCTGTTGAGCGGGAAGAGGTCTCCGCCGGCGGCATCGTCCTACCGGATTCGGCCCAGGAGAAGCCCCAGGAGGGCGAAGTCGTGGCAGTAGGGCCCGGCCGCGCCGGCGACGACGGCAAGCGCGTAGCAATGGAAGCCCAGGTCGGCGACATAGTGGTCTACTCCAAGTATGCCGGCAGCGAGCTCAAGGAAGACGGGCAGGACTACCTGGTCCTGCGCGAAAGCGATATTCTGGCCAAGGTATCCTAGCCACAACCAGTCCAACCCTGGAGGTATGAATCAAAATGGCAAAGCAGCTGGTATTCTCTGAAGATGCCCGCAAGTCCCTCAAGGCCGGCGCAGACAAGCTGGCCGAAACCGTCAAGGTGACGCTGGGACCTCGCGGCCGCAACGTGATTCTGGACAAGTCGTTTGGAGCGCCCCTGGTCTGCAGCGACGGCGTGACCATCGCAAAGGAGATCACGCTCGAAGACCCGTTCGAGAACATGGGCGCTCAGCTCATCAAGGAAGCGGCCAGCAAGACCAATGACGTTGCCGGCGACGGCACCACCACCGCCACGGTGCTGGCCCAGGCCATCATCCAGGAAGGCTTCAAGAACGTGACCGCCGGTGCGGATCCCATGTCCATCAAGCGCGGCCTGGAGAAGGCCGTGGCAGCCGTGCGGGACCAGATCAGATCCATGTCCCAGCCGGTTGAGGGCAAGGACCAGATCGCACAGGTTGCATCACTCTCCGCTCACGAGGACGCCATCGGCGAGCTCATCGCGGAGGTCATGGAGAAGGTCGGCAAGGACGGCGTCATCACAGTCGAGGAGTCCCGCGGCCTCCAGTACGAGCAGGAGTACGTGGAGGGGATGCAGTTCGACCGCGGCTACATCAGCCCCTACTTCATCACCAACACGGAGCGGATGGAAGCCGGCATCGACGACCCCTACATTCTCATCACGGACAGGAAGGTGTCCGCGGTATCGGACATGCTCCCGGCACTTGAGAACGCGCTCAAGGTGACCAAGAACGTGGTCATCATCGCGGAGGACGTGGAGGGCGAGGCGCTCGCCACCCTGGTGGTGAACAAGCTCAGGGGCACGCTCAGTCCTCTGGCCGTGAAGGCCCCCGGCTTCGGCGACAGGCGCAAGGCTATGCTCGAGGACATGGCCATACTCACCGGCGCAAACATCATCAGCGAGGAGACCGGCCGCAAGTTCGACTCCGTATCGGTCGAGGACCTGGGGCGGGCCCGCCGCGTTGTGGCTAACAAGGAAGAGACGACCATCGTGGGCGGCTCCGGCTCCGACGAGGACATCCAGTCCCGCATCAACTCCATCAAGAGCCAGATCGAGGAGTCCACGTCCGACTACGACCGAGAGAAGCTGCAGGAGCGGATGGCCAAGCTGGCCGGCGGAGTCGCCATCATCAAGGTTGGCGCCGCCACGGAGATCGAGCTGAAGGAGAAGAAGGCCAGGGTGGAGGACGCCCTATCGGCCACCAGGGCAGCCGTGGAAGAGGGCATCGTGCCCGGCGGCGGAGTAGCCTTGGTCCGGGCGCTGGACGCCATCTCCGGGCTGGATCTGTCGGGAGACGAGGCCACGGGCGCCCGCATCCTCCAGAGGTCGCTGGAGTACCCCATCCGCCTCATCGCCGAGAACTCCGGCTACGAGGGCTCCGTGATCCTGAACAAGGTCCGCGAGGGCGAGGGTGACTGGGGCTTTGACGCTGACAGGGAGGAGTACACCAACCTCCTGCAGCACGGCATCATAGATCCGGCCAAGGTGACCCGCGCTGCGGTCGAGAACGGCGCAAGCGTTGCGACGATGATCCTGACCACGGAGTCCATGGTCAGCGACGTGCCGGAGAAGACGCCCACGCCTCCGATGCCCCCGATGGACTACTAGGGAGCGCATCGGAAGATAGCTCCGGTTACGCAGGGAAGCACAAAGGAGAGGGACGCTCAAGCGAGCGTCCCTCTCTTGTTTTCGTGCGGCTCAGGGCGCGAGGCCCAACAGTCATTCTCTAGTCAAATCGGCCGACGCCATCCTCCGGGCGCGCACTGCCTGCCGCAGCAGGAACACCACGCCGCCCAGCACCACAATGCTCAGGTAGCTTATCGAGCGGTCCAGCAGCGCCACGGACACCGCCTCGCTGCGGTCAAGGCTCAGCGTCAGCAGCCCCACAATGCCGGGCTCCACGATGCCCAACCCGCCGGGCGTGATTGGCACCGTGGTCAGTATGGCGTTGGCCAGTGTGACAAACACCACCAGCGAGAAGCTGGCCGTGCCGGTCAGGTCCAGCGACTGGATCACGAAGTACAGCCTGCCCACCTCCGTGAGCCACGTCAGCACACTGATGAACAGCAGCAGCGGCAGCTGGCGGAAGCTCCCCATCGCGCCCTCGTGAAAGCGTACATACGCCTCACGAAAGCGGTTGGGGAGCAGGCGGGCCAGTCGCATGCCGAATCGCTTCATCACCAGCATCCCGGCAACACCCACCAGTACCAGCAGCGACGCGATTCCCAGGAACAGCGCTGTTCCACTCAGGTCGCCCACCCACGAGAGGGCGAGCGCGGCGACGGCCAGCAGCACGAAGATCGTCACCACGTCCAGCACTCGCTCTGCCAGGATCGTTCCCATGGTGCGCGGGAAGCTGTGGCCGGTGTCCTCGGTGAACACGTATGCCCGGTAGGCGTCGCCCAGGCGGAACCACGTTATGGCGTTGGCGAACCAGCCCAGGAAGATGTACTGGGAGCAGGCCAGGACGGACGGCAGCTCTCCGCGTGACTCTTCATCCATTTGCGAGCTGCTCAGCATGATGCGCCATCGCAGCCCCCGGAGGATGAAGCCCACGTAGTACGAGGCGAAGGCTGCACCGTACAGGCGGAGGTCGCTGGCCCTCAGCTTGTCCCACGTGTCAGCCCAGCTAACGTCAAAGCGAATGGCGAGGAAGGTCAGGAAGAACGCCGCCACGCCGAACGAGACCAGCGTCGGTAGCGACAGAACGCGTCGCCTGAGCGATATGGAACGCCCTCCGTTGTCGGGTGGCGGATTCGCTTCAGAAATGGTTTCGTCTCCTGATTCAGGCATAATGATTAGAGAGGCCGCTTGGCCGGCATGCCCGGCTTCCGCGGGTACTGGGGTGGGGTGGGGGAGACCTTTGCCAGCACCACCAGGCACCGCGGCTCACCTATCTCGTCAAGGTCCACCGGCACGACGTCCTCGACGCGGCCGCCAAGCACCTCGATCGCGTGCTCCGCGCGGCTGAGCTCGTCGCCAACGTCCGCCTTCTTCTGCGCGATCACCCTGCCGCCGATGCGGCACAGCGGCAGCGCAAGCTCAGCCAGCGTGTCCAGCTCGGCCACGGCGCGGGCTGTCACCACGTCGAACGCCTCGCGCAGGTCTGGCCGTTGAGCCAGCGTCTCGGCTCGCTCCGCCAGCACGTGCACGTCGTCCAGGCCCAGCGAGCAAGCTGCGTGGCGCAGGAAGGCGGCCTTCTTCCCGATGGACTCCACGAGCGAGACTCGCAGGCCTGGTCTCGCGATCTTCAGTGGCAGTCCGGGGAACCCGGCGCCGCTGCCCGCGTCGGCGAGCGCGCCGCCGTCGAATATGTCTACTGGGATGGCCTGCAACACAGATAGGGAGTCCAGGAAGTGCTTCGACTGTACGTCCCGGCAACCGGAGATGCTCGTAAGGTTGATGCGCGAGTTCCACTCCACCAGTTCCCTGTAGTAGCAGCGAAACTGCGCCAGCTGCGCCTCATCGAGGCGTAGGCCAAGGCGCGCCGCGCCTGCGATGAGCGCCTCCACGTGGGCTGGACCTCCTTCCGTGCTCCAGTGTGCCTGCAAGCTGCGGCATTATAGCACTGCGGGGCGCGTAAGTCATTTGGCGTCTCCGGCCCGCTCACCTCCTTCGACTAGGTTCAGGATTTGCGGGGCTGCCTTTATGCCTGCTCATGGTGAGCCTGTCGAACCATATGAGCGGGCGAATCGGGAATCCGCTCACGCCCTTCGACAAGCTCAGGGTGAGCGGTAGGGTTGTGCCACGCCGGTTGCCAAGCAAACGGTCGCGGCGTATGCTAAGGCGCGACGGCGGCGCTGCCAAAGCAGGCCGGCTCGATTCGAAGGTCATGGAGGTGCAGGCGTGGCGAGCATCAGCAGAGCGGCGGCCATCGTGGGCGCGGCGGAGTCGGACGAGCTGGGCTACCTGGAGAACCGCAAGTCCGACCTCCAGCTGTCGACCGAGGCCGCCTACAACGCCCTGGAGGACGCCGGCCTGCGCAAGAGCGACGTCGACGCCATATTCGCGGGCGGCAACACGCTTGGCCTGGCGGAGCACATGGGCATCCACCCGCGCTTCACGGACAGCACCCAGGTTGGCGGCTCCTCGTTCGTGATACACGCAGGCCACGCCCTGGCGGCCATCGCCGCGGGCTACTGCGAGGTCGCGCTGGTGGTCCACGGCAACAACGGCCACTCGCGCCGCTTCTTCGGCGGGGGCGCGGCTGAGGGCGGCGGGCCAAGCTCTCCCGGCGGCCAGTTCGAGACGCCCTACGGTTTCATCGGCGCGCCCATCAACTACGCGATGGCCTGCGCTCGCTACATGCACGAGTACGGCGAGGAGCGAAGCCGAGAGGGCATGTCGGAGGTGGCGGTATCGACCCGCAAGTGGGCTGCGCTCAACCCACGCGCACTGATCCACGACCCGAAGGCGGAGATACCGCTCACCATGTCGTTCGACGACTACCACGCCTCGCGCTGGATCTGCTGGCCGTTCCACCTGCTGGACTGCTGCCTGGTCACGGACGCAGGCGGCGCCTATATCGTCACCACGCCGGAGCGCGCACGCGACCTGAAGAAGCCGCCTCTGTGGATCCTGGGCGCGGGCGAAGGCCACGACCACGGCATGATCAGCCAGATGCCCAGCCTCACGTCGCTCATCGCGCGGGAGACCGGCCCGGCGGCGTTCAAGATGGCGGGTGTCACGCACGACGACTTCGACCTGGCGATGATCTACGACTCGTTCACGTACACGGTGATGCTGACGCTGGAGAGCCTGGGCTTCTGCGGACGCGGCGAGGCCGCCGACTTCCTGCGCGGCCAGCGCACTGCGCCCGGCGGCGACTTTCCAATGAACACGTCCGGCGGCGGCCTGTCGTACACGCACCCGGGCGCATACGGCATATTCCTGGTCATCGAGGCGGCGCGACAGCTATGGAGCGAGGCCGGCGCTCGACAGGTCGCAGACTGCGGGCTGGCGCTCGTCCACGGCACGGGCGGATCGCTATCGTCCGGTGGCACGGTCGTACTCGCAAGGGACTGACCCTTCGCAAACTGGAGGAGACATGACACAGCAACGACCACCGACGAAGCCGCTCCCATCGCCGACGCCGGAGACGGAGTACTACTGGGCCAGATGCAAGGAACACGAGCTTTGGGTGCGTAGCTGCAACGACTGCCCGGTGACGTACTTCTATCCGCGTGACATTTGCCCGGAGTGCTTCTCTCGCAACACGGAGTGGATTAAGTGCTCAGGCAAGGGCACGCTGCACACATTCGGAATCGTGGTGAGGCCGCCGCATCGCGGGTGGGCGGAGGACGTGCCGTTCGTGGTGGCGATGGTGGACCTTGAGGAGGGCTGCCGCATGCCGACCAACCTGGTCGACGTTGATGCGGATCCCGCGGATCCGAGCAAGACGCTACGCATCGGGATGGCGGTGGAGCTTGCGTGGGACGACCGCACGGACGAGATCAGCCTGCCGGTGTTCAGGCCGGCGTAGGGGGCGATGGCAAAATTATCCCGTAAGGGGAGTCATTCGGTGGCGGAAGAAACGCAATGGACACCAACATTCTGAACCCCAAAGCCCTTTTCCTTAAGGACGTAAGGTACACCATCCCTGAGTTTCAGCGTCCTTATGTGTGGACTCAAGAGGGTCAATGGGAGCCACTTTGGGAAGATGTGCGAAATCGGGCCGAAGACTACTTGGAACAACTGGAGCAATTTGAGAACGACGGCGTAAAGGCGCAGCAACAAACAAAACCTCACTTCCTAGGAGCGGTTGTCTTACAGCAGGTCCCCACCGCAGCCAAGTACATTGAGCAAAGGGAAGTGATAGATGGACAACAAAGAGTTACAACCCTCCAGCTCTTGCTGGATGCCATTCAGGTGATTTGCGAGAATAGAAACCATAAGCAACCTGCAACTCGACTGTCGAAGCTCGTCCTCAACGACGAGGACCTGGTGGATGAAGGGAGTCACCACGTCTTCAAGCTATGGCCGACCCGCGCCGACAGAGATGCGTTCAGGCATGCCATGGACAATGGTCTTGCAGCCGATGAGTTCGAAGAATCGCTGATTGTGCAAGCGCATGAGTTCTTTCAACAGCAGGTGAGTAAGTGGCTCGACGATACCCCGCCGGGTTCGGTATCGGACAGAGTTGACGCTCTCGAGACAACAGTGACTGCGCTACTTCAAATGGTCGTTATTGATCTTGATGCTCGCGATGACCCAAATGTGATCTTCGAGACGTTGAACGCTCGCGGTACGCCACTGGAGCAATCTGACCTCATCAAGAACTTCGCTCTGGCGCGGTCTCCAGCGGGGCTTGATGTATGGGAGAGTCTCGACGATTGGTGGTGGAGACAAGAAGTTAGTCAAGGACGGCTCCGAAGGCCCAGATTGGACATGCTATTCAATTACTGGCTTGTCATGCGCACAAGTTTGGAGACCCCTCCCCCTGAAATCTCGCCGTCTAGAGTGTTCGACGTGTTTCGCAGATGTGCCGATGCAGAGCAGATAGATGTCCTGATGTCAGACGCGCGGACGCACTTGTCCAACTATCGACGTTTCGAGACTGGACCTCGTTCTCCAGAAGAGGAGCAGTTCTACTACAGAATGGGCGTAATGCAAGTTGGCGTCTTCACTCCGGTCCTGCTGCTGTTGCTGTCCGCAGAACACAAATCCAGGATCGGAGCCTTCCGAGTCTTGGAGAGCTTCTTGGTGCGTCGTATGATCTGCCGCCAGACCGGGAAGGACTACAACCGGCTAACCGTTGAACTCGCCTCGCGATTGCTGGAGAGTGGACTCGGTGAAGCTGACAAGGTTGTAAGGCGCTTCTTTCAGGAACAGACAGCTTACTCTAGAGAGTGGCCCACCGACGAGGTGCTATCTGAGGCGTTAGGTACCTCGCCCCTGTACCGTCTGCTTACGAGGGGCAGGCTACGGATAGTCCTTGAAGGCATAGAGCGTCAGCGGCGATCGGATAAGTCTGAGCAGGCGGACGTGCCAAGAAACCTCACGATTGAGCACCTCATGCCGGTTAGCTGGGGCGAGAACTGGCCTCTCATTCTTGAATTCGATGAGGAGTTGGCCAGTCGAAAGCGGAATGAGATCATTCATTCCATTGGCAATCTCACCCTGGTAAACCAGAAGCTCAACTCACACTTGTCGAACTCCGCTTGGGATGTCAAGAGAGACGCGCTAATTGCCCACAGCGTAATGAATATGAACCGCGACCTCGCAAGCAAGTCCGATTGGGATGAGGATTCAATTCGGGAGCGCAGCGGCGAGATAGCCAAGCTGGTCGCAGAGCACTGGCCGGGGCCAAACTCCCCAAAGTGGGACTAGCAGCCTAGCTGCAAGCAATCCCTACACCTGCACGGAGGGCAGGCTGCTCTGGCCCATGAGGAACTTGTCGATGCCGTGCGCCGCCTGGCGGCCCTCCGCGATGGCCCACACCACCAGCGACGCGCCTCGCACACTGTCGCCCGCGGCGAACACGCCCGGCACGCTCGACATGCGGTCCTCATTCGTCGCGATGTTGCCCCGGCCGTCGAGATCCAGGCCAAGGTCGGTCACGATGCCCGGGTGCTCCGGGTGCACGAATCCCATCGCCAGCAGCACCAGGTCCACGCCGATCGAGAACTCGCTGCCCTCGACCTCGTGCATCGCGGGCCGGCCCGTCTCGTCCGGAGCGCCCCACTCCACGCGCACGGCGTTGAGGTTCTCCACGCGGCCGTTGCGACCGGAGAGGCTCTTGGTCATGACGTTGTAGTCTCGTATGCCGCCCTCCTCGTGGGCGGCCGAGGTGCGGAGTATGAGCGGCCACTGCGGCCACGGGTTGCTGGAGCGGCGATGCTCAGGCGGCTGCGGCAGAAGCTCAAGCTGGTAGACCACCTCCGCGCCCTGGCGATGCGCGGTGCCCAGGCAGTCGGCGCCCGTATCGCCGCCGCCGAGGATGATCACGCGCTTGCCCTCCGCCGTGATGGTCTCAGCCTCGCTGTAGCTGCGGCCGGCAATGCGCCTGTTCTGCTGCGTCAGGTACTCCATCGCAAGGTGAACGCCATCGAGCTCGCGGCCCGGGACGGGCAGCTCGCGGGCAGCGCATGCGCCGATGGAGAGGCACACAGCGTCGAAGTCGCGGTGGAGGTCATCAGCCGTCAGGTCGTAGCCGACGTTGACGCCGGTCTCGAAGCGGACGCCCTCCGCGGCCATGATGTCGACCCGGCGCTGCACCACCTGCTTCTCCAGCTTGAAGTCCGGGATGCCGAGGCGCAGGAGGCCGCCGATGGTCTCGTCGCGCTCGAAGAGCGTCACGAGGTGTCCGGCGCGGTTGAGCTGCTGGGCTGCGGCCATGCCGGCCGGCCCTGAGCCAACCACCGCGACGCGCTTGCCGGTGCGGTGCGCAGGCGGCTGAGGCGCGATCCAGCCCTCGCGGAAGCCGCGGTCGGCAATCGCCTTCTCGATGTATTCGATAGTGACGGGGTGCTCGTTGATGGAGAGGACGCACGCGGGCTCGCAGGGAGCCGGGCAGATTCGCCCTGTGAACTCAGGGAAGTTGTTGGTGGCGTGCAGCCTATCCAGCGCGCCGTGCCAGTCGCCGCGATAGACCAGGTCGTTCCACTCCGGGATGAGGTTGCCCAGCGGGCAGCCCGTGTGGCAGAAGGGGACGGCGCAGTTCATGCAGCGCGCTCCCTGTTCCCTGGCGTCCGGCTCCGACCAGTCCAGGTAGAACTCGCGGGAGTCCTTCAACCGCTCCCGCACGTCTCGGCGAGGGGGCGGCTTTCTGGCAAACTCGAGAAAACCGGTGGGCTTACCCAAGGGGCACCACTTCGGCGGGCAGGCCAAGCGCCCTGCGCTCCTCCAGCACCCGCCTGTAGTCGTTGGGGAAGACCTTGACGAACCTGGGCAGCAGCGCGTCCCAGGCGTCCAGCACGCGGCGAGCGTTGGCGCTGCCGGTGAGAGCCAGGTGCTCTTCGATCAGGCCGCGTAGCAGCTCGCGGTCCTCGTCGCTGACGACCGGCTCCAGCGCCACCATGTCCAGGTTGCAGCGCGCCGGGAAGCCTCCGTCCTCGTCCAGCACGTAGGCGATGCCGCCACTCATGCCCGCGGCGAAGTTTCGCCCGGTCGGCCCGAGCACCACGACGCGGCCGCCGGTCATGTACTCACAGCCGTGATCACCCACGCCTTCCACGACGGCCTGCGCGCCGCTGTTTCGCACAGCGAAACGCTCGCCCGCCATGCCGCGAATGAACACGCGGCCTCCGGTGGCGCCGTAGAGCACCACGTTGCCGACGATGATGTTCTCCTCCGGCACAAAGGTGGACGCCTCCGGCGGGTACACGGCGACTCGGCCGCCGGAGATTCCCTTGGAGAAGTAGTCGTTGGCGTCGCCCTCCAGGGTGAGGGAGATGCCCTTGGCCAGGAAGGCCCCGAAGCTCTGGCCTGCGGAGCCCTTGAAGCTGATGCGAATGGTGTCGTCCGGCAGGCCGTCCTCGCCATAGCGCTTGGCGACTTCGCCGCTGAGCATGGTTGCTACCACGCGGTTGGAGTTGCGGATGGGCAGCTTGATGTCCACCGGCTCGCCGTTGTCCAGCGCGGGCTTCGACATCTCGATTAGCGTGTGGTCGAGCGCAAGCTCCAGGCCGTGGTCCTGCGGTTGGCTGCAATAGGTGGCCACGCTGTCCGGCACGTCCGGCAGCTGCAGCATCGGCTCGATGTCCAGGCCTCGCGCCTTCCAGTGCTCGATCGCTCGTGCGGGCTCCAGCCTGTCCATGCGGCCGACCATCTCGTTGACGGTGCGGAAACCCAACTGCGCCATGATCTCGCGCAGGTGCTCGGCCACGAAGAAGAAGTAGTTGATGACGGCTTCAGGCTGTCCGGCGAACCTCTTGCGAAGCTCCGGGTTCTGCGTGGCCACGCCCACGGAGCAGGTGTTCAGGTGGCACTTGCGAAGCATGATGCAGCCCAGCGTGATGAGCGGCGCGGTGGCAAAGCCGAACTCCTCCGCGCCCAGCAGGCATGCGACGGCCACGTCACGCCCAGTCTTGAGCTGGCCATCCGTCTGCACGATGATCCGCCCGCGGAGGTCGTTCATCAGCAGGACCTGGTGAGTCTCGGCCAGGCCAAGCTCCCACGGCAGGCCCGCGTGCTTGATGGACGACTCCGGCGAAGCGCCGGTGCCGCCGCTGTCGCCGCTGATGAGCACCACGTCGCCGTGGCCCTTCGATACGCCGGCAGCGATGATGCCCACGCCCACCTCGGCAACCAGCTTCACGTGGATTCTGGCCTCCGGGTTGACGTTCTTGAGGTCGTGGATGAGCTGCGCCAGGTCCTCGATCGAGTAGATGTCGTGGTGGGGCGGTGGCGAGATCAGCTCGACGCCGGGCGTCGTGTGGCGTATCCAGCCGATGTACTCGTCGACCTTGTAGCCGGGTAGCTGTCCGCCCTCGCCGGGCTTCGAGCCCTGCGCCATCTTGATCTGGAGGTCGGTGGCGTTGACCAAGTAATTGGTTGTCACGCCGAAGCGGCCGGAGGCCACCTGCTTGATGGCGCTGGCCCTGGAGTCGCCATTGGCGTCCGGCGTGAAGCGGCGGTAGTCCTCGCCGCCCTCGCCCGTGTTGCTCTTCGCGCCGATGCGATTGGTGGCTATGGCCAGGGTTTCGTGGGCCTCGCGGCTGATGGCTCCCAGCGAGATTGCGCCCGTGGCAAACCGCTTGACGATCTCGGACGCCGGCTCCACCTCATCGATAGGGATGGGCTGGTCAAGCATCTTGAAGTCCAGCAGGCCGCGCAGGGTGGACAGCTGCCGCTCCCGCTCGTCGATGAGCGTGGCGAACCGCTTGTAGGTCGGGTAGTCGTTGCTGCCGGTGGAGTGCTGCAGAAGGGCGATGGACTCGGGGTTGTACATGTGGTACTCGCCGTTACGGCGCCAGTAGTAGGCCCCGCCCTGGTCGATCTCCAGCTCGCCGGACAGGTTGCCGTCGGCGTAGCCGTAAGTGTGACGCCTGCGCGTCTCCTCCTCGATGGTGTCCAGTCCGATGCCGCCTATGCGCGAGGACGTCCAGGTGAAGTACCGGTCGATAGTGTCCTGGTTCAGCCCGACGGCCTCGAAGATCTGGGCGCCGCGGTAGCTCTGGACGGTTGAGATGCCCATCTTGGACATGACCTTGAGCACGCCCTTGTTGATAGCCTTGACGAAGTTCTTCTCGGCGGTGTAGGCGTCCACGGTCAGAGGCGAGACCTCGTGCTGTGCAAGCTCATGGAGCAGCTCATATCCAAGGTACGGACACACGGCGCCTGCGCCGTAGCCGATGAGCAGCGAGAAGTGCATGACCTCCCGCGGCTCTGCGGACTCTACCACAAGGCCGACCCTGGTGCGGACGCCCTCGCGAATCAGGTGGTGGTGCACGGCTGAGGTTGCCAGCAGGCTGGGGATGGGTGCGTAGCGGCTGTCCACACCGCGGTCCGAAAGTATGATTATGGAGTTGCCTGACTCCACCGCCTCAGTCGCCTCCCGGCACAGCCGCTCGACTGCGCGCTCCAGGGCGCCGGGGCCCTCGCCGGTATCGAAGAGCATGGCGCAGGTGGTCGCGCGGATTCCGCCGGCGGATATGTTCCGTATCTTCTCCAGCTCGGCAACTGAGAGGATGGGCTCCTTAAGCCTCAGCTGGTGGCAGTGCTCCGGGGTCTCTTCGAACAGGTTCTGCTCGGAGCCGATGAACGCCTCCAGCGAGGTCACCAGCTCCTCCCGTATGGCGTCCAGCGGCGGATTTGATACCTGGGCGAAGAGCTGCTTGAAGTAGTTGAACAGCATCTGTGGCCTGTCGGAAAGTACCGCGAGAGGCGCGTCGTTGCCCATCGAGCCAACAGGCTCGGCGCCGGTCACGGCCATCGGCTCCATCAGCATTTGCAGGTCCTCGAGCGTGTAGCCGAAGGCGCGCTTCAGGCTGGGGAGCGAGTCCTGATTCAAGCCAGGCACTGTAGCCGGTTCGGGAAGCTCAGCCATGTCAACGCGGTTCTCGGCGAGCCACTGGTCGTAGGGCTGACGCCGCGACAGCGTCTTCTTTAGTTCCTCATCGTCGATTATACGGGCTTCCTCCGTGTCCAGCAGGAACATGCGACCGGGGCGTATCCTGTCCTTGAATCGCACCTCATCGGCAGGCACGTCCAGCACGCCCACCTCTGAGGCCATGACCAGCATGTCCGACTTGGTCACCAGGTAGCGGAAGGGCCTCAGCCCGTTGCGGTCCAGCACGATGCCGATGCGCTTGCCGTCCGTGGCAGCGATGAGCGCCGGGCCGTCCCACGCCTCCATCAGGCTGGAGTGATACTCGTAGAAGTCGCGCTTCTCCTGGGGCATGTCCACGCGTTCGCCTGTTGCCTCCGGGATCATCATCATCAGGGCGTGAGGGAGCGAGCGTCCGGTGGCCAGCAGAAGCTCTAGCGTGTTGTCGAAACAGGCGGTGTCGCTGGCGCCCGGCGTGATGACGGGGAACAGCTTCTCCATGTCGTCGCCGAACATGGGCGAGGAGAACATGGATTGACGGGCGGTCATCCAGTTGATGTTGCCCCGGAGCGTGTTTATCTCCCCGTTGTGGCAGATGAGGCGGTAGGGGTGTGCCAGCCTCCACGAGCCAAGTGTGTTGGTGCTGAAGCGGGCGTGTACCATTGCGAATGCGCTCGACATTGCCGGGTCGCTGAGGTCCGGATAGAAGCCCATGAGTTGGGTGCCCATCAGGAGGCCCTTGTATACGATTCTATTGCAGGAGAGGCTGGGGATGTAGAAGTGGCGGCGCGTCTCGTCGTCCGTGCTCTCCACAGCTCGCTCGACCACCTTGCGGATGACGTACAGCTTGCGCTCGAAGTGCGACTCATCGGCCACGCCAAGGCCTCGGCCCACGAACACCTGCCGGATGAGCGGCTGGGAGTCCCGCGCGATCTCGCCGATGGCGGAGCCATCCACTGGCACATCTCGCCAGCCCAGGAAGCGCTGGCCTTCCGCCTCGATTGCCTGTTGTACCATCTGCTCGCTAGCTCTGCGGCGAGCGTCGTCCGGCGGCAGGAAGACCATGCCGACGCCGTACTCACCCGGTTCGGGCAGCTCGATACCCTGTTCCGCGCACCTGTCGCGGAAGAAGTCGTGCGGAATCTGGATCAGGATGCCCGCGCCGTCGCCGGTGAGCGGATCGCAGCCGCATGCCCCGCGATGGGCTAGGTTAACCAGGATCTCGAGTCCCTTCTCCAGGATGTCGTGGGACTTGTGGCCGCTTATGTTGGCCACGAGGCCGACGCCGCAGGCGTCGCGCTCGAACCTGGGGTCATACAGGCCGTGGATATGCTGTGGCAATCGGGGCATGGTCTGCAAGGGGCAAACTCCTCGCCTAAAGGATAGGCAAATATCTCTTCAGCTCGTAGTTGGTGACCTGCGCCTGGTACTGGCTCCACTCGATCTTCTTGTTCTGGATGAAGCTGTTGAAGACGTGGTCGCCCAGCGTCTCGCGCACCAGGTCGCTGTTCTCGGTGAGCAGGATTGCCTCTCTGAGGCTGCCCGGCAGGGTCTCGATGCCCCTGCGCGTGCGCTCCTCGTTCGTCATGTTGAAGACGTTCTCCTGCACGGGGTCCGGCACGGGCAGGCCGCGCTCTGCGCCGTCCAGGCCCGCGGCTAGCATGACCGCAAAGGCAAGGTAGGGGTTGCAGGCCGGGTCAGGCGCTCGATACTCGATGCGCACAGAGTCCTCACGCCCCTCCTTGTAGGCGGGCACGCGGATCAGGTCGGACCGGTTCACGCTGGCCCACGAGATGTAGACCGGCGCCTCGTAGCCGACGATGAGCCTCTTGTAGGAGTTGACCCACTGGTTGGTCACGGCCGTAATCGCGGGCGCGTGGTGCATCAGCCCTGCGACGAAGGATAGGGCAAGAGGCGAGAGGTGGGAGACGCTTTCGGCGTCATAAAACGCGTTGGTGGCGCCCTTGAACAGCGACTGATGCACGTGCATCCCGCTCCCGTTCACGTTGGCGATGGGCTTGGGCATGAAGGTGGCGTACAGGCCGTTGCGCATGGCCACCTCCTTGATGACCAGGCGCTGCGTCATCACGTTGTCGGCCATGGTGAGTGCGTCCGAGTAGCGCAGGTCGATCTCGTGCTGGCTGGTGGCAGCCTCATGGTGGCTGAACTCCACGGCGATGCCCATCTCCTCCAGCGTCAGCACCGTCTCGCGGCGCAGCTCGGTTGCCAGGTCCAGTGGCGTCTGATCGAAGTAGCCGCCCTCGTCGAGCACGTCCGTGCCCTCGGAGTTGCGGAAGTAGAAGTACTCAAGCTCCGGCCCCACGTAGTAGGTGTAGCCTTTGGAGGCTGCGCGCTCCAGTGTGCGCTTGAGCACGTTGCGCGGGTCGCCCTCGAATGGCTGCCACTGCGGCGTGAGGATGTCGCAGAACATGCGCGCCACGGCGTTCTGCCGCGGCCGCCAGGGCAGTATGCGAAACGTGGTTGGGTCCGGCATGGCGACCATGTCGCTCTCGTCTATGCGCGCGAACCCCTCGATGGAAGACCCGTCGAAGCCGACGCCCTGCTCCAGCGCCTCCTCCAGCTCCTGGGCTGTGATGGCAAACCCCTTGAGTGCGCCCAGGATGTCCGTGAACCACAGGCGAATGAACTTGACGTCGTGCTCGCGCACCATGCCAAGGACGTACTCCCGAGCCTCTTCCCTCTCAGTAGTCATGCGCTCACTTCTTGTTACAGAGGTCATCACAAAGTGAAGAATATAGGTGATTGTGAAGTTTGTGTCAATGTTTTGCCTTGCGTTCAATTGTACTTTTCGCCAATACCATTGTAAAGGAGTGCGCCTGCCTGCGTTGCCTGGCCCTGCGCGCGTGGCGGAATCCTGGAAACCACCGCCCAATGGGGACGTTATCCGCAAAGCACTGAGGCGATTGGGCTCGCGCTCCTCGGCGCCGGCGCCCTGCGCCTAGTCTTCGCTGCGCATGAGGCGTATGCCGGTGGATATGAGCAGGAGCGGCACAACCGAGTCAAGGATGAGCCACAGCCATCCCAGGTCGTTCGGCGGCTCCACAAACTGGAAGCCCAGCCAGTTCCACATGAGCAGCAGGAGGAGCACCGCCGAGACGTAGAAGGCGAAGTTGGCCTCCAGGTAGTCGCGGCTGACGCCCAGGTTGTAGGTGCCGTCTCCGTTCTCCAGCTTGCGGAGCAGCGCCCACACAAGAGCGATGAACACCCCAACGACCATGAGGGGATCCAGCACTCGCCAGACGTCCAGGGCTGAGCCCTCCAGCGTGGGGTCGTATAGCTGCGTCGCAAGGAAATGGCTGGCGACAGCAATGCCTAGAAGTATGAGATACAGGGCCGCCAAACGCTTCAATAAGACCATGCCGTTGCTCCCAAATGGTGGTGTGCGCGTCCATTAAACTACGCCTGTTGGACGCCTGATGTCAACTCCGCGGGCGCATCCTCGTTGCGGCGCGCCTGTTGAGATTCTATAATGGCCCAAGCTTTCCGCGGAGTTTCGAATATGTCAATGCGCACGACAGAGCGTCGATACGATCCTCAAGAGCTGGACGCCAAGTGGCAGGCCCGATGGCAGCAGGACGGCCTCCACTCAGTCCGCGACGATGATCCACGCCCCAAGTGGTACGAGCTCACGATGTACCCGTACACCTCCGGTGACCTCCACATAGGCCACTGGTACGCCATGGCGCCCTCCGACGCCCACGCGCGTTTCCGCCGGATGCAGGGCTACAACGTCATACACCCCATGGGCTTCGACTCGTTCGGCCTGCCGGCGGAGAACGCCGCCATCAAGCATGGGATTCATCCGCACACCTGGACCATGAACAACGTCGAGAACATGCGCCGGCAGTTGCGGTCGATTGGCACCATCTACGACTGGGACCGGGAGATCATTTGCGCCCTGCCGGAGTACTACCGGTGGAACCAGTGGATATTCCTGCAGTTCCTGAAGGCGGGGCTGGCCTACCGCGCCAAGGCGCCCGCAAACTGGTGCCCGCCCTGCCAGACCGTGCTGGCCAACGAGCAGGTGGTGGACGGCAAGTGCGAGCGGTGCGATGCCGCCGTCAGCCGCCGCGACATGGAGCAGTGGTTCTTCAGCATCACCAAGTACGCGGAGGAGCTGCTGGACTTCTCAGGCTTGGTCGATTGGCCGGAGCGCATCAAGACCATGCAGACCAACTGGATCGGGCGCAGCGTGGGCGTGGAGATCGCGTTCGACATCTCGGAGTACGGGCTGGAGGAGACCGAGATTCGCACGTTCACTACTCGAATCGATACCATCTACGGCGTGACGTTCGTGGTCATTGCGCCGGAGCACCCGCTGGTAGCCAGCCTGTCCACCGACGACCGCCGCGCCGAGGTGGATGCCTACGTGGAGCAGGCTCGGCGGCAGTCGGAGGTGGAGCGACTGTCAACCGAGCGCGAGAAGTCGGGCGTGTTCACCGGCGCTTACGCCGTGAACCGGCTCAACGGCGATCGCGTGCCCATCTTCGTTGCGGACTACGTGCTGCTCACGTACGGCACGGGCATCGTGATGGGCGTTCCGGCGCACGACGAGCGAGACTTCGAGTTTGCACGCAAGTACGGCCTTGAGGTGCGCGTGGTTATCGCGCCGCCGGAGTGGGACGGCTCCGAGCTATCAAGCGCGTACGTGGAGGACGGCGCGCAGGTGAACTCCGGCCCGTTCGACGGGATGCCGGCGAGCGTGGGCAAAGAGCGCATCGCCGACCACGTGGAGGCCAACGGCTGGGGCGGCCGCACGGTGTCCTACCGGCTGAGAGACTGGCTCATCTCTAGGCAGCGATACTGGGGCACGCCCATACCCGTGGTCTACTGCGACGGCTGCGGGGTGGTGCCGGTGCCTGAGGAGGAGCTGCCCGTGCTGCTGCCGGAGGACGCGCAGTTCCGGCCCACCGGCGAGTCGCCGCTGCTGTACCACGAGAAGTTCCTTACCGCGCCGTGTCCAGGGTGCGATGAGACCGGCACACGCGAGACGGACACGATGGACACGTTCGTGGACTCGTCGTGGTATCACCTGCGCTACGCCAGCCCAAACTATGAGCTCGGGCCCTTCGACCCGGAGGCGGTCAGGAAGTGGCTGCCGGTCGACCAGTACACAGGGGGTGCGGAGCACGCAGTCATGCACCTGCTCTACGCCCGGTTCTTCAACAAGGCTCTGCGAGACCTGGGGCTGGTGGATTTCGACGAGCCTTACCTGAGGTTGTTCAACCAGGGTATCATCATCGCCGACCACCAGAAGATGAGCAAGTCGCGCGGCAACGTGATCACGCCCGACCCGTACGTGCGGGAGCTGGGCGCGGACGTGGTTCGCACGTACCTGATGTTCCTGGGGCCGTGGGACCAGGGCGGCGACTGGTCGGACTCCGGCATCAACGGCATGGCGCGCTGGATCAACCGCGTGTGGGACATCGCGCAGAGGGACGCTTCGGCGCTCGACGCGCAGCCCGCGAACGAGGAGGCGGTGCGCACGCTGGTACGCACCACCCACAAGACGGTCAAGAAGGTGATTGGCGACTTGGAGCGATTCAAGTTCAACACGGCGCTGGCCGCCATGATGGAAATGACGAACCACATGAGCCGCGCCTGGGACGACGGGGGCATCGACTCCGGCAGCTGGCGCGACGCCGTGGAGAAGCTGCTGCTGCTGCTGGCGCCCATCGCGCCGCACGTGACGGAGGAGCTGTGGGAGAGGACTGGCCGCCCGTTCAGCATCCACAACCATCTGCTGCCCTCGTGGGACGAGGAGCTGGCCCGCGACGAGGAGATCACGCTTGTGGTGCAGGTGAACGGCCGCGTCCGCGACCGCATACAGGCGCCCGCGTCGATTGAGGAAGAGGAGGCGCGTCAGCTTGCGCTGGAGAGCACGCGGGTTCGGCCGTACGTGGAGGGCTCGGAGGTGCGACAGGTGGTGTACGTGCCAGGCCGGCTGGTGAACGTGGTGGTGGGGTAGGGGGCGAAGCCGCTCACTCCCCAACCCCACTCCTGCGTAGGCAGGAGTCCACGCCTTCGGCCCGCTCACGCCCTTCGACACGCTCAGGGTGAGCGGTGCGCGTCTGCGCCATCGAATGTCCAAGATGCCTCGGCTGCGCTCGGCATGACGGGGAGATGTGTCTCCGCCCGCTCGTGGTGAGCCTGTCGAACCATTCGAGCGGGCAAGCGGGGATGGACTCCTGCTTTCGCAGGAGTGGATACGGGGGGAGCCGACCGTCATTCTGAGCGGAGCGCAGCGAAGTCGAAGAATCTAGGACTTGCCGCAAGGCTGACTGAACGCCAACTAGTTGCCAGACTCTGCGGTTTCCTCGTAGTCCGCGATAACTGAGACTTTCATGTGCGCTAAGTGCCTTTCTTGCGCCAACAGGTCAATTGAGTCATACGACAGGAACGAGCACTGTTTTGCCAATGGGGAGAAACCGGGCCGTTCCATCTCGCGGAGCACTCGCTGGCGTTTCTCCGCCGGCGCTACAATATGTAGCCGAATGTTCATATTGGGCTGCATGGCACGTAGGTCAGCCATCCTCATCAACCCTGAGGAAACTGAAGTTGTGTGCTCAATCTCGAACGCCCTCACTATTGACAGACCCTCAAGCCACAGAACGTCAATTCGCTCCACGGTTCCCAATACTTGCCTATCGTAGTTCAGCTTGAGTTCGTCTAGAAACTTGTCGTACAGTCGTGGCGGGATGTGCTCCAATACCCGCGCCTTGTCGCCTCTTGGCAGCCATATGTCAAATCCCATCTCTGCCCCAATCTGGGCCACCTTAGCCTGGTACCGAATAGACTCCCGGCTCTCTGATCCTGTGGCGAGCTCGGTCGTCTCCGATGACGTTGATGTGTCCTCCTCCTTGTGGTCAGAAACCTTGACCGCCACTTCTCGTTCTCTTGTCCTTACCCTCCTGCTCCGTTCAAGCTCGCGTAGCTGCTTGTTGGTGAGCGTGTACCTCTGAGGATTCGCGACTTGCTCCTTTATGAGGCGCGCCAGGAAGTCCCCGTCTGCATTCTCGAATGTACTGAGGGAACTGCGGAAGAACCCCGTCCAATGTGAACGTCCCATTTCATGCTGTCTGGTGATGGTCAAGGTGCTCCAAACCCTTTGCTCACGTATGGGTACCGCAGATTCCGGGTCTAGGAGAGCAATTGGCTTGACTTGGAAACGGACAGGATATGGATCGGGATTGGAGTATCTGGGGCTCGCGTCGTAATAGGGACCGGACTCGACTTCCAGTACGCCACACCATCTAGACAAATGTGTCAGATAGCAGAGAAAGATATCACCTTGGCTGACCCGCTCTTCTGCCAAACGCCAGTGCCTCTTGCTGAAGCCAGAGACGGTAGCACCCAACTCGCGGAAAACCGCCCAGGTTTCGGGATTGAAGAGATTCAAGTGGTATTTCATGTAACCTCCGTGGCATACATGTCCCCGACCTCCGCGCCGGAGGGGATCTGCGTCCATCATAGTGATTCGCTGACGTTCTCACAAGTGCACCCGCCGACGCTTCCGGCCCGCTCACGCCCTTCGACATGCTCAGGGTGAGCGGGACGCGTGCGCGCCGGCGAGTGTCCAATATGCCTCGGCTGCGCTCGGCATGACGGGGGGAGGTGTCTCCGCCCGCTCGTGGTGAGCCTGTCGAACCATGCGATCGGGAGAGTGCGGATGGACTCTACGCGGAGTTTACCCTGAGCCTAGCCGAAGGGCAGGAGTGGTTCGGGCGGAGGGCGATACGATGACGGACGCGAAGAGGGTGCAGGTCACTGTGAACCTGCACCCTCCAACCGTAGCTCGGTTGCCAGCGCTAGTGCGCTAAACCTCTGCCTAGAACTGAGCAGCCTCCGTGGAGCCTGCCAGCGCTGCGGTGGCGCCAAGGTCCTCGCTCACGCTCAGCAGCACCTCGTCGAAGTAGCCTGCGCCAACCTCGGCCTGGTGCTTGGTGGCGGTGTAGCCGTCCACCTCGCGGGCGAACTCCTGCTCCTGGATGCGCACGTAGGCGGGCATGCCCTCCGTGCTGTAAGCCTTGGCCAGCTCGAAGGCGTTGAGGTTGATCATGTGCCAGCCCGCCAGGGTGATGAACTGGAACTTGTAGCCCACCTTGCCCAGCTCGTTCTGGAACTTGGCGATGGTGTCGTCGTCCAGGTGGCTCTTCCAGTTGAAGGAGGGAGAGCAGTTGTAGGCTAGCATCATGTCCGGGTACTCGGCGCGAATCCTCTCGGCGAAGGCGATTGCCTCGTCCAGGTCCGGGTCGGAGGTCTCACACCACAGCAGGTCGGCGTAGGGTGCGTATGCCAGCCCGCGGGAGACGGCGGCCTCGAAGCCGTCCCGCACGACGTAGAAGCCCTCGGTCGTGCGCTCGCCGGTGGAGAACGCTGCGTCGCGCTCGTCGATGTCGCTGGTGAGGAGCGTGGCGCTGCGGGCGTCCGTGCGGGCGCAGAGGATGGTGGGCACGTCCAGGACGTCGGCCGCCAGCCTTGCCGCGTTCAGCGTGTGGATGAACATGTTGGATGGGATGAGCACCTTGCCGCCCATGTGACCGCACTTCTTGGCGGAGGAAAGCTGGTCCTCGAAGTGGACGCCTGCGGCTCCGGCCTCGATCATGCCGCGCATCAGCTCGTAGGCGTGGATGGCGCCGCCGAAACCGGCCTCGGCGTCCGCGACGATTGGCACGAAGTAGTCGAGGTCAGACTTGCCGTCCAGGCGCTGGATCTGGTCTGCCCGCATGAGAGCGTTGTTGAGCCGCTTCACGACGGATGGAACGCTGTTGGAGGGATAGAGGCTCTGGTCAGGATAGGTGTGGGAGGCCAGGTTGGCGTCGCCGGCCACCTGCCAGCCGCTGAGGTAGAGGGCATTGAGTCCGCCCTTGACCATGTTCACGGCCTGCGCGCCGGTCAGGGCGCCGAATGTACGAACGAAGCCGTCGCCGTTGAGGTCATTCCACAGGCGCTCGGCGCCGCGCTTCGCCAGCGTGTGCTCGATCTTGATGCTGTTGCGCAGCTTCACCACTGATTCGGCCGTAAAGTCTCGCTTTACGCCCTTCCAGCGCGAGTCTGTTGCCCAGCTCTCTTCAAGCGCGCGCACCTGCTGGTCGAAGTCCCGATGGTGGTTGTTCATGTCCTGCCTCCTTATCCCTGTTGCTCTACCAGATTGTTGAACAGCCGAGTGTTCTTTGCCTCTGTACCAGTATAGCCGCCATGAGATATAATACAAGGACAGCCTTTCCTATAGCAGTGATAGAACTTCTCTATCAGTGAGGGCACAAGTGGAGAGTGAACCATGTCCTATCAAGAAATCATGACCGTCTCGGAAACGCATGATGGACTTCCCATCATGCTAAGGCTGCAATGGCGACTCAACGTGCATCCAGAAAGGTACTATTGTCTATCATGGCGAACGCTGTATCCATCCGGGCTGTCAAACAGGCGATTCTACAAAGTCAGACAAGTATTCTGGACAATTCCAGTGTCCGTGGCTTTGCGCGTTATGCAAAGGGCTGAAGACAGTGGGATGCTAGGTTGCCAATACGATGATCCTCAGACCAGACACCGTGGGCCCAATAACTCAATTTCCGACTCGCGATTACTGGGTGACCAGGAGCGAATTGATCTGCTTAATCAGATAACGCTAGATAGGGATGAGCCGGATTGGGGACCTGCCCCAGTATTTGTTGTGATTGAAGTTCCTGACGGAACTTGGCGGAAGGTCATGATCATTGACTCGAAGAGGGAATTCTGTACGTTTAGGTCACTCACCACTAATGAAGATTACAAGCCGATAATTGTTGAAGGAACGAGGAGCAATTGGCGGCTGGACAACGCAATGCAAGACGCCAGTGCAGTGATGACGAGAGAATTCTTGAACGCAATTAGGACACTCTGACCGATATCCTACTCACCAAGAGAAGGAAGGAATGAGAGACCCATGGAATTAGCACAGTTGGAGGCGTTCCTGGCGGCGGCGGATCGCGGCAGTTTCCGCCGCGCCGCGGAGACCCTGTTCCTTTCGCAGCCGTCGCTGAGCGCGAGGGTGCACGCGCTGGAGGTGGAGCTGGGCGTGCCGCTCTTCCACCGCATGGGGCGCGGCGTGCGGCTGACTGAGTGGGGCAGAGCGTTCCGCCCGTACACTGAGCGGGCGATCGAGGCGCTGCGGCAGGGACGCGAGGTAATCGACACGACACGCGGGGCGTCCGGCGGCGTGCTGCAGATAGCGTCGGCCAGGGCCATAGGCACGTACACCCTGCCCACCATACTGGACCGGTTCCGGCGGAGGTACCCCGATATCAAGGTGCACATCAGCGTCGGCCGGTCGTCGGACGTGCTGCGCATGGTCGCCGATGAGGAAGCGCAGGTGGGGCTGTGCCGCGTGCTGACGGACCCGGACGTTGTCACCATACACCTGTATGACGAGGACATTTGCCTGGTCACCTCGCCGAGCCATCCATTCGCCGTGGCCGGCGAGGCCAGCATCTACGACGTCGCTCGCGAGCCGCTCATCCTGTACGACAGGGACTCAACCTACTTCGTGCTCATCGGGCAGGTGTGCCGCGAGGCGGGCATCTCGCCCAGGGTCGAGATGACGCTGGACAGCATAGAGGCGACAAAGCACATGGTTGAGCTGGGCATCGGCATATCGTTCCTGCCCAGGAGCAGCATGCGCCACGAGCTTGAGCGGGGCAGCCTGCGGGTGGTGTCGCTGAGGGAGGGCCACTCCATATCGCTGCCCACGGCGGTGATGGTGCGCCAGGCACAGCACTACGGCGCCGGAGTTCAGGCCTTCCTGGATGTTCTGCGAGACATGTATGGCGTCACCGTGCCGCTCCCGGAGGCGGCCGATGACAAAGCGAGATCCAAGTCTCACGCGGAGGGCGTGGAATCCGCCGCCAAGTGAGCGTATAATGGAGGCGTCGGGGCGTAGCGCAGTCGGAAGCGCGCCACGTTCGGGACGTGGAGGTCGCTGGTTCAAGTCCAGTCGCCCCGACCACCCCATTCGCTGAGTAACGCCTTGCCTGAACAGAAGGTCCTGATAATCGAGGACGAGGAGAACCTTCTCGAGGCCCTGAGGTACAGCCTGGAGCGAGAGGGCTACTCCGTACTTACCGCAACGGACGGCGAGGCGGGCCTTCAGCAGGCGAGGGAAGGTGTGCCGGACCTGGTCATCCTGGACGTCATGCTCCCAAGGCTGGACGGCCTTGAGGTCTGCCGCATCCTCCGCCGGGAGACCCTCACTCCAATCCTCATGCTCACGGCCAAGGGCGAGGAGATCGACCGGGTGGTAGGCTTGGAGCTGGGCGCCGACGATTACGTGCCCAAGCCCTTCAGCATGAGGGAGCTGCTGGCGCGGGTGCGCGCAATGCTTCGCCGCTCTGCGATGGGTGCGCAGTCGGAACAGGCCGCCGGAAACACCGTGCTGAGAGCGGGCGACATTGAGATCGACCTCACGGGCCACACGGCCAAGGTGGCCGGCAACCCGCTCGACCTCAAGCCCAGAGAGTTCGAGCTGCTGGCGCTGCTGGTGTCCAACAAGGGTCGCGCATTCACAAGAGACCAGATTCTCGAGCGTCTCTGGGGTTACGACTACATAGGCGACAGCCGCACGGTGGACGTGCACGTGCGCTGGCTCCGAGAGAAGATTGAGGCTGAGCCCGGGCATCCCAGGAAGATAATCACCATCAGGGGCGTGGGCTACCGGTTCGAAGCATGAACCTCCTGCACAGTCTCCAGTGGCGCATCGTACTCTCCTACACCGTACTCATCATAGTCTCCATGGGTGCGGTGAGCATCTACCTTGTCGACTTTGTGCGCGACACGCACATCGCCAGCGTTGAGCAGCGGCTGGAGCGGGAGGCCGTCCTGGCGGCCGAGAGCCTGGCGCCGCTCTTCGACGCGGGGGCGGACGTGGACGACCTGCGCGATGCGGGCGAACGCGTCGGCAGCCTCATAGACGCCCGTGTCACCGTCATCGACAGCGACGGCGAGGTGCTGGCGGATACGTGGCAGTCGCCGGAGGATCTCCAGAATCAAGGCCAGCGCCCTGAGGTGAGAGAGGCGCTTGCGGGCGGCATCAGCTGGAGCACCCGCGTGAGCGCCGCGCTGGGTGAGGAGTTGCTGTACACCGCTGCTCCCATCCGGGCCGATGGGGAGCTGGTCGGGGTTGCGAGGGTGGCGATACCCACGTCCGCGATCCAGTCCAGCGTCAACCGCATAATCGCCACAATCGTCGTATCCGCCATCGTCGTGTCGGCGTTGTCGCTGGCGTTGGGCTACTACCTGGCCAGGCGAACCGCGCGCTCTGTGCGCAGCGTGACCGAGGCTGCGCGCCAGGTCGCCCTCGGCGATCTCGACCATCACGTGGAGGCGCTGGCTCAGGACGAGACGCGCGAGCTTGCGGACGCCTTCAACAGCATGGCCGAGGCTCTCAGGAGCATGGTGCAGGAGCTGTCCGGCGAGCGCGACAAGCTCTCGGCCGTGCTGGACACCATGGCGGACGGCGTGGCGCTCATCGGGCCGGAGGAGCGCACCGAGCTGGTCAACAGCGCGGGCCTGGAGATGCTGGGCGTGCGCGAGCCTGACCCAATCGGCAAGATCTTCCCGGAGGTTGTGCGCGACTCCGACCTGAACCGGCTCGTGGCCGCTTGCCTGGAAACCCGGGAGCAGCAGCACGGCGAGGTGGAGCTGTTTCAACCTGTCCGCTTCCTCAGCGCAACCGCCACGCCAATAGTGGAAGGTGGGGCTACGTGGGTGCTGCTGACCATTCATGATCTCACAAGGATGCACCAGGTGGAGACCACTCGCAGGGAGTTCGTCACAAACGTATCGCACGAGCTGCGGAGTCCCCTGGCTTCAGTGAAGGCCATCGTGGAGACGCTCGACAACGGCGCGCTTGAGGAGGCGGAGGTTGCCAGGGACTTCGTACGCCGCATCAACTGGGAGGTCGACCGGATGAGCAGGCTTATCGAAGACCTGCTCGACCTGGCCAGGCTGGACAGCCGGCAGGGGCTGCTTTCGCTGAACACTCTTGACCTGCGGCTGCTGATGACCGAGGTCAAGGAGAGCTTCCAGGAAAGAGCCGACTACAAGAACGTGAGGGTGGAGGTGATTGTGCCGGAGCGGTTGCCGCGCGCGGTCGGGGACGAGGAGAGGCTACGGCAGGTGCTGATCAACCTTCTGGACAATGCGCTGAAGTTCACGCCCGGCACCGGCTCGGTGACGCTATCGGCGTACCCGGAGCACGAGATGATCCGGGTCGGGGTGAGAGACAGCGGCGTGGGCATTTCCGAGGACCACTTGCCACACATTTTCGAGCGCTTCTACAAGGCGGACCGGTCGCGGCAGGGCGGCGGCACGGGGTTGGGGCTCGCCATCGTCAAGCACATAGTGCAGGCGCACGGTTCAGAGGTTGCAGTGCAGAGCCGGGAGGGAGAGGGCAGCGCCTTCACCTTCACGCTTCCGCGCGCGACGTAGGGGCACAATAGTCAGACCCCGAGATTCCTGTTTCTACTCGACTGGCCCGCACTAGACGGCGTGCGGCCTGCGCCCTCGCACCGGACCGGGAAGCCGGGGCGAGGTCGACTCTCTCAAGATGCACGCGTGGCTACACGCCTACGCGGCGCTCTTTGAGCGACTCATTCGGCGCCTTCAACAACCCCTAACCGTCGCTTAACGCTGCTCTAAAGCGCTGTTAACTTCGGTGGGCTATGCTGTGGTTGATGACTCCAACAGCAAGGCGTAGGGGGAACCGTTCGAGGGAGAGTACCCTGACCCTTGTTCCACGTGGCAGGGAGGGGCGTTTCCCCTCCATTGCAAATCCGCTCCTCCCCTGCCACCAATCGAAAGCCGGGTGATGGTCGAACCAATGCCGGTCGAACGGGCCGCCCAGAGCCTTAAAGCAACCTTAAGCGATGCATAAACGCCCGTTAACCCGCCAGTGCTACCGTCGATTGTGAATAACGGAACAAACAACTTGAGTATAAGGAAGGAGCCGATGCCTATGTCCAACATCCCCACCGCAGCGCCGGAGGAGCAGATGTTTCCCCACGTCAGACGCGAGTCGCTTGGGGAACGCCTGTGGAGGGCGGCCCTTCAGGTGCTGGGGCTGCTTGCGCCGGGGTTTCCAAGGCCAAAGTTCTGCCGTCCCTGCAGGACCAACATGGAGCTGTGCGGGGACCTGATCTGCAGGGAGGACGACCCGGCCCGTGTCGAAGCGGTCCGCTTCTGGAGATGCCCCCAATGCGGCGATGGTGTGAGGGAGTGGCACTACTACCCCAAGTACCTGGATCCGCTCTAGCGCTCGCTTAACGGTTGCTTAAAGACAGGTTAATGGCCCGTTAACGGAGCGTTCATAAACTGGATGGAGGTTCGAGAAACGAGAGATGAGATTGGCAACCGGGACAACCAAGATTAGGCACACAGGCTTCCGAGCTCTTTCGGGAGCCATTTTGTTGGCTCTTCTGGTCGTGGGCGTGATGGCCGCGTGCGGCGATGACCCAACGGCCACACCGAGGCCAACCAATACCCCGCCACCCGCGGCCACGGGGACCGAAGCAATGGAAGCTACCGTTGCGCCGACTCCCACTGAAGAGTCCATGATGATGCCGGATCTGAGTGGAGAGGTGTCGGTATCCGGCTCCAGCACGGTGTTCCCCATCAGTGAGGCGATGGCGGTGGAGTTCAGTGGTGTGCAGTCGGGCGTGCGGGTAAACGTGGCGTCCACCGGCACGGGCGCCGGCGGTCGCGCGATGTGTGCGGGCGAGTCTGACGTCTGGAATGCGTCCAGGCCGTCCAAGCAGTCCGAGCTTGACACGTGCGCTGAGAACGGCATTGAGGTGATTGAGATACCGGTGGCGTTCGATGCACTGTCGGTGGTGGTGAACCCCGGCAACGACTGGGCCGAGTGTCTGACAGTCGAACAGCTGGCCACGATATTCGGTCCTGAGGCGCAGGGAACAGTCACCAACTGGAACCAGGTGGACTCGTCGTTCCCGGACTTGAATCTGAGGCTGTACGGTCCAACAACAGCGTCGGGTACGTTCGACTACTTCACCGAGGCGATCATGGACGAGGGCGGCGCGCACAGGGGAGACATGGACCTGGCGACCGAGGAAGACCCCCTGATAGCGCAGGGTGTGAATGGATCGGAAGGCGGCATCGGCTACTTCGGACTTGCGTACTACGCCCAGTACCGAGAGCTGGTGAAGGGAGTGCTGATAGAGAACCCCGCGACCGGTCAGTGCGTGGAGCCCGCGGCTGCGACGGTCGAGTCCGGCACGTATCTGCCGCTCGCGAGACCCATCTTCATCTACGTGCGAGCCGATACGCTGGACGAGAGGCCGGAGGTAGAGGAGTTCGTGCGGTTCTACATCGATCAGGCGCCTTCGCTGGTGACTGCGGTGGGCTACGTGCCTCTGCCGGCGGAAGTGTACGCCTGGGGGCTCAACAGGCTTGACAATCGCATCACCGGCTCCGTGTTCAAGGACGTGGCGGCCGGTACGCCCATCGGTGAGGTCCTGCAGAGGACTGAGGGCTCTGCCGCAAGCTCCGGTACGGATGCGATGATCCCAACGGATCTCAGCGGCGAGGTGTCGGTATCCGGCTCCAGCACGGTATTCCCCATAAGCGAAGCAATGGCCGTGGAGTTCAGCGCCTTCATCCCCGGCGTGCGGGTCAACGTGGCCTCCACTGGCACGGGCGCCGGCGGCCGGGCGATGTGCGCCGGCGAGATCGATGTGTGGGACGCCTCAAGGCCATCCAAGCAGTCCGAGCTTGACACGTGCGCTGAGAACGGCATCGAGGTGATAGAGATACCGGTAGCGTTCGACGCTCTCTCCGTAGTCGTCAATCCCGGCAACGACTGGGCCGAGTGTCTGACAGTCGAACAGCTGGCCACGATATTCGGGCCTGAGGCACAGGGAACAATCACCAACTGGAACCAGGTTGACTCGTCGTTCCCGGACGTGAATCTGAGGTTGTACGGCCCCACCACAGCTTCTGGCACGTTCGACTACTTCACCGAAGCGATCATGGACGAAGGCGGAGCACATCGTGGTGACATGGACCTGGCGACCGAGGAAGACCCTCTGATTGCGCAGGGAGTGAACGGGTCTGAGGGAGGCATCGGCTACTTCGGGCTGGCGTACTACGCGCAGTACCAGGAGCTGGTGAATGGCGTGCTAATAGAGAACCCGGCGACGGGTGAGTGCGTGGAGCCGTCGGCCGCAACCGTGGAGGCGGGCAACTACCTGCCGCTCGCGAGGCCGATCTTCATCTACGTGCGAGCTGACACGCTGGACGAGAGGCCGGAGGTAGAGGCCTTCGTAAGGTTCTTTATCCTCCAGGCCCCCAATCTGGTCTCCGCGGTAGGCTACGTGCCGCTGCCGCAGGAGGTCTACGAGTGGGGCATGGACAGGCTGGTAAACCGCATCACCGGCTCCGTCTTCAAGGACGTAGCGGCCGGTACCCCCATCAACGAGGTATTGGAGAGGACACAGTAGGTTGGCGAATATCATCGCCGAGTCTTCGAGGAAGAGGCGCCTCCGGCAGAGGATGCGGGAGGCGCCCATCCTCGCGTTTCTGTTCACGTGCGCCCTGATTTCAGTGGTGACGACCGTGGGCATCGTCCTGGTGCTGCTGGAGGAAGCGCTCCTGTTCTTCCGAGAGGTGTCGGTCGTGGAGTTTCTCACCGGTACGGAGTGGACGCCCCTATTCTCGATAAAGAACTTCGGCGTGCTGCCGCTCCTCTCGGCAACGGCGCTGATCTCCTTCATGGCGCTCGGCATAGCGTTCCCGGTGGGGCTGCTCACGGCAATCTACCTGAGCGAGTATGCCCCGGAGAGCATACGGTCCACGGTGAAGCCGGTGCTGGAGGTCCTGGCGGGCATACCCACGGTGGTGTTCGGGTTCTTCGCCATATCCTTCATCAACCCGCATATAATCAGGCCGCTGTTCGATACGGAGACAATCTTCACTGCGCTGGGCGCGGCCATGGCCATGGGGGTAATGCTGATACCCATGGTGGCCTCGCTGAGCGAGGACGCGATGCGCGCCGTACCCGCGTCACTGCGCGAGGGCGCGTATGCCGTTGGATCCGACAAGTTCCAGGTGGCAGTGAAGGTGGTGGTGCCTGCGGCGCTGTCCGGGATTGTGGCAGCCGCGCTGCTGGCACTCGCCAGGGCAGTCGGCGAGACCATGATTGTGACCATCGCGGCGGGCGGAGTCTCCAACCTGTCGTGGAACCCGCTGGAGGCCATGCAGACCATGACGGCGTACATCATGGAGGTTGCAACCGGCGATACGCCAAGGGGCACGGTGGAGTACGAGAGCATTTTTGCGGTGGGCCTGATGCTGTTCCTCTTCACCCTCTCGCTGAACCTCCTGGCCCAGGTGGTACTGGCGAAGTTCAGGGAGATATACGAATGATCCCCAACATAACGTTCGACCGGGGAAGACCCGCACGCAGGAGCCGGACCGTGCGGAAGGGCAGGGGGATAGCCTTCGTGGCTTTGGCCATGTCGGCCTCATTCCTTGGCGTGGTGGTACTTGCGGTACTGCTGGTAACCGTGGTGCGGGACGGCATCGGGGTGCTTGGCCTGGACTTCATCAACAGCTTCCCCTCCTACAAGCCGGAGGAGGCCGGGGCAAAGTCCGCGCTGGCCGGAACTCTCTGGGTGATGATGTTCACGGCGCTCTTCGCCATCATAACGGGCGTGGGAGCCGCTATTTACCTGGAGGAGTTTGCCACGCGAAACTGGATAACTCGGACCATCGAGATAAACATCAACAACCTGGCGGGGGTACCGTCCGTTGTGTACGGGCTGCTGGGACTTGCGGTTTTCGTGTACGGGATGGGCCTGGGTCGCAGCATCCTGGCGGGCGCCCTGACCCTGGCGCTGCTGATACTCCCGATAATCATCGTAGCGTCCCGTGAAGGGCTACGGTCGGTGCCTCCCTCAATGCGGGAAGCGGCGATGGCACTGGGTGCCACGCGCTGGCAGGCCGTCTGGCACCAGGTGCTGCCGGCGGCCGTACCAACCATACTGACCGGATTCATACTCGCGCTGGCCAGGGCCATAGGCGAGACGGCTCCTCTAATCGTGGTGGGAGCGTATACAACCGTGCTCTTCGTCCCCAGTTCACCCACCGACTCCTTCACTGTGCTGCCCGTTCAGATATACAGCTGGATCGGCAGGCCTCTGCCGGCATTCCAGGAGAACGCAGCGGCCGGGATCGTGGTGCTTCTGGTGGTGCTCCTGATGATGAACGCAGTTGCCATAACCCTGCGGAACATATACGCTAGGAGAAGCAGATGGTGACCGAGAACTTTCTGAATCTGCCCCAGATTGAGACGGCGGAGGATACGGTGGAGTCACATAGGGACGCGGCCCCCGAGTCGGTCATTGACGTGCGCAACCTCGATGCGTTCTACGGCGAAGTCCGCGCTCTCAAGGATGTCACGTTGTCCCTATATCGCAGGCGGGTCAGCGCCGTCATCGGTCCGTCCGGGTGCGGCAAGAGCACGCTGGTTCGCTGCCTCAACCGCATGCACGAGATGTCGCCGGGCGGCCACGTGGACGGCGAGGTGCTCTACCAGGGCGAGAACATCTACGGCGCAGGCGTGGACCCCGTGGAGCTCCGCAGCCGCATCGGGATGGTGTTCCAGAAGCCCAATCCGTTTCCCAAGTCGATCTTCGAGAACGTGGCGTTTGGGCTGAAGGTGAACGGGATAGGCGGCAACCTGGGGGAGCGAGTAGAGCGGTCGCTACGACGCGCCGCGCTCTGGGACGAGGTGAAGGACCGGCTGAAGCAGAGCGCCCTGCAGCTCTCTGGCGGTCAGCAGCAGCGGCTGTGTATCGCGCGTGCGCTTGCGGTGGAGCCGGAGGTGATCCTCATGGACGAGCCGTGCTCCGCCCTGGACCCAATGGCCACGCTTGCCGTGGAGGAGCTGATACGCGAACTGTCCCAGGAGGTCACCATCATAATCGTGACGCACAACATGCAGCAGGCCGCCCGGGTCTCGCACCACACGGCGTTCCTGATGATGGACCAGGACAAGGCGGGCTACCTGGTGGAATACGGCCCGACGAGCGAGGTCTTCACCAATCCCAAGAGCGAGCACACGGAGGCCTACATCACCGGCCGCTTCAGCTGATGGACAGGCGCACGCAGGGAGGTGGACTAATGGTTAGAGCGGACTTCGACAGGCATCTGAGGATGCTCCAGAGTGACCTACTGATCCTTGGCAGTATGGTCGAGAAGGCCATTGCCAAGGCCCTGGATGCGCTGAAACGCAGAGACGCCGAGGCCGCGCGTCAGGTCATTCGCGAGGACGATTACATCGACAGCAAACGATACAACCTCGAGGAGCAGTGCATCGAGCTGATCGCAACGCAGCAGCCCATGGCCGGCGACCTCCGCAACATCATCGCCATGCTGCACATCGCGGTGGAGCTGGAGCGCATGGGAGACTACGCGGAGGGCATCGCCAAGATATGCCTGATGATGGAGGGTGAGCCTCCCCTGAAGCCGCTCATCGACCTGCCCAGGATGTCTGAGATGGCGACGGAGATGCTGCGGCGAAGCCTGGACGCGCTTGTGCACAGGGACACTGTGGCGGCACTCGCGGTCTGCAACGACGACGACGAGGTTGATGCGCTCTACGACCAGGTGTACCGGGAGCTGATCTTCTTCATGGTGCAGGATACCAATACCATACAGCGGGCCACGTACCTGCTGTGGGTGGCCCACGACCTGGAGCGGATTGCGGACCGCGCCACCAACATTGCTGAGCGCGTCATTTTCCTTGTGACCGGCAAGATGACCGAGATCAACGTCTCCAGGTACTAGCCGTTGCCGGACGCGGGCACCAGAGACCCCGTCATCCGGCGGGCGGTCGTGGAGGCGCTTGGCACAGCGGGCCTGGTTTTTGCCGGCGCAGGCGCAATCGTGGTCAATGAGGTGTCCGGTGGCACCATAGGACACTTGGGCATCTCCCTCACCTTCGGCATGATCGTGGCCGCGATGATCTACTCCACGGGCCACATATCCGGCGCGCACATCAATCCCGCCGTCACCCTCGGCTTTGCGCTGGCGCGCCACTTCCCCTGGCGAGAGGTGCCGGTGTACTGGGGCGCTCAGCTTACCGGAGCGGCCGCGGCCAGTGGCGGGCACCTGCTGCTATTCGGGCGCGTGGGCGACATGGGTGCGACCCTGCCCGCGGGCAGCGACGTGCAGTCGCTTGGAATGGAGGTCGCGCTGACCTTCATCCTCATGTTCGTGATCATGGCGGTTGCCACCGACGTTCGTGCCGTGGGGCAGGCGGCCGCGCTGGCAATCGGAATGACGGTTGCGCTGGAGGCCACGTTCGGCGGGCCAATCTCCGGGGCGTCAATGAATCCGGCGAGATCATTCGGGCCTGCGCTTGGCGGCTGGGTCTGGTCGAGCCACTGGGTGTACTGGGCCGGGCCGCTGATTGGCGCAGCGAGCGGCGCACTGGTGTACGGTTGGCTGCGCGGCCACGATCACTCGTCCGGCAACGGCGGCAGCGGCTAGCCGGCGGGCTGGGCGCCGCTTAGTCTCTCTCGATCAACTTGTACAGGCGCAGGGCAACGCCAACCACCACAACTCCTGTGATTGCCCAGGTGGCCGTTACGATAATGATCTGAGTTACCGCTTCAGACATGCTGCGCCTCCTTCAGCAACCCACTAGCCCAACACGTTCAGCAACACAGCAGTAAGGGAGACCGCTATAGTCACAAATGCAGCAAAAATGCTCACCAACCAAGTTACCAGCCCAGCCTTCATGTTGGCGAGGTCGGCTTTGGTTGCATAGTGTCTTAGTTCCTCTTGAAGCTCGCTTTTGAGCTCGCTCCGAGTTATGGGCGGTTCCGTCACGGCCATTTCTACTTCCTTGAATCCGAATCCCTCTAGCGTGTGTAATGACTCCTGTACGAATTGTACACCGCTAGCGAGCGGGAATGTCAAGGACTCTGCGCCTCTGACGGCTGGGCGTCCAGCAGCCGCGTGAGCAGCTCCAGCAGCTCCGGCGTCTCGCGGAGTGCCCTGCCCATATCCGACAGCTCGTCCGGCGACATGAGCAACGGCGAGCGATTGAAGTCCCCACTGTGGCCATAGTGGCAGAACCGGATGGCGACCTGCCCGGCCGCCTCGCCTTCCGTGTACTTGAGCAGCTGCAGGGTAGGGCGGTGGTAGGTGCCCTCCACTTGGGCCTCCTCCGCCACCACGCCGGCTCCCCAGTGATACGAGAAACTCTTTTGCTTTGAGGTCATGGTCATCCTCCTGAAGCGCGCAATGTGAGATGGGTCGGCGACCGGCAGGCCGGCAAGCCTGTGGCGCGGCCGGCGTTCGAGATTGTAACCGCCCGGCGCAGTATGGTCGAGCTTCGCCCAGCAGACATGGCGGCGTTTGCGCCTGCGCTCGTTCTCCCCTAGAATGCTGCCATGCTGAGCAACCGAGGCGGCCCCGGCGACGAGTACGAGGAGTGGGAGTACCCGGACCCCAGGGACGTGGAGGATCTTGCAGACCGTCCAATCATGGACGAGCCGCGCACCGAAAGCCGGGGATTCTCCACGCTCAAGATGGTCGTGGTGGGCGTAGTCGCGGTGTCACTGATCGGATCGCTGATGGTGCCGCTGCTGGTGTCGCCGCGCGGCGGGGCCGCGCCGCAGGAGGTGATTCCCGCAGGTGGCCAGTCCGAGGAGGCCGCGGCCTACGACTCCTGGCTGGCGCAGAGCGTGGACTCGGCGCTGCAGGAGTGGGGGGCCGGCGGCCGGGCCCAGTACCTGGGCGCGGAGTTTGACATCTCCGTCGCAGATCCAATAGTCGGCCTGCTCGTGAACGGGCTGGACCCGGCCTCAGATTCCGGCAAGGCGGAAATGCAGAGCTACAGCATTTCCATCCTGAGCCGAGTCTTCGACGATCCGCGCGCCAGCAGCGCGACCCTGTTCTGGTACAACCTGGAGACCGGCGCTGACGGCACGACACAGCTTGAGGCCGCGATGGTGGTGGGCATTCTCCGCGAGACGGCGGCCGGTATCGACTGGGCGAACCTGCGGGCTGCAGAGCTGGCCGACGAGGTCGACCTGTATCGCGACCTTGAGGCGGAGGCGACGGGTACCGGCTAGCCAGCGGCTGTCACGGCCGCGCGCCCCAGATCGCGGAGCCGACCCTGACCAGCGTCGCGCCCTCCTCAATGGCCACCTCGAAGTCGGCCGTCATGCCCATCGACAGGCCGAGCGATGCGCCGGAGCAGGCGTCGAGCCGGCACACCTCGTCCCGCAGCTCTCTCAGCATCCTGAAGTACGGGCGCGCGCCCTCCGGGTCCTCCGTATGTGGAGGCACGGCCATCAGCCCCGCGAGACGCACGTTCTCGCAGGCGGCGGCGTGCTCCGCCAACTCGCCGACAAGGCCTGGACTGACGCCCTCCTTGGTGGCCTCCCCCGCCAGGTTGACCTGGACGTAGATGTCCACACGCCGGTCCATTGCCTTTGCCGCGGCGTCGATGCGCGACAGCAGGCGAATGCTGTCCACGGACTGAATAGCGTCGAAGAGTGCGACGGCGCGTTTGACCTTGTTGGACTGGAGATGGCCGATGAGGTGCAGGCCGGCCAGACTCTCCGGTCGCTCGCTCCCGCCGAACTTGGCCTCCGCCTCCTGAACGAAGTTCTCGCCGAGGTGGCTGATGCCAAGCTCCACAGCCTGCACAACCCGGTCTCGGTCCACGGTCTTGCACGCGCCAAGGAGCGTCACGTCCGCAGGATCGCGGCCGGCGCGCTCGGCTGCGCGCGTCAGCCGCTCACGCACAGCCCGTACGTGGTCTCGCATTTCTTCCTGATCTGCGCCCAATACGGTTTCCTTTGGCCCCGCCATGCCTGCTGCGTCGTTCGTAGAGTGTGCTACGGGAGGAGGATCAGCTTCCCGGTGGTCAGACGGCCCTCCAGCTGCCTGTGGGCCTCGGACGCGTCGCTCAGCGGGAACCTGCCGTGGATGCGCACGTCCAGCGAGCCCTCCTGCACCCACCCGAGCACGTCTCCGGCGCGCTGCAGAAGCTCCTCTCTCGTGGCGGTGTATCCGCCCAGCGAGGGGCGCGTCAGGAACAGCGACTTCCGACCGAGCAAGGCGGTGTTGATGGGCGGCACGGGGCCGCTGGCCTGTCCGTAGAGTGCGAGCATACCCCGAGGGGCCAGGCTCGCGAGGCTGCCCTCGTACGTAGCGAGGCCCACCGCGTCGTATGCAACCTGTACGCCCTCGCCGCCGGTGATGCGCTCCACTTCCGCAGCGAAGTCTAGCTCTGCGTAGTTGATCACGCGGTCGGCGCCGGCCCCGCGGGCAAGCTCCGCCTTCTCCTCCGTTGACACTGTGGCTATGACCGTTGCTCCGAGCGCCTTGGACATCTGCGTCAGCAGCAGGCCCACGCCGCCGGCTGCTGAGTGCACAATGCACACGTCTCCGGGCTTCAGCGGGTAGGTTGAATAGCAGAGGTAGTGGGCCGTCATGCCCTGGAGCATTACGGCTGCCCCCACTTCCGCGTCAAGTCCCTCCGGCATCTTCACAAGCCGCCATGAGGGCACCACGACCCGCTCTGCATAGGACGAGCCTGCGCCGGTGTACGTGACCACGTCGCCGACCTCCACCTCGGTGACGCCCTCGCCCACCTCGGTCACGACGCCTGCGCCCTCGCCGCCGGGTATGACGGGCAGCTGCGGCTGGTTGGCGCCTGAGCGCAAATACACGTCCATGTAGTTGACGCCCGACGCCTGCAGATCGACCACCGCCTGTCCAGGCCCCGCCACGGGGTCAGCGACGTCCCTGTACTCCAGTACCTCCGGTCCGCCTGTCTGTGATACCTGTACTGCTTTCATTGCAATTCCTCCTTGTTTGCCGGGCCGGGCCGCTACCGCGGCACGACTTGCAGCAGTATGTTAACACGAACCTCGTCTTCTATGCTGACCACTGACCGGGCCTGCGGCCGCGGCACCTCCAGCTGGTCCCAAGTGAACGTGGTGCGGCCAAGGATGAAGATGCTGTCGCCGTCGTCCCTGGCCTGAATCTCGAACGTGAGCGGGAACACGCCGCCGTGCACCTCCAGCGAGCCATCCACAGTGGTGGCGACCTCTTCACCGTCGGCCAGGCCGTCGGGTATCCCGCCGATGTCATCCACCGTGAAAATTGCCAGGGGATACTCGCCGAACATCCTGCTTCTAACGTACCGGTCGCGAAAATCCTGATCGCTGGACAGGGTCTGCAGCTCGACCTCCACCACGCTGGGCCTGCCGTCCAGGTGTACCTCACCGGAGAGGGACGTCGTGCGCATCACGGCGTCGTTCGGGAGGGGCAGACTTGCAAGCTGCTCCTCGACCGTGAAGGTGGCTTCCGAGCCGTCCGAGACCACGAACGTGTAGCCGTCATAGTCGCCTGTGTCTCTGGGCGCGGCTGGGGGTTCCGTGGGAGGTGGCTCGGTTGGCTCCGGCTCGGCCGTAGCGGTGGCAGCGGGCGGCTGTGACGTTGCCGTGGCTGCCGGCGCGTCCGTGGCCGCCGGAGCGTCGGTTGCAGGTGACGTGGCCGCGGGCTGCGGCGTAGGTGTGGAGGTCGCAGTTGGCGGCGGCGTGGGCGTCGGGTCGGGCTCGCTGCCGCAGGCCGCCATCAGCAGCAGAGATGCGAGCAGCGATGCGGCTACAGCCGCCTTCAGAATTCGAGCCGTGTCCATTCTCATGTTCAGTGTCTCCTGGCGTTCGTCAAAGGGAATCGGAGCTCTCGACAGATAGCTGCGCAGTCCTGGGCGGCAGCTCCAGCTCGCCGCTCTCCTGATCGCCCATGCCGGCCAGCGCGGCGCCTACGCCAAGCGCCACAAGCACCGACGCGATGGTCACAGCCATCGGCAGGGCGCGACCGGCCGTCATCAGGAGCATAGTCAACGCCGCCGTGACTGCAATGGTGAGCGCGGCCAGCGGCACCATGTAGGATACGCTGCGCTCCAGCTCAGTCTCTCCGGCTGCGGCCGCTGCGGCCGTCAATACGAATGCGAGCGTCATGGCGCCCAGGAAGTACAAGGTACGACGCCGGCTGCGACCCAGCGCCCGCAACAGCAGGCCGGCGCCGACGCCCCCCGCAAGCGCGGCGGCGGTAACGGTTGCGCTGTTCATAAGAGTGTCGGAGGGCGAGTGGAGAGGCAGGTTCAGCAATGATCCACATATCGCCGCCACGGCCCCGGCGGTCAAGCCGGCGCGCAGCGGGGAAATCCCCGGAGACCCTTCACCTGGCCTGGCGTTCATTATCCCGGGACTCTCACGGCTTCCGCGGCAACAGACTCCACCACGGTCAGGGCGTCGTCTATGTCCTGCTGCTCGATGCCGTAGTGCGTGACCATGCGCAGCTTGGCGCCGTGGGTGTGGGAGGCTCGCACTCCTCGCTCACCCAGCCGGCGCATGAACTCGACAGGTTCGCCGTCCGCAACCTCGAAGATCACGATGTTGGTGTGTATGCGGTCCGGGTCGATGAGGATGCCGGGGATGTTGGCCAGCCCTTCCGCAAGCCTCCGCGCGTTGGCGTGGTCGTCCGCCAGCCGCTCCACCATCTCGTCGAGGGCTACCATGGCCGCGGCTGCGAGTACGCCTACCTGGCGCATTCCGCCTCCCAGCGAGTTGCGCATCCTGCGGGCTCTCGCGATGAACTCGCTATCGCCGCAGATGATTGAGCCCACGGGGCATGACAAGCCCTTGGAGAAGCAGAACATGAGCGAGTCGGCGGATTTCACGAGATCGCTCGCCGGCACGCCCTGGCAGACCGCGGCGTTGAATATCCGCGCACCGTCCACGTGGAGCGCGGCCCCGCGCGAGTGCGCTATGTCCGCAATGGCTTCCGTATACTCCCGTGTGAGCGCCTGGCCGCTGCAGCGGTTGTGCGTGTTCTCCAGGCAAACCAGGCCGGTGCGCGGGAACCTTGGCGAGACGGGCCGGATGGCTTCCTCCACCATGTTCGGGTCGAGCGTGCCGTCCTCAGCGTTGGGCAGCTGCCGGCAGCCAACGCCGCCGAGCGCCGAGACGCTGCCGTACTCGTAGAGGTAGATGTGGGACTGGTCTCCGACGATGATCTCCTCGCCGCGCTGGCAGTGGGCCAGGACGGCGGCCAGGTTTGCCATGGTGCCGCTGGGCACGAAGACAGCCGCCTGCTTGCCCAGCAGGTCGGCCACGCGCTCCTGGAGCCGGTTCACAGTTGGGTCGTCGCCCCAGCCGTCGTCGCCCAGCTCGGCCTCGGCCATAGCCTGGCGCATGGCGGGTGAAGGATGGGTTACCGTGTCGCTGCGCAGGTCGATTGTTCTCATAGCTCGTTTCCGTCCACGTTCTGAATTCTAAAGGTGGGGCCGGTGGTGGACAAGCCGCGCCCGCTAGACGTTGGGGTCGGTGAAGCTCTCCTGGTCGGGGTCCTGGAGGCCCGCCTCCTTGAAGTCGCGAGTGTATTGCTGGTAGTCCGTGTTGTAGCGATTCATCAGCTCCAGGTGACGCTCCATGACGGTGCGCCTGACCTCTCCCGGCGCGCCTACCACAAGCGAGTTTGGCGGAATCTCGACGCGCTCCAGGACCACGGCGCCGGCCGCGATCAGGGAGTGGTGGCGTATGGTGCTGTAGCCGTTGACGATGGCTCCGTTGCCGATGAGGCAATGGTCCTCCACGACAGTTGCGTGACTGAGCGCCTGGTGGCCTATGGTGATGTAGTCGCCGTAGGTGGCGTCTTCGTCAGCGTGGATGACGCTGTTGTCCTGTACGTTAACGTGGCGCCCGATGCGTATCTTGTAGCGGTTGGCCCTGATGACGGCGCCCGGCCACACGCTTGATCCCTCGCCGATCTCCACGTCACCCACCACGTACGCCGCCTCGCTGACGAAGGCTGTGGGGTGAATCCTGGGCCTCTTGTCTCCAAAGCTGCGTATCACGGATTCCTCCTTTAGGGCCGCCCGCTGCGCGTGTCGCGGGGCACAGACGGGCGGCGGTCTACGGGTCCGCCGGCCTTCCGCCGGAGTCCAGGACGGCCACAGCAATTGTGAGTCCGGCCAGTCCTGAGAGTCCAGCGCTCGCTCCCGAGCACAGCGGCGCCCGGCTGCGTCTCTTCCTTCTTTCAGGTTCCATAGCGCCAGTGGGTGTCATCGAGAAGAGCATGACCCCATAAGTATAAGGAATAATGAAGGGTAAATGCCACATTACTTGAGCGGATTGGCCGTGCTTTTGGATTCATGGTGCGCACGAAGGCGGAGTGTGCTATACTTGCGCACGGTGGCGGTATATTGAGTCCCAGAGCCCAGTTCGTAACAGCGTCCTTTGAGCCCTGCCCGGCCGATGGTTGGTGTCCCCGGAGCCCAGCGGATTGTCTTGAACTCCTCGGTATCGGTGACCACTCTCTCGCCAACTACCAGAAGAAAGGAGGTCACTGATGGATTATGAGGACAAGGCACTTACGTGTGTGGACTGCGGACAGCCCTTCACGTTCAGCGCGGAGGATCAGGCGTTTCACGCGGAAAAGGGATTTACGAACCAGCCGAAACGGTGCAGAACCTGCCGGCAAAGCCGGCGGGCGGAGCGTAATGGCGGCTTTGTCCAAAGTTCCCGCGAGGCGTATCCGGTAGTATGCGCCGAGTGCGGATGCGATACAACAGTGCCATTTGTACCCCGAGGAGACAGGCCGGTATTCTGTAGTGACTGCTTCAGTCAGAGACGTGCCGCACCCAGGGTAATGTGGTGAGAATTCCATGTGCGCGGAGGGGGCCGCAAGGCTCACTCCGAGCAGAGACGGTGAATGCCGGCAAACGGCATGACTGACCATCCGAGAGGAGGAGACGGAATTGAGGATATACGTAGGAAACCTTGCCTACGAGACAAGGGAAGATGAGTTGCGGGAAGCCTTTGAAGTGCACGGAGAAGTGCAAGAGGTAACCGTTGTGCGAGACCGCGAGACAGGACGCTCCCGCGGAT
Organism: Dehalococcoidia bacterium; assembly: GCA_034423135.1. Lineage (GTDB taxonomy): Bacteria > Chloroflexota > Dehalococcoidia > Lucifugimonadales > UBA2985 > JAPPHY01. Next base: position 6,117 of record DAOUJC010000010.1, on the reverse strand, counting down.
TCGGCTTTGTTGAGATGCCCGGTTCGGCCGAGGCCGAGGCGGCGATCTCCAACCTGAACGGCAAAGAGATGGGCGGACGTACGCTCACCGTGAACGAAGCGCGTGCGCGCCAGCCGCGCGGTCCGGGCGGTGGGTTCGGCGGTGGCGGCTCACGCTGGTAGAGACTCTCTAGCCCCAGCTCTGATACATAGCACTTGACAGACATCCTGGCCGGCTCCGCGAAAGCTTGCCGGCAGGGGTCTGGTTCGGCGCGTCTTGCAGTTGGGCCAAGCCGCATCCAAACTCGCGGACGCGCACGTCCAACGGCTGATTCTCGTCAGTTGGTTGGCGACCCGGAGCGGATTTGAACCGCCGATCTCCGCCTTGACAGGGCGGCGTGTTGAACCATGCTACACCACCGGGCCGCTGGAAACGCCTTGCAGCGGCTTTGCCGTAACGCCCGTGTGCTCCACGGGGCTGCCACGACCACGTTGCCTTCTCTATGTCCCCGCCGGTTGCTTCCCAGCCTATTCCGGAGACCGACGGCCTCCGTTCAGAAGCTTCAACTGAGTCCGTTGAACCCCACGGTGACCTGATCGCCCTCAACCTTCACCGGAGTGAGCCGCTGCCCGCCGGTGAGTCGCTCTACCTCCTGCCACGCCTCCGGAGTCTCGCTCAGGTCCACCTCACGGAACTCGATCTCCAACTGCAGGAGCTCGTTCTTGGCCCTTACGGAGTAGCCGCAATCGGGATGGGTGTAGATGACTACGGTTTCCTGCAAGCCGGTCTCCTCCCCGGTGGACGTTCGTCGTACTTGGTCATTGTAACCGAGACGCCTTCGATTTGCCAAGTGGCGTGACTTCCTTCCTCGCCGCGCTACTGCGTAACCCTGACCACTGCCACGACCAACGCCAGCGCCAACGCAGCGATGGCCCACCACCCGTACGCGGGCATGCCGCTCCTGGTGCGGCTTTGCCTCCGGGCCGCCCGGAGGCTCGCGCGTCTGGCTCTCCGTCTTCTGCTCATGGCGCTGGCCGAATCATACTACCGGCAGCGCCGGCACTGCCAGCCATATCAGCCTCAGCCTCGACGTTGTTACAAGTTCTTGAGAGTGCTTGCGGCGCTTTACAACATTGTGGTATGTTCTAGCGGATTTCTGGAGAGGTAACACATGAGGAAACTGTACATAATTCCCATTCTGCTCGTGCTGATGGTGGTGGCGGCCTGCGAAAGCGCCACCCCAACGCCGGAACCCACGGACACACCACCCACCCCTAGTCCGACCGCAACGATGATTCCCACGCCCACGCCCGTTCCCACGTGGACGCCGGTGCCCACCTATACGCCGTATCCCACGTTCACTCCGGTGCCTACGTTTACGCCCGTTCCCACGGCCACACCTACGCCCGTTCCCACGGCTACGGCTACGCCTCTTCCCACGGAAACGCCTACGCCCGTTCCCACGGCTACACCCACGCCCAGACCCACGGCTACTCCCAGACCGGCGGCCACGCCAACGCCGACCCCGGTGAACACGCCGGTGGGGTCGCAGTTCCCGCTCTTCTACAACCAGTTCAGCGGCACCATAACTGTTGCTGGCGAGGCGCCGCCCAACGGCACCTACGTGGAGGCCAGGATCCAGTGGTGGAGGTCGAACCCGAACAGAGAAAGGCCGGCGGAAGGCAAGGTCTTCAACGGGAGGTACTCCGATATCTTCGTCGCGCCCAATGACCATGCGCTGAACAACCAGACGATCACGTTCCACTACATCGACGCCAGGGGCAACGAGAAACAGGCCAACGAGACTGCGCAGTACAATGGCCGGCAGCTGAAGGTCGAGACGCTGAACCTCACATTCCCGTAGCCTCTGCCCACATTCACAGACCGAGATCGCTCGCGCCCGCTCAAGCTGTCCGACAGGACGTGCGTGAGCGGGCGTGATGTTTCGTGCTGCACAACCGCTCCGGCCCGATTGCTGATTCCCGTTTCTAGACAGTCTCCCCGGTCTAGCGGCCCCGCGAGAGCCATTCGCGCAAGCCTGCTCGCCGGCTCGCTGTGAGCGGCAGCTCCGCGCATCGGGCTGAGAGTTGCGTCAACTGCCGCTTGCCTCAGGCGTACAGGCGTTCTATCCTTGCCCCAATTTCGGCTCAGGGGGTGGATGGACCATGGCACTAACGATTACGGACGCGGGCAGACTTTCGAACGACGTTCTCCTCACAGGGGTCATAGAGACCATCGTCAAGGAGAGCCCCGTGCTCCAGGCAATGCCCTTCATCGAGATCGTCGGGAACGGGCTGACCTACAACCAGGAGAACGCGGCGCCTACAGCTGCGTTCTATGACGTAGGCGACACCTGGGCGGAGTCGGCGCCAACCTTCACGCAGAAGACGGCCACGCTCAAGATTCTGGGCGGCGACGCGGACGTGGACAACTTCCTTCGCTCCACTCGCTCGAACGTGCAGGACCTGGAGGCGGCGGTGGTGCAGCTCAAGGCCAAGGCGGTGCAGCAGAAGTTTGACGACACCTTCATTAACGGCGACGTGGACTCCGACGTGAAGGCGTTCGACGGGATCGACAAGCTGGCCACGGAAGGCCAGACGGTGGCGATGGGCACGAACGGGGCCACGCTCACGCTGGAGAAGCTGGACGAGCTGATCGACAAGGTGAGGGCCGGCAAGCCGGACATGCTGCTGATGAGCCGCCGGAGCCGCCGCAAGCTCACGTCGCTGTCGCGCGGCACTGGCAGCGGCCTGCTGGAGTCGGACCGCAATGAGTTCGGCCAGATGGTTCAGTACTACGACGGCATCCCCGTGGGCGTGAACGACTGGATTTCGGACGCCGATACGGTTGGCAGCAGCTCGGATTGCTCCACCATATACGCGCTCCAGTACGGCGAGGGCGGCGTGTCGGGCCTGACGGGGCCTGGCGGCCTGCAGGTGGAGCGCGTGGGGTCGCTGGAGGTCAAGGACGCAACCCGCAACCACGTGAAGTGGTACGTGTCCGTCGCCGTGTTCAACTCCCTCAAGCTGGGCAAGCTCACGGGAGTGAGGGACTAGCGGGGGCGACGTTCGGCCATTGCGGTGAGGGAGTGCAGGGAGGCGAAAAGTGAACATTTCCGAGATGAGGGCCAGAGTGCGAACTGACCTCCGCGACGAGGCCTCCGCCGGCCAGCGCTGGACGGACGACGAGCTTGACCGGCACATACTCCACGCGGTGCGCCAGCTGAGCCTCTCGATCCCGCGGGAGGCCACAGCCACGCTCACGGCGGGCGGAGAGAGCGGCCGCGAGGTGTCCCTGGCCTCCCTCACCGACCTTGTGACCGTGGAGGCGGCGGAGCATCCGGTCGAGCAGTTTCCGCCTGCGTACCGGCCCTTCAGCCTCTGGGCAGGCTCCCTGACGCTGCTCGGAGACCCGGCGCCGCGCTCAGGAGACAGCGTCCGCGTCTACTATGGTCGCCTCCACACCATCGACGCGACCGGCTCCTCGATACCACCTGCGCTGGAGGACCTGGCAGCGGTGGGAGCGAGCGGCTACGCCGCCCTCGAGTGGTCCAGCTACGCCATCAACCGCGTCAACGTTGGAGGCGTGGAGGTGTGGAAGCAGTATCGCGCGTGGGGTCAGGACCGCCTGGACGCGTTCGTCAAGGGGCTGGCGGTGCACGGCAGCCGCAACCGCGTGAGGCCGGCGCGCCTGTACACGCCGGCGCGGCCCGCGTTCGGGCGGACGCTGGAGCAAGGGGGTTAGGCGGCCGTGAGAAGCCTCACGCCCACGCTGCTGGAGGCACAGCGGAGCGGCAGCGCCGTCCCGCACGTGCGTGTCACGGTGTCTGACACGGCGGCGGGAGTGGCGCGGCCGGTCTTTCGGCGGCTGTACCAAGGCGCGGAGACCAACTTTCACCACGCAGCAGTCTGTGCCGGCGACGGCTCCCTGGTGCGCGCACGCGTGGACTCCTCGGACAGCCGGCTGTACGTGCAGCGGGTGAGCAGCCCGGGGCCGTCGAGTGACTTCGCGTCGTGGACGCGGCTCAACACCGTCTCGGCGACTGCGAACATCGCCATGACGGCCAGCGGCGCCGTGATCAACATCCTCTACGTTGAGCCGCGGGGAACGAGCGTGTACAGGCTGGAGATCACCAACTACGGAGCATCGTGGAGCGCGCCCATCGCCGTTCACAGCCCAAACCGGGGCCGCATTTCATGGATAGCCGCTGCCGCCGACGACAGTGGCACGCCGGGCCTCTTCTATGCTACCGCAACCAACGCGGTCTACTTCATCAAGCAGTCCGGCCGGCAGTGGACTGAATCGCGGCCGTGGGGCGAGCGCGTGGCGTCCATCACCGGGATGGCCTGCGCCTACCGCGGCGGCTGGAATCTGGCCATCGCGGGCACCGATCGGTCGAGCAGCGACGCCAAGGTCTGGACGTGCGTCCACGGCGACGGTGGAACGCTGGCCGATGGCGTGTGGTCGCCGCTGCGCGAGATGAACACGGCCAGGTCGACTTCCGGCGTCTCGTTTCACCATCCGTTCCTTGCCGGCGCGGACGTCATGCGCCTCACGTTCGTGGAGCGGTACACCGGCACGTCCAACTACCAGCGGTCGGCGCACACCCACGCTCTTGCTGGCTCGTCCTACGCGGACAACCTGTGGCGTGAGCCAGTGCCTCTCAACATCGCGTCTACGTACGGCGTGGCCATCGCGTCCTCCGCATCTCACCTGTGGCTGTGCACGCCTGGCGGCGTGTGGCAAGGCGACCGCCGAGGCTCGACGCTGGATCTGACGGAGGACGTGGTCAGCCTGAACGTCCGCGAGGAGCCATTCGGGGGAGCCGCGGTCATCCGGCTGCGGAACGACCACGGACGCTACGGCGGCATCGGCGAGGGCGAGCTTGGGCCTCTGCGCCTGGGATCGACGGTGAGCGTGTCGCCGGGGTATGAGACCGCCTCCGGGCGTGAGGCGTCGAGCGGGCCGTCGTTCCCGATCGAGGGGTTCGAGCACAGCTCGTTCGGCGGCGGGGCAGAGCTGGCGATTCATGCCCGCAGCGCGTGGCAAGCGCTGGAGTCGTGGCGGGCGAGGCGTCAGTACACGTGGGCTGCGGGCGACGAGACCCTGCCGGCCATCGTGCGGTCCATGCTGGCCAGGGCAGGGCTGACGGCAACCGTTGCCGGTGCTGGCAGGGAGGCCGCCTCGCTGAGTCCGTCATTCACCATTCACCCGGGTGAGACTGCTGCGGGCGCAGTTCGGCGGCTGCTGGACAAGGCGCCGGTCGTGCTGCAGTTCGACGGCATCGAGGGCCGCCTGCGCGAGCTGGGCGAACGGGATTCGACGGACTACGTATTCGGCACAGACCACCCCATTCTTCGAGGCAGATTCCGGTCCGGGGCTAGGGAGTACAACAGGGTTCAGGTCTTCGGCAAGGCGCACCTGGGGGAGGCATTTGACTGGGAAGAGGTTGGGGAGGTGTTTGAGCGCCTCCTCCAGGTGCACGACCTGAACATGGACACGACCCAGAAGGCCCTGGACCGGGCCCGCTCCGTGATGCGGCGACAGACGCTCGACGCGCTGGGCGGCGAGATCGTTACTCCGGTGAACTGCGGCCTGGAGCTGTACGACGTCATCGAGGTCAACGATGCGGCGTCAGGATTGACGGCGGCCAAGCGGCGTGTGATGGGCCTGGAGCTGAGGTACTCTCGGCTGCGCGAGCCGGAGTACGTTCAGGTCCTGACGCTGGGAGGAGTCTGACGGCTATGGAGATTCGAAAGGGCAGCCTGCGCAGCTTCGACGCAGCGACCTACACGGCGACCGTGCAGATGGCGGGCAGCCTGGCCACGTGGCTGGAGGGCGTGCCGGTGTCCCGCGGCATACCTGCGGCGCAGATGACGTCCGGCCGCGCGTGCGCGGTCATCCTCTTCGATCCCGCTAACCCGACGGACGCCGTGGTCGCCGCTGTGTGGGCGTAGGGGGCTGTCCCCATCCGTCATTCCCGGCCCTGCACCTGCGGCGGCGTCCCGCTCACTCCCTTCGACAGGCTCATCTATGAAATGAGTTGCTCTGTCAAGGCCCTGAATCCGGTGGGCTGTGTTTGAGAGTTCGGTCCTGCATCTATGGGCGCCGGCATAAGCTGCGCAGGTTGGTAGCGGA